>JAJNBG010000042.1 GCA_021155905.1 Bacteroidota bacterium
AGTTAAAATGAAGACCGTCTCATAGCGTTTTTCCATTATTATTTATTTTAAATTAGGGCTGCAAATATAGGCTAATTATTTGATTCTGAAAAATTTAATCGCAAAATCGAATTTTTTATTGATGAGCCTCATTATCTTATGCGTTTAAATGATTGATAATCAATGATTTAATGATTTGGAGATTTGAATTATTTATTAGTATTTCTCTTGAGTTGTGTTCCAATTCTCCTCTATTCTCCAACGTTCTTTTGAAATTCTTTCTTCCCGTTTCTCCATATATAAATTTTCCCATCGATGACTTCTGGAGTGCCATCCGGTTTCTTGGCGGTTAAATGTATGGTGCGTACTAAATCACTTTCTTTGCCACCGTTCTTTATCTTCCATATTTGTATTGCCTGGAGAATGCCTTTTTCATCAAACATTTTTAAGGTGTCTGTCAGCGTTCCATTGAGGTAGTGACCTGTTGCTTCAACAGATCCATTTTGTCTGAAGGCTGTATAAGGGCCGGTTTTATAGCCATTGACGAAAGTCCAGACATATTTTTTGTAATGGGGATTTACAATCCAGTCTTCCCAAATGCCGTTCATATTAAACTTTAGATTTTCAAACCTCCCTTTATAATAGGAGATACTGTCTTCGCTATATACTTTTGCATTTAATGTTTTGGCGTCAATAATCATGAAATGCCGGCCGGATTCATAGAACTGTTTAATTGTGCCAACTAATTTATCGTTTTCATATTCGACAACTAATTGTGGTTTCCCATTCTCAAAATAGTAATTACCTATGCCATGCTTTAAGCTATCCTTGTATGAAATTTCCGCTTTTAATTTTCCATTTGGATACCTGGCTACTCTTGTCTGAGCACTTGCAGTTATTGCAATGAGCATTATATATAAAATGATCGTTTTCTTCATGGTTGTTTTTTTAATCCTGCAGTCAAAGGTCCGCCCATCACTACTTTGGGCTGCTCACTCATAATTGCGGGCAACAAATTTACTCTTTTTATTCTTTTTATATAATTGTCTGGATATACAAATGCCGTATTCCCTGTGATTTGTTAATACTTTTGTAAAAGAAAAATTATCACAATTTAGTTTAACTGTGTTAATTCTTAGATGGATTCTTTGGAAATTAGGACCTGAATTTTTATCTTTATAAAAAGGTATTGTTGAAAAGTTGGCTGATACTCATCACTTGGTTTTGCATTATACCTGTATCTTTTGGATGTTATAAAGTCATGCAGTTTTTTATCTCTATATTATTTACGTTAAAGTTTATAACGTTGCCCCCTGACAGTAATGCCACAGTTGTGGCTCCTACAACTTCTTTTGATTTAAGACAGGATGTGATTTCGGTGCCGAACTTTAAAACACAGGAACAGATGGATTTTGTGTTTAATACACAGGTATACCAATTGGGATGCGACACCATGCCAAATGTTATTTTCTGGCGACGCATCATGAAACTTCACAAGGATTCCGCATTGTTTAATACGCCTGCTGATCGTAACATTTTAAGTAAAACACATATCAACCAGTGGGAAGGAAAAGACATTGCACAAAAATCCTGTTTCAAGGATAGTTTAAGGGATTGTTACTGCCTGGATGATTCCGCAAAAATTTTACTGACCAATGGAAAAAGTTTCTTTTACGATTTCGAAAAAGCATCCGCTAATTTTCATCGGGGAATTAATGATTTCATAGCCAATGGGGTGGATCCCTGGTATGCGCAAGCTATCCTTATGATCGAAAGCCCTAATAAACTTCAGAAATCCAATGCCGGTGCTTATGGTTCATTTCAGTTAATGAAAGATGTGGCCAGGCTATTTGGATTAAAAGTGAATAAACACATAGATGAACGAGCCAATTTTGATCGGTCTGCTTATGCGGCGTCCAGCCTGATTAAAAAGATCTGTATCCCGAAAACCAGGCAAATATTGGATTCATTGGGGATTACCGGTTACCAGGAAAATGAATTATGGTTCCGTTTATTAGTGATGCATTCTTACCATGCCGGTGCCGGTAATGTAAGGAAAGCACTCTTTACATTCAGGCCAACTGCGGGGGACATGAACCTGATTTATACACTTTGGCATACCGAAACCAAGCAGTTCCGTTCGGCTTCCCAAAATTATTCTCAATTGGTTTTAGCGGCCTTACTGGAGGTGAACGAGAAATTTAAAATGGCACCTCACCAATTGATTATCGAGCCTAAATCTAAAGAAAGCGCGTTGCGTTAATTCAGAGTCCTTTCCAATCCGTTAAATCTTCCCGGTTAAAAATGTATTTTTTTTGGAAAATGAATTTTCTTTGATTTTTCCTTTAAATTTAAACATTAAACAGAATCTATGAGAATCTTAATTATTGAAGACGAGAAATCATTACGTGAAGATGTCGTTGATTATTTAACGGAAAACGGTTATAAATGCGATTTTGCTACGACCATAAAAAGTGCTCTCCAAAAACTGACCGATACTGTATACAGTTGTGCATTAGTCGACGTAGGACTTCCAGACGGTTCCGGAATCGAGATCGTTGAACATATTAAGAAAAATAACCCAGAGATGGGTGTTATCATTGTAACGGCTAAAAACGCCCTGGAAGATAAATTGCAGGGACTGAAAATCGGGGCTGACGACTATCTGACAAAGCCATTTCACTTATCCGAACTGAGTGCAAGAATTTACTCGGTATTGCGCCGTAGAAATTTTGGCGGTAAAAATTCCCTTGTCTTTGATGGTTTAGAAATTGATACTACTGAGAAGAAAGTAATGGCCAACGGGAACCAGCTTCAGTTAACAAAAAAAGAATATGAAATACTGGTTTATCTGGCAAGCAACCCAACGCACCTTATTACGAAGGAAGCTTTAGCGGATGCCATCTGGGGCGACAAGGCCGATATGGCGACATCTTTTGATTTTGTGTATAGCCAGATAAAAAATTTAAAGAAAAAATTAAACGAAGCCGACCTGAAGAATTACATCAAAGTCGTTTACGGCATGGGCTATAAGTTTAAGGACTAGTTCTTAATGAAACTTCTTACCAAAACCAATATCTATACTACCATTACAACCGTATTGCTGTTTGCGATGGGTATTTTTATTGTGTACCAGGTAATATTACTGAAATTAGACAGGGAAGTTGATAAACAACTATTATCTGCCAAAGAGAAGATTGTTAAAGGATTGAATGACGGTATTTCCCCAAATGAATTTTTTTCAAATTTGGGACAAAAGGTTTATGTAAAAAAAATTGACAAGCAAACAGTTTTTGATAATCAGTTTATTGAATACATTGAAAAAAATCCGGAAGACCAAAATCATGGTAATATTACGCAGAGGGAGTTGCTGTTCCAGACAACAGTGAATGATAAAATTTATGAAGTAACCGTTTGTATTTCTTTATCAGAAGGAAAGAAAATCGGTGATTATATCGCCGTTGTGGTTTTGATATTCCTGGTGATTTCGGTGATCATTTTATTTTTGCTAAACCGTTTGATCTCTGCTTTTATCTGGTCGCCGTTTTATGATACCCTTTCAAATATTAAAACCTGGAACATTAAAAAGAACAAGAACCTGGACTTTAAAAATACGGATATTGATGAATTCCATTTATTAAATGATACAGTAAAAGATCTGACGCGACAGATCCAATCCGATTACCATAATTTAAAGGAGTTCACCGAGAATGTTTCACACGAGGCGCAAACACCTTTATCCATTATTAGTACAAAACTGGAACTATTGATGCAGGAAACCAATTATAATGAAAAGCAACATAAACTATTGGTGCAAACTTATAATGCAACCCAGCGATTGTATAAACTCAACGAAGGTTTGATTCTTTTAACCCGCATCGAGAATAAGCAGTTTGTGGAAACGAATTCCATTGAATTAACTCAGGCCATTAATGAGAAAATAGAAGTCCTGGAAGATTTTATTGAAGCCAAACAAATTACCGTTGAGAAAGTATTTAATACTCAGATTACCAAAGAGGTCAACCCTGTGTTGATGACAATTCTATTGAACAATTTGTTTATCAATGCCATTAAGTATAATCTCGAAGAAAACGGGATTATCCGGATCACGGTAGATGAAGATTCTTTCACAGTAGAGAATACAAGTTATGTAGATAAGATAGACAAACAATTTTTATTCGATCGGTTCAATAAAAACTCGATCTCCGGTTCATTAGGCCTTGGATTATCGTTGATCAAGAAGATCGTTGATTTCTACAATTGGCATGTCACTTACTCGTACAAAGATGGCACTCATAAATTTAAAATATTTATGTAGTTTTGTTGCCAGATTTTAAATCCATGAGCACTTCTATCTGGCACAAAACCCCCAATTTATCTGACATCAATTTATTAAATCAAAACACTTTAGGTGAAAACCTGGGGATAGAATTTATTGAAGTGGGCCACGACTATTTAATAGCCGCCATGCCGGTAGATGAACGAACCAGGCAACCTTTCGGCTTACTACATGGTGGCGCTAATGTTGCCCTGGCAGAAACACTGGGAAGCGTTGCGTCTTTACTGGTGGTGAACAGTGAGGTGTTTATTGGCGTAGGTGTTGAAATTAATGCTAACCATATTAAAGCGGTTTTCAGCGGTAAAGTGAAAGGGATTTGTTCGCCTTTAAATGTCTCGGGAAAAAATCATGTCTGGGATATCAAAATATACAATGAAGCGGGTGAATTAACATGCGTCTCCCGCTTTACCTGTACCATTATTCCGAAAAACAAGTTTACGGGATGAGGACGTTTGCTGTAGTCTTCTTATTCATTTTTAGCAAAGTATTGGTTTCGCAAACCAAATTGAAACCGGGTTTTGACGCCAGGGAGTTCCTGGATGTATTGCATCTGGAATGGGCCCATCAGGACAGCAGCAGTCGGTATAAGCCACAGTCATTGCCGGCACGTTATAAACGTGTGCATCGCTCTCCGGAGGTTGGCCTTAATAATAAATTTGATTTCTGGTTGCGGGAAGATTCAGTCGGGATTATCTGTTTAAGATACACAGTCGGGGGAACCAGCTGGCTGGAAAATTTTTACAGTGGCATGATCCGGGCAGAGGGCACGCTTCAACTGAATGACAGCACACTTTTCAGCTACAAATTTGCCAGCGACAACAAAGCATTGGTGCATCATGGCTGGGCAATTGGCATTGGCCATTTGGCTCCATTGGTAATCCAAACGATTAATGAGTATTATATAGTAGGCGTAAAGGAATTTATTATTGTAGGACATAGCCAGGGAGCAGCATTGGCTTTTTTAATGCGGTCCTATTTGCAGTATGCACCGGATTCCATTGTACCGAAAGATATTTTCTTTAAAGTATATGGCAGTGCGGCACCAAAACCGGGCAATTTATTCTATTCCTATGATTTTGATTTAATAACGCGTGATGGTTGGGCCTACCGTATTGTGAATACAAATGATTGGGTGCCTGAAACACCATTCACTATCCAGGCCATTGGTGATTTGCACCCAACAAACCCGTTCGCTAAACGACGAGAACTAATGAAGCGAAGGGTGAACAACCCTTTCGTTCGGTTGTATGTGAACCATGCCATAAAGGATATGGAAGGCGCGGCTCAAAAAACAAACCGTAAATATAAAAAGTACCTCACAAAGCGAATGGGTCGTTTTATTAACCGATCATTGGTACAATACCGGCGTCCGGAAATTGAGAACAGTAATTTTTATATGCCAACCGGTATCCCAATCATTTTGCAGCCAGATTCTGCTTATGACCAAAAATTCAAATATGACGGGAGAAATGTTTTTCTCCACCACATGTTCGAACCATACATTTATTTGACTGAACTCCATTATTTAAAAGCGAAGTGAAAGGCGTACATCTGCCTAAATATTGAAGTCATCACTCATACAATCCGTTTATCTAAAAACTATAGTTTGTTTGGCATTTTCTGTTAATTTAGCCCCCGAATTAATTAAACCTCTTTATGAAAAAAATTGTCCTATCCTTAGTTATCTTTTCTTTTATTTTAAAACCTGTTGCCAAAGCCGATGAAGGTATGTGGTTGCCTATGTTGTTAGGCGAACAGGTATATGCCGACATGGTTAAAAAAGGCCTGAAAGTTTCCAAAGAACAATTATACAGTATGAATCAGGCATGTATTAAAGATGCTATTATTATTTTTGGTGGTGGTTGTACAGGCGAGATTGTAAGTAAGGAAGGATTAATCTTCACAAATCACCACTGCGGTTATAATGCTATTGCTGCAGCTAGTACAGTTGATCACAATTACCTGAAGGATGGTTTCTGGTCAAAATCAAAATCAGAAGAAATTTATGCTCCTGGTGTGCATGCGCAGTTCTTAATGAAAATTGTGGATGTGACGGATAAAGTGAACGAGAGAATCAAAGATATTGCACCAATGGATCTGACCCAGAAATTACCGGGTATTTTAGTAGAAATGGCGAATAAAGAAACAGAAGGTACCAATTACGAAGGCCGTATCTCGTCGATGTTCAAAGCAAATCAGTTTTTATTATTTGTTTATGAGCGTTACAAAGATGTTCGTTTGGTAGGAACTCCTCCCGAGAGCATTGGTAAGTTCGGTGGAGACACTGATAACTGGGAGTGGCCACGTCACACAGGTGACTTTTCAATCTTCCGTGTGTATACAAACAAAGAAGGCAAAGCAGCAGATTATGCTGCCGATAATATTCCATTGAAAGCAAAATATTCTTTACCTGTTTCTATCAAGGGTGTTAAAGACGGTGATTATACTATGATTTGGGGTTACCCTGGTGGAACGAACCGTTATGAGACTTCCTTTGGTGTGAAATTAAAAACGGATATCGAGAACCCTTCTTTAGTGGATCTTCGTGATGCCCGTTTAAAATTCATGTTAACGGAAATGAAGAAAGATCCTGCTGTAAAAATTCAGTTAGCGGGTTATTACGCAGGTGTTGCCAATTATTGGAAGTTCTTTGATGGCGAATCAAAACAGTTATTGAAATTTAAAACATACGAAGAAAAACAAGCGAACGAAGCCGCATTTTTAACCTGGGCAAAAGGAAAACCAGAGTTTGAAAACCTGTTTACAGAATATCAAAAAGTATATGATGCATGGCGTCCGTATGCTAAGCAACGTGTATATATGACAGAAGGTATCTTTGGATCTCCATTGATCGCATTCGCTTCATCCTTACAAAAGCTGGATGCAACGTTGAGTAAAAAAGATGTAACTAAGGAAGAGATCGTAAAAGTAGTAGAAGGTGCTAAAACAGCGCGTGCAACTTTCATTAAGTCAGAAAACATTGTTTCTGATAAAAACATTCTGGCGTTTGTAACGGAAGCGTTCTACAATGATATTGATGCATCTCAGCACCCTGCCGGATTTTATTCCATGATCAACTCAAAATTCGGTGATTTGAAAACTAAAGCTACCTATGATGCATTTGCTAATCACGTGTTCTCTAATACAGCATTTTTAGATAATGCAAAATGGGATGCCCTGATGGCTAACCCTGATACCGCATCTTTACATAAAGATCCTGCTTTTATGATTGCTAATACATTCAATACAAATTTCAATACTAAATATTCTAAATTGTTTGCTGATTTTAATACGCAAAACTTCCTTTTAGGTAAATCTTATTTAAAAGGAATTCTAGAAATGAACAAGGGCAAGAAAATGTACCCGGATGCAAACTTCACCATGCGTGTCAGTTATGGTAATGTGAAGTCTTATTCTCCGAAAGATGCGGTGAAATACAGCCACATCTGTACGTTGAGCGGTATTTTAGAAAAGTATAAACCAGGAGATTATGAATTTGATGCTCCGGCTAAATTAATCGAATTGGCAAAGAAAAAAGATTACGGTCAATATATGGATTCGGATGCGAAAGACATTGTGGTTTCTTTTATCAGCTCAAATGACATTACAGGTGGTAATTCAGGCTCCCCGGTAATCAATGCTAAAGGTGAGTTGATAGGTTTGGCTTTTGATGGCAACTACGAAGCGTTAAGTCATAAAATAAAATTTGACAAGGATCTGAACCGTACTATTAACCTTGATGTCCGTTACCTGTTATGGGTAGTTGAAAAATTAGGTGGTGCGACTAACATCATCAATGAACTGGACATCAAAAAAATGTAACCCATTTTGTAAATTTAAAGCCCGGCTCGATAAACTTGCCGGGCTTTTTTATGCTTTAAACTAAAAACAAAGAATCGTATATTTGATCTCATCGAAAAATTATGAATTTTATTGCCCGGCTTCTTATCTCTGCTTTTGCTGTTTTAATAACGGCTTATTTTCTGGATGGTGTCACCATCAGTGATAACCAATTCTATAGAGGAAGTTATCCTGAATTAAATAAATTTACTACTGCCTTGTTAGTCGCAGTTGTATTGGCTTTTTTAAATACAATCGTTAAACCTATTCTCACGATCCTGTCGTTGCCTATTACGTTTTTTACCCTGGGATTATTTTTACTGGTAATCAACGCGCTCATTATTTTATTTGCAGACAGACTGGTGGATGGATTTAGAGTCGATGGGTTCTGGACTGCGCTTTGGTTTAGTTTGGTTCTTTCAATTGTCAGTGGATTTCTGGAACTGATTAAAGGTAAAAAAGACGAAGAATAACCCTATATTTAATTAATGATAAACGAATTCAGGTGCCTTATAATTTTTTTCTTTAGCCTTATTCCGATAGGCTTATATTCCCAGAAGGCATCTGATGAAGATTCATTATTGGTAGATAAGTATATTGATAAGGTTATTTATTTCGAGCAGGTCAACATTGATTCTGCTTTTTGGTACGCCAGCGAAGCTTATAGGATTTCGCGCGAAGCTAATAGCATGTATTTGCAAGCTGCTACTGCATTGCGGTTAGCGGCAGTAAATTACAATATTGGTGATTATAAAAAAGCAACAATTTATTATAAGGAAGGAATTTTACTTTCTGAAAAGATCAAAAACAAAAAATTACTTGCCCAGGCTTTTAACGGTTTTGCAAACATGTTTGCAAATCAAAAGCAATTTGATCAGGCTGCAGAATATTTCTCTAAGGCACTAACGATTAGTAGGGAGCTTAATGATACAAGAAAGGTCTCTGTGATCTTAATGAATTTGGCTAATATAGAATACGATAAAGCTTATCATAGTAATGATTTCTCTAAAGTAAATGCGGCATATAAAGAAGCCTACGAATGGTCTGTTTTGTCGAAGGATTCCAGCCAGCAAGTTACGTGTTTGGGAAATTGGGGACTCTCATATAGTGATGAAGGAAAGTTCCAGTTATCATTAGAAAAATTAAACAAAGCAATTGCCATAGCTACTCATTTAAAAAACAGATCGGATTTGGTTTTTTTATACTATTACAAAGGCAGAACGTTTAGTTTAATGGAAGAAAATCAAAAAGCGCTTGAGGAGTATAGTAAAAGTTTAAGTTTGGCGGAGGAGTTTAAGGACGCTGATTTCATTTCCGAAAACTATTTAGGAATGGCAGAGTCTAATTATGGCTTAGGAAATTATAAGATAGCTTATGAAAATTTCCGAACCTATAAAAGTTTGGAAGATTCTATTTCAAATAAAGAAATTGCAACTGAATTAAACAGTATTAAGATCAAGTATGATACCGAAAAGAAACAAAAAGAAATTGAATTATTAAAAGTAAGTGCCAACAAGGACAAGATCGTTAAAATCAGTTTGATGGCCGGCGCGATGTTGTTGCTGGTTCTCGCTTTCCTGATGTTTAACCGCTACCGCCTGAAAGAGAAAACGAATAAGTTACTGGAACACCAGAACAGTATCATTTCCGAAAAGAACAAAGATATTTCGGACAGCATCAATTACGCTAAGAAAATACAGGATGCTATATTGCCAAGCCTGGCGGATATTAAAAAAGTATTTCCTGAGAGTTTCGTTTTATCAGTTCCGAAGGATGTAGTTAGCGGTGATTTTTACTGGTTCGCCCAACAGGATCATTTAAAAATATTTGTGATCGCTGATTGTACCGGTCATGGTGTGCCAGGCGCATTCATGAGTATGATCGGGAATACCTTATTAAATAACATTGTGGTTGAAAGAAAGATCTGTCGGCCCGATTTGATTTTAAATGAATTAAGAAAAGAAATTATCAAATCTTTAAAGCAGGGAGAAGATTCTCAGTCAAAGGACGGAATGGACATTTCATTAGTATGTTTTAATACCCAAACCCTGGCCCTTGAAATAGCCTGTGCTAATAACCCTGTATGGATATTGAAAAATGATAATTCGTTTCTCGAAATCAAACCGGATAAACAACCGATTGGCTATGCTTCTGCAAACCATAAAGACTTCACGCTTCAAACACTTACATTGGAGAAAGGAGACGTCATTTACCAGTTTACAGATGGTTACGCTGATCAGTTTGGAGGCGCAAAAGGAAAGAAGTTTAAATACAACCAGTTAAAAGAAAGTTTACTAAAAATCAGGGATACCCCGATCGAAAACCAGGGAGACATGCTGAAGCAAATCTTTATAGATTGGAAATCCAAACTTGAACAAATTGATGATGTATTGGTATCAGGGATCAGGGTTTCGTAGCAGTTAAAAAAGGTTATTATGTAAATGCTTTATCATTTACTTTATTAAATTTGTTAAAATGAACAAGCATAATCTTGGTATTATTTCCGTTTTGGTTGGAGTGGCTTTGGTCGCTTTGATTGCCGTGCAGATATACTGGATTAAAAGTTCCATCAAGCTGAAAGAAGAGGAGTTTGAACGTTCTGTGAAAGAAGCATTGAAATCGACTTCCAATAAGCTGGAGAAAATAGCTACTGCCAATAAAATTGCTAAAAAAATCAAGCTTAGGAAGCAGGGTGTCCGTATCACGAAGCCCGGAATGGTAACCGTTGGAAACCCAAGTGGAAGTGATGTGCAGGTTCGTATTTTCGAAGAATTAAGCACCGATTCTTCAGGTGTCATTACAAGCAAAATGTCCCAAAAAGAATTTATAGGTGACTCGGTCAATTCCAAAAATCATTTCCTTCCTTACGAGCTTTTAAATGCGTCTCAATCTACTTCCAAAAGTATTGAGAGTTTAAGGGATGAACTTTTTCAGACAAAAACAGAAATTGTAAACGACCTGTTTGATGAGTTAATTAGTATCAACGTTTATAAAGATTATAAACCCAAAGTGGATTCTTTGATGCTGGACACGATACTCCGTCAGGAACTATTGGCGGAGGGCATTACTACCAGGTTCGTTTATTCTATCTCCAGCAGTTTGCGTAACGCTAAAATAAACGGAAATTATAAGGAGGCCGAAAAAGATTGCGACTCAACAGGCTGTTCCATTAAGATCAACCTTTCTCCGAATAACGTGTTTGTGACTCCTCAATACCTGAGCGTACAGTTCCCCAATCAGCAAAACTACCTTTTAAAGACCATGTGGCTGATGTTAGGAGTATCAGGAATGGTTATCTTTATTTTGATATGGGCTTTCTATTACACTATTGCTACCATTTCCAGGCAAAAGAAATTATCGGTCATTAAGAATGATTTCATTAGTAACATGACGCACGAGTTTAAAACACCCATTAGTACCATTTCCCTGGCAGCAGAAATGCTCAATGACGATTCGGTGTTAAAGACCCCGGAAAAGCAACAGCGCTTCTTAAAAATGATCAGGGATGAAAATAAGCGTTTAAGCATCCTTGTAGAAAGTATCCTGCAGACCTCCATCCTGGATAAAGGAGAATTTAAATTGAAACGGAGCGATATTGATGTTCATGAAATCATTAACCAGGCCATACAGAATACCCAGCTATTAATTGACCAGCGCCAGGGTATTATCACTAAACAATTAGGGGCCACGAAATGTATTATCAATGCGGATAAAGTTCACCTGACCAATATTATATTCAATTTGATCGATAATGCTGTAAAATATACAAGGGATAGTCCGAACATTTTAATCTTCACAAAGGACACCGAAAACGGAATCGAAATAGGGGTGAAAGACAACGGAATTGGGATCAGTAAAGAGAATCAGCGAAAAATATTTGATAAATTTTACCGCGTTCCAACGGGTAATGTACATAACGTCAAAGGCTTCGGTTTGGGCTTAAGTTATGTACAGGCGGTCGTTCAAAAACATAATGGCACAATTCATGTAGAGAGTGAAATAGGAAAAGGTAGTACCTTTAAATTTGTCATGCCTTATAAAAAATCAGAATAAACAATAAATACATATAAATTATGGAAAATGTAAAGACACAAATATTGCTAGTTGAAGATGATCCAAATTTAGGAACGTTGTTACAGGAATATTTAGAAGCCAAAGGATTTGAAACCAAATTGGCCACTGACGGAAAAAAAGGCTTTGACGCATTTTGCAAACAGGAATTTGATTTGTTATTGTTGGATGTCATGATGCCTGTGAAAGACGGCTTGACTTTGGCCAAGGAAATAAGAGTGACTGATAAAAATGTACCAATTATCTTTTTAACGGCTAAGAGCATGAAAGAAGATACCATTGAAGGGTTTAACGCCGGAGCGGATGATTATATCACCAAGCCTTTCAGTATGGATGAATTGCTGGCACGTGTGACGGCAGTATTACGCAGAAGCAATAAACAAAGGGTTCATAATACCGAAGATGTGAATTTTACAATAGGAAGTTACACCTTCAATTCCGATACCCAGGCCCTGGTTCATAATGGTGCTGAACAAAAACTAACCACCAAGGAGAGCCAGTTGATGCGCCTGTTATGCGTTCACAAGAATGACGTTCTCGACAGGAACTTTGCTTTGAAAACCATTTGGCATGATGATAATTACTTCAATGGCCGAAGCATGGACGTATATATTGCCAAGCTTCGTAAATACCTGAAAGAGGACTCTAAAGTAGAGATCGTCAATATTCACGGTAAAGGTTTTAAACTCTTAGTTAATTCATAATAGATTAGTTATTTCACTAAAAAGTGGTTTATTTTGTATAAAATAGACCACTTTTTATTTTGTACACACCGCAACAGATATCGGAGATCATTGGTGCCAGATTGGTGGGAGACACTCAACATGTGGTTCAACATCTACTAATCGATAGCAGGCAGCTCACAGAGCCTTCACATACAGTTTTTGTTGCATTAGTTACAGAAAGAAATGATGCGCATCAGTATATTTTTGGTTTATGCCAAAAAGGCGTAAAGACTTTCATTGTTAATCATATTCCTGAAAACTGCATCGGACTAAAAGACAATGTTTGTTTTTTAATCGTGTCAGATACCTTACAAGCTTTACAGCTAATAGCTACCTATCACCGAAAGCAATTTACTATACCTGTTATTGGTGTAACCGGAAGCAACGGTAAAACTATCGTGAAGGAATGGTTGTATCAATTATTAAAGTCTGATTATAATATTGCCCGAAGTCCTAAAAGTTATAATTCTCAGGTTGGTGTTCCCTTATCAGTTTGGCAGTTACACCATAATCACAGTCTGGGTATTTTTGAAGCGGGCATTTCTGAGCCCGGTGAAATGAACCTTTTAAAGAATATTATTCAGCCAACCATTGGTGTGTTTACTTCTTTGGGAACAGCGCATGATGAGGGTTTTACGAATATCTCTCAAAAATTAAAGGAGAAACTGACATTATTTGAAGAGAGCGAAACAGTGATTGTGAATGCCTTATCTTTTAAGGAAGAACATTTGGAATTACTGAAGAAACATGTATTCTTAATTTCAAGGAGCCCGAATGCCACGTTGGAAATAGTGAAGATTGAGAATTTATTTACGCATACACACATTGTTGCAAACTATCATTCCAAAGAGATAAGCATTGACATTCCTTTCACGGATTCAGCCAGCATCGAAAATGCGATCACCTGCTGGGCGGTTTTACTGTACCTCAATATTGATAAAGAAGATATTGAAAGACGCATGCATTTATTACAGGCGGTTGCCATGCGTTTGGAATTAAAGCTGGGTAACAACAATTGCGTCCTGATCAATGATTTTTATAACTCGGACATCAATGCTTTGGAGATTGCACTGCACCATCAGAAGCAGCAACACCGGGGCGGAAAAAAAATAGTAATCTTATCGGATATTGAACAGAGCGGGAAACTGAGTTGGGAACTGTATGAATATGTGGCAAAATTAATTTCGCAATTTGGTATCGACACGTTTGTTGGCATTGGAAAAGAAATCTCTTCGCAACAAAAGTTGTTTAAAACGGACGCTCACTTTTTTGAAGATACCCAATCCTTTATCTCAGAAAGCAAGGTAAACCCTGAACTGCAATTTCACAATGCGATCATCTTATTAAAAGGCGCGCGCAGTTTTGGTTTTGAAACCATCAGCAAGCAGTTACAGCAAAAAAGTCATGATACGGTTTTAGAGATTAATCTGACCCGCTTGATTCATAACATAAACTTTTATAAATCACAACTTACAAAAGATACTCAACTCATGTGTATGGTAAAAGCTACCGGGTATGGTAGCGGTAGCACCGAGATTGCTTTTACCCTGCAACACCATCATGTGAATTACCTGGCCGTGGCTTATGCGGATGAAGGAGTAGAGCTGAGAAAAGCAGGAATTCATTTGCCCATCATGGTTATGAGTCCGGAAGAATCATCTTATGATGATATGATTGAATACCGTTTGGAACCGGAGATTTATTCAATCAGGATTGCGAAAGAGTTTTTACATGCCTTGCAGAATAAAGCCATTACTCAGGCTTACCCGGTGCATATCAAATTGGATACAGGCATGCGCCGCTTAGGTTTTGAAGAAGGACAAATCGATGAATTATGTAAGTTGTTGAAAACAGAAAATTTATTCAAAGTAAAAAGTATTTTCTCTCATTTAGTGGCCAGCGATGATAAAGCATTTGATGAATTTACGAATTCTCAAATTTCCCGCTTTGAAAAAATGTCTTCCCACATTGAGAAAGAGATTGGATATTCTACAATCAAGCATATATGTAATTCAGGAGCTATTACCCGTTTAAAACCGGCTCATTACAACATGGTGCGTTTGGGTATTGGTATGTATGGTGTAGGATTTAATGACGTGGAAAAACAGTCGTTGCAAAATATCAGTTCTTTAAAAACACGGATCTCGCAAATCAAGCACTTAGAGCCCGGTGAAACCGTTGGATACAACCGCCGAGGAGTAGCTGCAAAAAAAATGACCATCGCCACCATTCCTATTGGCTACGCGGACGGCTTCAGCCGAAAACTAGGAAATGGTAACTATTCTGTTTTCATAAATAACGAAGCCTGCAAAACAATCGGTAATATTTGCATGGATATGTGCATGGTGGATGTGAGTGATGTAAACTGTCAGGAAGGCGATGAGGTGATTGTATTTGAAACAACAGAACAATTAATGGAACTTTCCAGGTCGATGGAAACGATTCCTTATGAAGTATTAACCGGCATTTCTTCACGTGTAAAACGAGTGTATGTGCAGGAGTAGAACAAAAACCTTTTCATGTCATGTCAGTTCGAGCGAAGGCGGGAACCTTTTTAAACTGGTCTTAGGAGCCATTATTTTTTGTTCTTTTTCTTCTTGTAACAGTGATGCAAACAACTCTGCTCAAGCAACCAAAAACAATAACCCAACCTTTGTCGACATTGCTCCTATCATTTTCGAAAACTGTACGCCTTGCCACAGGAAAGGGCAGAGTGGCCCGATTGAATTCATGACCTATGAAGACATTTTTAAGAATAAGAACAAAATAAAATTTGTTACCCAAACCAAGTACATGCCGCCCTGGCCAGCCGATGCAGATTATACGCATTTTGTGGGAGAGCGTGCTTTGACCAAGGAAGAAATTGAGCTGATTAAACTGTGGGTGGAAAATGGAGCGCCAAAAGGAGACGAATCAAAAATTCCTGCTGCACCTGAGTTTTATGCAGGCTCCTCTTTCAGAAAACCTGATACAGTGATTAAGTTTAAAGTTCCGGTTCCTATCAAAGGCAATGGGACGGATCATTTTTACATTGTGAAATTACCAATCGAGTTAGACAAAGATACGTTTGTCCGTTACTTTGAGTTTGTTCCTAATCACCGCCAGCTCGCGCATCACATCAACGGGCATTTAATCAATTATGAAAAAAGTAAGAAAAAAGATGTACAAAGTGGTTTGAGTTATGCATTGGATGAATTCAGGGACTATAAGGATCTTTATAGCCAGATGAATATTTTGAATGATGACGGTACCTTTCCCGTTCTCACTCCCAATACAGTTTATTACTTGCCTGGTTATACTCCGCCCGTGTATCCTTCGGGAATTGGTGGTTATCAGTTGAATAAAACGTCTTCTATTCTACTAAAAAATATTCATTATGGTCCTAGTAATAAAGATGTATTGGATAGTTCCTATATCAATGTGTTTTACGGACAAAAACCAAAACGCCCGATCTATGAAACACAAATGGGAACCTTTGGCATTTCAAAAATTGAGCCGGAGCTAATTTTATTACCAAACAAAATTCAAGCTTTTCATACCCAGGCTAAGATAAATAATGACATTTCTTTGCTCTCTGTCAATCCGCACATGCATTTGTTGGGCAAATCATTCTGGGCCTTTGCTATTCAACCTAACGGCGATACCGTTCCATTAATCCGGATTAAAAAATGGGATTTCAAATGGCAGTATTATTACTTGTATGAGCACCCGGTTATTTTGAAAGCCGGGTCTACCATTTATGCCTATGGCACTTTTGATAATACCGACAAGAATCCCTTTAATCCGAACCATCCCCCGAAGATTGTCACGCAGGGCGAGGGTGTTAAGAGCATGCAAACAACTGAAGAGATGTTCCAGTTTATTTTTTCTTATTTGCCTTACCAGGTAGGTGATGAGAAGTTAGATATGAGTAAATAATATTTTGTAGATTTATAATGATTAAACGGTTTAAATAAATTCCTCCTTTGAAGGAGGTGTCCGCAGGACGGAGGATGTAATTTTGAGAAAAACATCCCCCGGCTTTCAGCCACCCCTTGAAAGGGAGAATGAACAAAAATATGACACCAAAACTATATATCGTACCCACACCCATTGGTAACCTGGAAGATATGACCTTCAGGGCTATCACCGTGTTGAAATCGGTTGATTTAATACTGGCGGAAGACACACGTAACTCGATACACTTATTAAGGCATTTTCAAATTGATAAACCTTTGCGTTCTTATCACGCGCATAACGAACATAGCACCGTAGAACAAATTGTGGAAATGATAGGTTCCAATAGATCGGTCGCGTTGATTTCGGATGCTGGAACGCCTGCCATTTCTGATCCGGGATTTTTGTTAGTACGGGAGTGTCTTAAAAATAATGTGGCTGTGGAAACATTGCCCGGAGCAACGGCTTTTGTTCCTGCTCTCGTAAACAGTGGTTTGCCTTGCGATACATTTGTGTTCTATGGTTTCTTACCTCAAAAAAAAGGAAGACATACCAAACTGCTTTCTTTAAAAGAAGAAACGCGCACGATGATTTTTTATGAATCACCATTTCGTCTGGTGAAGTTACTGGAAGAGTTCAAAGAGTATCTAAGCGGCGACCGGCAGGTTTCTGTTTCCCGCGAACTCTCCAAGCTCTATGAAGAAAATGCCCGCGGCACTGTGGACGAGCTCATTGCACACTTTAAAGCGAAAACTGTCAAGGGTGAAATTGTGGTAGTACTGGCTGGGAAAGAAGATTAGTTTTCTAATTCTCCCTTTGAAGGGAGTCCCGAAGGCGAGGGATGTCGTTCAAAAAAACATCCTCCGGCTTTCAGCCACCTCCTTCAAAGGAGGAATTTATCAACTAAATATCATTGTAAAAAATCAAAAAGCCGTTTTATTAAAACGGCTTTTTGATTGGAATTAGATTTGGCTACACCGTATCCCATCTCTCGCTCATGCTTAGATGTCGGCTTGTGGTGGTATAAAGGTATACGCAGCGTGCACTCAATGTATTACACAATTATTACCGCAGGCGTTTTTAACAGTATGTTTAATTAACAGCGTTAATAAAGTCCGTTGCAATCTCTGAAATAATGTCTTCATCGATTATAAACCGGCTATTACCGATTACCTTAAATTTTTATGTAACGTTATATTATTTTTACGTTAAATCTGTTCATCCCCCTGAATAAAATGATTTTCTTAAACAATGTCTAAAAAGAAAAGTAAATCGTATCTAAAAGCCCCACAAATTAAAAAAGAAGAGTTCGAGGTTCATTATTGGAGCCTTAAGCTTGGCTGCACCAAAGAGGAACTAATAAATGCTTTAGCCAATGTCGGTATTTCGGAGGCCCATGTGAACGACGTTCTCTCGAAAAAAGATCTGAATTGCTAGAAGTATAGGCAATTTGTGGTTTAAGGTAATTCATTGTGAGACGCTCAGGCTAAGACACATGCGTCATGGTTATTTTTTGTTCTTCATGTTCTTCCACGGCAACCAGATAGCTACTGTGGATAGAAAACCTAAAATTAAAATGATGAATCCCCAAATGAGGGCCGAACGTCTGCCTTCTACAGACAGACCGGCAGAGGTAGATGCTGCTTCAATGCAAACGTATAGCAGAAGTAGTGTTAATGCAATAAAACCTAGTGTTGCCAGGATCCGTTTTGTCGTTGTCATGTGAGACAAATATAATCAATCAGGTTTAATTCTTTTCCTATGGACACCTCCTTCAAAGGAGGATACAAAAATTGTAACATTACAAATGCAGCGGAGCGGTGTTACTGAAGATTTTTTCTCTTTGCAATGTTTAAACTGGATAATCACGGACTACAAGTCCGCGACAACTAGGGCGCGAGCAAAATTTATTTTGAAATGATGAGTTTTTTTGAATAAACAGCAGAGCCATATTTTATTTTTACAAAATATAAACCATCTTTATTTTGCGACAAATCTGCTTCTCCGACCCCTTCAAATTGTTTTAAAAATATCAGCTTTCCATACGAATCAAAAATTTCGACAACGCATCTGTTAAGACTTCCTAAATTTACTATAATTCTTCCGTTTGATGGATTAGGATAGATCATCACATTTTGGTTATCAAAACTTTCTATATCTGTAATGATAGAAGATTCATATGCTCCCATATCAATTGCCTGCCCTTGGACTCTAACATTGCCTATAATATCGGTTGATGGGTATGTGCCTGTGGGGTGACCGCTATTCCTGCATGGCGACGACGGTTGTAATGATAAATCAACATATAATGCATCGGAAGATAGTCCTGGGCTGGTTGTTGGCGATACAAAATTTGGATTTAAATCAATATTGTTTGTATATAATCCATTACTGACAACATTTGTATTTAATCCAAACATAAGACTTCCTCCCTGAATATTACAATACATAAAATCGGGATTGCTGACATCATCTTCCAAATATATCTGGTTACCGCTTGTTGAAGCAGTATTTCCCCATAAAATAGAATTAATTATTGTCGGGGAGCTTCCATTCATACCGAAAGAACCCTGTGGCTCACCTTTTAAAAATATTGCACCGCCTTTAACAGCGTTGTTATTGGAAAATGTATTATTATAATAATTGTCAAAATTTCCGCACTCTAGTTGGTAAATTGCCCCTCCATACTTTGCGGCGTTATTTGAGAAAACATTATTATATAATGTTGAAGATGCCATATACATATAGATAGCTCCCCCACCACTATTTAGTGCCGAGTTATTTATAAAGAAGTTGTTAAAGATAAACGGATCAGCGCCAATTGCACAATAAATAGCCCCCCCGGCATATGTGCTTGACGTTGTACTGTTTTTGTAAAAAATATTATTACATATTGTGTTTGTCCCTCTTGTGGCTACTGCGCCCGAAAAATAGCCTCCCGTATTATTAATAAATAAATTTCCGGAAATTAACGGGTTAGTATTTGATTGTAAGCAGGCAATTGCTCCAGCCCCACCTGAACTATTATCTAAAAATGTATTTTTAATAATTGTCGGACTGGAATCGGAATCGCAAAAAATTGCCCCACCTTGTTGGCTGGCATAACAATGTGTAATAAGGCAGTTTGATATTTCAAATTTTGAATAGTTATTAAAATAAATAGCACCTCCTAAGCTATTACTACCGCCAAGTGCTTTACTATATTCTATTCTGCAATACTTAAACAAAGATGAATCGTTGGAAATTAAGGTATTATTAAACTTAATTCCGGACCATCCCATTGATATGTTATTCGCGGTAAATACGATAGAGTCGTTGACAGTACCGGTTGCAATAAGTCTTCCTAAAACGGAAATTTTATATTGTCCTTGAAAGATCACCGAAACACCTGGTTCTATTATGAGTGTGGAATCATTTACCACCGTAACATCTCCAGCTATATAGTATGGTGAATTTGATTCCGTCCATATACCATTTACACTACCTGCATTAACAACTGTTTGCGAATAGAAGGGGGCAGTGTATATAGATAGAACAAGAAAAGAAATTATTTTTTTCATTTTATGATTCACATTATCAAATTGAAATTACATCTTATTTTTGTTAGAAACAAACAAAACGCCTCACATTTCTGCGAGGCGTTTTTTACATATTATATTGTGGTCTGAGCGTAGTCGAAGACTACATCATTCCGCCCATTCCGCCCATGCCTGGGTTACCCATTGGCATTGCAGGAGCATCTTCTTTTTTCTCTGCTAATACACAGTCAGTAGTCAACAACATAGCTGCTACAGACGCTGCGTTTTCTAAAGCCACACGGCTTACTTTAGTAGGATCAATAACACCTGCTTTCAGTAAGTTCTCGTATTTCTCAGTACGTGCATTGAAACCGTAATCATCTTTACCTTCTTTTACTTTTTGTACAACGATAGAACCTTCGATTCCACAGTTAGCACAAATTTGACGTAAAGGCTCTTCGATGGCACGGCGTACAATCTGAATACCGGTATTCTCGTCTTCGTTCACACCTTTTAATTTATCTAAAGAGGCGATTGCACGGATATATGCTACACCACCACCCGGTACGATACCTTCTTCAACTGCTGCACGGGTTGCTGCTAAAGCATCGTCCACACGGTCTTTCTTTTCTTTCATTTCAACTTCAGTAGCTGCACCAACATAAAGTACTGCAACACCGCCAGCTAATTTAGCTAAACGCTCCTGTAATTTTTCTTTATCGTAATCAGAAGTAGTTGATTCGATTTGTGCTTTGATTTGATTAACACGCGCTGTGATATCTGCTTTTTTACCTGCACCACCAACGATGGTTGTGTTGTCTTTATCAACTGTTACTTTTTCTGCTTTTCCTAAGAAAGTTAAGTCAGCGTTCTCTAATAAGAAACCTCTGTCTTCAGCAATGAATACACCACCTGTTAAGATCGCTAAATCTTCTAACATGGCTTTTCTTCTGTCACCAAAGCCGGGAGCTTTTACTGCACAGATTTTTAAGTTAGAACGTAAACGGTTTACAACTAATGTTTGTAAAGCCTCACCGTCGATATCTTCTGCAATGATCAAAATTGGTTTACCGGTTTGTACTGCTTTTTCCAATACCGGTAATAATTCTTTCATAGAAGAAATTTTCTTCTCGTAAATTAAAATTAACGGGCTTTCTAAAACAGCTTCCATTTTATCTACATCAGTAATGAAATACGGAGAGATATAACCTCTGTCGAATTCCATTCCTTCAACCACCTCAACAGTTGTGTCAGTACCTTTTGCTTCTTCAACGGTGATCACACCTTCTTTTTTCACTTTAGCCATTGCTTCAGCAATTAATTTACCGATCGTGCTATCGTTGTTTGCAGAGATAGTTGCAACCTGTTCGATTTTTTTATTGTCGTTGCCAACCATTTGAGATTGTTTTTTCAAATCAGCCACAACTGCTTCAACCGCTTTGTCGATACCGCGTTTCAAGTCCATTGGATTTGCGCCTGCTGCAACGTTCTTTAAACCACCTGTTACGATAGCTTGTGCTAATACGGTAGCAGTAGTTGTTCCATCACCTGCAGCATCAGCAGTTTTAGAAGCAACTTCTTTTAATAACTGCGCACCCATGTTCTCCACCGGGTTTGATAATTCGATTTCTTTCGCCACAGTAACACCATCTTTAGTAATTTGTGGTGAACCAAATTTTTTGTCAATGATCACGTTACGTCCTTTTGGACCTAATGTTACTTTTACTGCGTTTGCCAATGCATCCACTCCGCGTTTTAAAGCGTCGCGTGCTTCGATGTTAAATGATATGTCTTTTGCCATTTTGGTTTGTTATTTGAATTAAGTTATTTGTTATTTGAATTTTTAATTATCTAATTGACTAATTGTCGAACCGGCTAATTAAATGATCGCGTATATATCGCTTTCTCTCATAATTAACAGGTCTTTCCCGTCAACCTGGATTTCTGTTCCTGCATATTTGCCATACAAAACAGTATCACCAACTTTTACAGTCATTGGTTCATCTACTTTACCGTTACCAACAGCAATTACTTTACCTTTCATCGGTTTTTCTTTTGCTGTGTCAGGGATGATTAATCCACCGGCTGTTTTTGTTTCTGCCGGAGCCGCTTCAACCAATACTCTATCGGCTAAGGGCTTTACATTTACGCTTGTACTTGTTTTTGCCATAATTATGTGATTTTAATAATTTAATTTTTTACGGTGGCTAATTGTCCAAAAATGTGCCAAGTGGTCTATTTGGATCAAAGTCGTACAATATGACAGTTTTTGTTAAAAAAGTGTCTGAATATGGCAGTTTTGTGGCAGATTTATGCATGTCGCAAACCAATTCAAGCGTGATGAACTTTACTACATAGATACTCTATAGATAAAGCGTAGATACTTCGTGTTTAGTTCGTGTTTTTGTAGAAATAAGTGCGTGAGGGATGCAAGCGAAAATCCTTTTGCCGGACACTGAGCGGAGCCGAATTGCGGCAAAAGATTGAAGCGACAGCCCGACGGCGCTTGTTCTTGCGACGGCACGCCCTAATCATTATAATAAAGAAAATTATTTCCCGACCTTACTTCCGTCATAAGCCCATTTCACCCAAATGGAACCCCAGGTAAAACCACCACCAAAAGCTGATAAAATTAAATTATCGCCTTTTTTGAATAATTTTTCATAGTCCCACAATAGTAATGGAATAGTCCCGGCAGTTGTGTTTCCGTAACGCTCAATATTCATGAGCATTTTATCCGGACTTAAACCCATGCGATTAGCAGTTGCTTCGCAAATACGCTTGTTAGCCTGATGTGGTAAAAGGTAAGTCACATCATCCGCTGTCAGGTTATTTTTTGACATAATTTCAGCACTTACTTCGGCCATATTTACAACGGCGTGCTTAAATACGGTTTGTCCTTCCTGGTGAACGTAGTGTAATTTTTTGTCGATACTCTCGTGAGAAGGAGGCATGAAAGAACCACCTGCTACCTGGTATAAATAATTGCGGCCCGATCCGTCTGCTTTTAAAATAAAATCCTGAATACCATTTTCATCTTCTGATGGTTCTAATAATACTGCCCCACCGCCATCACCAAAAATCACGCAGGTGGCGCGATCTTCGTAATTTAAAATCGCACTCATTTTGTCCACGCCAATAACCACCACTTTTTTGTAACGGCCTGTCTCGACGAATTGTGAACCAGTTGCCAAGGCATAAATAAATCCTGAACAGGCTGCAGAAAGATCGTAGCCCCAGGCGTTTTTCGCGCCGATTTTATCGCAAATAACGTTAGAGGTGCTTGGGAAAATATAGTCACCGGTGATGGTACCCACTATTAATAAATCAATATCCAAAGCGGTAATACCACGTTTTTTTAATAATTCTTCTACAGCAAACACCATCATATCTGAAGTGGCTTTGCCCGGAATATTTAAAACACGTCTTTCTTTAATTCCGGTACGGGAGGTAATCCATTCATCGTTAGTGTCTACAAATTTGGCTAACTCATCGTTGGTCATTACAAAGTCCGGAACATAGCCGCCAACGGCAGTAATTGCTGCTCTTATCATTATTGAAATACGGTTTTAATTTTTTCGTTCAGGTTTGCCTCGACGATATCTTTACTTAACACCATCATGTTTTTAAAAGCCAGGGGTGTTGATTTTCCATGAGCGATCATCACATTGGAGTTGATACCTAATATAGGAGTGCCACCATATAATTCGTAGTTGAATTTATCAAAAAATTCATCGCTACGGTTGCGTTTTTTAATCATGGAGTAAAAGGCTTCCGCTGTTTTTAAAAGCACGTTTCCGGTAAATCCTTCGCAAACAATCACGTCGGCCTTATCTTCAAATACTTCCTGCCCTTCAACGTTCCCCACAAAATTAAAGTCTTTGGAGTCCTTCATTAAGGAATGAGCTGCTTGTGCTACCAGGTTTCCTTTTTCGGGTTCTTCGCCAATATTTAAAAGTCCGATTTTAGGATTCTCGATTTTGTATACTTCTTTGGCAAATACAGATCCTAAGATGGCGAACTGGTATAAGACATCCGGTTTGCAATCGGCGTTGGTGCCAACATCTAAAATAATTCCAAATCCACCGTTGATCTTTGGTAAAATAGAAGTGATGCAGGGACGAATAACACCCGGTACTGCTTTTACCGAGAACATGGAGCCCACCAGCATGGCGCCTGTGTTGCCGGCACTGGCAAAGCAATCCAGCTCATTTTCTTTGAGTAATTTAAATCCAACAGAAATACTGCTTTGAGGTTTTTGGGCCAATGCTTTTGTGGGATGTTCGCCCATCTCAATAACATCTGTCGCATGCACAAACTCAAACTTATCTTCGGCAATGCCTTTTTCCTTTAAATGTTTTTTTGCTTTTTCGCTATCGCCAACCAATACCATCTTCACTGACGCCGGTAAAGAATCAAGTGCCATAATAGCTCCATCTATACAATTTGCCGGAGCAAAATCGCCCCCCATTATATCTAATCCAATTTTCATATTCGTATTATGTTATTCCGGCACTTTTTTATTAATCAAAGGCGCCAAAAACAAGCGACTAAGCAACTAATTTATGCCTAATTATGCAATAATTAGCCTGCAAAGTTATTAACCTTGGATGGATAATAGTCTTTAATTTGTTGAGATAATTGAAGTGCGGGTCTAAAATATTGATAATGTGCACGATAAAACTCAAACGAAAGCTCTTTTTATAAATTATTGATAGTACTTTTGCCCCATGGCTATTGAAGACATAGAAAACGAAATCGTTGAAGAGTTTGAGTTATTTGGGGATGACTGGGAAGGTAAGTATGAACACCTCATCGAGCTTGGAAAATCGTTACCGAAGATCAAAGAAGAGTACAAAACAGAAGACCGTCTTATCAAGGGCTGCCAGAGTAAAGTATGGCTGCATTCTGAAAAACAGGGTGATGAAATTGTGTATACGGCAGACAGTGATGCTATTATTACCAAGGGGATGGTTGCCCTCATGATCAGGGTATTATCTCATCAAAAACCACAGGATATTTTAAAGACTGATTTGGCTTTTATCAATAAAATTGGATTAACAGAACACTTGTCTCCCACACGTGCAAACGGACTGGTAAGCATGATCAAGCAAATGAAGCTGGATGCCATGGCATTGAGCGGGTCATAAGTTAATCGACATGAGCAATAAAGCACTCTCCTGGATCATTTTAATTGCCCTATCATTGGTATGGGGCAGTTCTTTCATTTTAATGAAGCAAGGCCTGAGGGCTTTCAGCAGCGATGAAGTGGCAGGTCTTAGAATTGTGATTGCCTCTGCGTTCATGTTGCCGTTTCTAATTAAACATTATAATAAATTATCAGTCAGGAAGAACCTGAAAGGGTTGTTATTAATGGGAGTTTTCGGGAATTTGATTCCGGCTTTTTTGTTTACCAAAGCAGAAACGCAGATTAGTAGCAGCTTAACAGGAATGTTGAATGCCCTGACGCCTTTGTTCACCATTATTATCGGTGTGTTGGTTTACAAAAACGCAGTTGCCAGGAATAAATGGCTTGGTGTATTTATTGGTTTTATGGGCGCCGTGGCCCTGATTTTATTTAATGAGAGCAATGAACAATCGAAAAACGTTTTGTATTGCCTGTTGGTAGCGGCCGCTACCTTGTGTTATGCCATCAGTGTGAACGGCATTAAAGTGTATTTGCAGGAAGTGAATTCGTTAACGGCAACGGTGTGGTCGTTTACACTGATCGGGCCTGTGGCGGCGATTTATTTATTTGGTTTTACGGATGTTATTGATCACGCTCAACATCATCCGGAAGCTTTAAGCTCATTGGGCTATATCAGTATCCTGGCCATTGTGGGCTCCGCCTTATCGGTGGTGATTTATAATACGTTAATTAAAATGTCGGGAACCGTATTTGCGGCCAGCTGCACTTACCTGATCCCGATTGTGGCCATCGGGTGGGGACTTTTGGACGGAGAATTGGTCAATTTTTATCAAATTCTGTCAGTTTTGATCATAATTGCGGGCATTTGGATGATAAATGCGCCAAAAAAGGTCTGAACCCGTTCATCAGTTTTGTGGAAATTGCTGTTAAAATGCCTTTTGGAGAGCAAAAAATTGCCGTAATTCTTTGGCAGATCGAAAAAACCTCCTATCTTTGCCGTCCTTAAAAAAATTATTAACAATAAAAATTAACAACATGTATGCAATTGTAGAAATAGCAGGGCAACAATTTAAAGTGGAACGAGGCAACAAAGTTTACGTTCACCGCCTAGATGCTAACGAAGGTGCAAAAGTAGAGTTTGACAAAGTTTTCTTAATTGATAACGGCGGAAAGATCTCTATCGGTAGCCCGACTGTTGATGGCGCAAAAGTTGCTGCCACGGTAATCGAACACTTAAAAGGCGATAAAGTTATCGTATTTAAGAAATTACGTCGTAAAGGTTACCAGAAATGGAATAACCACCGTCAACACTTAACACAAATCTTAATTCAAGGTATCCTTGGTAAAGGTGAAACGTTAAAAGATGAATTAAAAGCTGAAAAATCAGTACGTACACACTTATCTCCAAGCCAGAGAAATCCGGTAGTAAGAGAAGAAGTTGTAGCTGAGAAAAAAGCACCTGCTAAAAAAGCAGCCGCTAAGAAAGCACCTGCAAAAAAAGCAGCTAAAAAAACAGAAGAATAATTTTAAACATTAACCATTAAATTTAATTTAAAATGGCACATAAAAAAGGAGCGGGTTCCACAAACAACGGCCGCGAATCACATAGCAAACGTTTAGGCGTTAAAATTTTCGGTGGTCAGGCTTGTATCTCTGGTAACATTATTGTTCGTCAGCGTGGTACAAAACATAACCCAGGAGTAAATGTACAGATCGTACGTTTCAGTTGTTCCTGTAGAGGCATAACAAGAAGCTTATTTATAACACTTGAAGCCCTCCGCAAAACCGGTGGGCTTTTTGTGTTTTTTGTAGATATTACTATCATACAGGGATAAAAATTTAAAAGCGATCAAACTATTTCATTAATACATTACAAAGATTAAATTTATCCTTTCAAACCAAACGTATGTTACAATTAAGTTATATAAGAGACAACAAGGAAGATGTTTTAAAACGTCTTGCCATCAAGAAATACCAAAGCAGAAGCTAATGGTTTAGCGAAGCAGATCGGGGAATTAATGAAGTCCGGAAAGAAAGAAGAGGCAGAAACATTAAAAGCAAGGACAGCTGAATTAAAGCAACACGAAAAAGGCTTTGATGAGACTTTAAAAAACATTGAACAGGAAATTCATAAACTGTTAGTAACGGTTCCGAACCTGCCTAATTTAACAGTTCCTGTTGGTAAAACGCCTGAAGATAATGAGGTGGTAAACGAACATGGTACGATCCCAAAATTACACGCTGCTGCCACACCGCACTGGGAATTAACCACCAAATATGACCTGATCGATTTTGAATTGGGTGTAAAATTAACGGGTGCCGGTTTCCCTGTGTACAAAGGAAAAGGAGCAAGATTACAACGCGCTTTAATTAATTATTTTTTAGATAAGGCAACAGCGAAAGGCTACAATGAAGTGCAGCCGCCGATTTTAGTAAATGCAGATAGTGGTTATGGAACAGGACAATTACCGGATAAGGAAGGACAAATGTATCACTGCCAGGTGGATGATTTGTACTTAATTCCAACAGCTGAGGTTCCTATCACCAACATGTATCGTGATGTAATTTTAAAGGAAAGTGATTTGCCTATTAAGAATTGTGGCTACACACCTTGTTTCAGAAGAGAAGCAGGAAGTTACGGAAAAGATGTACGCGGCTTAAATCGTTTGCACCAATTTGATAAAGTAGAGATCGTACAAATTGCACATCCGGATAAATCATATCAAATTCTGGAAGACATGCGTGAGTTTGTGAGCAGCTTATTGCAGGAACTGGAATTGCCTTATCGTACTTTAAAATTATGCGGAGGTGACATGAGCTTTGGCTCCGCTTTAACTTATGATTTAGAAGTATGGAGCGCCGCTCAAGGACGCTGGTTAGAGGTGAGCTCCGTTTCTAATTTTGAAACATTTCAGACTAATCGTTTGAAATGCCGCTACAAAGATGCGAACGGTAAAACGCAGTTTGCGCATAGCTTGAATGGTAGTGCACTTGCCTTACCGCGTATTGTGGCTTCTTTATTAGAAAACAACCAAACAGAAGCAGGCATTAAAATTCCTAAAGTATTGGTGCCTTACACAGGCTTCGATATGATCGCTTAAGAGTTTAACCGCATAGGTTGCAAAGGAATAGCAAAGGGCGCAGAGTTTTTATTCTGCGCCCTTTTAGTTTATATCCTGAGACTATGAGGCAGGTTCAGAGTGACAAAGATGTTGAGGAAATTACACGACTGCGTTAAGGATGGTCGCGAAAATTCTTTTGTGAGGTACGAACAAAAGATTGAAGCATTGACGAGGAGAGACGAAGTTTTTGACGAATGCACCGAGCGCAGCTCAGCCTGACCGCCCACTTGCGGTAACGCCTAAAAGATAAAACAATATCCCGCTTGCAATAGCGTTATATATTCTCTATTTTAGTATCAGCATGAATTTATATTCTAAAAAACAACAATGGAAATGGGCG
>JAJNBG010000043.1 GCA_021155905.1 Bacteroidota bacterium
ACTTAAAAATAGAAAGATTATGTCTGAAGAGATAGAAAGAACAGAAAGAGAAGATTTATTTTCTAAAGCAGTAAAAGCGGGAAAACGCACGTATTTTTTTGATGTGAAATCAACCCGCGGAAACGATTACTACTTGACCATTACAGAAAGCAAGAAGCGTTTCGGAACGGATGGTAAATTCACTTATGAGAAACACAAGATCTTTTTATACAAAGAAGATTTCGAGAAATTCATGGAAGGATTAAATGAATCCATTGAAGTGATTAAGGAAAATGCTCCTCCAATCGTAGAGAGAGAAGCCTATACCAACAATGAGTCTTCTTATGATAAAGGTGTTTCTCCATCAGCTGATGATGTGAATTTCGAGGACCTGGGAAAATAGTATTTGTTAAAGAATACAATATGAAGCAGTTATCTATCGTTTTTAGATAACTGCTTTTTTTATTTTTATGGATGTGATATCGGGAGGAGATAGTAAAAAGGAAACAATTTTTTACTGAGCACCGGTAAGAATCTCACACCATTATAAACGGATTCTGTTAAAATTAAAGGTGGCTCTAAAATTAACGTAAAAGAAAAACTCATCGGAGCTTCCATAATTTAAAAACTCCTGCATCCTGTAGCAAACAGCTAGTTCAGGGTTAAAAGAAAAACGGCTGATCGTTCCCCGTAACGGCCGTACTACTCGTAAATTTGCACCAATAGGAATATAAACAGCCAGCGTATTGGAAGATTGTACGGCTGATTTTTCGTACAAACTATAGTTATTGGAACTTTCATAAGAATTATAGTAATCTTTGCCATTCTGGTCGATAAAGGACTCTGAATAATCAAGGCTTACATCCAATTGGTGACGGAGAATGTAATAATACCTGAAGCCATAACCGGTATAAAAACTTACGTATTTATTTTGCCGGGTGTGAAACGTATGTTGTATAAACATACCTACGGCGTCTTGCTGTCGGCGCAAGTTATAGTCATATCGTTTTACAGTATCAATATAATATACTTTAGGGCTTGTGTTGCTAATCAGGGTATCGCAGGCGTTCTGATAAGTTCCATTCTCATGCACATCAAACACCTCCATATTATAAGAGGCACCAATGCGCAGCTGAATGCGATCGTTATACCGCTTCTTTTTTTCGCTCCAAAACACAAAAGCAACCGATCCGCCAACATCGCTTATATCACCGTTGGAAGTTCGGCCGCTGTTTGCCTTGTAAGTTTGAAGCAAGGTATTTTCGGGAAGCATTTTTCGATAATCATGACCGCTCATGATGTTTCGGTTAGGCTCAGTGAAACTTACAAAAATGCCGGCATCATAGGCCCTGATAAAAGTCTTCTTAACAGTATCTTGCGCAAAGCCCCGATAACCAAGTAAAAGCAATGCGATATATAAAATGCTTTGCCTCATCGGTTAGTTGGTTCTTTAAATAGATACATTTTACAACCCAGTTGTAAACCGCCTATGAAAGTTGGCTTATAAGCCTGGCCAAAATCATCATCAAAGCGATAGCCCAGCCTCACCTCGCCGGTTAATGCCATGCGTTTGGCTATTTGTTTTTTGTAACTTACTACTCTTAAAATAAATCCTATAGGAACGGTGGCCTGGTAATAAAAATACGAAGGTAGATTGGTTTTTTCAGTCACTGCACCCGGATAAAATTTCAACTGGCCGGGATGTTTTTTTTGTCCTTCTTTATATTCTGCGGTGACCGCCTCTATACTGTTTGAAAAACTATAACTAATGCCAACATTAATACCTGTGTAAATACTAAAGCGCTTCAGTTGGTTGCTATGATAGGTTTTGCTGATATCCACATAAACCTGTTTGCTTTTGATGATGTATTGGTAATGTTGATCATATGCGCCACCTTCATAAATAACGGTATTGGTGTGATTGCTGTAAAAGGTATCAACAGGTGTTTCTCCCTTCACGCTGTATCTGCTTTTTTCGCGGTAAGTTGAACCTATGTTTAATCCAACACGCCATTCGCTCGAAAAGCGTTTGCTCCCCAGCTTCCAGTCTCTTGTTTTGAAGTGAAAATTAACACCGATGTTGGGTCGGAAGATGCCTGTGCTACTGCCATTACTTATGTTTTTGGCGCTATCCGGGTTACTTTGTAATATGCTGTTTTGCGGAACCAGCTGTTTAAGCCGGGGCGGATCATGTTCTTTAAACTCATTGATCATAAAACCGGCGATGTAGGAAGTACCGTTGAAATATACATAAGGCTCTTCTTTCAACGTATCCCTCTGACTCCATAAAGCGTTGCCGGTTGTCAAAAAAACAAGGACACAAAACAGCTTTTTCAGGTTGGTTATTTTTATTCGGTTTAAATAGTGCATTAATGCAAGTTATTCAAAAACTTTTTGCGCTTTTATACCTTAAAAAAGGTAATTAATTATTAAATTCGTAACGCAAAAAACATCCCGATAGCAATCGGGACACTAATTATATAAATCTCTAATACACAAATTATGGCATTTGACATTGAAATGATTAAGAAGGTTTACGAAAACATGCCTTCACGTATTGAAGCAGCGCGTAAAGCCTTAGGTCGCCCTTTAACTTTAGCGGAAAAAATCCTTTATTCACATTTAGATGTGGCTACCCCGTTACAGGATTACCCTCGCGGAAGTTCATACGTGGATTTTAACCCGGATCGTGTAGCGATGCAGGATGCAACCGCGCAAATGGCTCTATTGCAATTCATGCAGGCGGGCCGCCCAAAAGTGGCTGTTCCTTCTACGGTTCATTGCGATCACTTAATCACTGCAAAAGACGGTGCCAAAGAAGATTTACCTCATGCTCAGGCAGAGAGTAAAGAAGTATTTGACTTCCTTGGATCAGTATCCAATAAATACGGCATCGGTTTCTGGAAACCGGGTGCAGGTATTATTCACCAGGTTGTACTGGAGAATTATGCCTTCCCTGGCGGAATGATGATTGGTACCGACTCTCACACTGTAAACGCCGGTGGTTTAGGTATGATTGCTATTGGTGTTGGTGGAGCAGATGCCTGTGATGTTATGGCGGGATTGCCATGGGAACTTAAGATGCCAAAATTAATTGGTATCAAGTTAACAGGAAAATTAAATGGCTGGACAAGCGCTAAAGACGTTATTTTAAAAGTAGCAGGTATCTTAACTGTAAAAGGCGGAACCGATAAGGTGATTGAATATTTTGGTGAAGGTGCGATAGCATTAAGCTGTACCGGTAAAGGAACTATTTGTAACATGGGGGCAGAAGTAGGAGCAACCACTTCTACTTTTGGATATGATGAAAGCATGAGCCGTTACTTAAAAGCTACGGGCCGTGCTGATGTTGCTGCTTTAGCAGATGCTATCAAAGAACATTTGACTGGTGACAAAGAAGTATATGAAAATCCAAGAAATTATTTTGATGAAGTTCATGAAATTAATTTATCAGAGTTAGAACCGCATGTTAACGGTCCTTTCACTCCGGATTTAGCGACACCTATTTCTAAATTAAAAGAAGTGGCTATTGCTAACGGCTGGCCATTGAGAATTGAAGCAGGTTTGATTGGCTCTTGTACCAACTCTTCTTATGAAGATATTTCGCGTGCCGTATCGTTGGCCAGGCAGGTTTCTGCGAAAGGATTAAAATCCAAAGCGGAATTCATGATTAACCCGGGCTCTGAGCAGATCCGTTATACGATTGAACGTGATGGGTTCCTGGATGTATTCAACCAGGTTGGTGCTACAGTGTTTACTAACGCTTGCGGACCTTGTATTGGTATGTGGGACAGGGTAGGAGCAGAGAAAAAAGAAAAGAACACCATCATTCACTCCTTCAACCGTAACTTCGCCAAGCGTGCTGATGGAAATCCAAATACTTACGCGTTTGTTGCTTCTCCTGAATTAGTAGCAGCAATGGCCATTTCTGGTGATTTAACTTTTAATCCATTAACAGATACGTTAACTAACGAAAAAGGAGAACAGGTAAAACTGGATGAGCCTACAGGATATGAATTGCCGCCAAAAGGGTTTGCTGTTGAAGATGCAGGTTTCCAGGCTCCGGCAGCGGATGGAAGCGGAGTTAAAGTTTTGGTTGAACCTACTTCCAAGCGTTTACAGTTATTGGATCCGTTTACGCCATGGGAAGGTGTTGACTTAAAAGGATTAAAATTGCTGATTAAAGCAAAAGGAAAATGTACAACGGATCATATCTCTATGGCTGGTCCGTGGTTGAAGTACCGTGGACATTTGGATAACATTTCCAACAATATGTTAATTGGTGCGGTGAATGCTTTTAACGAAAAAACCGATTCTGTTAAGAACCACTTAACCGGTGGTTACGATTCAGTACCTGCTGTTCAGCGTGCATACAAAGCACAGGGCATTGGCAGTATTGTAGTAGGTGATGAGAACTACGGTGAAGGATCATCCCGTGAGCATGCAGCGATGGAGCCTCGTCATTTAGGAGTACGTGCGGTATTGGTAAAATCATTTGCCCGTATCCACGAAACCAACTTGAAGAAACAGGGGATGTTAGGTTTAACCTTCTCGGATGTAGCTGACTATGATAAGATCCGTGAAGACGATATCATCGACATCAACGGCTTAACCAGCTTTGCACCTGGTGTTCAGTTAACCTTAACATTGAACCATTCAAATGGTAGCAAAGAGGATATCAAAGTAAATCACAGCTATAACGCTCAGCAAATTGAGTGGTTCAAAGCAGGTGGCGCATTGAATATAATTCGTGCTTCTGTAAGAGCGTAATTTTTTTCGAAGCTGTCACTTCGAGCGAAGTCGAGAAGCAAGAAAAGAAGTAGCAAAATAATAATTAAAATCCTCCTGTTCTACAACAGGGGGATTTTGTTTTAATAAACATTTTGGATACTTTTATATGCGCCATCCAATAGCGCTAATCCTGCAACCGTATGTTGTATATATGCGCTATAAATTAGCGCATATAAGCTAGTTAGGGGTAATTGTCAGAAAATAACCTTATGAATATAATATTGCCATATGAGCCGAAGAGTATTTAATCAACTATTTCATGAATTTAAATGGCAATTTGTAATTGCAATAATTTGGGCAACATATCGAACATACAATAGTGAGAAAGACTATTTGTCGACGTTCCTTTCAAATTTTTCTGCTGCTTTCTTTTTCTTAAGTTGGATATTTAGCCAATTACTTAGAGTGCAAAAACAACAAAAACTAGAAAGCGATTTTACACAAGTTAAGGAGGATATTATGGGTTTTTCTATTGGTAAGAACTCAACTGCTTATTTTATGCCTGTCCAAATGCATCAAAATATTCTAAACTTACATATTCATCTTGCAAACAATTCAAAGTATCCTACTTATGATATAAATGGATATTATATAGATCTAGATGAATTAAAGCGAACAAAAGGCCATAATTCGAATAAACACAATTTTAAAATTGGCGACATATTTCCAACGCAAGTTTTGACAGATGTATTCATACTTCCTATGCAGGAAAGAGATAGGGTTAACATAGAAATAAAATACAATACACGGTCGGGTACGTGTTTAGAAGAAATTATTGCAATTAAAGTAGGCGAGAAAATTAACATTGCATTTAAAGTTCATTCGAATAACAAGACAGTTACAAATATTCCTTCCGACTTTCCCGGTTTAGACCCTAATAATCCAGAATCAATATTTTTTGATCACAAATTATAATATCACAATTCTAGAAAAAACAACAACCCCTAACAGCACCTACCAAAAATGCGGGCATTGAGCTTCGGCATTTGCAAAAGCGGTAGACTCCCGATAGCTATCGGGATAATTAATTTTCGCTTTGCAAATGGCCAATAAACATTTAGCTTTGTTAGTAAGCTTTTCGGTAGAAAACGGTTTCAAACCCGCACTTCTGGTAGCTGCAAAACGTTAATAATAAATAAAATAACAACACAGCTTGACAAAAAATCGAGCAGGACAAATTCAAATACAAATGCCGACACTCTTAGAGTATTTTAATAATGACTTCGCTCTTGGCGTCAGTTTAGACAGTAAAAGAAAATTCACCTTTCAAAAAATTAACGAACATAAAAGAGTTGTTGGACAAGGTGAAATCGAAATACTTGAAAGAATACATTTGCATGCCGCAACATCAGTAAGACTACCCACCTACTATATTCCATTCGACGAAAACACGTTCGATATTATTTGCGAAACATTAAAGATTTTAGGAAAACCCAATCCAAACAGCTTGAATTTAGACTTTATTGTTGGGTTCACTGGCGATATTAAAGTTGGTAACGAGAAAACAAGATATACTTCAAGGGTGTATTTTTATATTGAAAATCTGTTAAAAGATGATGAACTTCAAAAGTTGGATAAAATATGCAAATCAAAAGATATTTTTATCACTCTGAGGAGCGCTGAATACGTAAAAATTAAAATGAACACAGAAAGACCTAAAGCATTTATCTCCCACGATTCAAGAGATAAAGATTTGATAGCAAAAAATGTTGCACAGGGATTAAGTTCTCGACTTTGCCCAGTTTGGTATGATGAGTATTCCCTTAAAATTGGTGATAGTTTGCGCGAATCAATTGAAAAGGGAATAAAAGAAGCACATAAATGTGTTCTCATTCTTACTCCAAATTATCTAAACAACTCCGGATGGGGTAAAACCGAATTCAACTCTATTTTCACTCGTGAGTTAATAAAAAATGAAAAGGTTGTTCTTCCAATTTGGTATGGGGTGACTAAGGAACAAGTTTATGATTATTCGCCCTCTCTTGTAGACACCTTTGCATTAACGTGGCCGACACAAGAGAATAAAACAGAAGCTGAATACAAACAAGAAGTCGAACAATTAATAAGCAGATTGCATACTGCTTTGACGGAACCAACAGTATAAGGTCGACACAAAACTGTGTGTGGCGCACAACTTATAACAGCACCTACCAAAATGCGGGCATTCAGCTTCGGCATTTGCAAAAAGCGGTAGACAAATAGTTGATTTTCGCTTTGCAAATGGCTAATAAACATTTAGCTTTGTTAGGAAACATTTCGGTAGAGAGCGGTTTCAAAGCCCAAACTGAAATTTAGCTGTAATCCGTTAGGCACCAATACATGAAAAGACTAATTATAATTTATTTGACATCAATTCTCCTTTCATCATGTGGGACCGGTTTTGTTGTTAGAAAATATACCGAAGGTCGTTTCCATGAACATATCGACAATGCTGCGCAAGAATCGGTATTCAAAGACACTATCATTATCAAGAAATTTAAAAAAGGCTCTAGCAGTGTGACGAGAATAAAGTCCAATGGTGGAGATGTTACGATAGAGGTTGACGAAAATAACAGTCCGTTGACAAATCAAATATTAGACGCCGTTAAATTAAGTTCGGCCGAGGAAAAGCATAAGGTCGCTGGGATTAAAAGTATTGAAAAGCACGCCCGGATTTCTAGAGCTATCTTTTGGTTACCGGGTTTTGGTTTTTTTCATAATGTTTCCTACCTAAGAAAAGCGAATGAAGTTGAATCTAAATATAATGTTGACTTAAGCACTGCAAAAAAAACATTGCGGAAATCCGTATACTTGTCTATTCCTTTTTTTTTACTGGGAATTATTTTTGTGTTAGTAGTCTTTCTGATCGCTATATCAGGCATTTCAGTAGTTCGCTAAAGATAATGTACTGGTGCTAATAGCACCTACAGTAATGCGGGCAGATACTTCGACTTCGCTCAGTACAGGCGTCTGAGCATTTGCAAGCGGTAGACAATTAATCATTTTTGCTACAAATCAATAAATTATGACAGACAAAACTGAAACTGATATTGTAAAATTCTTCCACGGACGAGACGCTTCTTTAAGACTATTTAAACGTCTTCGTAAACTAATCGAACGAAACCGCTCTCCGAAAATTGAAGTTTCCAAGACACAAATATCGTTTGGAGAGGAATATAAATACATTTGGGTTTGGCTTCCACAGACTTGGATAAAAAAACGTTCTGAAAGCTCCATTACCCTGACTATTGTGACAGGTAAAAAAAATCATAGCGACAAAATAGAGGAATCAGTTCAGCCAAAAAAAGGTTATTGGACACATCATATAATAATTGAAAATGGCAAGGACATTGACAAAGAAATTGAGGATTTGATTCAGGAAAGCATTAGTTTTTATTTAGAGCGTTTAGAACATAAGCGACAGCAAAAGACTAAGAAAAAGGCCAGTACATAAACAGCGCCTGGTTTAATGCGGGCTGATGACAGGTTTCATATGTGGGGCATAGTTTCATTCGGCGGCCTTTCACATTTATGTACTTTGTCGTGCCTCCTCGCAATGACCTAAGAATTTTTTACAAATTATTCTGTCACCAATTGAAAATGGATCGTTATAAGGGACGAATAATAATTTGCTCCCAATGATTTATGACTACGATTAAGCTGTGCGTTTTGTTATGTATGAGCTATTGTTTTACCAGCGCTCAGAACCTTGTTCCTGATTCGAGTTTCGAGAAGAATAAATTTGTACCGATGGACTTTTCATCCCTGGGAGCCTCACACGTATGGAGTATTCCCAGCAGGGGAACATCGGATCTGTTTTGTAAATGTGATAGAAAAACCAAAGAGAATTCAGACAAAATTTATTCTGAAGTAGATGTTCCGCAAAATAACATGGGTTATCAAAACCCGCACTCCGGCACCTGCTATGTCGGCTTGTTTGTCTTTTCACACGGCAATTACAGGGAGTATTTACAAACCGCTCTTAACGAGCCCTTAAACAAGAACAAAACCTATCTTTTTACTATGTATATAAGCCTGGCGGATTATTCAAGTATTTCCATTGACAAGATTGGAGTTTGTTTTATTCCCGGTAAAGCCGATTATCAATCGTCCGATGTAATTACAGATCTAAGCCCTGTTTATATGAGTATAGAACGTGAGGTTGGAAATGATATAAAAAACTGGCACCGATTATCTGTTACCTATAAAGCAATGGGTGGCGAACAGTATCTTTTAATTGGCAGTTTTGTGATCAATCAAATCAGGAGAACAAAGCTAAAAGCTCCCAAGGAAGTAAAATCCCGCATCAATCAGAAGATTGAGCGAGATGCATATTATTTTATTGATGATGTGAGCCTTGTTGAAACAGATCTAAAGGAGCCAATCGATACAATGAATGTGGTTCCCGATACGCTGAAAGAAATTCATCCGAACAGTTTAATTATTTTGAAGAACGTTTTATTCCGAACCGGTGAAGCTGCTCTGCTAAAGGCATCGCGCTCTGAATTAGATTTAATTGTTGACTATCTTAAAAAGAATAAGGATAAAAATATTGAAATTTCCGGCCATACAGATAATTCCGGAAATGAGAAAAGTAACAGAAAGCTTTCTACAGGAAGAGCAAAAGCAGTAGCCGATTATTTGGAATTAAGTGGAATAGATAGGGCCCGGATAATATATACCGGGTGTGGAAGTTCAAGACCGGTCGCCAACAATGAGACCGATGAGGGCAAGCAGCAAAACAGGAGAGTTGAATTTATTCTCAGGTAAAACTTTTGTCTTACGGATTTGTTCGTTTTGTTGTTTTTCATCCATGAAAGTGTAATCCTGGCAATTCAGTTGTATTTTTCTTCGCTTTGTTATCCAATAACATTTTTTAGCAAATAGGCATCAGGCAATCCATTATATTTGTCTGCACATGAGATCAATTGCATTCATATTAATGACTTACCTTTCACTGCTTACGGTTTCTCCGGTAGTATGTGGCGGATACTTGGTCTTAAAACAAGCGGATCTATGCTGTAACACGAGTTGCGGGACTCAATGCACAAAAGACCTCTCAACTAATAAAGCATCAGGCCCTTCAGAAAAAGATTCGTCCTGTCTTTCCTGTTGTTCATTACAAAATTGCCATTGCAGTTTCGTAGCTGTTCCCGAATTTAATTTTAACGTTGAAATGTCTTTAAACACCAAAAGGCCACCTGTTAAGAACGACAACGTTCTTTCAGATTATCTTTCGGATTGCTGGCAACCCCCTGAACTTATTTGATCATTGCTCCTTAAAGGACCATATGTAATCTAATCAAATGAATATTCATCTTTAAAACAAATCCAAATGACAAAATTAATCATAGGCATCACAGCAGCGTTAGTAGTTGCAGGTGCCATCGTTTGTTGTTGTGGTAGCTGCCCTTTAGGCTGCTGCTAATCAAAACAAAAATCAAAAAGCCCCGCCATTATTGGCGGGGCTTTTTGATTTAATTAAGTAATGCAAGACAGAATTAGTCAACAATAAACTCTACGTTAGCCAGGAGTTGGACTCCATCACCAACCACGCTGTTAGGTGCACCAGCGCCAACCTTGAAATCCTGACGGTTCAGGCTTCCTGAAATAGTAAAGCCAACAACATATTTTTTTGTTGTTGGGTTGAGGAATTTTCCGTAAGCCACGTCCAGAAAAATGGGTTTGGTAATACCGTGGATGGTGATTTCGCCATTTAATTTATAAACTGTTGAACTGACTTTTTTAAAAGAAGTACTTTTAAACATAATGGTGGGATACTTAGCTTCGTCAAACCAGTCGGCACTCCTGAGATCCTTGTCTCTGACATCATTGTCAGTATCAATAGAATTGACGGCTGCGGTCATTACAATCACGGCGTCGCTCAAGTCTTCTTTTTTAGATGTTAATGTTGCCACTACTTCTTTAAAATGCCCATCTACCTGCAAATGATAAAAGTTTGTAGCGATGAAGCCCACACGTGTATGGTTCTTGTCAAGTGTATAGGTTTGCGCATATGTATACAATGAGATAATGCAAACAACTGCTGTGATAATTATTTTTTTCATTTCGGTTTTAATTTTATGATTCGTCTTAAAAAATTCTTTAGTCAACTATAAATCCTGCACTGGATCTTAGTTCAATTTCGTCACCAACAATGGCACTGGCAGGACCTGTTCCGACCTGGAAATCTTGTCGGTTAAGCTTGCCTGTAACTGTAAATCCTATAGTGTTTTTTTTTGTCGCAGGATTTATCTCTTTACCATTATAAACCACCTGGAATGTAATTGGTTTTGTAATTCCATGAATCGTGATATTTCCTGTTAGCTCATAAGTATTTCCTCCTGTTTTTTTGAATGAAGTGCTTTTAAAATTAATAGTAGGATATTTATTGGCATCAAGCCAGTTTTCGCTTCTAAGGTCTTTGTCCCGCGTATCATTGTCCGTATCAATGGTGCTGACATTAGTGGTCATTTCAATGACGGCATCGGTATAATCTTCTTTTTTAGAGGTCATGGTTGCCGAAACGTCTTTAAATCGGCCATCTACCTTAGATATTCCGAAGTGGGTAGCGCTAAATCCAACCCGGGTGTGATTTTTATCTACTGTATAAGTTTGTGCCCGTGTTATCGAAACTATTCCGCATGCGACAATCGTAAAAAGTAATGTTTTCATTTGAATGATATTTGGTTTTACACTCCGAATTTACCCAATGATAATACCAGGCATATTACATTTTTATAGCCATCGTTTGCAAATAAACAAGAACATAAATTAGGTGTGACATTAATTTGAAAGCCGGAGATATTGACTTTACCAATACAATCAATTAATTTTGATGTAGGATGGAGCAAACAAAAACATATGGACTTACTCACCTGGCGATCGGTGTTAGCGATCTTTCCTGTACCCGTGATTTTTATCAGGCGGTCTTTGGCATGGTTCTAATGTATGAAACCGAACAAATGATTCAGCTCACCACACCGGGTTGCAATGACATATTGGTATTTGAAAAAAAGAATGATTTGGCAAATGGTCATACGGGGGGCATTGCTCATTTTGGTTTTCGTTTACGTGACGCAAAAGACATAGATGATCTTCATGAAAAAATTATGAAGGCGGGCGGCACCATTATTGAGAAAAGCGAATTTGTTCCCGGCGCACCTTATCTTTATTTTAAGGACCCCGATAACTATACTGTTGAGATTTGGTATGAGTTGATTACCGGCAAATGAGCAATTTACATGCGTTTCTGTTTCCCTAAATTCATTATATTTGATCAACAGACTGTTGTTCATCTTCATGATTTCCAGATTAAGACATATCTTCCTTTTGATCAATATTGCTGTTCTCAGCATAAATATATATGCTCAAAATCCCATCATTGATTCATTAAAGATCGCTCTGAAACATGCGAAACATGACACCACCCGCTGTAACATCCTCAACCAGTTAACAGAGGCTGAAAGCGATGATAAACTGTGGCCCATCTATAATGATGAACTCGCAGAACTTGCTTCAAAAAACCTGAAAGCCGAACCCGGAAATGTGTTTTATCTCAAAAAACTGGCAGCGGCATTAGGCAACAAGGGTTATCAATACGCACGTCAAAGTAATGTGCAGAAGGCATCGGCTTATTATCACCGGGCGTTAAAAATCCAGGAAAGCATTGACGATAAATTAGGTATTGCCAACAACCTCAATAATATTGGCTTTGGTTTCGTAACGCTCGGGGATATTGACAAGGCGCTTAATTATTATCACCGTTCACTCAAAATCCTGGAAGAAATAAAAGACATGCAGGGCCTCGCATATCTGTTGAATAATATCGGTCACGTATATGAAAACCAGGGAGACAAAGAAAAAGCACTTGAGTATTACCACAGGTCATTGGCGATCAGGGAAAAGATTGACGACAAGCAAGGCATAGGGCAGTCCCTTGTCAACATCGGTTATATTTATGACCAGAGTGGCAATTTAACAAAAGCCATGGAGTATTATTTAAGATCGCTGGAAGTGAGAGAATCAATCAGTGATAGATCTGGTGTTGCCAATTCTTTAAATAATATCGGTAATATTTATTATGCCCGTCATGAACCTGAAAAGGCCTTGAATTACCATTTGAAGGCTCTTGCTATCCGGAAAGACATATCAGATAAAAAAGGCATCTCTTCTTCACTCCATAACATTGCGTCGGCATACCTTAAGGTGGGTAAAACCGGACAGGCACTTAAATCGGCTCAGGAAAGTATGCAGATTGCACAGACATTAGGATTTCCTGAATACATTATCAATGCGGCCCTCACTCTGAAGAAAATTTACGAGAGTCAAAATAAACACAAGGAAGCTCTTGAAATGGCAGAGTTGCATACGCTCATGCGTGATAGTATCAGTAATGAGAACACCCGGAAACTAAGTGTAAAAAAACAATTCCAGTATGAATATGAAAAGCAAGCGGCGGCAGACAGTGTTAAACACGCGGAGGAACAAAAGGTGATTAATGCCCAACTGGGTGCGCAGGCGGCAAGCTTAAAGCAGGAAAGGACACAGCGGTATGCTCTGTATGGCGGATTGATTCTGGTGATCACATTTTTTGGTTTTGTATTTAATCGTTATCGGGTGGCACAAAAACAAAAGAAAATTATTGAAGCACAAAAAGTTTTAGTCGATAGTGCTTATGATAGTCTGCATGAAAAAAACAAAGAGGTCCTGGATAGCATTCATTATGCCAAACGTATCCAGGGAGCCTTACTGACACCTGAGGTATACATCGAAAGAACATTGAACAGGCTGAATGGAAACTGAGACTGGTAAAGGCCCCCCTTTTGCTAATTGTTAAAATCCTCTTATCTTTAAAAAACATCAATTTTTTTAAATTATATTCTGAGACATTATCAATGAAAAAGAGTTTACTATTTCTTTCCTTATTATTTTTGTGCCGGAACTTTGGCTATTCTCAAAACATTGACTCTGTCAAAGCTCTTCTAAAAACCAAACTGCATGATACAACACTGTGTAATGCATTGAATATATTGTCGAATAACGAGCCTGACCCTGCCATATGGCCGTTGTATAATGAGCAGCTGAGAACAAGGTGCGAAGTGTTTTTGAAAACTGCAAAGCCAAATGACCCTTTAAGGCCGTTTTATTTGACGCACCTCGCCACTGTATATAATAACCTTGGTTATCTGGCCAGTGAAAACGGAGAAACTGCTCTCTGTCTGCAATATTACCAGAAGAGCCTGAAGATACAGCAGGAAGTAAATGATAAAAACGGGGAGGCCACTTCCTTAAATAACATCGGTCTTTTAATGCAAAGGGTAGGTGATGTTCCAAAAGCGGTTGAATATCTGAACAGGAGTTTAAAAATGCATGAAGAAATGAAATACATGAGTGGTGTGGTGACCAGTTTAAATAACCTGGCTACCATCTATCAGCAGCAGGGCGATGCTCATCGTGCTATCGAGTACCTCGAGAGAAGTGTAAAAATCTGTGAAGAAACCGGTGACAAAAGTAATGCCGCTACCTCACTGAATAACCTGGGTTACATGTATAAAAACATAAAGGATATTGATAAGGCAGAGACATATTATAACAAAAGTTTAAAGATCGCGCAGGAACTACATGACCAGGGTGGAATAGCCACAGCATATAATAACCTGGGCAGCACCTGTGGATTCAGAAATGATGTGGATGGAGCCATAAGCTATTATCTGAAAAGTTTGAAAATACGGGAAACCATAAATGATAAGGAAGGAATCTTTTTTTCTCTCGACAATATTGCCAACGCTATGCTGGATGAAAAAGGACCGAAATTGATTGAAGGAAAAACAGCGAAGGATTTTGCTGAACGCGCCTTAAAAATCTCAAAAGAACTCGGTTTTCCTGAGAACATTATGGATGCCGGTAATACTTTAAGCAAAATCTATGCGAAGGAAAAAAACTGGGAAAAAGCATTTCAAATGCAGGCGCTTTACCGGCAAATGAACGACAGCGTCCTGAATGAAACCAATCGCAAAGCATCCTTGCAGAAAGCGTTTCAATACCAGTACGAGAAAAAGGCAGCAGCCGATAGCGTTAAAGCATCTGAAGAAAAAAAGATTGTGACCTTGCAATTGCAGAAAGAAAGAACACAGCGTTTGTCCTTGTACGGTGGGATTGTTCTTATTGCATTGTTTTCCGCATTTATGTTTAACAGGTTTCGTGTTACCAGGAACCAAAAACACATCATTGAACTGAAGGAAAAGGAAACGCAGGTTCAAAAAAACATCATTGAAGAAAAGCATAAGGAAATTACTGACAGTATTAATTATGCAGAACGCATTCAAAGAAGCTTCCTGGCGAGTAAAGAGCTACTGGATGAAAACCTGAAAAATTATTTTGTGTTTTTTAAGCCGAAAGATGTTGTAAGCGGTGATTTCTACTGGGCAGGTAAATTGATCAACGGTAACTTTATGTTAGCAACGGCCGATAGCACGGGGCACGGCGTACCTGGTGCCATTATGAGTTTGATCAATGTGACAAGCCTTGAAAAAGCAATAGAGCATCATAACAATCCCGCAGAAATATTGAATCATACAAGGCAGATCATTATTGACCGTTTGAAAAAAGATGGAAGCGAAGAGGGTGGAAAAGACGGGATGGATTGCAGTTTAATTGCATTTGATTTTGAAAAGCTGCAGTTACAGGTAGCTGCAGCACAAAACCCCGTGTGGATTGTTAGAAAGAATGAAAAAGGGATGACAGAGTTTATTGAAGTCAAACCTGATAAAATGCCTGTAGGTAAACATGATAAAGATCAGGAAACTTTTACATTACACTCTGTTAATGTAAAAAAAGGAGATACGATTTATACCTTAACCGATGGTTTCCCGGACCAGTTTGGCGGGCCTGACGGAAAAAAGTTTATGAGCAAAAAATTGAAAAACTTATTACTGGTTAATCAGCATCTATCGATTCCTCAGCAAAAAGAATTACTGGAAACTACGTTCAAAAACTGGATCGGTGACCTGGAACAGGTTGATGATGTTTGTGTGATTGGTATTCGTATTTAGAAAAGGTAGATAATACCATCCGGCTCTTGAAGTAACAGCCGGATTGGTATCAGGAATTAATAATTGCAGCAGCCGGTGGCAGTGTTGAAAACCAATTTAATTTTCCCACCACTTAATAATAAACTTGATGTTTTTTAAGGAAGCAGGGTTCACAACGCATTCAGTTTTAAACTCTGAAGTTTGTTCGAGCCAATTGTTAGCCCAGTTGATGTTATCCTGGCTACTTGTGGTTTGAAGCAAATCTTCGGTTATTTTATTCAAATTAATGTTCTCTCTTACTTTTTTAAAAGTATAGATGGATGCTTTAGGTTTTTTTGTAATAATCATCATGCGGTTGGGTTTTTAAATTAACAAAACTAATTAAGGGTTGAATTATATATCTTTTGCTATTATTATCAAATCGTTACGTTTAGCCCAACACAAATAATGTAATAAACACAAGCTAATCGCGCATATTTGTAAAATTGATGAATTCTCCAGCACGATACGTTACATTTAAGCAATATATATTGTACGTTTTACATCTTTATGGATTTAGGATGGAAAATATTTGATGGCAGTGAACCTGGTTTCGGCTTGCACAGTTCATTTTTTATTTGAAAATAGCTTATAAACTTTTAGCTTTGGTTATTCGACCAACCATAAAACGCTAACAAGATGGAAACAGGAAATAAAACAAGGATCACGGTAGAGGCAACTGTGAAAGCTCCCATTGAAAAAGTCTGGAAACTATGGACAACACCAGAACATATTATTAAATGGAACAATGCTTCAGAAGACTGGCATACTCCACGGGCTACAAATGATTTGAAAGTAGGTGGTCGTTTTCTTTCAAGAATGGAAGCTAAAGACGGTAGTTTTGGATTCGATTTCACAGGCACGTATGATGAAGTGATCACCAATGAGCGTATTGCTTACACCATGGGTGACGGAAGAATAGCCATCATCACTTTTTCAGCCGACGAATCTGATGAAACGAGGATAACAGAAACTTTTGAAGCCGAAAGTGAAAACCCTGTGGAAATGCAAAAAGATGGCTGGCAGGCAATTTTAAACAATTTTAAAACTTATGTGGAAGCCAATTAGGCTTATTTATTTTAATCATTAAGCCTATTGAGCATGACTGTACAAGCAATCCTTGAGGAACTGGAAGAAAAAGGAAATCCGAATATCAAAAAAATATTATTGAAACATGGGGTCAAAGAACCCTTCTTTGGTGCGAAAATAGAAGATATGAAAGTGATCCAAAAGCGCGTGAAGAAAGATTACCAACTATCAAAAGATCTTTATGCTACCGGTAATTCAGACGCCATGTACCTGGCAGGACTTATCGCGGATGAAAGCAAGATGACAAAAAAAGACCTTGCCACCTGGGTAAAGCAGGCTGAATCTCCCAACATCTGCGATTATACAGTGCCATGGATCGCCGCCGAAAGTCAGCATGGTTTTGAACTGGCTCTGGAATGGATCGAATCAAAAGAATCCTATATTGCTGCTGCAGGCTGGTCAACCTTGTGCAGTGTGGTTGCCATTAAAGCGGATGATGAACTCGATATGTCATTGCTAAAAACTTTACTGGCACGGGTAGAAAAAGAAATACATAAAGCCGATAACCACGTCAGGTCACGCATGAATATGTTTGTTATTTCCGTGGGTTCATATGTCGCTTCATTAACCGATAAAGCCATCGCGATTGCTCAGAAAATAGGAACAGTGAAAGTAGATGTGGGAGATACTTCCTGCAAGGTTCCAGGCGCCGTGGATTATATTAATAAAGTAAAGAATAAAGGCGCGATAGGTAAAAAGAAAAAAATGGCAAGATGTTAAAGAGATTTTTCTTTTTTCTGAAGGAACAATAATTCAATGAAAGTTCAGGTACCAATAGTTACAGATCGTCTTTTAATTGAACCGTTAACTCAGGGTGACAACCATTTCATTTATGAATTGGTAAACACCAGGGAATGGAAGCAGTTTATTGGCGACAGAAATATAGCTTCCCGGGAAGAAGCGCTGGTTTATATTCAAAAAATTCTTGGTAACCGGGATATTTCTTATTGGGTGGTAAAACTTCCCCAAAAAAAGCAAAGCATAGGTGTGATTACTTTTATCAAGCGGCTTTATCTGGAGTATCATGATATTGGCTTTGCATTTCTTCCGGAATATGGAAAGAAGGGATATGCCTATGAAGCCGTAAATTCTGTTTTACATAATCTGTTGCCTGGATATGAGTCGCCAAAAATTTTTGCAACGACAGTCCCTGAAAATGAAAATTCAATTAAACTATTGCATAAGCTGGGCATGCATTTCAAAAAAGAGATTGAGGTGGCTGAAGAAAAATTACATGTCTATTCAGTGCCGAGCGATCGTTTAAGAATCAATGAAGTTGTAAAAGCTTTTTTCGGGATATTCGCAAATATCAATCATAAACAGCCTGACTGGAGTTTACTTAACCATCTTTGCATTCCTGAAACCATATTGATTAGTAAAAAAGATTCGGACCAGGCGGTTTATGATTTAAAATCTTTTGTGGAGCCGCGAAAAAAAATCCTGACGGATGGCACACTGACGGAATTTGAGGAACATGAAATAAGTTCAGAGACACAAATCGTGAGTAATATTGCACAAAGGCATTCCAGGTATCAAAAGAGCGGGGTTATGGACAAAAAGCCCTTTGTAGAACTGGGAACTAAGTTTTTTCAATTTGTGAAAACACAAGAGGGGTGGAAAATAACCTCCGTCATTTGGGAAGACGACAGAAGTTAATCTACTTGTATTTCGCTGACCATTCGATGGCTTCCTTTAAACTGGTAAACATTTTAGAGGGAATTTTCGGAGGATTAACAAAGAGAAAAAAATTGACCATTACCTTTTCAAAAAAATTCTCCACCACAAAGCAGCCTGATTTCATTCCTTGTATGCCTTCTTTTTTAAGGTACTCCCTTACTTCTCGGGATTCTACTTTGAATCCGTTGGCGATGAGGATTAACGGGTAATCTTTTCCGTTTTGCAGTTTAAGACGTTCGTCTACCATTTCTTTGGCTAATTCCATTGTAAACTCAAGGCCTTTTTTAAACTCAGCGATGATCAGGCCATCCGATAATTTCATTTTTACGTGTTCCATACTCCCTGAATTATTGTTCTCAAATGAATTTCTTCCACGATGAAGAGTTCTTAAAGATCATGTAAACATACAAAATAGCCCAATTGCCACAGTAATTTTAACATAGAATACCCTAGGAGCATGATCAAATTAAATTTTGGTCCTTCTGTTTTTTGTAAACCCCGGGATTAATTCTTAAAGTAAATGTTTAATTTTGGATGGATTCCAATTAGAAAGAGATAGAAATAATATGAAAAGAATTACAGTTTTTTGCGGTTCAAGTAATGGTAATGAAAATTCCTTTCGCTTAAACGCTGAAATGCTTGGGAAACAATTAGCTAAACAGCATATAGGATTGGTTTATGGTGGTGCAAAAGTAGGGTTAATGGGTGCAGTTGCTGATGGCGCTCTTAAAGAACGAGGTGAAGTGATTGGTGTTCTCCCCAATTTCTTAAGATCCAAAGAAATTGCTCATAGCGGATTAAGTGAGTTGATTCTGGTAGAAAGTATGCATGAGCGAAAAATGCATGAGTTGTCTGATGGCATTATTGCATTGCCCGGAGGTTTTGGGACCATGGAGGAACTATTTGAAATGCTGACATGGGCCCAACTTGGTCTTCATAAAAAGCCGATTGGGATTCTCAATGTGAATGGTTTTTATGACCCTCTTTTAACAATGATCGGAACTATGGTTGAGAAAGGTTTTTTGAAAGAGGTGAATGAGAGTATGTTATTAGTAAGTGATAACATTGATGACCTGCTTCATCAGATGAAAAATTACGATCCGCCAACGGTTCCTAAATGGATTGATCCTGAAACAACCTGACCATTAATTAAAAATAATAAGCATGTCATTTTACAAGGTATTAAAACGTGAAGCAGAAGTAGCTTTCTCAAAACATTCACAACCGGTTTGGTTCAGAGTTTTGAAATACCTGGTGTTAGGTTGCCTGGTTTATTTTTTGTGGGGAACTAATTTGCTTTGGATAGTATCAGCGGTATTATTGGTCTTGTCTTTGTCGCTCCATTTTTGGTATAGGTATAAAACAAAGGGCTGGACACAAAGTTATGGCTTATGGAAATATGACAAAATGAATCACCATCAAAATAAATAATTAAGATGACAAAAGAAGAAACCCTCTATATCGAAATTGGAAAAAGAATAAAAGAGGCGGAACAAAGTCAGATGTTTGGCAAACCCTGCTTTAAGGTGAACGGTAAAGCCTTCGTGAGTTTTTTCGAAAATGAAATGGTGTTTAAATTGACGGGTGACGCGCACAAAGATGCCTTAAGTCTGGATGGGTCTCAGTTGTTTGACCCTTCAGGTAAAAAACGTCCGATGAAAGAGTGGATACAAGTCTCTGCAGATCATTCAGATAAATGGAGAAAATTTGCGAAGGCTGCCTTTGATTATGTAAAAGCGAATTCCTGATCTCAAATTACTGCAGAATCAGCTTAGTAACATATTTTTTTTCGTTGCTGGAAATTTCAGCAAAGTAAACACCTTTAGGCTGGTCACTTAAATCAATCTTCCCGCCTTTTAAGAATGTTCTACTCATGATGCAGTTGCCAAGGATATCATATACACATACGTCTTGCTCAACAGCTATATTATTTAAGCTGATCTGAAAGATTCCACAAGAAGGATTAGGAAATGCCGTACAAGACTGATGGTTAAATTCCGTCATGGCCGTTGCAATAGAAGTCGAATATTTACCAAGGTAAGCGTCAGTAGCAATAGAGCTGGTTAATGTATTGTTACCCAGAATGATGGTCCCTGTAAAAATACCGGTAAAGTAGATGGCGTCCGTTGTTTTTTTGCTGGTGGAATAGGGACTCAACGGATAATGAATGGATGAGATAAGTTGTCCGCTGCTTGTGTATTTATACATGCTATCATAGGCGCATAAATATACCCCATCATGGGTGACCGATATATTTCTTGAACCTCGTGGATCTATCCATTGACATTGCCCTGTCGGATTGATTTTGACGGTGTAGTAACCATACACGTTATTTTGTGGATACAACGTGTCACACATGGTACGCATTTGAGATGAGTAATGGCCAGTAAAGTATACATTGTTAGCCGTATCAAAATCAATATCATCAATTGCAGCCGGATTATGTCCTGTTCCTCCATCATAATATTCCCACAAAAAATTACCGATAGAATCGTATTTGGCAATGTAACCATCAAATACTTTATTGCCTGTAAGCACTAAGGATCCATTAAAATCTGTTCTGATTTTATGTATGGAAATATTAGGAGCAATGATCGAAGAGATATGATTACCATTAAGGTCATATCTTAAAATGGTATCAAGTCCGCATGACGCATATAAATTATTTCGATAAACAGTAATGGAAGAGAGGTTTCCTGATTTAGTCCAGGCTACATTTCCGATACTATCATATTTTCTTAGTACCGTCTTGTTTTTGATTCTAAGAAGGGCATAGCAGTTTTCAGAATTATCCGTGGCAAAGTCATATAGATTGCATGCGGTATCAGTTATCAAGAGCATTAGATTTCCATTCAGGTCGTATTTTCCGATAAATACATCAGAGGGAGTCACACCGTAATAACCCGTTTCGCCGGCTATAAAAATGTTCGCAGAAGTCTTATGCAGGAACTTGCCATAATCCCAATGATGGATGGAAATATTTTTTGCCCAGTTCCATTGCGCGGAACTGCTTAATGAAAAGAGCACAAAAAAGAAAAGTGCAATCGTTCTCATGAGTTTGCTTTTTAAACAAAAGTACCCTGAGTATAATTTAAGTAAAGTTTAATTCGGTAAGACAGGATTATTGATCGCTATGATTGTTGCAGGTTACAGATGTTCCAGGATCCATTTTTTTGCATCATTTTTATTTTCAAAGGTGGCAATAGGCATAATGTCCCCCGGATTCAAAGTCGACAGTATAGAACTGATCATTTTACCGATTGGTGAATTGGGGATAAAAGCAACGGCTTTAAATAATTTCGGATATTCTTTGATGGTAAACCTGATCATTTTGATATCATAGGCTTTCGTAAATGAGTTATCCAAAATGAGCCCAACTCTTTTATCTTCCGAGAAACTTTTAATTAACTCAAGATCTCCTTTGAGAGTCTCAATACTTCTGATTCCTTCAGGTTTGGATATGGCATGTAAAATTCCGTCCGTATCAAACCAGAAATCTGCAAGTTGTCCGTGGTAAATTTTCTTTTTTTCCATTATATCCATAGAACCAAATGTAGAACTGTTCGTTAAATCTTTTGAAAAAAAAACTTGCACATTTAATATATGCTATTTGGTTTAATCTAAATCGATATTTTAGCAAATAATTCTCCAAAAATAATCCAGATTATTCCGCTTCAATGTCTGACTTACTGCGCTTTAGATGAACGATTGAAATTTACTGTCGAAAAATGAAATAAATAGGATGAAATTCTTAAAAGGTGAAGTTTTGAACAATTTGGACTTCCGGGTTTTTTGGCTTGACGGCTTAAAAAATGGAAAAAGACTGTTCCTGTTTTAAAAACCCCCAATTTTTATGTGATGAAAAAAACAGTTTAATTAATCCCCGCTAATTTCATGGCATCCAGTTTTATTGCCGAATCTAAAGGGATTTGAAGGTCCTGCGACTTTTTTGTGGATTTTTTCAAAAGAACCGGTTTTTCACGAATCTGTTTTTCGAATTGTTTTATGCTTTTATTTCTTTCAACACGCGCATAGTAGGTTTTCGGATTAGTATATAATTCATAGGCATCATCAATGAATGCATTTGAAAAACTTGGTAAATTCCCATCTGAATATAATAGCATGATGACCTGGTTACTCTCAATACTTTGTTTCAGATCAAGCTGCCAAACTTCCACTTTTTCAGTTGCACTAGGGTTTGGAATGATCTTGTTGTAATAATACCAGAACTGCCCACCGGCAAAGCAATTTTGTCCAACACCCATATAAACCGGTCCATACCAATAGCTATCGGAAATGGTTAATACACGGGTGGTATTTTTTATGGAGTCCTGTTCAAACATAATATCCGGATAGGCAAGTTTCATGTTTTGTTCAGGGTTCTTATACAGGTTCATGCTTTTTAACACATCCGCATCACGGCTGCGTGCTGTATCCACCACGTCAATTTTATTCCAAACAATATCCGGAAGATCGCAGTGATGAAGTTTCTCGATATGACCTATAATGGTATCCACCGCTAAGCACTCACCGTAATAGCTCCAATGATGACCAAACTTGGGAAAGAGCGGGTATGGTGTGTTTGGCTTTAATTTTTGAAAGTAAGCTTTCAGGTCAAGTACATTGAGTCCAAGCCTTTTTGCGTTTTCAGAAAAGGCCTCGTAATTTGTACGACCAGGCGCATGCTTGTATTTGTCTTCGATTTGTTCTATGCAATATTCGCCTTTGCCCGGGGCAAAAACCAATAAAAGGTCAATGCCTTTTTTCTTTAATGAATCCTGAATCACCTTTGTTTTGTCCAGTTTGCTTTTTATTTTTTCTTCGCCAACAAAGTCATCACCAAATGCGGAATAAATATAACCTTCGCTATACACATAATTATCCTTTCCTAAAACAAACGAATTCACCCTGATCTGATTGAATGTTTTGAAATAAAACTGGTTATTGAGTCTGACAAATTTTTCTTTAAATGCCCAGTGATCATTATTATAATCATCTTTTAGTGATTGGTACTCGCCACTAAACCACATGCTTTTATCCTTCTTCAATAATGAATCCGGATTCACATTATTAATAACAATCCCGGTCAGATTAGGTTTATTGTCTTTTTTTAAAAAGCCGGCCAGCATGGGATAAAAAATCGCAGCAAATGCAACCCATACAAAAGCGTTATATTTTTTTTTCTTCATGTCCTAAAATCTGAAATAAATAAAAGGATTAAAGTCTAAGGCAGCAATATAACTCAGTGAGATATAAAATAATAAAATGCTAATGCTTAACACCACTGTATTTGAAAGTACTGTATGATTTTCACCATATACTCTTACCTGAAGTTTTTTTGTAAAAGGAATACAGGCAAAGAAAGAGAAGAAAGCAGCCAGGCATAAAGAGAAATAAAAATCATTATGAAGGGCAAACTTCCCATCTGTAAAATTAAAGCTAAACATTGCTTTTACGATATGATTGGCCTGGCCCATATCTTCCGATCTGAAATAAACCCATCCTACTATAACAATTAAAAATGTAAGCAGGGTGGAAAAGATTTTACCCGTCTTATTATATACTTTCAGTAAAAATAATCTTTCCAGGATCAGGAACAGTCCATGAAATGCTCCCCAGAAAATAAAGGTCCATGCCGCACCATGCCATAAGCCTGAAAGAAGAAAGACAATCAATAGATTACGATACAGTTTTATGTTGGAATCTACTTTATTGCCTCCTAACGGAATGTATAGATAATTTTTCATCCACGCTCCTAATGTCATGTGCCACCTTCTCCAGAATTCAGTAATGCTTGAAGACAAATAAGGGTTATTAAAATTTTCCGGGATTCTAAAGCCCATAATTTTACAAAGACCAATTGCCATGTCACTATACCCGCTAAAATCAAAATAGATCTGGAACGTATAGGCTATTGCGCCAACCCATGCAGCTGCTGAATCAATATGCTGAGCATCCAGTTTAAACACATCATCCGCCTGAGAACCTATGGTGTTTGCAATGATTACTTTTTTGGCAAGGCCTATGCAAAATGTGTAAAAGCCACTAAGCTTAACATCTGCCGTATAATTTTTTTCACGGTCAGTAATCTGGTCGGCAATATCATGGTAACGAACAATGGGGCCTGCAATTAATTTAGGGAACAGTAAAATATAGGTTTGGTAATGCCAGAAATTTTTTAACGGTTTGTGAATTCCTCTGTAAACATCCACCACATAGGTTACACTTTCAAAGGTATAAAACGAGATTCCAATGGGTAAAACGATTTTTAGCCAGGAGATTTCATTAACACCAGCCAGTCCCAATGCTGCATTAATATTTTCAATAAAAAAATTACAGTATTTAAAATAGAATAATAAGCCGATGTTAATGATCAGTGAAATAACCAATATTTGTTTTTTGGTTTTAACGGATTTTGACTCCGCCATTTTTTTTACCAAAAAGAAATCCACGAAGGTTGTTCCCAGGATCACAAAGATGAACTTAGGACCTCCCCAGGCATAAAAAACAATACTGAAAATCAGGATGCAGGCATTCTTTAGTTTATTGGGAGTAAGGTGATACGCCAATAAAAATACAGGTAAGAAGTAAACTAAAAAGGTGATGCTACTAAAAACCATTATCTGTTACTGGTATTGTTTTTCGTAATAGTTAGCGTAAGCACCCGAAGTAACATTGGTTAACCATTCTTCGTTTTGCAAATACCAGTCAACTGTTTTGGATAAACCTTCTTCAAATTGAAGCGAAGGTTTCCATCCCAGTTCATTTTGCAATTTCGATGAATCGATAGCATACCTCATATCATGCCCTGCACGATCAGTAACAAAGGTGATCAGTTTTTGGTTCGTTCCTTTGGCTCTTCCTAATTTTTCATCCATCATGTCACATAATAAACGAATGACATCAATATTCGTCCATTCATTATGTCCTCCGATATTATAAGTAGTTCCGGAATCAGCTTTATGAAAAATAACGTCTATAGCGCGGGCGTGATCTTCAACAAATAACCAGTCGCGTACATTTTCACCCTTACCATAAATAGGCAATGGCCTGTTGTGTTTAATGTTATTGATGCACAATGGAATCAGTTTTTCCGGAAAATGATACGGACCATAATTGTTGGAACAGTTTGAAATAACACAAGGTAACTTAAAAGTGTCATGATAAGCACGCACAAAATGGTCTGAACTTGCCTTAGAGGCAGAGTAGGGACTATGCGGATCATAAGCTGTAGTTTCTGTAAAAAGGCCGGTATCGCCTAATGAGCCATATACTTCATCCGTTGAGACATGATAAAATTTCGTGAATTTAGTGCTATCTGCTTTGTGTAATTCTTTGGCAGCATTCAGTAAATTAACAGTTCCGATAACATTTGTGTAAACAAATTCCAAAGGGTTTGTTATACTTCTGTCAACGTGGCTCTCGGCAGCTAAATGAATGACTGCATTGAACGCATGCTCTTTAAATAATTTATTGATAAAATCAGCATCAACAATATCTCCTTTTACAAAAGAATAGTTGGGTTTATTTTCGATGTCTTTTAAGTTCGCTAAATTTCCTGCATAGGTTAATTTATCAAGATTAACAATCGAGTAGTCTGGATATTTGTTCACGAATAACCTAACAACATGTGATCCGATAAAGCCTGCACCTCCGGTAATTAAAATTTTCATTTGAATGGACTTTTATTTAAGGGATAAATATACAAAGTAAATTCGTTGCAGGGATGTCCGGTGAGGAGGAGGATTAAATTATTTTCCTCTTCCCTGAATCACAATTAAAATAGTATGGATTAGAATTTTAAAATCAATGATCAGGCTCATGTTTTCAATATAAAGCAGGTCAAATTTAACTCGGGAAACCATTTGTTCAATGTTTTCAGCATAGCCATATTTCACCTGGCCATATCCTGTAATTCCTGGTCTTACGCGGTGTAAATGAACATAGTGTGGAGCATGAACAACGATCTGATCAATGAAAAACTTTCTTTCCGGTCTTGGGCCAACCAAGCTCATATCACCTTTGATGACATTATAAAACTGAGGAATTTCATCCAGGCGAACTTTTCTTAAAAATCTTCCAATTTTCGTTATACGGGGATCATTAGTCTTTGATAATAAAGGGCCCATTTTTTCAGCATCCGTAAACATGGTTCTGAATTTTATGATGTTGAAGGGTTTGCCACCTTTTCCAATACGTTCCTGCTTGAAAAATACCGGGCCTTTTGATCCAAATTTGACCAAAAGCATTAATAAAAGATACACCCAGCTAAACACGATCAGCACAAATACTGAGACGCTGACATCAATGAAACGCTTAACGGATTGCTGCCAGTTAGGCATCACCTGCTTATTAATAACAATAAGAGCTGTATCTGATATTGAATTCATTTTTACCTGACCTGATAGAATATCATACATGTCCGGAATAATTTTAATAATGGCTTCAAAATCGTTTAACTCATTAATGATCTTTTCAAGGTAACCATGTTCCCACGATTCAATGGCAATAATGATCTCTTCAATATGGTGTGCATGAACAATTTCTTTCAGGTCTTTGTATTCACCCAAATGCTTTAGTTTTTGTTTGAGTTGTTCTGAGAACCCGTTTTTTTCATCGAGGTGAATAAATCCAATAAACCTATTTCCCGAAGATTTGTAACTTGATGTGATCTCATCATATATTTTCAGAGCTCTTTGATTACTGCCAATGATTACCGTGTTAAATCCTATTTTTCCCTGGTCTATTTTATAATTGGTAATCGTGGAAAGAATGAATCTCAGTATGGCAGTTATTAAAAAATGAAGCGCAAATAAAACGGTGTATACTTTATAATACGCCTTATAACTTGACACAAAATCGTCCAGTAAAATAAAAAAGAAAATAAACGTTACTCCGATAATTGACGTAGCAAGTGTTTGCATCAGTTCATTGATACGGGATTTACGGTAAATGTTTTTGTAAAATCCCGTCAGGTAATAGGCTAACAGCCATCCCAAAGGCAAAATAATAATTCCTAAAATATATTGCCGGTCAAAAATCTTTTCAGGTAAAATTCCGAATTTATCAGGTTCAATATAAAATTTACGGTACAGGTAAAATAAACTCCATGCGAGACTGGCTGAAAAATAATCAGCAAAGACATACTTAAATGTTTGCAGAGCCTTGTTCACTTACTGGAAAATTAGTTTTACATTATCAATGTATATTTCAGGAGATTCCACTGATTTTCTTGCTTTAATAAAGACCTGATAATCGGGATAAACCGGCTGTGTACTAACAACATTTGTTAGCTGTACATAAATCTTATTCCACTCTTCAGAGGTATTGACAGTAATAGCCGTTCTTTCAGCAGAACCACTGCCAAGAACACCTACTTCAAATGGTTGATTGCATTTATAATTAAGTTCCAGATAGACAGTTGCTCCGCTTCCAGGTAGAAAATAAGCGGTATTCTGTTTCATAACGGATGTTGGTTCTGCATCTGTCATTTTCATGTAAATTGAGCCTCCTGATCCTCCGTATGATTTGCTGGGATCGTAAGTGCTCGTATTAATATAGTCACATTCTCCTGCCGAACTGAAAAATGTTCCGAACGATTGAAAATCATCCGCGTAATAGAAAAACGCTCCCGAGTTATACTGAAATTCAGGGGAAAACGTGTAGGTTTTACCTGCTTCTATATCCTGATGAATTGTAACTGCATTAAAAAGCGGATAGGGAAGCCTGGTTGCTGAGATCCCATTGTTTTTGATCCCGGCATATAAGATAATTTCAGTATTACCGGAAGCAACAATTGGCATTACGCTCCCAACCGGGAAAACTCCTTTAAATTTCCCGTTCACATAATACCATATATCCGTAATGTTATGGGTGTTTTCGCCCTGTCCGGCAATAGTTTTTAATTCAACAGGATTGATGACAAGAAATGAAGATTCAGGAGCTTTAAATTTGTCTTTATTACAAGAGAGGCAAAAGAATAAGCTGAAAACAAGAAAGAAGTACAGTAAATATCTATGCATATTATATAAAAAACGTAAAGATAGCTGTACTTATTGTATTGGAAAGTAAAATAAATTCATTTTTAGGAAACTGCGGGGATATCCCTTAAAGGATTGATCTGCAATTCAATACTTTTAATAACCTGTAGAGCACTTTCCGCATCGGCCAGGGAAACAGCAATTGGGGCATTTTCAGTTATGCTTTTATAAAAACATTCCAATTCTGTTTTTATGGCGTTTATTGGAGTAATAATTGGCTGATTTTGAAGTATTTCAAAGTTTTGTTGCCCCTGTCCGGTCTCTATAACGATTCCCTTGGCGTTGGATTTAGAAGTAATCGGCTGAATTTTATGAATAAGTGTTGTTTTGTTAAGTAAGTCAATATTGATGAAGGTATCTTTTTGAAAAACAGACATATGCCGGGTGTTTTGCATGGCAATTCTGTTAGTCGTCAGATTGGCGATACAGCCATTTTCGAACTCAATCCTGGCGTGAGCAAAATCGGATGTTTTACTAACGATGGCAGCCCCGGACGCAAATATTTTCCTGATCTTACTTTTAACAGTCGTTAATACGAGGTCTATATCATGAATCATGAGGTCCAAAACAACGGAAACATCTGTACCCCGTGGATTATAGCAGGCGAGACGCTGAATATCAATATGTAAAGGATTTTGAATAAACTCTTTAGCAGCGATAAACGCAGGATTAAATCGTTCAACATGCCCTACCTGTGCAATAACACCGGCTTCCTTAGCTAACTGGATCAGCTTTTTTGTATCATCGGTATTATCAGTAGCTGGTTTTTCAATAAAAACATGTTTACCATTTTTGATCGCGCGAGCGGCAAGATCAAAATGGGTGGGAGTGGGGGTAATAATTAAAACAGCGTCACAAAGAGTTAAAAGCTCCTCAAAACTTTCGCAGGTCTTCACATTATTTTGATATGATAAACTTGAGAGAACCGTTTTATCAACATCATAAACAGCACTCACATTAAATTGAGGAATCTCACCCGCCAGTTTAAGATGTATTTTTCCCAGATGCCCTAATCCCGCTATACCTATGTTCATTTACTATATAATTTAATATTTATAATTGTATGCAAATGTATCATCTATTAAAAACTAATTGTTAGAAATGATTTTTAAATATTAAAATACGATTGTTTATTATAATTAATTTTAGGCCATGCAGATTAATATTAGTAAAGAAGACGAATACCTATACCAGGGTAAGAGAAAGAGATTGGTTGAGCAGTTGAAAGAAAAGGGTATCATCAGTCAGGCAGTTTTGAATACAATATTGAAAATCCCAAGACACTTATTTTTCGATCAGTCTACAGAACGCCCAGCATTATTAGATCACGCGTATTCTGACAAAGCTTTAAAGATCGGAGCCGGACAGACGATTTCACATCCGTTTACCGTGGCTTTCCAAACTGAAAAATTAAATATTTCAAAAGGCGATAAGGTTTTGGAAATTGGAACTGGTTGTGGGTACCAAACTGCGGTGCTATTGGAAATGGGAGCAAAAGTGTATTCTATAGAACGTCAAAAAGAATTATTTGATAAAACCAAAATCTTCCTACCCTTAATTGGGTATAAAGGGGCTAAACTTATTTACGGCGATGGTTATAAAGGTTTACCACAATTTGCCCCATATGATAAGATCATTGTGACCGCTGCTGCCCCTTATATTCCTCAGGATTTGTTATCGCAATTAGTAATTGGAGGGATTCTGGTGATACCGCTGGGAGAAGGGGAAGAGCAGGTGATGAACGTCATCGTAAAAAAGACTGGCACAGAGTTTGTCAAGCAGGCCTTCGGAAAATTTAAGTTTGTTCCGATGCTTCAAAACAAGGAATAAAAATATTAACCACGGGTGTGTTAACAATTAATTGTTTATAACCGCAAAATAATTGTAATTTCGCCACCTAATAAATTGCCCAAATTTGTAAAACAAAAACAAACAAATAAACAAACAAACAAACAAAAACAAAACAATTATGAAAAAATCAATCGCTCTAGTAGCTTTAGCATTTGGTGTAACCTCTGCTTTTGCGCAGCTTTCTCTATCGCATCAGATTCAGGTATGACTGCTAAATTATTTTCTGGTAACGCTTTACAGTCAGGAAACATTTTAACTTACAAGTTCTACAAAACTGATGATTTAGTTATCCGTGCAGGTATCCGTTTAAAAAACAAAAACTTATTAGTGAAAGGTACAACTGCAGATTCTTCTTTTATTTACACACCTACTTCTAACTATACTGAGATGAAAGAAAAGTCTGTAGAGAGAATGTGGGAGATTGTACCAGGTGTTGAAAAGCATTTCTTAGCAAGCAACATTTTTGATGCTTATGTAGGTGCAGATTTGTATTTAGGATTTGGTAGCGACAGAACTACTAGTGACCGTACATATTTTAACGGCGATAAAATGAATACAACAAGAAAAACTAACACTACTAACGTAGGTATCGGTTTAATTTCTGGATTCAATGTATTTTTGGGTCATTTACCAATGTCTTTAGGTTTAGAGTACGGATGGAATGCTAAATGGACTTTTGGTGGTGTTACTAAGGTTAAAGAAGAAAGATCAATTGCTGCATCTGCTGTTAATGACTATAATGTGACTTACAAAGAAGAGTCTTCAACAAACGCGGTTGGTTCACCTACAGCAAAATACTCTAAATTAAAAAGAAGAGAATTCAATGCAGATTCTAACCAAGACGTAAGAGTAGTTCTTCATATTTATTTTGCAAGAAAATAAATAGTAAAACACTTATTAATAATATTTAAAAAGAATACATATGAAAAAAACATTAATATTAAGCGCGTTTTCGATATTGTTGTTCGCTAGTTCTTGTACGATGCGTAACAAAACAATATCAGGCGCACAGCTGGACGCTAGAGTGAACTTTGTAAGTTCAGATTTGGAGTATGTAGGTGAAGTTACAGGTACAGCAACTCAGTACTATATCTTAGGGATACCTTACGGTGGAAGAAGATATCATACTGCCAGTACTGCAGGTAGCTTACTCAACACTCAGGCTTTCGACAGAGCATATAACAATGCGTTATATGATGCGTTGAACCAAAAGCCGGATGCTGATTTCGTTTTACCACTTTCAACTGAAAGTACTACGAATCAAGCTTTCTTAGGAAGAAAAGTAACTTTGAATATCAGAGCGAAAGCTTTCAAGATCAAAACAAAATAAGCTTATTACTTTGTTAATAAAAAAAGACCCACGTCAAATCTGATGTGGGTCTTTTTTTTAACTTTATGGAAAAATTCAGGTATTTTAAAATGAAAAAATTCAAGTTATTAGTCCTTGCTATAATTACCGTTGTGGCGTCTTCCCTTATATTTAGTTGTAAAAAAGATAAAGACAGTAAGCCTATTATTTCGATATCACCCGGTGCTCTTCACTTGTATGGAAATGTTGGTGATCTGATTACTTTTAAGGTGAGTGTGACTTCAGATGTAGCCTTAAGTAAGGTGGTTATCAAAGGGCAGCTGGACAACGAAACTCCTACGGTGTTGCTGGATACGGCTATCTTAACAAAATCTACATCTTTTACTTATTTTTATAGAATACCGGCAAGTCTTGCCGGAAAATCAATCGTCTTTATTTTCAGAGCAGAAAACCAAAACGGAATCGCGAATGAGAATTTTACCAGGTTATATGTGAATGCTCCGCAAGCTGTTGTTCCGGTTGCATTAACTGAGTCTGCCGGGCACCGGATGTATTCAAATCTTTCGTTAACCAATCAGGATGCTTATAACCTGGAAACCAAAATTGCTGAAAATTCAATGACAGCTGATACAGCTTCCAGGGATATTCAGGACATGTCAGCTTCCAGTTCAACCTTATCCTTAAGCTGGAAATCACCTGCCGGCGGTAAATTTGTAGTGTTCAATAGTTTTGATTACGCGAATGCGACAGATTCTTCTACAATCAGCGCTTATTCTTCCGGAGTAAAATATTCAATTCTGTACAATCTTCAACTGAACGATATTATCATTACTAAACTTGGAAGTGTATCCACAAATAAATATGTAGTTATGAGAATTACGGACATAGTGGAGGCAGTCGGTAAGGATGGGGATTACTACGAGTTTACCATAAAGAAATAGTAGATTACTAAAACAAAAAAACTCCGCATAAAGGCGGAGTTTTTTTGTTTTATATACTTTACATAAGTGTAAATACTTTTTATTTCTATATTATTTTATTAGCTTATAAATACTAAATTTGCCACACAAAAAAACTATTTATGTCAACAGCAGCCAATAAAGGACCGATTTCTAAATTCATAGAAACACATTATAAACATTTTAATGCTGCCGCTTTAGTGGATGCAGCGAAGGGATATGAAACCCATTTAACCGAAGGTGGTAAAATGATGGTAACCTTAGCGGGTGCCATGAGTACAGCAGAGTTAGGTAAATCCCTGGCTGAAATGATCCGTCAGGGTAAAATTGACATTATTTCCTGCACAGGTGCAAACCTTGAAGAAGATATTATGAACCTGGTGGCCCACAGCCATTACAAGCGTGTTCCTAACTACCGTGACCTTTCTCCACAGGAAGAATGGGATTTGTTAGAAAATCATTACAACCGCGTAACGGATACCTGTATTCCTGAAGAAGAAGCTTTCCGCCGTTTACAAAAACATATTCATAAAATATGGAAAGATGCCGACACGGCAGGTGAGCGTTATTTTCCGCACGAATTCATGTACAAAATCCTGAACAGTGGAGAATTAAAACAATACTACGAAATTGACCCTAAAGACAGTTGGATGCTGGCAGCTGCGGAACGTAATTTACCAATCGTTGTTCCGGGATGGGAAGACAGCACCATGGGAAATATTTTTGCTTCCTACGTAATCAAGGGTGAAATTAAAGCCAGTACCATGAAAAGCGGTATTGAATACATGGCCTGGTTAGCGGATTGGTATCCAAAAAACAGTGAAGGTAAGGGTGTAGGTTTCTTCCAGATCGGTGGTGGTATTGCGGGGGATTTTCCTATTTGCGTAGTGCCAATGTTATACCAGGATATGGAAATGCACGATGTTCCTTTCTGGAGTTATTTCTGCCAGATTTCTGATTCAACCACTTCGTATGGTTCTTACTCCGGGGCAGTTCCAAATGAAAAAATTACCTGGGGTAAATTAGATATTCAGACACCTAAGTTTATTGTAGAAAGTGATGCAACGATTGTTGCCCCATTGATTTTCTCCTGGGTTTTAGGCTGGTAATCATCAATTTAATGAAATAAAGAAAATCCCTTCAAATATCATTTGAAGGGATTTTTTATGGATAGACCTAATGGTTTATTTGAGAAGTGCCAATTGTAACACCTCATTCATTTGCGTAATGTATTTGAAAGTTAAGCCTTTCAGATAATCCAGCTTAATATCATCCACGTCTTTTTTATTATCCGCGCATAAAATAATTTCTTTTATGCCGGCACGTTTTGCGGCCAGTATTTTTTCTTTAATGCCGCCAACCGGTAGCACTTTTCCACGAAGGGTAATTTCCCCGGTCATAGCCAGGTGTTTTTTTACCTTACGCTTGGTTAAAGCAGAAACCAATGAAGTTAGCATCGCTATACCGGCACTTGGACCATCTTTTGGAGTTGCTCCCTCCGGTACATGAATATGGATATTATAGTTCTCAAACACTTCCGAGTCTATATTAAACTCCTCGTTATGCGCCTTGATAAATTCCAGGGCAAGAGTCGCGCTCTCTTTCATTACTTCTCCCAAATTGCCGGTTAAGGTTAATTTGGCGCCTTTTCCTTTGGATAGACTTGTTTCAATATATAAAATATCGCCGCCTACCTGTGTCCATGCTAATCCGGTAACAACACCCGCCACATCATTTCCCTGGTATTTTGCTTTTTCGTGGGAAGGCCCTAATATTTTTGCAATTGTTTCTTCATTGATTTTAGGCAGAGTCTGCTTTTTCACAACGTGGACCGCTACGTAACGGGCAATTTTTGAAATACGTTTTTCCAGGTGACGAACGCCACTTTCGGCCGTGTAATTTTCAATAATGAATTCAAGCTGCTTATCTGTTAATTTCAGCTGCGTTTTTTTTAAGCCGTTTTCTTCAATTTGTTTTGACAATAAATGCTGTTTGGCGATTTCAATTTTTTCCTCAACCGTATAGCCACTTACATCAATAATTTCCATACGGTCACGTAATGCAGGCTGTATGGTTGCCAAGTTGTTGCAGGTAGCAATGAATAAAATTTTGCTTAGATCGTAATCATTTTCCAGGAAATTATCGTAGAAAGTTGAATTTTGTTCCGGGTCCAACACTTCTAATAGCGCTGAGGAAGGATCACCATGGTAATCATTTCCTACCTTATCAATTTCATCTAAAATGAAAACCGGGTTGGAAGATTGTACTTTTTTTAAGTTCTGTAAAATACGGCCAGGCATTGCGCCGATATAGGTTTTACGATGTCCGCGAATTTCGCTTTCATCTTTTAATCCTCCTAAGGCCATCCGTACATATTTTCTGTTCAACGCCTTCGCAATACTTTTTCCTAAAGATGTTTTACCAACACCCGGAGGGCCATATAAACACAGAATAGGAGCTTTTAAGTCGCCTTTTAATTTTAATACTGCTAAATGTTCCAGGATCCGTTCTTTAACCTTTTCCAAACCAAAATGATCATGGTTTAAAGTCATTTCAGCATGTTTCAGATCAAAGTTGTCAACCGTATATTCGCCCCATGGTAAATCCAAAAGCAATTCCAGGTAATTTGTTTGAACACCAAACTCCGGGGAATTAGGGTTCATCCTGGATAGCTTATGCATTTGCTTTTCGAAAATTTCGCCTATTTCTTTGCTCCATTTTTTTGTTTGCGCACGGGCTCTCAGCTCTTCAAATTCCTGTTCATTTCCCTTCTCTCCAAGTTCCTCCTGTATGGTTTTAATTTGTTGATGTAAAAAATAATCGCGTTGTTGTTTATCAAGGTCAACTTTTACTTTGTCCTGGATCTGGTTTTTTAATTCCAGCATATGGAGGTCTTTGCTTAAATGTGCCAATACCATTGTAGCACGGTCCTTTAAGCTTGGTACTTCCAGCATTCTTTGTTTTTCCGCAGAGCTGGCATTCATATTTGATGAAATAAAATTCACCATGAAGTTTTGGCTTTCAATATTATTTAAAGCAAAACCGGCTTCTGTAGGAATATGTTGTGATTTTTGAATAATCAGTAAAGCAGTATCTTTCAAAGTTGAAACGATAGCCTGAAATTCTTCATCGTTTTTATCAGGTCGTGTCTCTTCAAAACGTTCTGTTTTAGCTCTGTAATAAGGCTCGGATTGAGTAAATTCCTTAATCCGGAAACGTTTTTTTCCCTGGATGATAACGGTTGTATTACCATCAGGCATTCGCAGCATTTTTATAATTTGAGCAACGGTTCCCACAACATTCAAGTCTTCCTGTTGAGGATCCTCCACAGAGTCATTTTTTTGAGTTACCACTCCGATGGTTCTGTCGCCCTTATAGGCTTCCTTAATCAGGCTGATGGATTTGTCGCGGCCTACTGTAATTGGAATGACAACACCAGGAAACAAGACTGTATTACGTAACGGTAAAATTGACAGTATATCCGGTATTTTTTCGGCATGCATATTATCTTCATCCTCTGCTGTAAGTAAAGGAATAAAATCGCTATCCTCATCAATCATTGGATCAAAGGGCATTTTATCGGAGTCTTTTAAAAATATCATAGGATCATGTAAATTATAGTGATGCAATATACACGATTATTATGCCATTGTTATTTAAGACTTTGTGTCATAACTTATAAATATTACAGATTAATAGAAATTTGTATCTTTGCCTCTGTTGGAAAGGGAAATCGGTGTAAATCCGGTACTGTACCCGCAGCTGTAAGTTCAAAAAAATAATGCAACAAGCCACTGTTATTTTACGGGAAGGCGCATGACAGAACAAGTCAGAAGACCTGCCAATAAACCAATGTTTAGGTTTCGGGAAGAAAACCTCTAAAGACATTGTATCCGTATAATGAAACTAATTTATTTATTCAGTAGTTTACTGTTTTTTGTGTACAGTTTAAAGGCACAGTTTGCGCCTCCTGCCGGTCAGATTGGAACGACGGCCATATTCAAAGACAGTTCCGTATTTGTGTCATGGGCCAATGGTTGTAGCGTTTCACGAGGCCTTCAGGATATTTCAATACCGGCAAGTGGCTATGCTGATGTCGGCGACAGTTCATTTGCTATTGGAATGGCAGATTTTAACGGAGTTGTAAGCTTAGGCGATGGAGGCTCAGCGATTTTAAAATTTGCGTCACCAATTATAGATGGCCCTGGGCCGGATCTTGGTGTGTTTGAAAACAGTTTTGATAACACATTTCTTGAACTTGCTTTTGTAGAAGTGAGTAGTAATGGTATGGATTTTTTCAGGTTTCCTGCGACCAGCCTCACAGATACATCAACTCAGGCGTGGAGTTTTGGACCTACGGACGCCACTAAAATAGATAACCTGGCAGGTAAATACAAAGGCGGGTTCGGGACACCTTTTGACCTTGCAGATATTCCTGACCATGTGTTGCTTGATAAACAGTCCATTACTCATGTGAAAGTAATTGATGTTGTTGGATGTATCCAGGATCAGTATTGCACAAGGGATGCTTACCAGCATAAAATAAATGACCCCTGGCCAACAGCGTTTGGGAGCGGAGGATTTGACCTGGATGCCGTTGGGGTAATTCATCAGCAGGCAGTTGGTGTGAAAGAATTTGAAAAATCATTAGTACACGTTTATCCGAATCCTGTTACAAATGAAATGTTCGTTCACAGCAGTTACGGTGTACATTATGATTTTTACATTAGTAGCGTTATAGGGGAAGTGGTTTACGTTTCAGATAAACAGTCAAGTCTCTCGACTATTCCGGTTTCTGGTTTATCACCTGGTATTTATTTGTTGAACGTATCTATTGGGAATAGAAGCCAACAGATCAAGTTCGTTAAGCTATAAAACTAATTTAGTTGAACCAGGATTTAAAGGTATCGTAGAAATATAAAAATGAGAAATACAGAGTGAAGCACCAGAACACAGACGCAACACTTAAATAAAGAATTACTTTCCCTTTATGTTTATAAAAACGTTCTGCTAAAAATGCCCCAATAGGTATTGATAAAAGAATAGGGGTCAGCAGTGCAATTCCAGTTAATCCAAAACGGTTTTTAACACGAATAACACGCCTGTTGAATTTAGTAAATATTTTTTTTGGATGTTTGGGCGTGAACATACCTGCTCTAACACGCTCCCACCATTTTAGTAATCCTGCGAAGACGTAGGTAAAAACCACTGTTCCCAAAATCGCTCCAAAACAACTGCTTAATAAAGCCATGAAATAGTTGGATTTATAAATGGCAATAACCGTAGGTATTCCGATTTTTGAAAGGGAAATGGTACAGGCCAGTGCGGCAGATATGAATTTCCAGATATCAGTACTATCCATGGTTCTGAGTTAGCAAACAGATTAAAATTTTATATTTTTTCACCAAAGGCCAGGTCTCCTGCATCACCTAATCCGGGAACGATATAAGAATGCGCTGTTAATTCTTCGTCAATGGCACCGCACCAAATGGTAAAATCTTTAGTAGGCAAATTAGCCCTTACAAAATCAACTCCTTCTTTACTGCTGATTGCTGAAATGATATGAACATGTTTTGGGGTACCTTTTGCGAGAATAGCTTTGTATGCCAGAACAATAGAACCACCGGTTGCAATCATTGGATCACATAAAATCAGAGTTTTTCCATCCAGGTTCGGACTGGAAACATACTCCACATGAATATCAAATGAATTGTCTTTGTGATGTCTTCTGTAAGCAGAAATAAATGCGTTTTCAGCGCTGTCAAAGTAATTAAGAACTCCTATATGCATTGGCAAACCAGCACGCAATATGGTTGCTATTACCGGCTGTTCAGCCAAATGACTGGTTTCAGCTATTCCCAGAGGCGTGGTTGTTTCTTTCTTCACATATTCCATCGTTTTGGAAATCTCATAACTCATAATTTCTCCAATGCGCTCTAAATTTCTGCGAAAACGCATGCTGTCTTTTTGAATAGTAATGTCACGCAATTCAGCAATGTATTGATTGAAAATAGAATTTTGTTCGGATAAAATATGAATCATAATGGTGTGTTAGAAATTTTTTTAAAAATAAGCTTTATTTATAGATATCTAATTTATAATTAATAACCGTGAAAAAATATTTTTTTAGACGAGAGGCTTTTTTTTAAGACTGGCCAGATAAACCCCTGTTATAATCAGCGATCCGGAAATTACTTTAATCACCGTTAATTCATCTTTACCTAATAATACTGCAATAATAGTTGCTAAAAAAGGTTGTAAATATATATACATACTTACAACTGATGAGCTTAGTGCTTTCAACGCATAGGTATTTAAAAGGTACGCCAAAAACGTCGTTGCTATTACAACAAATGACATGGCAAAAATGGTTTGGCCAGATAAATGATCCCATTTTACTTCGAGTAAATCAAGCGTTCCAACCGGGCAAACATAAATAAATCCGAACAGAAATATCCATTTCATCACAGTCACGGTTTGATATTTTTGCATATAAGGTTTTGCCATCACCACAAAAACGGCCCATGAGAGGGAATTTAACAAGGTCATCAAATCTCCTACCATTGTTTCACTGCCAATCGCAAACGAACCATGCGCTTTGAATAACAATAAAGTGAGTGCCCCGATAATTCCAAAACTGAGTCCGGTTAATTTTAAGACTGTCAGTTTTTCTTTAAAAACAATAATGGTAAACAGGATAACAGCGATTGGATTGCTCACCATAATGATGGCTGAATTAATTGGTTTTGTCAGGCTTAAACCCCAGATAAAAAATATCTGGTTAACCGCTACACCAAACACTGCCAGGATCATTAGTTTTTTAAGATCTCCCTTTTCCAACTTTTCCGGTTTTGAAAAAAAAGAAACGAGCCAGAATAATAGGCAGGCTCCTGTAATGCGCATCATTACCAACCCAAGAGGTTTTATGTGATCAGGCATTAGATCTTTTGCGATGGAATAGTTCAATGCATAAATGACCTGGGCCAGAAATAATGAAATATGCGCCTTAAGGGAAGATGTCATTTTACGTAGCAAATATGCAGTATTATTCTGAAATTAGCGACATGCTTTTCACAGATCAGTTAAATAGTGCAATCGAATTGGATGAGTATCCAACGCGAATTGTATCTTTAGTTCCATCGCAGTCAGAATTGTTATGGGATCTGGGACTGAGAGAGGAATTGGTAGGTATTACAAAATTCTGTATTCATCCTAAAGAACTTTTCAATACGGTAAAAAGAGTAGGAGGGACCAAAACACTTCACCTGGATGTGATCAGGGACCTGAAACCTGATCTCATCATCGGGAATAAGGAGGAAAATGAGTTTTCACAGATCACAGAATTGCAAAAAGAATTTAAGGTATGGATGAGCGATATTTATAACCTTAATGATTCACTGGAGATGATTCGGTCGATTGGTAAAGTTGTTAATCGTGAAAGCAAAGCAAACCATATAGCACTTGATATTGAACAATCTTTTCTGGGATTAAAACAGGTTCGCAAAAAAGCTTTGTATTTAATCTGGAAACCATATATGGCTGCAGGGCGTTCAACATTTATCGGCGATATGCTGCATCGAATTGGGCTGGAAAATGTACTTGACGATCCTAATGGGCGTTATCCGGATTTAAGCATGGATGAAATCAAAAATTTGAACCCTGAAATCTTATTGTTATCCTCGGAGCCATTTCCTTTTAAGGAACAGCATATGGAAGAATTAAGAGGTCAATTACCTTATACCAAAATTTTGTTGGTGGATGGCGAATTGTTCAGTTGGTATGGAAGTCGTTTGAAGAAAAGCGCGGACTATTTCAATACACTTAATTTTTAAAATAGAGAAGCTTAGAACCAATGAAAACGGTCGTTTGGTGAGCCAAGTTTTTTTGCTAAATTTCCATAAGGAAATCTCACTTTTAAACCGCCGGTGTAACAAACATCCATAATATTGATAGCGGTTTCCTGCTTACCAACTCTCATTCGATAATCAATAAATAATCCCAGAATTCCGAAATTATGTTCTAAACCAACTCCAAAATTTAAGCCAGTCCAGTTGTTTTTAACCGTGCTGTTTACCGGATAATATTCACTTAGATTTAGAAAGTCCGATTCTCCCGTAAAATAACCTGAATACATATTGTAACTCAAACCAAAGAAGGGATACAATAATGTTTTTCTATTTGGAAATTTCGCGAGAATTTCCATGTTCATTTCGTAAGTGTTTGCTTTCACATCCAACCAGGTAGGTTCAATGTTTATTGGCCTAAAACGCGAGTACAAGGTTGCAACTCTCACAAAATTATTCACTTCATAAGTTAAGCCTCCACAATAACCGGGTTCATTATTGTTTTCTTTAACGTTCCTTGCAAGGTAAATGACACTGATATTTCCTCCTGCTTTCAGGCTCCATTTCGTATATGGCCTTTCTTTTTCGGGCTTAATAATGGATGTTGATTTTTTATCTACAGGCCTCGTTAATTTTTTTACCTGTGAAAATAGAGTGTTTGTCCATATAAGTATTGATACAAAAAGGACTATGGAATATTTATTTGGCATGATTAAATTTAGGGAAAATACCGGCACCAATTTTTATTATTTGATAACTGGTGCCGTTTTGCCGATAAGTGGCTTAAATTAACGTAAAGTTGCTCCTAACTTTTCGCTATACGTCTTGATTAGTTTCTGCATTACATTATCAATTTGCTTATCATTTAAGGTAGCCTCATCATCCTGTAGCATAAAACTCACGGCGTAAGATTTTTTTCCGGCTTCGAGCTTATCTCCTTCGTAAATGTCAAATAAATTTACCGTTTTTAACAGCTTACGCTCGGCACTAAAAGCTAATTCTTCGATCTCTTTATAAGTTATTTTTTTATCCAGGAGCAATGCTAAATCACGGCGTACAGCAGGGAACTTCGGGATTTCAGTAAATTCTAATTTTGTTTTTCCTACCAAAGAGAGAACGTTATCCCAGTTAAAATCTGCATAAAATGTTTCTACATTGACATCCATTTTCTTGCAAATCGACTTCTCCACTAACCCAAAACTCACCAATTGCTTATTTTTATGTGCATATGATAAACCATAACTGAATTGTTCGTCTGACAGATCGGTCACCTTAAATTTAATAGAAAGCTTATTTAAAACAGATTCAATGCAGGATTTAACAAATGAAAAATCAACTTTATTATTTTCTCCAAATGGATTCTCTGCATATTTTCTTCCGGTGGCCAGTAAAATCAGGTGTTTGGTTTCCGCGTATTTAAAACCGATAGCCATCGGGTCAGCTTCTGTTTTTTCATACGTTTTACCGAATTCGAATAATTTCAAATCAGCTTGTTTGCGGTTAATATTATAAGCAAGCGTTTCCAGTCCTCCAAATAGCATCTTATGACGCATTACGTTCAGGTCAGCGCTTAAAGGATTTAAAATCTTCACCAATGGTGTACCTTCTGTGTAATATGCTTCTTTGGTTAACGACAGGCCCATCATTTCATTAAAGCCAAAGCCAATCAATAAATTGGCAGCGGTATTTTCGGCAGCCGTTGCTTTTTCTCTGTCCGCAAAGTTGGCAGTGAATTTGATCTGTGTACTTTCTTCCACATTGTTATAGCCATAGATCCTCATCACTTCTTCAATCACATCCGCTTCACGGGTGACATCTGTTTTGTACTGAGGAACAGCAAGCAATAAGCCATCATTGCCTTCCTGCTCAATTTTTATTCCTAATGATAATATAATGTGTTTAATAATGGAACGGTCTATTTCTTTACCAATTAAGGACTGGCAATTGGTGTATGAAAACGCCACTTTAAAAGGCTCCAGTCTTTGTGGGTAAATGTCCACAACGTCCATACTTAAAACGCCTCCTGCACATTCAAAAATTAAGGCGGCGGCACGTTTCAATGCGGTAATGGTCATTTCCGGATCAGTTCCCCGTTCAAACCTAAAGCTGCTATCCGTTTTTAATCCATGTTGTTTGCTGGTCTTTCTGATGAATGCAGGATCAAAATAAGCAGCCTCTATAAAAACAGAAGTTGTACTATCACTCACACCGCTTTCCAATCCTCCAAAAACACCGGCCATGCACATAGGTTCAGATCCATTGCAAATCATCAGGTCTTCTGCTTGAAGAGTTCTTTCAACTCCATCCAACGTCTTAAATGTTTTAGCGGCGAGTCCGGTTTTTACTATAATTTTATTGCCGGTTATTTTATTTAAATCAAATGCGTGCAAAGGTTGGCCAAGGTCATGTAACACAAAATTGGTAATGTCCACAATGTTATTGATCGGACGTAAACCAATTGAAAGCAGAGAATTTTTTAACCAATCGGGTGAAGGTTTAACAGTAATACCGGAAATCACGAGACCGCTGTATCTTTTACAAGCCCGCGGATTTTCAATGATGACCTCTACTTTATTAATATTGCTTGCTTTCGGTAACTCCAAAACATTGTGTAATTCAGCTTTAAAGGTATCCGTATTGTTTTTGCTGTTTAAAATGGCTGCCAGATCTCTGGCAACTCCGTAGTGTGATGCGGCATCCGCGCGGTTAGGAGTTAATCCAATCTCTAAAACAGAATCCTGTTCCAGTTTAAAAAACTCTGCAGCCGGTGTCCCGACTTTTGCATGATCCGGTAGTACCAAAATGCCTTCATGGCCTGTTCCCAACCCAATCTCATCTTCCGCACAAATCATCCCTTCGCTGGCCACACCCCGGATTTTAGATTTTTTAATTTCAAAAGGTTCACCGGTTGTTGGATACAAGGTAGCACCAATCATGGCTACTAAAACTTTTTGTCCTGCTGCAACGTTCTGTGCCCCACACACAATCGTTAATAAATCCGCGGCACCCACATTTACTTTGGTAATACTTAATTTATCAGCGTCAGGATGCTTTTCTTTTTCTATAACTTCCCCAATAACAATACCCTGTAATCCGCCTTTAATACTTTCAAATGTTTCAATACCTTCCACTTCAAGTCCCGAGGACGTTAAATATTCATCGATTTGTTGAGGCGTTAAATCAGTTTTTATAAGGGTTCTTAACCAGTTGTAGGATATTTTCATTTTAAAAATTTTTATTGCAAAAAACCATCCGAAGTGGATTGTTTTAAGAGCATAAAAATACAAAAATTACCTTTATAAAACAGTCTAAAGCCCTATATTTGCGAGGTGGCGGAAATAGGAAACAATATCAGTATTGCAAAAGATTTTTTGGAAAAGCAACAGTTGGTGGCTATACCAACTGAAACGGTATATGGTCTCGCCGCGAATGCACTGGATTCAATTGCTGTAGCGAGGATCTTTGAAGCTAAGGAAAGACCTACGTTCGATCCTTTGATCGTCCACGTTTCAGGATTAACTGATGCATTAAATTATGTGACGGCTATTCAACCTTCTCTAATGAAGTTAGCAGAAAAATACTGGCCGGGTCCCTTGACTTTATTATTACCAAAGAAAAGCAATATCCCTGATCTGGTAACTTCCGGTTTAGACAGGGTAGGAATAAGAGTTCCTGATCACGCATTAACGCTGGAATTATTACGTTCCTTAAGATTTCCACTGGCAGCACCCAGCGCCAATCCCTTCGGATACATTAGCCCTACCAGGGCAGAGCATGTACAAAAACAGTTAGGTCATAAGATTCCTTACATTTTAGATGGTGGTGATTGTTCCGTAGGTCTGGAATCGACTATTGTGGGCGAAGAAGATGGTGTGATTATCATTTATCGTTTGGGTGGTTTATCGGTAGATCAAATTGAAGCCGTGGTTGGTAAAGTATCTGTCCAATTAAATCAGTCCAGTAATCCAAAGGCGCCCGGACAGTTAAAAAGCCATTATGCTCCTAAAAAACCGGTTTATCTTGGTGATCTGAAGGAGTTGCAGGCTGCCCATTTCGGAAAGAAAATTGGCGCTATTGCTTTTGGTGAGCAAACTTTTTTCGGGCCAACTATTTTAATGAAAAATTTATCTCCTTCTAAAAACTACCAGGAAGCTGCCGCTCATTTATTTTCTTTTTTGCGTGACCTCGATGAGTCTGATGTTGACATTATCACTTGTGAATTGTTGCCGGAACAGGGTTTAGGATTAGCAATCAATGACAGGCTTAGAAGGGCAGCAGCAATTTAAATCCATTACATCTATTGGTAAATACTTAACAGATATCCTCTTGTATTGACTGGCAGATTTGTTCTAATCTTAAAACTTTAATTTTTTCAAAAGGCTGAATAATTTCTTACATTTACAGAGGTATGTCTAAAATTACGGTTGCCATAGATGGTTATTCTTCGTGCGGAAAAAGCACCCTGGCAAAAGCGTTAGCCCAAAAATTAAATTACAATTACATTGACACCGGTGCTATGTACCGCGCTGTAACTATTTACTGTTTGCGAAATAACATTATTAAAGATTCGGTAGTTGATCTTCCTAAGCTAATGGACTCGTTAAAAGATATTGACGTGTCTTTTGTATACAATACCACCACTAAAACATCCGAAGTATTTTTAAATGGAGAGCATGTAGAGCGTGAAATCCGCAGCATGGAAGTGGCAAACAATGTGAGTGCTGTTAGTTCCATTAAAGCTGTACGTGAGAAAATGGTGTTATTACAGCGTGAAATGGGTAAAAATAAAGGAGTAATTATGGACGGGCGTGATATAGGATCTCATGTGTTTCCGTATGCAGAACTTAAAATATTTATGACGGCGGATACAGCGGTACGAACTCAGCGCCGTCTGGATGAGTTAACCAGTAAAGGTGAACGGCATTCGTTTGAGGACGTTCGACGCAATCTGGAGAAACGTGATCATGATGATACTACCCGTAAAGAAAATCCTTTAGTGCAGGCAGAAGATGCCATTATTCTGGATAACACAGATATTAACAGAGAGGAGCAATTGAATTTTGTTTTGAAATTAATTAACGACCTGTTATTGACCAAAGATGAATTTAATAAACCGGCTGCAAGACATTAACCGGATTGTTTAAACCCCAACCATTTTCTGTTTTTCAAAATCCCAGACCTTAAGGTTCAAACAGGCGGCAATATCTTTTGGGTTTAAAGATGTTGTTTTAGCGGTTCTCATTTCCGGGATGCCTTCCCATACTTCCGGTAAGCGGTAAAAAGGAATTCGTGAATTCATGTGGTGAATGTGATGGTATCCGATGTTTGCAGTTATCCAGTGCATAAATGGATTCAATTTCATGTAGCTGGAAGAATCCAAGGCCGCACCTTCATAAGTCCATTCTTCATTCCCGACAAATGTAACCGTTGGGAAATTGTGCTGAGCATAAAACAAATAACTTCCCATAGCCCCCGAAATAAAATGTGGTATGGCACATAATAAAATCCAAGTTTGCCATCCTAAAAAGTAAAAAACGGCAACCTGATAAGCTATGTGTAAAATCAAGGCAATCAGGGAATCAACATTTTTGCTGAATCGGTTGATCATGGATTTGATACACATACCATACATGAAGGTGAAAAAATAACCGAATAAAATTGTCAGTGGATGGCGAATGAAAAGATAATGCCTCTGTTCGCCCTTGCTTAATTTGTCGAATTTCTGCTTGGTATAAATAGGGTAGGAGCCAATGCTGGCGCTGAACAATTTTGAATTATTTTTATGATGGTAATCGTGGCTCGCACTCCAGATTCCGGTTGGTGCCAAGACATAAAATCCAAATATGGTAAAAATGAAATTGGCTACCGGTGATTTATCGAGAATAGCTTTATGCTGATGATCATGATAAATTACAAACATTCGGACAATGACTAAACCGGCTAAAACACTGCACATGAGTTTCAGGGCCCAGTGAAAATTATAGACAGTGCCAACCAATAAGCCTATCAGAATAAATAAAGTGGAAAGCGTTAAAATCCAGCTTTTTGTCCTGTCTTCTTTTGCAAAAGGCTTGGTTGCTAATATTAATTGTTTTCCCTGTAACATTTAGATTGCAAAGATACCATGTAAAGAGGGTTTTAACAAAAAAGATTGCCTAATTAAATATAAAAACCGAACCCTAAAAAGGCTAAATTTTAGTTATAGTTTAATTTGAAAACGGTCCTACGATTCTGTTTGTGTTCACCGTCGGAACAATCTATACCGTTCGTGCAATGATTAACAATCATCGTTTCACCCATCCCTTTCGAAATTAACCGTTTAGGATCAATCCCTTTCTGGATCATGAATTCTTGTACTGTAGCCGCACGCTTTTGCGATAGATACAGGTTAAAATCATCGCTAGCCACGGCATCCGTGTGTGATTCAATTTCCAAAGTTAATTTTGGATTTGATTTTAAGGCTTCAACAGCTTTCATTAACAGTTCTTCACCGGCTTTAGGTAATGATGCGCTACCTGATTCATAGTAGATATTTTCAATGATTTCGAGTTGTTTCTTTTCTGCACTTAAAGTCGTGATTTTCATCCATGGGTCAGGTTCGGAAATTGAGGACATTTGTGATTTTTCCGTATCCAGTAACTGGTATTCGAAAAAACCGTATTGATTTTTCTGGATGGTTTTGATGATTTGTCCTGCGCTATTAGTAATCACAATAGTTGTGGAACTGATATTTTTTGCTTCCATTTCATCGATTTTAAAAGTGTAGTTCCCGGAAGGATTGACACCAACATAGTTAAAATAACCGTTGGCATCTGTCTTCTTTAACAACACTTCGCCATTTGGTTTGATTAACTGCAAAGTCAGATTGTTAATAGGAACCTGCTCAGGCATCAGGGCATACACCCTTCCGCTTAGGTTTATCGCCAGGGCTACATCATCCATTTCCATTAAGCTTAAAGCCACAAAGTCAGTTTGAAGAATCTCGAAATTAAATTTGTTTTTGCCTATTACATTTGATTTTAAAACTGCTTTTCCGTTTTTATCAGCTAAAACAAATTTTTTATTTTGTAACGCAAGCTCTTCCTGGCCTTCAACCTCAATAAGGTAATCTTTATCAAAAGGTAGGTTTTTAAAAACGAAATGGCCTTTATCATTTGTTGCAGTGGCAAAAAATTGCTCTCCTTTTTGATTGGTGATATAAATATTCTTATTTGCCAATGGCGCTTTACTATCGTCATCCGATAATATAAACCCCTCCATATTCACGATTAATCTCGTATCACTTACAATTTTTCCAACCTTCACACTCTTGGAACTACTGTTGTTATAAATGTCGGTTACCACTAAATCAATTTTCTTTAAGTTATCGGTTGGAATCTTAAAACGAAATTGCGGATTAATGTCCTCAGCATTAAACGGTAATTCGCGGCCATTAACAGTCATAGATTTGATGAGACTCTTATCACCGACTTCTCCCTCCAGAACCGCATTCACCTGGTTATTATAGATATTAATGAAATTATTCTGATCAACAAACGGATAAAACCATTTAATCACAGGAGGATCGCTTTCACGGTTAGCATTATAATGTTTTTCCTCTGCGTCTTTTAATAAGGCCACTGCTTCACGATGGTTTGGCGAAAGTTTCAGGAATGTTTTCGTTTCCAAAATCGCTTCTTTAAAATTACCAAGTTCCATTAAACACTGAGCTTTAAAAAAATGAGCCATATGAATTTTTTCATCCATTAAAAGCGCTTTGGTAAAATCACTTAAAGCACTGTTATATTGGAAGGTTTTTTGGAAAACAATACCTCGCTGGTAAAACAGAATACCATCCTTTGGTTCTAAATAGATGGCCTTGTTCAAATCATTCAGGGCAGTTTTGTAATCAGCCTTTCCAATATATGGGAAACTGCGCAGATAATAACCTACATAATTTTTAGGAAGAATCGTGTCTCCTTCATCTACTGTAACAGCCAGATTGTATGTTTCTATGGATTCATCATATTGTTTGGTTTTATACAGAACAGTCCCTAAATTCAGGTAATAAGGTTTATAGGTTATTTTAGACCGCGCCTGGTTTTTAAACGTAGTAATAGCTTTTTTGTAAGATTGAATAGCAGAAGCGTAGTCTTTTAAGCTGTCTTTAGCAACTGCTCTGTAATAATGTGATATTTCCGAAGTTTTTCCATCCGCTCTCGGTTCCTCTTCAATAGCGATGTCAGCTTTTGCAATCGCTTTGTCATATTGATGAAGCATAAGGTGACACCATGCTGATTTTTGTAAAGCTTCTACATTTCCTTTATCTAATACTAATAATTGGTCGTATATCTTAAGGGCATTTTCACATTCATTTTGCCCGATATATAAAGCCCCGATCTTTAAGTAAACATCCTTTTCTTTTGGTTCCAGTTTATTGCAGGAAAGAAAATCTGTAATAGCCTTTTGCGGTTCCCTTATATTTTCAAAGCAAACTCCACGACTAAATAATACCTCAAAATCATTTGGTTCCAATGCGTTTGCCTTAGTATACTCTTCAATGGCGGCTACGAAATTCTTTTCTTTCAGATAAGAATCCGCCTGTTTTTTTAGTTTTTTTGCAGTTTGTGAAAAAAGACCATGTGATACCACAAAACAGGATAATAGTATAAAAATGTATTTCTTCATAAATTTTACAGAATTAATACCAAATATAGTATATCTTATCTTTATCCAGAAACTTTTGAAAACAAAAAAAGCTCCTAAAAAGGAGCTTTTTTTTAATTTCAAGTAATTGGTTACCCTTTTACTTTTACCATACTTTGGGCCATTTTAACGGCTTCATAAAGATTAACAATACCACCGGTTTTAGAAAGTTCGCTGAATTCAATCATTTCATCTTTACTTCCCGGTTTAATTACTTTTTTGTCCTTATAAGTTTTCACAGATGATTTGGTCAGAATCTTAATAATCTGTTTTGGAGTTAACTCAGGGTAGTAAGATTTTAAAACAGCCGCGACACCTGCTACAACAGGAGCGGCCATGCTGGTTCCACTGGCGTCCTTGTATTTGTTATTATCAGGAACAGTAGAATGGATGTCGACGCCCGGCGCAAATATATCAACGGTTTGTTTACCATAATTACTGAAAGGAGCGGCAATTTCATCACCCGGTTTCCAGCTTAATGCACCTACATCCATAAAGTTAGAGGGAACTTTACCGTTTTCCATTTTTTTACAAGGATAATGTATCACTTCATCAATATCATCAGCAGCGTTCCCTGCTGCGTGTATTAATAAAACTCCTTTACTTTCTGCATATTTTACGGCGTCATCCACCACTTTTTTTCCCGGAGAATATTTCTTACCGAAACTCATATTTAAAATTGAAGCACCATTATCAACAGCATAACGGATGGCATTGGCAACGTCTTTATCACGCTCATCTCCGTCAGGTACACAACGTACGCTCATGATCTTTACATTATCAGCTACGCCATCAATACCTAAACCATTTTTACGGGTTGCGGCAATGATACCTGCAACGTGAGTTCCATGAAATGCTGCCGGGCCTTTACAATCACCATTTCCATAATATTTTTCGGTTATATCATTGTAGTTATCCCCAACAATGGCACGGGTATCAGCATTCACGTCCAAACGTGAGCCATCCATACCAGCCAAAGCCTCATCCAGTTGCTCTAATAGATCTTCTACTTCCATTCCGGAAGCACCCTGTGCCAGGGCAATCATTTTTCCCTGTTTATCTTTCTGATCTTTGGCATCAAATTTTTTAAAATCTTCAAGCGTTACTTTTTCAACACCCTTTTCTTTTTTTATTTTGTCTACCACGCTTCCAACAGCCTCTCTGATAAACCTGTATTGATTCGCCTGCGATTCAGCCTGATCTTTTTCTTTTTCGTAATCAGCCTTTACAATTTGCCAGAATTTGAATTCTTTTTTATCTGCTTTAGAAGTAAGATCGCTTTCAGTTTTTCCGTCGTATTTTGCCTTTAAAGATTTATAGACACGTGTTAACTCCAGGTTATCTTTCTCAACATTCTTACCATCTTTGCTTCCCATGAAATTCCATCCATGAATGTCATCAATATATCCATTTTTATCGTCATCAATTCCATTACCGGCTATTTCACCCGGATTGGTCCACATGACATCCTTCAGATCTTCATGCATGTAATCAACACCGCTGTCTAAAACACCAACAATAATCGTTTTTGATTTTTTACCCTTTAATAGTTCCTCATAGGTTCTTTCAGTTCCAACGCCGTTCACATTGTCTTTTTCAGAATCGAGATTAAACCAGTTATCAGGACGTTTGTCCTGGGCATTGCTTACAACAGCAAAAAATAAACAGGCGAGAATGGTGATTTTTTTCATAATATTTTATTTAAATGCTCTTCCTTATAAACCTAATAGTTAAAACTATCAGGTCCATCAGTTAAGAAACGTATCCTACAAATAAAGATACGACTAATTCAATTTACCGGACTGTTAATTTTTGTGAGCAGATATTGCCAATGATAAATGGTTAATTACTCATTTGAGAAATCCCCTGAATCAAATCATGCTTAGTGATAATGTGCGTAGTACCTGCCAAATCAGTCATTAAAACAGCGTTATTCTCCCTGGTAATTAATTTCGAAATGTCTTCCATATAAGTCTGATCGGTGACGAATGGAAATGGTGCCTGCATGATTTCCGACACTTTTTTAGTTTTAAGTGAATTGTCTTCGATCAATTTAGAAAACAGAAAGGTGTCATTGATAGAGCCCACAAATTTTTCTCCTTTTTTAACCGGGATCTGAGAAATACCATATTTGTTCATGATATCCAATGCATCTGTAATAGTTGCCTCCGCATCTACGGTCAGTAATTTTTTGTTTTTATGAGAGGAAATCAGATCAATTGCTTTTGGTTTTTTTATTTCGAGAAAACCTCTGTCTCTCATCCAGTCATCATTAAACATTTTACCAAGGTAACGTGTTCCGTGATCATGAAAAATCACCACAACAACATCTCCTTTTTTAAACATATGTTTCATTTGCATTAAACCTGCCATTGCTGATCCTGCACTGTTTCCCGCAAAAATACCTTCTTCTCTAGGGATGCGGCGTGTCATAATTGCCGCGTCCTTATCCGTTACTTTTTCAAAATGATCAATTAAATCGATGTCCACGTTTTCAGGTAAAAAATCTTCTCCGATTCCTTCGGTGATGTAAGGATGGATTTCATTTTTATCAATGACACCGGTTTCTTTTAATTTTTTGAAAATGGAACCGTATGTGTCAATTCCCAATACTTTAATATTTGGATTTTTTTCCTTTAAATATTTACCCGTTCCGCTAATGGTTCCACCCGTTCCAACTCCTACCACTAAATGGGTAATTTTTCCTTCGGTTTGTTCCCAGATTTCAGGACCTGTTTGTTCGTAATGGGCCACTGAATTAGATTTATTATCATATTGGTTGGGCTTCCATGAATTAGGAATTTCTTTTACCAAACGGGAGGAAACAGAATAATAGGATTTTGGATCTTCAGGCTCTACGTCGGTTGGGCAAACAACAACCTCTGCTCCAAATGCTCTCAGGGCATCTACTTTTTCTTTACTTTGCTTATCGGTGGTAGTAAATACACATTTATAACCTTTGATGATGGCTGCAATTGCCAATCCCATCCCGGTATTTCCACTGGTTCCTTCAATGATGGTCCCGCCCGGTTTTAAACGGCCGTCTTTTTCAGCATCTTCAATCATTTTCAAAGCCATGCGATCTTTGATTGAGTTTCCCGGATTGGTAGTTTCGATTTTCGCCAATACGGTGCACGGCAAATCTTTAGTAATGTTATTAATTTTTACTAAAGGAGTGTTTCCAATAGTCTCAAGGATGTTATTGCTGATCTTTTGATACATGTTGATGTGTGGTTATAATATAGAATGTAAAAATAAAAAAACAGCGCAGATATATCGTGCGCTGTTTAAAAATGTTTGTAACTCATAATGTTGTAATTGACCAGATTTCAACTTCTCGCCAATGGTCTGGCAGCTGCTCAATCTACAATACCTTTTCTACCCAAGTTTGGTTAAAGCATCAAGAATATTTTTCTCAACCCTTTCCTGTAAATTATCCGTTGGATGTTTCACGAATTTGTCCCCTGTTACTTTTTCAAACAATTCAATATATCTATCGGAGATTTCCTTTACCCAGGCCTCATTCATTTCGGGAACTGACTGGCCTTCTTTACCCTGGAACCCATTTTCAATTAACCAACGGCGGACGAATTCCTTGCTGAGTTGTTTTTGCTCTTCACCTTTGGCTTGCCTTTCGTTATAGCCTTCCAGATAAAAATACCTTGACGAATCAGGGGTGTGTATTTCATCCATTAAAAACACTTTGCCGTCACATAAACCGAATTCATATTTTGTATCCACCAGGATAAGCCCCATTTTATTGGCTATTTCCTGGCCACGGGCATATAGTTTACGGGTGTAATCCTCTAATTGCACGTAGTATTTTTCTTCTACAATCCCTTGTTTTAAAATTTCTTCACGGCTGATGTCTTCATCATGTCCTTCAGATGCTTTGGTGGTAGGCGTAATGATTGGTTCAGGCAATTTATCGCTTTCTTTTAAACCTTCCGGTAAAGTAACACCGCACAATGTCCTTAATCCATTTTGATAAGTTCTGGCAGCATGTCCTGCTAAATAACCACGAATTACCATTTCCACTTTAAAAGGTTGGCAAACACGGCCAATAGTCACTACAGGATCCGGCACAGCTAATACCCAGTTTGGAACAATGTCTTTTGTTTCATTCAAAAATTTAGCTGCGATCTGGTTTAACACCTGGCCCTTGTATGGAATGCCTTTTGGCAATACTACGTCGAAAGCACTGATTCGGTCACTTGCCACCATGACTAAATATTTATCGTCGATATTATAAACATCGCGGACTTTTCCTTTGTAAAAGCTTTTTTGTTTTGGGAAATTAAATTTGGTGGCAGTTAATGCTGACATAGTTTAAATTTTGAATGGCAAATATATAAAACTATTTACTGTTCAATGTGTTGAATTACCCACACATTACTCACAGTGTCAAAAGGGAAAACAGAGCCTGAGAATTTAATTTATGACCTTTTGTATAGCATCAATTGTTTTTCTGGAAATCACATCCCAGTTAAATTCTGATTGAACCAATCGCAGAGAATTTTCTTTTTTTCCCGCAAGATCTTTTGAGTACAATGCTTGCATTATGGCGGCTTCCAATTCTTTTTTATTGGCGGGTTCGATCAGCCAGCCATTCCTGTCAGTTACCATAGCCGATACAGCCCCGACATTGGTTGCTATAATTGCTAAACCACTTGCCATGGCTTCTAATATTACATTCGGAAAACCTTCGCTCCAACTTGGACAAACCAATATATCCGATTTAGATAATAAGACTTTTATTTTTTTTGTATCCCTTATTTCTCCATGATATACTATAAATTCATGTTTAATTTTTAAAGAATCCGGGATAGGGCCAATAAATTCAAAACCGAATTTTTGTTTTTCAGAAATCAGTTTCTGTAAAACCTCGTTTAATTCAATAACGCCTTTTCTTCTTTCAGCGCGGCCAAGGAAGACAAATTTGGTAACGTCGCCTGTAGTTGCAGTTATCGTTTCATTGATAAAATTCTTCTCAACTCCTGAAGGAATTTCAATAATATGACCGGGGGCTACACCTATGGATTTAATAATGTCTGTTATTTTTCCCCCATAAGAAAAAACTGTATCAGCTTGTTGAGATATTTTTTTGACAAAAGATTGCAATAAAATCTGTTGCAGCTTCGATTTTAATTCAGGCGCTAACTGAAACATTTCATATCCATGAAAATTGACTCCTATTTTGCAGCATTGGATGTTTCCTTTTTTCTTTTCAGAAATTAACTTCCAGCCTGAAAACCCCTTGGTATAAATAAAATCATAAGTACTTAATTTATCTTTGATCGCGTCAAAAGCCAGACTGGAATATTTATAGGATTTATAAATATAATGACCCGGAAACTTTACTGATGCCGGAAAATTCAGTACAGTGGAATGAATGAATTCTTTTTCTTCGGAAGTAAAAAATTCAAGTTCATTAATGTCGTAGGAAGAATCATTGTAATGAACAAGATCAACGTGCACCTTATTTTTAGCAAAATATTTTGCCAGATAAAATGAGTGCTTTTGCATGCCTCCCAGTACATAAGGTGAAATTCCATCTGTGATGAGGGCTATACGCATTGTAGGATATTATTTATCGTAGGGATACTTTACGTAGGTAAGCTTAAAAACAGGCTTAAAGTTGGGATTTGTTTTACCTCCAAGCACAACTCTTTCCAGGCGATCGTCTCTTCGGATGACAATTGATCGGTTAGGGGAGGCATTCACTAAATAAAATCCATAATTGCCCACCTCTCCGTTAAGAATTTTCTGAACCTGCCTCGCAATATTAAACACATATTGTTTCTTAGTGGCATCATAGCTACCTCCGTATTTTACAAAATCGGATGTTTCCAGTTGGTCAAATACCAATTCTTCAACACCATCTGCATTACAGGCAATTAAAGCCAGGTTGGCAGGATATCCGTATTTATAAGTGTATGGGCTTACGATATCATCTATTTTAACAATCAGTTCTGCCCGATTGATGGACACTTTTTGAGAGTCTGTTAAATTTTTAAGGTAAGGCAGGTAAATTTTAGTCCTCGTTCCACCAAAAGTATTTAAATAAACATTTGAATTGCCTTTCAATAAGGCAGTACTTTCACTTCCTGAGATCTGATCAAATAAATTCTGAGAAGCGCCGGAAACATAATTGTGATCTATATGGTTAAACTTTACGGCATCATTCCCCCTGAAACTGAACTGAAATATCTGGCCTTTGGTACTGACTGAATTTCCGTCGTGGTAATAGAGATTAACCCCTGATATATCAGCGTCCAGGTCATATCGTCTGATAGTACCTGATCCGGGAGCACCTAACGTAGAGTTGGAAGTGGTGATATAAAATCCTTTGTAGGCGTTTTGAAAAGCAGTATTATTAGTTAAATTGGAATTGGTTTGTAAAATGTATTGAGCCATATTATGATCCAGTGGCAAAACCAAACACAAATTATTACCTCTTATTTTTACCTTTCCTGTTATTGAGCTTACAACGCCTGATGATTTTAAAAGATGACTGGAAATGGAATACGAGGTACCCGCTACTAATTTTTCTGATAACAAATAGACATCATATTTTAACGCAGTGGAAGTATCTCCAAGAGCCTGACCTGGAGCATGAATTACAATTTCTGCTGAATCCAAAACCGGGTTTGTCCCGAAAGTCACATTCGTTAAATTATTGGAAATGGAAAAGTTGGTATAAATACTGGCGTCTGTCCGTCCAAAAACAGGGTCCTGATTAGATCCTAAATATTTATAAGAGTCATTATAGGATCTGATCGTATTTTCCACTTTTTGAGTGTACATAAAAACAGAAGTAGTATCCGTAACGGTTAATCCAACCATGTCATTTTCAGGTTGAACATCCAGACCTAATACACTATTATCTTCTTTTTTCTTACATGAAAATAAAACCGTTAACAGTAAAAAAAGTAATCCTATATTAAGTTTGGTCATAGAGTATAATTAAAAACGCATAATTAGTGAAAATTATGCGTTTAAAATAGTTAAAAGTGTATAATTTATTAGTCCGCTAAAATAGAGGTATCTTCTAACACAAGGTCATAGAACTCATTATAGGCATCTGCGTATTCAGCTTCTCCTTTGTATTCCAAAAGTGGTTTGCCTGATTTTTTTGCATATTTAACCAGTTCTTCATTGACTTTTTCGCTTCCGAAAGAAATTCCATCTGCAAAATCAATAGCCAGTTTCATTAAATTCACATATGTGGCGTCTTCCAGGTGTTTTAATTCTTTTTTTGTAACACCGTCAATGATTGCTTTATCAATGATCTTTTTATTCAGAGATTTTGTAAATTCTTCTTCATAAATAGTGAAGATGATTTTAGTTTCAGCAAATAATGGATCTTCAGTAAAGGCTTTTTTGATGTATAATGGAATTAAACCGGTAAACCAGCCATGGCAGTGGATTACATCAGGAGCCCAGCCAAGTTTTTTTACAGTTTCAATAACTCCACGGTTGAAAAACACAGTACGTTCATCATTGTCATCAAAGTATTTTCCTGTAGCCTTATCTGTTAAAACAGATTTACGCTGAAAATAATCATCGTTGTCAATAAAATAAACCTGCATACGTGCGGTTGGAATCGATGCCACTTTGATAATCAACGGATGATCAGCATTGTTAATAACGATATTCATACCTGATAAACGAATCACCTCATGTAACTGGTGGCGTCTTTCGTTTATGTTGCCGTACTTAGGCATAAAAGTTCTTATTTCTTTCCCTCTTTCCTGAATTGCCTGAGGTAATCTTCTGGCGATCTTTCCAATATGGGTTTCATCTAAATAAGGGGTAATCTCTTGTGACACAAAAAGAACTCTTGCTTTTCTCATATATTAGATTGATTTAAAGTGGATTTTAACGACATACAAAAGTAATAAAAAAAAAACCATATATCAAAGTATTATTTAGCTTTGGAGCCTATTATTTCCATAAAAAGGCTAAAAAAGGGACACGTCTCTTTGATTGCTTATTCTAAAGCTCAAACCAAAGTAACTGTCTGCAGTATCTTTGTCAATCCTACTCAATTCAATAATCCATCTGATCTGACCCATTATCCCAGAACGCCCGATGAAGACATTGCTATGTTAAAGGCAGCAGGATGTGATATTTTATATATGCCCGAAATCAGTGACGTTTATCCCGAAAAAGACCTGAGAAGCTTTGATTTTGGATATCTTGATACGATACTCGAAGCAGCTCACCGTCCCGGCCATTTCAACGGCGTGGCACAGGTGGTTAGTATATTACTGGAAGGGGTAAAACCCAATAAAGCGTTTTTTGGAAGTAAAGACTATCAGCAGGTAATGGTTGTAAAAAGCCTGGTGAAACAGTTAAAATTACCAATTGAAATAGTAGCCTGTCCTATTGTAAGGGAAGCAGACGGTTTGGCTATGAGTTCCAGAAATACAAGATTGAATGCAGGAGAACGTGAAATTGCGGCCCACATCCCTGAATGGATGCAAAAAGCCGTTGGTATCATAAAGGAACAGGGGATTGAACAGGCAAAAACGTTTATAGAAATACAGGTTTCAACTATTCCTTTGATGAAACTGGACTATTACGAGGTATGTGATGCGGAAACGCTGGAGCCAATTCAGGAAATAAAACCGGGTCAAAAAGCCATTTCCTTAATAGCCTTATTTGTGGGTGAAATCCGGCTGATCGATAATTGGATGGTTAATTAACCACTTTTTCAGATAATTTTCGGCATCCTCGAGAAATCCCCAGCCCATACTTTTGATATTGGATTCAGTAGCCAGTATCATAATAACCTCTGACCGATCAAGTTGTTTATTTATTACGTGATCATGATCCAGTACTTTCTCTTTACCCTCTGGGTATGGAACTTTGTTGTAATATAAAAAAGTAGGCTGATCAAAACAGTTAACGAAATCTGATCTGTATAAATTCCAGTAAAAGCTATCTCCTATTACCAGTAGTTTCGGTTTTATTTTTCCTATCGTATCGGTGACTTCAATTTCGGGATAGGCCAGGTCAAAGCTTTTGAGTTTAAACAGGAGGTTGATGCCATATTCAATGTCCTTGTCCTCATTTTTTGGCTGATCCATGTGAATACTTTTAATAGAGAGGTTGGGCAAGTAACAATTTTTTTTGAACTCAATGTATTTTATAATGGAATCAGCGGCCAGCCAGGAACCATAAGTACTCCAGTGATTACCATGCTTAGGGTAGAGCGGGTATTTTGAATCTGCTTTATGTTCCATGAACCATTTACTGAAGTCAATGCAGTTTATATTCCTGGTTTTAATTGCTTCGGCGATATATGCATAGTTTGTTTGACTTCCTTTGCACTTCACGTCCCTAGGTAAATATTCTTTATAAAACGCGGGTTTCCCGGGGGCGATGACCACAATCAGCTGCTTGTTGAGTTGACCGAACTGCTCAGAAATTAGTTTTAAGCGGTCTAAATTCAGATTGATACTGTCCTCGCCCATAAAATCATCTCCGCAAAATGACCGGATATAAGTTGTTTCAAACAGGTATCCGTCTTTACCGGCCACAACTCCATTTGCATTTACTCTATTGAATAAGCTAAAAAGAATCTGGTTATTGATTTTAATCAAAAGGCTTCTGAAACCAAAATGATGAGACAAATGCCCGCTCATTTTTTGTTGCCATATTCCTGAAAAGTAAGTTGACTTTGTAAAAGAGGTATCTGTACAAACAACATCATCACCTGCCAGCTTATATAGTTTTACAAAATTGAAAGAGCTTTGAAATAGCGGAAGAAATAATACAAGTAACGTAATGATGAGTAATGCTTTTTTGAATATAATGGTCTTTGAAAGCAATGGAATAATTACGAGCCGGCTTTAAAAATTAGTTTTGTTAATTAAACTATTAAAGATAAGCTTTTGAACCCATAAAATATACTATTTTTGGCTTTTTAATTTTAATACCATGAGCAATATAAAACCCGAAGATTTTTTTAAAAATATAATTTCGCATTGTAAAGAATACGGCTTTATTTTTCAAAGCAGTGAAATTTATGATGGCCTGAGTGCTGTTTATGATTATGGCCAAATGGGAGCGGAATTAAAGAAAAACATCCGTGATTATTGGTGGAAAGCCATGGTGCAAATGAATGAGAACATTGTGGGGATTGATGCGGCGATTTTTATGCATCCTACAACCTGGAAAGCAAGCGGCCACGTGGATGCTTTCAATGATCCATTAATTGACAACAAAGACAGTAAGAAACGCTACCGTGCCGATGTATTGATAGAAGAACATGTGGCGAAGATTGAAGATAAGATCAACAAGGAAGTTGAAAAAGCAGCCAAGCGTTTTGAGAATTTTGACGCAGAGATGTTTAAATCTACCAACGGAAGAGTTAAAGAATACCAGGATAAAATTGATGCGATTAATGAGCGTTTTAAAACGGCTTTAAACGTGAATAATTTAGAAGAAGTTAAACAAATTATTGTTGACCTGGAAATTGTTTGCCCTATCAGCGGAACTAAAAACTGGACTGACGTACGCCAGTTCAATTTGATGTTCAACACGTCAACCGGTACCGTAACGGATGAAACCAATATCATTTATTTACGTCCTGAAACTGCCCAGGGAATTTTTGTGAATTACCTGAACGTTCAGAAAACTGGACGCATGAAATTACCATTCGGTATTGCGCAAACCGGTAAAGCATTTCGTAATGAGATTGTTGCCCGCCAGTTTATTTTCAGGATGCGTGAATTTGAACAAATGGAAATGCAGTTTTTCGTGAAGCCGGGAACAGAAATGGAGTGGTATGAATACTGGAAAAAAACTCGTTTAAACTGGCATTTATCTTTGGGTTTAGGAGCGGAAAAATACCGTTACCATGATCATTTGAAGTTAGCCCATTATGCGAATGCGGCCTGTGATATCGAACATCAGTTTCCTTTCGGATTTAAAGAGCTGGAAGGAATTCACTCACGAACCGACTTTGATTTAAAACAACACCAGGAATTTTCCGGGAAGAAATTACAGTATTTTGATTCCGAAACGAACGAAAGTTATGTGCCATATGTTGTAGAAACATCTGTTGGTTTGGACCGTTTGTTTTTATCGGTGTTAGCGTCTGCTTTAAAAGAAGAATCACTGGAAGGTGGAGATACGAGAACTGTTTTAAATTTACCTCCGGCATTAGCGCCATACAAGGCCGCGATCTTTCCATTAGTAAAAAAAGATGGTTTGCCTGAACTGGCGGAAAGCATCATGAAGGACTTGAAATTTGATTTCATGTTGGCCTATGATGAAAAAGATACCGTTGGTAAGCGTTACAGAAGACAGGATGCCATTGGTACACCTTTCTGCATCACAGTAGATCATCAGAGTTTACAAGATAAAACAGTGACCATTCGTCACCGTGATACCATGAAGCAGGATAGGGTAGCCATCACTGATTTACATAAAATTCTGACCGAGAAAACCAGTCTCCAGAGTTTATTAAAAAATCTTTAAATTTTATTTTTACGTTTCGATTAAATGTATATTTTTGCGTCCTAATAATCAAAAATAACATATGAAACACACATTAAAATCAATTGGAGTAGCAGCTTTCTTATTTTTCGGAGCGACGTTAACCGCTCAAAACAACGACAACAATTTAATTGGCAAAGCACGTGGTGCAGCCGCTGATTGTTTAAACGAGTATCACCAGCAAGGGATAGCAATCGCTGCAGGTGTTGAAACAACAGGAATCTGTTTTGTTTCTGGTGAATTACACAAAGTTACTTTCTACACCACAGTAAGATGTCACAATGAGCCATGCCCTAAGCCGGCATCTCTTTTAGTAGCAACTGTATATTTTGATTGCGAGAACAACGTTACTTTAGTGGAGTGCAATAACTAATTTTCAATTTTTAAAATGAAAAGAGGCTGTCCGTTGGGCAGCCTTTTTTTTGTTAACCAAGCTTGATTTTTTGTCAGTTCAAGCTTTCACCCTGAGGCTGTCACTTCGAGCGAAGTCGAAAGTTTTAACAAAGCATTTTTGAGATTGCATCGTCGTACCTCCTCGCAATGACGATTTACACTAAATACCCAGCCTTCTCCGCCGGGTAAGTATTAAAAGTCCCCAACGCTTTTGCTATAACTATATTGTTTCGTTCAGGACATATGATTTCGGCACTTGTCACAATCAGACGTTTGCCCTGGTGTTCAATTTTCCCAATTCCCTGTAACTTATCTCCAACGAAAGCCGCAGCGAAAAAATTGATCTTGAATTCCACTGTTGAAACAATGTGATTGTCTTTCGCGGAAACCGACAAAGCTGTTACCCCAAGTAGCCCGTCCATTAGTCCTGAAATAACACCGCCATGTGCCGCCCTGGGAGTGGCTAAGTGTTCTTCTTTGATTGATAGAAAATAATGTACGAGTCCAGGTTCGATGATCTTAAAATCCATACCCAGAGTTTTTCCGAAATTGTTTTGTGTGATGTATTGTTCTATGAGCGTCATTTTATTTTAAACTGAAATTAATTTTGCAATTCCAAAAGCAGCACCTGCAGCGACAAGACCAATGGCTGTCACTTTTAAGGCTCCGTAAAAAGGATGTTGCCCGGTAACTTTACTTTTAAAATATCCAAAAATAAACAGGCAGATAGTTGTAATAATAGCCGATACCACTAATCCCTGTAAAGGAGTATCTGTAACAAAATAGGCAGTTAAAGGAAGTAAACCGCCAACAATGTAGGACGTTCCAATTGTTAAGGCGCTGTTTCTTGCCCTGTTTTTATGTGGTTTTTCGAGGCCCAATTCAAAGCGCATCATAAAGTCTACCCACTTGTCTTTATTTTTTGATAACTCCATGGCGATGATGTGCTGGGATTCAGGACTCAAACCATAGTCCGCAAACACTTCTTTTACTTCTTCTATTTCTTTTTCCGGCATGCGTTCAACCTCCTCGTATTCTCTCTTCAGTTCATGAGCGTAGTGTTCCTGTTCTGTTTTTCCCGCCAGGTAACCTCCAAGGCCCATGGCAATACAACCAGCTACAATTTCTGCCAGGCCGGCTGTAATAACGATGGCGTTACTATCAACGGCTCCACTTAAACCGGCAGCGAGAGCGAAAGGAACGGTTAATCCGTCGCTCATTCCTATCACCATATCAGAAATAAATTCTGAGCTTTCTAAATGTTCTTCCATAATATATTGATAAAATAAAGATACTGCAATTACTTACAAAAACTAAAGGATTATAACTCGTTTTTTCAAGGTCTATGATGAAACAAAACGCATGGAATCGTGTAAATGTTTTTTGAATTATTGAATTAGTTTTACTTAGGCTAAAATGTTAATGTAAACATATTGACAGAATAAAACTTATGGAATTTATAGATTATTATAAAATACTTGAAATTCCTTCAACAGCCGGTGAAGCAGATATCAAATCGGCCTATCGTAAACTGGCCAGAAAATATCATCCTGACATAAATCCAAATGATGAGAATGCAAAAAAGAAATTCCAGCAGATTAATGAGGCTAATGAAGTATTGAGCGACCCGGAGAAACGGAAAAAGTACGATAAGTATGGTAAAGACTGGAAGCATGGAGCAGAGTACGAAAATGCTAACCAGCATTATGGCTCTTCATCGAAACGGCCGGGATCCGGAAACTTCTCAGATGGTTTTACTGATTTTGGTGATTTTTCTGAATTTTTCGAATCCATGTATGGTGCCGGATCGGGCAGGGGAAGGCAAACGAAATTCAGGGGACAGGATTTAAATGCGGAGTTGCAGCTCAACCTTTTGGATGTATATAAAACCCATCAAAGGACTTTAACCGTTAACGGAAAAAATATTCGTTTAACGATACCGGCCGGGGTTGAAAATGGACAGGTTATAAAAATTGCCGGTCATGGAAATCCCGGAGCAAACGGGGGGCCTCAGGGAGATCTTTACATCACCTTTTCAATTGCAGATCATCCAACCTTCAAAAGAGAAGGTAATAATTTATATGTGAACGTAGATTTAGACCTTTACACAGCCTTGTTGGGTGGTGAGGTTTTAATTGAAACGCTGGATGGTAAGGTTAAATTGAAGGCGGCTGCGGAAACACAGAGCGGTACTAAAGTAAAGCTGAAAGGGAAGGGTTTTCCTGTCTATAAAAAGGAAGGGCAGTTCGGTGACCTTTACATTACTTACCAGGTAAAATTGCCAACTCAGTTGTCCGAAAAAGAAAAAGAATTAGTCAGGGAATTATCAAAGCTAAGAAAACATGGAAACTAATCATTTGATCCTCGTAAAAGAATTCTGTACCCATCATAAAATTGAACTGTCTTTTATTGATGGTCTCCATGACCTGGGCTTAATAGAAGTTGTTAATCGTGATGATCGAAAATATCTTGCGCAAAACCAGTTAAGAGATGTAGAGAAATTAATGCGCCTGCATTATGATCTGGAAATCAATATGGAAGGCATTGATGTTATATCGCATCTCTTAAAAAAAATCTGTGAACTTCAACATGAACTTACCCAGGCGAAAAATAAATTACGATTCTTTTCGGAGCTAAAATAATTTGTATGATGACCATCACTGAAGAACAAAATATATTTACGATCCGGGAGAATTTTAATCAGGTTTTTTCCAATTTGAAGCTTGAATTTTATGCCAAACCTTGTCAGTCAGACGGGCCGGCTGAACGTGGTTCCGGAAATCAAATTTCTATTAATGAATGCCGGACGATATACCATGATGGAGATATTACAATAACACCGCAAACGATCGCTTCAAACCTGGAACAGGATTTCCGGAGAATCTTTGGGTTAGGAGTCGTGGTATTTAAAAGGAATGGAAATTTCTGGCTGGATACCTATGATTTCAAGAATTTAACCCTTGAAGAACTGAACAGGCTTTGAAATATTTTTTTATTAAAAAGCCCCAAATCATAAGAGATTTGGGGCTTTTTTATTTAAATGAAGGAAATAAATTAAGCTTCCTGAGCCACTTTTGGAGCCGCAGCTAATATTTCGTCGTTCGCAGCAGATGCATATTGGTCAAAATTCTTAACGAACTGCTCCGCTAAGTTTTTAGCTTTAGCATCGTAGGCCGATTTGTCAGCCCATGAATTACGAGGATCTAAAATTTCAGTAGGAACATCTTTACATGTTTTAGGGAATTTTAAACCAAAGAAATTCGTTGTTCCCATTTCTGCTTTATCTAACTCACCGTTTAAGGCCGCAGTAATTAAAGCACGTGTATAAGATAATTTAATACGGTTACCTACACCATAAGATCCACCAACCCATCCGGTGTTTAATAACCAAACGTTCACATTATGTTTCTTTAATTTGTCACCTAATAACTCAGCATATTTAGTTGGGTGTAAAGGCAAGAATGCTTTACCGAAACAAGCAGAGAAAGTAGTTGTAGGCTCTGTAATACCCATTTCTGTACCTGCCACTTTAGCCGTGTATCCTGAAATGAAATTATACATAGCTTGTCCTGTTGTTAACTTGGAGATTGGAGGTAAAACACCAAATGCATCACAGGTTAAAAAGAAAATATTTTTAGGAATATCACCAACAGCAGGAGTTACAGCATTATCAATATAATTAGCCGGGTAACTCACACGTGTATTTTCAGTGCGTGAAATATCAGCGTAATTTACAGTCGTAGTTCCTTCGTAATAGTTGATGTTTTCCAATAATGAACCAAATTTGATGGCATTGAAAATCTGAGGTTCTTTCTCAGCGGTTAAATCCACGCATTTTGCATAACAACCGCCTTCAAAGTTAAATACAGATTTATCGGCCCATCCATGCTCATCGTCACCAATTAATTTACGGTTAGGATCAGCAGATAATGTTGTTTTACCGGTTCCTGATAACCCGAAGAAAATAGCAGTGTCACCGTCTTTACCAATGTTTGCAGAACAATGCATAGAAAGCACTTTCTTTTCGTGTGGTAAAATATAGTTTAATACAGCGAAGATTGATTTCTTAATTTCTCCAGTGTAACCTGTTCCACCAATTAAAATAGTTTTCTTAGTGAAATTGATAATCGCGAAATTATGCTGACGTGTTCCGTCGATTTTTGGATCAGCTTTAAAGCCCGGAGCATTTAGGATTGTCCAATCGTGCTTGAAGTTTTTGATCTCTTCTGTCGTTGGACGTAAAAATAAATTATAAGAGAATAAATTCGCCCACGGGGTTTCATTTACCACGCGAATATTAATTCTGAAAGACGGATCAGCACAAGCATATGCGTCTCTAACCCATACTTCTTTATTTCCTAAATAAGCTAACATACGGTTATGTAAAGCGTCAAATTTATCCGCTTCAAAACGATTGTTAACATCTCCCCACCAAACACTGTCTTTGGTATTTTCGTCATAAACAACGAATTTATCTTTTGGGGAACGTCCAGTAAATTCTCCGGTATCAATAGCTAAAGCACCAACATCGGTTAACACACCCTGTCCGCGTACAATAGTTTCTTCAACCAGTTCTGACGGATGTAAATTCCAATAAGCCATTTCCACATTTGCTAAGCCTAATTGGGCAACAGAAGCATCTTGTGCTTTTAATCCAATTTCGTTCATTATAAAA
>JAJNBG010000044.1 GCA_021155905.1 Bacteroidota bacterium
TTAAAAATATTTTTGATCTCCTTCTCTCTACTTCAACAACCTTATCAAATAACGGGGTGCAAATTTAATCACTTTTTCTTTACCCGCAAGGATTATTTTAATGTTTTTTTGAGATTTTGCCGAACTAGCGAATTTTGTAGATGTAAGTCGTCTGATTGTCGTTCAGAGGATTTAAAAAATGTACCGTTTTATCAATAAAACTAGGCTCAATCGTGGCTTCATAATGTAATGTCGGAAAACGCTTTTTTAATGAATCCACGCGCGCATTAATGTTTTCTGCTTGCATAAACACCACATAATTTGGTCGCTCCACTGGAGAAGTGCGATTATAATATACTAACATGCTATCCGGTGTAAAGTTTTTAGTGATTCCAAAGACAGAGCCCCAGTTCTCCAGGTAATATTGGGGAGGCATCGTAAAATCATCACGGTTAGAATCTTCAATAATTAACCGTACACAATCCTTCTGATCTGCGATATAACACATGGCTTCTACCCTGTTTCTCTTGGAATAAGAGAATGTAAGAACAGGCAATAATATCATATTTAAAATGCAACAAAAAAGAATTACGTTTTTAAACCATTTCTTCGATTCCCACTGGTATTTCGTTACAATCTGATAACCTCCAATGAAGCCAAGAATAATAATAAATGGTATAATGGGCAGGATGAAACGTTCCTGCTTATTAGGGAAATAGGTATGAAAAGCGGAAAACAAAAATGTTGGCCAAAATAATAAGGGTTCTTTTTTCCAGTTTTTAAAATACCCGCAAAACAATAAAATACTCAGTGGCGGAATTAATATCCCCAATACAATTGAAATGTACATATGCCATACATCAACGCCGTAAACAGTTGCGTTATCAATATTATACTGCACATACGCCATGAACTCGACAAATGGCGTTTCCCACACGTAGATGTCTAAAATTCCAAGCGTCACAAATGCCGTTGCAAGAAATCCAAGAACAATTAAAACAAGATATTTAAACTGCACCCGCATTAACAGTAGCGCCAAGCCGAAACCCGCGGAGAATATAACTGTCTGGAACCTGAAAGAAAATGCCAGTGCCAACATCAAACCAATCAGCAAAGAATCTTTAACCGTTAGTTTACCATCATTTTTAACCACCAACCAGGTCGCTATCACCATCGGAGGAATACAGGCAATCTCTACTAAATTCCTGACACTTAAAAAAGGAAAAAACCAATATAAAGCCAAGGCAATTCCAACCCAGGAAGCAACCTTTAAATTAGTTTTTCTATACGCGATTTTAAATCCAAAATACACGATTAACAACGACCATAATGCATGCAGCAATCGAATCAGATATAATTTTCCCTGTGGATCCGTTAAGCCACACATGGTTTGAAATTTCAATAACAGGAAATGAATCCCAACATAAAAATAAGGATGCCCCTGCGGTTGTCGCGTTGGATCTGATTCGGAGGGCAACCAGTAGTTATAATCCGTGCCATCCACCCAGGACTGTGCCGCTTCCAGAATTAAAAAATGATCATCAAAAAAACCAAAACCTTTGGAAAAAATAGTAGCAAATAATCTGAATATTAATCCGCTGAAAACGGCGAATCTTAAAGGATGTGTGTTATAAAAATGTTTGATAGAATTGATCATTATTGCTGTGCTTTTTTATACAAGTAAAAGGCGACGAATGAGAACAGGATGTTCGGGATCCAAACTGCAATGATTGGCGGTGTTAATTCGGAGCCGGATGTAGCAAAGGTTGTAGAAACATGCATAAATAAAATGTAAATACAACTCAGCATCAATCCAACTGCAATTTGAATACCCACTCCGCCTCTTACTTTTCTCGAAGAAAGCGAAACACCTATGATTGTTAAAATGAAAGTAGCAAAAGGAAAAGCAGTACGTTTGTACATTTCTACTTCAAAAAATTCAATACGACTAGACCCTTTCAGTTTCTCCTTGACGATAAAATCTCTGAGCTCGAAGTAAGGTAGTACTTCTATCTTACTCTGGAAACGGATCATATCTTTCGGTGTAAAATCAATTTTAATTTTTTTTGAGGGATTAAATTTGTGAACCTCCCGGTAAATATATTTTGGCATTCCTGGTTTCACTGAGTCCAATGCTACATATATCAATTCACGTTCAAACACGTTTTGCAGATTCCAGGTGCCATCCACACTATCCCATTTCATATTGTCGGCTTTCATGATGCCGGTTTGCTTATTATTTGCAATTTTTTCAATGGATATATTGTTCGCGTAATTTGAAAAATTGTCATAATCGGACATGTACAAAACGGTACCCGGAGCAATTTGCTTATGAATATTTCTTTCATCCGTATTATATCCGTTATTGATGTATTTGTCTTCAAATCCAATTCTTATTCTATTGGATTTAGGAATAATAAAATGGTTTAAAACCAATGAAAGTGCGGTAATTAGAGTAGCACCAATCATATAGGGCCTCAGTATCCTCTTAAAACTTGTCCCGCTCGACAAGATGGCCACAAACTCTGTTTTAGCAGCCATTTTCGAAGTAAAAAAAATAACAGAAATAAAAGTAAACAGAGGGCTGAATAAATTTCCGTAGTAAGGAATAAAATTTAAATAATGATCAAAAACAATATCCCGAAGAGGAACATTGCTGGCAACAAAATCCTGCAGTTTCTCTGAAATATCAAATACAATAAAGATGCACAACATGAGCGATATAGAAAAGAAAAACGTTCCTATAAATCTTCGGAGTATGTATCTATCAAGTATTTTAAGCATTACAAACGCTGTCCTAATTGTTTAACCATTTTGTTCTTCCAGTCATAAAAAGTACCATCGATAATCCTGTTTCTTGCTTCGGTAACTAACCATAAATAAAAAGCAAGGTTATGAATACTGGCAATTTGAGCTGCTAAAAACTCTCCGCAAATTAATAAATGCCTTAAATAGGCTTTTGAATATTCCCTGTCAACATAACTTGTTCCATTTTCATCCAATGGAGAAAAATCATTTTTCCATTTTTCATTTTTGATGTTAATAATGCCATTCTGCGTAAACAACAATCCGTGACGGGCATTACGCGTTGGCATCACACAATCAAACATATCAATTCCTAACGCAATACTTTCCAAAATATTGATTGGTGTACCAACACCCATCAAATAACGGGGCTTATCAACCGGCAAAATATCACAAACCACTTCGGTCATGGCATACATGTCTTCTGCCGGCTCTCCAACAGACAAACCGCCTATCGCATTTCCTTCCGCATTTTTCGATGCGATGTATTCAGCAGATTGCATTCGCAAATCCTTGAAAACGGAACCCTGTACAATCGGAAACAATGCCTGTGAATAGCCATATTTTGGCTCAGTTTCATTGAACCGTGTAAAACACCTATCCAGCCAACGATGCGTTAAGGCTAGAGAATTCTTGGCATACCGGTAATCACAGGGATAAGGCGTACATTCGTCAAAAGCCATCATGATATCCGCGCCAATGGTCCGTTCAATATCCATTACCCGTTCAGGTGTAAATAAATGTTTGCTCCCATCAATGTGCGATTTAAACGTCGCACCTTCCTCGGTTAATTTCCTGGAATTGGCTAATGAAAAAACCTGGTAACCACCACTATCTGTTAGGAGAGGCTTATCCCAGCCGTTAAACTTATGCAGACCTCCCGCGTTTTCCAGTACTTCTAATCCCGGCCTCAAATACAAATGGTAGGTGTTTCCTAATATGATTTGTGCCTTAATATCCTCTTTTAACTCCCGCTGATGAACTGCTTTTACAGTGGCGGCGGTGCCAACAGGCATAAAAATTGGCGTTTGTATAGTGCCGTGATCGGTTTCAATAAGCCCTACGCGGGCTTTCGTTTGTTTGTCTTTATGTAGAAGCGAAAATTTCAATACTGGTATTTTTGAGTGCATAAAGATACATTTTTTTACTTCTTTGCCTTTTGAAACCTGAAATTCAATTCAATTTTACCACTTATTGGCAAAAACCGACCAGATACAAAGTGCGAGTGTAAAGTTCTGTTAAATGCTTTGATTTGGCACGTGCATTGAAAAGTATCATTCAAATAAAAATAAAATTATGAAAACTTCTATTAAAATAATTGCTGCAGTTACGTTAGCGATTATGTGTTTAAATGCAAATGCGCAAAGAAGTCACAATGGCACTCAAAATCAGCCGAATCATCAGCCTCAGACTGCGCAGAACAACAATCAAACCGGCAAACATCATGGATGGGCGTCGAACAATCATCACGGGCCAAACTGGGGTGGAAATGTAATCGTTCATATAGGAGGACATCCACATCCATACTATAATAATTATAGTAACGGATATGGTTATAACAACTATTATAACGTGAAAAAAGCTTCCAGGAATTCCATTCGTCAATCTGCAAATATTATTGGCCAAGCCTTACAATTCAGCGATTGGAACGACACATATTCTCCATGGTTAGCAAAAGCAATCCGCCATCAACAATATGCCAAACAATTATATTTTTGGGGTGACTATGCAGGTGCTTTAAACCATGCAGAGCGTGCCGGTTTCCTGGCCTGGAACACATTAGATTATTTCAATAACCCATACAGCTATAATAACAACAATTACCCTGATCCTTACAGCAACCCCAATAATCCATATTACAGGAAAAATAATTCAAATCCTCAACCGGAAGGATCGGATGATAATTATGGATACAGAAAGGGTACGACTAATTCAAGTACAGAAAGTGCGTCAGATTCAAAAGAGGAAAACCCTGGAGACGTACAAAGGAAAGCAGCGCCAGAACTCGAAAAAGCTTTACCTCAAAGTAAAATGAATGATAAAGAACTTCTGAAAACAAGTCCGAAAGATTTGGATATTGAATAATCCAATGTCTTTAGCTGAAAGTCTGTTCGTCAATCGCGGACAGACTTTTTTGTTTATATTTAGCCGATGTTTCAAAAAATTCCAAATTTTGTTTTAGCTATTCTCAGCGGTCTTCTATTTAGTGCCGGATGGTTTTCTCCCCTTACAATTTTCATTTTTATTGCCTGGGTTCCATTATTTATTATTGAAGACCGGATTTCAAATAATTTAGAAATCAATCGAAAAAAATCAAAAATCATCTGGCTGAGTTATTTCGCCTTCTTTATATGGAATATCTGCGTCACCTGGTGGATCTATTACGCTTCCTTTGAAGGAGCCATCTTAGCTATTGTTTGTAATCCGGTATTCATGTGTATCGCGTTTATGATCTGGTACAATTTAAAACGACGGATCAATAAACCATGGGCTATTTGGTTATTAGTTCCAATCTGGCTGGGTTATGAATATGGACACACCTTATGGGATCTGACATGGAGTTGGCTGATTATGGGGAATGCATTTGCTTTCCGTCATAACTGGGTTCAATGGTATGAATTTACAGGTGCGTCAGGAGGAAGTTTATGGGTGCTCATTGTCAATATCTTATTTTACAATCTTATAAAACACAACTCCTACTCTCTTAAACAATCGAGTAAGCCGGTTATTGCTTTAATTGCCCCGATTATTTTATCTTATGGCATTCTTTCAATCTCAACAACGCATTTAAATTCGGATAAATCTTACAAAACGCTGATCGTTCAGCCGAACGTCGATCCGTATAACGACAAATTCTATTTTGAGCCGGCGGTTCAATTACATAATCTGTTGATCCAATTGAATGGCAAGCTGGATTCAACCATTGAGTTTTTAGTATTACCTGAAACCTATCTAACGGAAGAAATTATCGAGGGCCAGGAAAATAAATGCTATTCTTTGCGATTTTTAGCCGACAGCATTTTAGCGAAACATCCTGATCTTACTATTATAACAGGCGCTACTACTTTTTATGTTTATAGTCCAAATGAAACGCCTAGTTCCACCGCGCGCCAGGATCATCAGTCGGCAAATCATTACGATGTTTATAATACCGGGATTCAGTTAAACAAAGACGGAATCAGTTATTACCACAAATCTAAATTAGTACCGGGAGTAGAACGAATGCCTTTTCCGGTATTGTTTAAACCATTAGAGAGTTTTGCAATTGATTTAGGTGGAACAATGGGGAGCCTGGGGACACAAGATGAACGCTGTGTGTTTTTCAGCCATGATAAAAAAGTGGGAATCGCTCCGGTGATTTGTTACGAAAGTGCCTACTCAGATTATGTTAGCGGGTACATTAGAAATGGCGCTAATTTGATTTTTATTATCACGAACGATGGTTGGTGGGAAAATACTCCTGGCCACAGACAACATTTGGCCTATTCAAGGTTGAGAGCCATTGAAACGCGCAGGGAAATTGCACGCTGTGCCAATACCGGAATTTCCTGTTTCGTTACACCTTACGGTGAAATTGAACAAGCCACTCCCTATTGGGAAGAGGCAGTCATTAGCAAAAGTGTGACGCCTAACAATAACCTAACCTTATTCGTAAAATTTGGAGATCTTATTTCTTATACGTCTGCGTTCCTGGCAATCCTATTGTTGGTATGGAGTCAGATATTACGTTTTAAGAAGTCTTAAATATTCGTAAATTTGGAGCGTAAAAATTCTTAACACAAACAAACACTATATATGGAAAAATTTGATGTAACCGTTATTGGTTCAGGCCCGGGTGGATATGTAGCAGCGATTCGTTGCGCTCAATTGGGGATGAAAACTGCTCTTATTGAAAAATACCCTACTTTGGGTGGAACCTGTTTAAATGTAGGTTGTATTCCTTCAAAAGCGATGCTGGATTCATCCGAGCATTATTTTAATGCAGTGCATCACTTTGAGGAGCATGGTATTGAAGTGAAGTCGCCAAAAGTAAATATCAAACAAATGGTGGAGCGAAAACGGGGTGTAGTGAAAATGACCTGTGACGGCATCAACTTTTTGATGAAGAAAAACAAAATCACGGTTTATACCGGTGTTGGAAGTTTTGAATCCAAGACAGTGATCAATATAACTAATGGGGATGGAAAGAAAGAACAGATTGAATCAACCAAAACGATTATTGCCACTGGTTCAAAACCTTCTTCTTTACCGGGAATTGAGATCGATAAAAAAAGAGTGATTACGTCCACCGAAGCATTAGAATTATCTGAAATCCCTAAACACCTGATCGTGATTGGCGGTGGCGTTATTGGCTTAGAATTAGGAAGCGTGTATGCCCGTTTAGGATCGAAGGTATCGGTTGTTGAATTCATGGACCGATTGATTCCGGGAATGGATGCAGGTTTAGGAAAAGAATTGCAACGTGTGATGAAGAAAGACCTGAAAGTGGAATTCTTGATGAAACACAAAGTAGAAAGCGTCGTTTCAAAAGGTAAAGAAGTTACTGTTACTGCCGACAACGGCAAAGGTGAAAAAGTAGAAATTAAAGGTGATTACGTATTAATGGCGGTTGGCCGTAAACCGTATACAGAAGGATTAAACTTAGAAAAAGCGGGTGTTAAGTTAGACGCACGCGGAAGAGTGGAAGTCGATAAACATTTAAAAACGAGTGCTGATAATATTTATGCGATTGGGGATGTAGTAGTTGGCGCAATGCTCGCTCACAAAGCGGAAGAAGAAGGTGTATATGTTGCTGAAATGATGGCCGGGCAAAAACCACATATTGACTACAATCTAATCCCTGGTGTTGTTTACACATGGCCGGAAGTAGCCGCGGTTGGATTAACAGAAGAGCAATTAAAAGAAAAAGGAGTGAAGTACAAAGTTGGATCATTCCCTTTCAAAGCAAGCGGCAGAGCACGTGCCAGTATGGATACGGATGGCTTTGTAAAAGTATTGGCCGACGAAACAACAGATGAAGTATTAGGTGTTCACATGATAGGCCCACGTACGGCTGACATGATCGCTGAAGCAGTAGTTGCTATGGAGTTCAGAGCAAGTGCTGAAGATATTTCCCGAATCTGCCACGCTCATCCAACATTCACAGAAAGCTTAAAAGAAGCCGCTTTGGATGCTACAGGAAAACGAGCCTTACACATCTAAAAATAAAAAACAAAAGATAAAAGACAGGTTATTTTAATCTGTCTTTTTTATTTACAATAATTAAACCATGACTGAAGAATTAGATCCAAAAACGTATCCAATTGGAAAAGCACAGAACCGTGAATTTACCAAGGAGGTTTTATACCAATCGATTTTAATGATTGAATCTGCGCCTGTTAGATTACGTCAGCGCATTACAACCCTAAACGAAGAAGAACTGGAACTAAAATACCGCGAAGGCGGCTGGACCGTTCGACAAATTGTGCATCATGTAGCCGACTCCCACATGAACATGTGGGTCCGTTTTAAACATACGTTGACGCAAGATAATCCAACGATTCAACCATATGACCAAAATGCATGGGCAGATTCAGCAGATTATAAATCAGCTCCTCTGGAAAGTTCTTTATTTATTTTTGAAGGAGTACAATCACGATTTTCAAACTTATTAAAAACGATGAGTGAAACTGATTTTAAACGAACGTATACTCATCCGGAATATAACAAACAATTCACATTGGGTGAAGCAACTCAATTATATGCCTGGCATGGAATGCATCATGTGGCCCAGATAGAAGGAATTTTTAAATAAACTTTTTATAAAATAAAAAAGCTTCTTGATCAGGTGACCAAGAAGCTTTTTTTATTGTGTTAATTTTACTTTAGGAAAGTATCTATAGAAAAGATATTCGCCACCGGAATATGTTCGATCAAATTGCGCAACTGACTTTCATCAGTGGCTACTATTTCCGTGGCCGGAATAAACTTAATTCTTCCTTCGTATTCTCCGTTGATGATGGTTCCGTATTTCCGGATCCCATTTGTTAAAATGATCATTGCCTGTGTCGTATTCATAATATCCCTCCTTTTTTTGTTATAAAAACAAACATAATGCCACAAAGCAACGGAATTGTTATATCAATCTTATCAAACTGTGAAATAGAGAGTTATGAGATTTTAATGGACCGATCAAAGGAATAAAAAACAAAAAGCCCTTCCTGTTAGTGCAAGAAGGGCTTTTTGTTTTTTATTCCTAAATTACATGTGAGAATCCAATTTACCGGCTAAAATATTCTTAGCGGCAACCCCAACATGCTTCTCAACGACTTCGCCGTTTTTGAAAAACAACAACGTAGGGATATTTCGGATTCCATATTTTGCTGAAATACCAGAGTTGTTATCTACGTTTACTTTTCCAACTACTGCTTTTCCGGCATATTCAGTCGAAAGTTCTTCTACTACAGGACCAACCATTCGGCAAGGACCACACCACTCTGCCCAAAAATCTACTAATACCGGTTTGTCTGATTTTAAAACTAACTCTTCGAAGTTCGCATCTGTTATTTCTAGTGCCATTTTATTTTGTTTAAAGGTTTATAATTTTGAATTACTAAGTTAAGTTTGTTACCCAAATTAATCAAACTTTAATCCAAATAGTTTTCCATGCCTTTTTGACATTATTTCAGCAGGGTGACGTGCCCGATCATGCTGTGATGTTCCTTCAGAACGTCTATTACCTCAGCTTTCCAAACATATACATCTGATTTTGTAGATTCGGCATTGCCTTTTCCGTTTACACTGCCATCCCAACCTTTGTTAATGTCATCGCTCTCAAAAATCATTTTCCCCCATCTGTCAAAAACCTGTAATTTGAACTGAGCAATACCTACTCCTTCGGCTTTAAACCCATCATTTAATCCATCGCTGTTAGGAGTAAAAGCATTCGGGATATAAATCGTATAGGCAGGTTTTATGATCACCACTTTTATTGTGGAATCCTTACAGCCATAGGAGTTATTTACCATCTGCATAATTGCAACTGTCTTAGCATCCATGGTGTTAAACAAATGGCTGAAATCGCGGGTGTTTTTCACCGTTCCTTCATTAAAAACGTATTTAACGGAACTTGCCCCCACTGACAAATCTTCCACTTCAATTAAAGGCGTTGTGATTTCAACTTCTGTTGGGGTGATGTTAAAATTGGCAACAGGATTTGGAAATACGGTTACCAGGTTAGGAAGTGTGGAACTGCTAATACAACCACTGTCAGAAACCACTTTCAGCATGACATTATAGTTACCGGTTGAATAGCAGTGTGAAGGATTCTTAGTGTAATCCGGTGCACTGTTATCTCCAAATATCCATTGGTTAGTGACTATGCTTCCGTTTCCAATCGTTGAATTGTTTATAAACTTAACACATAGTGTTGGACAACCCATATTATTCTGTGCTGAAAAAACAGCTGAAGGAGTAGCATTCACATACACAGATTTAATGATCGTGTTTGTACAACCGTATTCGGTCTGCACTTCCAGTTTCACGCCATAATTGCCGACCTGAGTAAAAATATACTGTGAACTTTGCTGATTATTATCCATTAAGTTGTCACCATCAAAATCCCAGGCATAAGAGGTAATCGCTCCATCCACACTGGAAGATAAGCTATTAAACTGGGTGCCGGCAGGGATACATGTTGAAGGCGCAGAAAATTTGGCTACCGGATTAAAATGAACAATAACGGGATTGGTATTCTGATCAGTACAATTGAAATTGGAAATAGCTACTAAACGACTCTGTTGAGTTCCCGCGCTCGGATAAACAAAAACCGGATTAGATGTTGAATCATCAATAGAACCATTATTTTCAAAGTCCCAACGGTATTTAATAATTGATCCTGAGGTAATATTACTTTGATTATTGAATTGCGTCGCCTGATTTAAACACGTAATGGTAGACTGAAAATTCACATTTGGCTTTGGATGCACTATCACTGTTTGAGTAAAAGAATTAGAGCAATTATAATTACTTGCTGCAGTTAACAATACATTGTAGGTTCCGGGATTACTGTATAAATGTGATGGGCTAACACCTGAACCTGAGGTATTGTCACCATATGACCAATTGTAATTTGTTATTGCTCCGGATGCCACTATTGATTGATTTGTAAATGTAGAGGCTATACCCAAACAAGCTGATGTTGAGTTAAATTGAACTATAGGTTTTGGATAAACCGTCACGGCCATCGAGCCTGTCGACACACAATTAAAATTTGAAACAGCCGTTAATTGGGTAATGTATGTTCCGGCTGCATTAAATAAATGGTTAGTGTTTTGATTTGTATTATCTGCAATACCATCCGAATTAAAGTCCCAAACAAAATTTGAAATGCTACCACCGGAAATAGTTGAATTATTGACATAAGTAACGCTGATTCCTTCACACACATTAGTTGCAGCGAAAGCTACTGTTGGCAATGGATTTACGGTAACCTGATGAGTAATGCTGTTACTACAGTTCGAATTAGTCGTAATGTTTAAAGTAACATTATATGTTCCGGGACTTAAATACTGGTAGTTTGGTTGGGTTAAAGTGGATTGGTTTCCATCACCAAACTGCCAGTTAGTGAATGTTATAAACCCGCTGGTCACAGATGAAGAATTAGTAAATGTAGTTGCATTATTTAAGCAAACATTATTCGCTGAAAAAGCTGCGGTTGGCAGTGGACTTATGATAACCGGATATACAACCGAATCAGTACATCCCATATTACTTGTTACTATTAATTGAACGTTATATGTTCCTGCGTTAGCATATGTGTTAGATCCGTTTTGTGTTGTCGCTGTATTTCCATCGCCGTAACTCCAATTATTATTGGTAATACTTCCATTAGAAATACTACTGGTGTTAATAAACCCGATGGTATGCGTGCAGGCCGATACTTGTGTCGTTAGATAATTTGCAACCGGTTTTTCGGAAATGACTATGGTTTGTGTTTGGCTGGAGGTACATCCAAAATTACTGGTAATGGTTAAGCTTACTGTATAAATACCTGAATTGGCATATGTGTGAGTTACGCTCTGACCTGAACCGACAGCTCCATCTCCAAAATTCCAATCCCATTGATTAATCACTCCTTGCTGAATATTACTAATATCATTAAAAGTCACCGGAGCGAGCTCGCAACCATTATTATATGTAAAAATTGCATCTGGCTGAGGATTAACCGTGACTGCCATTTCAGTAGTGTCATAACATCCTCTCACTGATCCAACAATCAAACTCACAGTATATGTTCCAGGATTTAAATAAGTATGGCTCGGATTCTCTAAAGAAGAAGTATTGCCATCACCAAAATTCCAGTTGAAGGTGGTTAGCGTTCCGGATGACATACTGGAGGTATTATTAAAGTTCATCGTCAATCCACAACTCGTATTTGAATTTCCGGTATTAAAATTGGCATTAGGTGTTGGAAAGTTGTGGAGCTGATAATCAAAAACAGGTCCGGGACAACCGGTTACCTGGGTCGTTTGAACAGAGTAATTTCCCGGATTTGTCGCAACTACACATTGCGACGTCTGTCCCGCAACAGAGGATCCGCTCCACAGATAGGACGCGTATCCGGATGGAGCGCACATCGTTTGTGTTCCTCCGTTACAAATTGTATCCCGTACAGTTTGCTGAAGTGTTGTGCAGCTCCCATCTATATATGCATATGCATAGTGTCCGCCTAAGGCACAATCAAAAGCGGTGAAACGAATGGTTACATTTTGACCGATATAATTGGTCAAATCAACACTCACATTGGTCCATGGCTTATATACGACATTGGCACAGGAAGCTGAATTAATAAAACCGGGAATGTTTTGTCCTGCCGCTACATTATAGTATGTACAAGGTATTTGAACACCACTGGAATCCAGCATTTCAATTTCAAATTTTGGCTGATCTGTTAATGCATGCCCGGGGTCTTCAAAAACAACGGCGTATCTGTAAGTGAAATTAGCGTTTGCATTAGTAACGGCAAATGTTTGTTCCAGACGATCTGCCAGCCCCCCTGTTCCATTGTCTCCCAATCTAACAGAAAAACTACCACCAGCTGCAACCACGGGGAAACCAGCGCATCCATCTGCGCCGGCACCGGAAGTCACTATCTGTGCGCCACCGGCACTCTGGCAGCAACCCGCCGCGTTATACAACGGGTTATAGCCGGTAGTTGAATTCCAACCATTAAGGTTTCCGGATTCAAAATCAATATTCGTACATGCTTGTTGTGGAACCGGGTTGCCACCCGCGATACGCTGAGATGAAAAATACGTATCCTTAATATATTCTCTTTGGTGTGAAAAAATGAATTCAGGCAATTCATTTTGAGTGGTGTGTTGAGTCCAGTAAAATTCAGTCCATTGTTGTTGGTTAAATTGTGCTAAACTATCAATCGAAGAGCCTGTTTGGGCGATTGCAGACGCGACGAACAGGGCGGCCAGCGTAACTGCGGTTAGTAATAGTTTTTTCATAACAAGTAGGTTTTGAAGTGGTTTGAATTGGTTTCATAAATGGTTTTTATTGTTTGTAATTTGGTTATTTATTACGGCCTCCTACAAGCCTTTAGTGACGGGGATTTTCAGAGACTAGTATATTGTACGATAAGTTTCATTAAAAGTTTAGTTTTAATAGCCTTTTTTACCAACTATAATTAATTTTTCTATCTTAGCTAAAAAAATAAATATGGAAGAAACAAACTTTACAAATCAAAACCCACCACCATCTCAAAACTTCAATCCTCAATTCGGACAAATGCCGTTGCCTAATTCCGGTGCTGTTTTAACACTGGGAATTATTTCAATTGCTTTATGCTGGTGCTATGGAGTTGTGGCCTTAACCTGCGGAATTATTGCATTGGTCCTGGCAAATAAATCATTAGTCCTGTACAAAGCTAATCCTAATAATTATACGTTATCGTCCTACAACAATTTAAAGGCAGGCAGAGTTTGTTCTATTATTGGCTTATGCCTATCTGCATTAATGGTACTTTATGTGATCGTTGTTTTTGCATTTATTGGTGCAGCCTTCAGCGCAATGCCATGGGATATGATGGGAAGACATTAATTTATAAACTATATATCAAAAAAATGCCTTTGATTTCATCAAAGGCATTTTTAATTTCGTGAAATGGTAGATTGGCTTGAACATCATTTATTTCCCTGTTTTTTTAAATCACATTTTGGAATGGAATGCCCCGGATGTGGCATGCAAAGAAGTTTAATCGCTTTGCTTAAGGGAAACATACTGGAATCCATTCACTACCATGCGGCGTTAATTCCATTTCTCCTGACACTATTTTTATTGATCATTCAGTTGAAACTGAAAAATGTTAACGGTGGTAAATGGGTAATGTGGGCTTTTATTATCACCACTGCCATTACACTGGTACAATTTATTATCCGGCAAATAATCTTATTTGGTGACAGGTAATTTTATAGACTGCTGCGTCTTACCCCCCGTAATGTTAAGAAAATAAAGTCCGACTTTGAGATTCTTTAAATTCAATGGCACATGAATAGCACTTGAATTTAAATTACCGTAGTCTGCCACTATTTTCCCGAAACCATCATATAATTTAAAACTCAGGTTCTCATTTCCTTCTAATGCTCCCTGAAGTAAATATTCATTCTGATCAAGCGTTTTAAGCAATAGTAATCCCTTACTATTATTATTAGCCAAACCAGTCACAATCATATCTGAAACCACTACTACTGATTTATAAGCAGTATCCAGACATCCGGAATTACTGGCCGAGATTAATGTCACTGTATATATGCCAGCCGATGAATAGTTATAATCAGGATTAATTACCGAAGAGGTTCCGAAACTGTCTCCAAAATCCCAGGTATTATTCATAGCGTTCATGGAATTATTGGTAAACTGAACCAGTCCTCCATTCGATAAATAAGTGGTGTCTACCGAAGTAAACTGCGCCGAAGACATTTCAACTATATCCACAGTGAACGTAGAATCATGGTTATCACATTGACCAACCGTATTAATCTCTAACGAATAATCACCACCGCTTAAGTTTGTCAAAGTATCGGCCGTTGATTTGTTTAAGGAAGTTTTTACAGTAACCCCATTCACATCTTTCCAGGAATAATTCCATGGTCCGGCGTTATTTCCAATCGCTCTAATCATACCTGAATTTGGATCAATGCAATTCGGTTGCGAAAGCTGACTCGTAATATCTAACGGATCAATAGTAATGTTTAAAACAAAACGAGGATTAGCTGTAGACGAATTCAGCGTAAACACATAGTTATTCGTTTTTAAATTAGTGGTCGTGCCGTTAAAAGAATCATATAAAGAAATGCAGGCTCCCGTTGGAAAGGAATTAAAATTGGCAGCGCTAATCGTATATGTTCCGTTATAACCTGTTGTTGTTTTTAGCGGCATACTAAAAGATGAAGTAATTGAGCTAACTCCATTTACCTGGAATTCATCTGTACCGGATTGCAACGTGATTAAAGGGGCATTTGGATCCTGCCCAATCATTTTTATAGCGTCGTATTCAGAATCAAAATTCTGAGTGGCTCCCGGCTGAATGTATAAAACCGTTTCATCATGAAAGGACGTCGGTCCGTATAAATGCAATCTTAATAACTGTTGAGTAGTTGCAACCTGTGTGGTTTGATTCACTTTTAAGAAACTAGGGTTTCCTGAAACTTTATGTGTTTCTAAAGCCGTTAAATTCGTTGAAGCGGTACAGTGTACCTGAAACCCTTGGCACATAGGGATTGTATCGCTGATTCCACCGGCACCAATAGCGGGGCTGCTGATGCCATTCACAAAAGCCACTGTTGACCCAAGACCACCATTTAAATCCGCATTATAACCGTATATCGCATTATCTACACTTGGATTTCCATTTCTTAATGAACTCCATTTGATAGGAGAAGGGTATGGATTGTGAATCAGGTTCCATCCATCATCGCTGACAGATCCGGTATTTGTTTTTGTTAATGAAATCACATTATTGAATTTTCTTAGAGATCCGATAACATCAATGGTTACAGGTGTCGTAGAGGTTTGTCCATTTCCTAAATAAACCCAATATCCTTTATTTGGCAATATGGCATTGGTAATAGAAGAAATAGGAACATAGGCTGTAGAAACAGAATAAACACCTGCAGCAGCCTCGTTATACGCGTATATAGAAGTAAATCCACCGGCAGTCCCATTTGGACAACTAGGACAGCTGATTGGAAAATCGTCGTTCCAGCTTTGAAATGTTAATCCCGATGAAATAGGTGTTCCCAATAATGCCCATCCGGTATAACCTCCCGGAGCGTGACGTTGAACTGTTACATTTCCAATAATGTCGCCGGTTCCGGTTATTGTCGCTACTCTTGCCGTGTTGGATGCAGTTGAAACCATTGTAAATGCCTTGGCATTGGTATTAAAAGTTCCGTTACTTAAGGTTAAGGTATTGATTAAGTTCTCTGCATTGGTGAGTGTGGCTCCAGCAGTATTACTGAGTGATAAATTATAAAAATTGGTTATACTCGAACCTCCGATATTCTGCGCGACAGTTCCATTCAGCATAACCAGGCCTTTTTGTGCAGTAAACGTTCCACTGTTTAAAAAATCACCTCGGACATTTACTTGATTATTCGTCGTATTCACATTAAGACTTGACCCTGTATTGATAATCACATTACTGGCTGTCATAGCGCTTAATAATGTTTTTACACCTGCATTTGCAAATGAAACGTTATTAAATATTTCGCCCCCTGTTTTAAATATCGTTTGTGCCGAAGTGCCTGTGAATAAAGTAGTGTTCGTGCCCGGCACAAACAAACCGCCGTTGTTAGTCCAGTTTCCGGTTAAAGTAATACTCGAACTATTAGCGGTTAAAGTTCCGGCATTAATCGTTAACGTATTTACACTGATGGCGCTTAATAAGCTCTTATTTCCTGTTCCTGAAAAAATAACATTATTAAAGGTTTCCCCGCCCGATTTAAAAATAGTCTGGGTAAGCGTATTTGTAAATATTGTTGTACCTGTACCTGGCACAAAGGTTCCCCCATTATTTACCCAATTTCCGGTTAAAGAAATGCTGAAATTATTTGCTGTTAAAGATCCTCCATTAATAGTCAGCGTGTTAGCCGTTATAGAACTTAGTAATGTCTTGTTTCCCGCATTGGAAAAACTAATATTATTAAAAACCTCTCCGGTAGCTTTAAATATTGTTTGCGCGGATGTTCCGGCAAATGTAACGTTGCCGGCACCGGGTACAAATACACCCGCATTATTATTCCAGTTACCTCCAAGCGATAAAGTTTGGCCCGCAGCGGATAAAGTTCCCGCGTTGATAGTAACGTCATTGTTTACGCTTAAAGAATTGGTGGTCACGGACGCTGTTATATTAGCGCTTGATACGAGTAAATTGCCAACGGGATTCACGGAATTTATTTTAATAATCTGTGTTGCCGGACTTGCGCTGTTTCCAATCTGCAAGGTACCACCCGTTACACTTCCACTAACATTCGCTGTATTTACATAACCCATATCCTGGGCTCCACTGCCACCTTCACGCGGAATAATTATGGAACCGCCACTCACATTATATAGAGAGCCAACACCTGTTATCTGAAAAGGAGCAATAGTTGTATTGGAAGAACCAATAAATGGCACGACCAGGTTGCCACCCGACATTGTAAAATTTGAAAGACTATTAGTAGCAAAGGGATAATATTTACCCGCAATGTTTAGCGTTCCATTACTGATAGTCAGGGAACCTCCGTTTGAAATCAAATCCTCGTTGGCCAGATCCCCGATATTCAGAATGCCATTGGTCAAAATCATATTTCCATTTAAAGTAACTGACGACAACATATTAACCGTAGAAGGAGCTGAATTAATCCAGATTCCAGTGTTTACAGCAATTGTCGCAGAACTGCTATATGGTGTGATAGCTGAAGCTCCGGTAGTCGACAGCTTAAATGTTCCATAATTAAGAATTAAAAAGTCACGCGGAACCGAAAATGACGGAGTTTGAATGTCCAGTATATTATTAACTGATGTTCCGAGGCTCACATTCATCAGGTTAAATGTCGACACAGCTCCGGTACCGCTAATTGTTTGATTTCCGTTATAGTTAAAAGTTACGTTACACAAACTATTGGCATCCGGACGAAAATTAATTGTTCCGTTATTAATGACATTACTTGTTAGCGTTAATGAATGGACTCCGTTTGATGTTGAAGCCACATTAAACGCGCCACCGGTATTCACTGTTAAACTACCGGTCATTGCTATCGTTCTAGCTGTATTATTGTTACCTATGGTTAACATTCCACTTAATCCCTGGCCTACGGTAAGATTGTTACATACCGCATTTGCATTAATTGTCACTAGATGACCGTTTGCAATCGTTACATTATCACCTGCCGTTGGAACACCTGTAGGCGACCAGGTCGTTGCGGTTCCCCACATTCCGGTCGCGATGGAAATCTTGTTTCCTGCGGCCAGGGTTGTTGCGCTTCCGGTAATCGCCGCGCTCAGACATCCTTCAGTAACGGCGCAAACTTTCCAATAATAAGTAGTCGTTGGTAAAAGGCCAGTAATTACTGTATTTGTTACATTAGCCAGTGTTTGAGAAATGAAATTAAAGTTGACATTGTCCGTGGAATTATAAATCACATATCCCACCTCATTACTTGCCCAGTTAGGCCAGTTTACAGTCATCGCATTTTGTGTAATACCGGTTAAAGTTACTGACCCCGATGGCGCCGTTGGTACCAGTGGCGTGAAAATATATTGAGACCCGGCGGCAGGTAGTGCTGCCAAAGCATTGGTAGGAGTATAAGTAAATGTATTTGAGTTTGTAGTGAGCAGCGTTTTCAATTGAGAAGGTAATGGAACTGCACCCATGGGGGTACTATTTAAACCCATCGAATATGAAAAAGTATTGGTACCCGCATTCATGTTTCCATAATTAACAAATATAACGCCGATAGTCTCAACAATTTTTACCTGGAAATTCAGATTTGGGGTATGATTAGCACTACCCGTCATATTAATCCACTCGATCGTCAAAGTGCGGCTTGGAGCGGAACCGGATAAAGAATACTTAATGCTACTTCCTAATGCAACCGTACCATTTTGCGTGGCGAGATTATCATAAAAAGGAGCAACAGCGGTACCTGTCAGTTGATTCACATTGTTTCCTGTAAAACAGCTATTATCATAACCAAAAGCATTTCCCCCTGTCCCGATTTCCACAGAGGACGAAAAATCAAGGTACCCATTTGTGGATGCTGAGAATCGCGTATAGCGCGCACCATTGTACCAAAAATCAAAACCTATATTCACAAAATCAGAACGGTTATCATCCTCCACTCCTGTTCCATTATTTCTCCAACTGCTAAACGCATTCCCGGACAAATTAATGGAAGTGTATGAAATACCTGTATTTCTGGAACTTGAATAATTGGCAAGAGACTGACTATGCAATTTAGCAGCAAATAAAACAAAAACAATAAAAACTAAATGGATAAAAGTCCGCAATCTCATGAAAAATATTTTGTTATAAAATTATAACTATTTCTTACATAAATATGAAATTTAACACTTTCGTTCGATGAAAACATGAAGAAAAATGGGCTAATCCGATTCTTCGGGGCAATTTAGGGAAGACGTTTCAACTTAATTATTAATCTAAACTTTTTAACCCATCAAAAATCACATTTTAACTGCCTCTATTTCGCTTTCTTAAGAAGGTCAATGTCTTTTTTGAATCTTAATAAATCCATTAGACCGAATTTGTTCTCTTTCATGAAAAATGCTACAAGAATTATCGTAGCAACAAAATACGAAAGACATGCAGCATAACTTGCTCCCAGTAATTGGTCTCTCGAAATTAAAAAATAGCTGGTGCAAACCGTGGTTAATAAACCGGCGCTATTCGCAATTAATAATACTCTTTGCTTCCCTAATCCCGCAAAATAATGGCTGATAATAGTCGCAAAGCTAATAAACAAAATCCCGGGGGAGAGATACAGCATCACCGTTTTAACGTGGATAAAATCTTCGCCCAACAAGTACACAAAAAAATCTCTCGGAATAAAATACAGGATAATAACACAGCATAAACTCAGCAAGAAACAAATTTTTGACAGTAAAAACGTGATTCTTCCATTGTTTTCAGGATCCCGGTCATTCGCAATGTAGGTTAAAATGATGGGAGAAACGCTTCCGCTGATGATCCAAATAGATTCGATAAGTGAGGTAGCACTTGAATAAATTCCAACAAGAATTGTATTTCCCAATAAATAAAAGTTATAACGGTTGCTAAGCATATGGCATAGATTAGCCAGCTGATTGTAAAATCCTTTTTCAATAATCTCCTTTGGCTGAAACGCCGGTAAATCCATTTTCTGGTTTTTAAAAATCGTTATCATTTGTATACTGGATAGAACAATTGCCAATGAAAACGATACGTACAGCGCCATAATATAACTGCCGGCGCTTTTTAAGTGAAAGAAAAATAAGATGATTGATAAAGTAGTTAATAATAAAGCAGGCTGAAAGAAATTTAAATAATTATAGACCCTGATTTTTTCCTTACCAAGAATAATAACCATATGAAGGGAATGTAGAATAATTATGAATGAAAGAATCACCATGTGAACCCAATATTCTCCTGCTCCAATATCAAATACCTTAAACAATAAATACATCACCATAGCGCAGATAATGGTGCAGCTGATTGTCCAGATAATGCCAAAAGAGTAAATCTTTTTTAAAGAGTATTTCGGAATAAAATACACTAACACATACCCCGTGTAGATTTCATTGATTATCTGAATGATGGCTATATTAAAAATCAATAAACTGACCTGCCCGCGTATGTCACTTCCTAGTTGATTACATGAGACTAAAAGAACAGCTAAATTGATAAGGGCCACAAAGCCTTTAGTAAATAAAGTAGATATGATATTCTTTAACAAAAAACAGTATGAATCAGCGATCTAAAAATATGAAATTTTAACGGACTTGTTACATAACCATAAAATTAGCTTTATATTGTATGCATATTATTTTAAGCCATTGAGACAATTTATTAAAGGCATATTATTGGTAATTGCACCATCTTTTATTAAAAAAAGAGTGTTTGCCCAATACAGTTCGCTTACCTGGAAAACACTTTCTGAATCTGAACTTGACGCTGAATTATTGCTGCTTGAATTTTTGGTAAATAAAGACACTGTATTTTTTGACATAGGCAGCAACAAGGGCGAATATGCCTATTATGCCGGGAAGCTAATCCCCAAAAAAAACATCTATCTATTTGAACCGGAGAGAAAATTGAATAAACAGTTAAAGGCAATTTTTAAGGGCTGTCATGTATTTGAGATTGCCTTGTCGGATACCAAGGGAAAACACCTATTTAAAATTCCCGTGATTAATGGCGTGATTGATAATTGCCTGAGTTCACTGGAAGTTGAAAACAAAGAAGTGAATGAGACAGAATCCATCGTTTATCAGATAGAAACAGATACATTGGATAATTTTACTCGGGCCAATGGTTTAACACCCGATCTTATGAAGATAGATGTGGAAGGCCACGAGTTAGCTGTTTTAAAGGGTGGTGAAACTTATCTTTCAAACAGGCATCCTACATTAATCATCGAAATTGAACAAAGGCATCATAAAACGATTTCGGTCGACAGCATATTTGAATCTTTCAAAACCAAAGGTTACCACTGTTTCTATTACTCAAAAAAACAAGGCCGGTTATTCCCGCTGGATGAAAAAACCTATTTAACCAATACTCCGGATTTTTTCGGGAAACCCGATTATGTCAATAATTATATTCTTATCCATGACACCAATAAATTGATAAAAGGTATTGACGCTATCAACCGGGAAATTCAAATAAAAATTCAGCATGACAATGGCCGCGCGTAAAAAAGCACTCATATTTTTTTCAGCGGGTGTTGGCGACGCACTATTGCTGGTTCCCTTAGTTAATAAACTGAAGAAACAAGAATATCATGTGACCGGTCTTTTCACTTCCCCTTATCACTGTGAATCCATATTTGAAAACACCGAACTTTTTGATGCCGTTGCCATAAAAAAAAATAAAATTGAACTGGTATTTTTCTCTTTGCTTCATTTTAGAACATTTGATTTGGTTTTTTTAAATCATTTTTCATATAGTAAGTCGCATCTTAGTCTTGCTGCCTTCTTAGGAAGAGACGTGTATTGCAATTTTAGTGAATATTCTTCTTTACAAAGCTCAAAAGCAATACACTTTATTGAACCGAAGCCCGACACGCATGATGCTTTGCAAAACCTTTTTTTATATAACCAGAATAAAACCCTAAGTGATTTAAATTTTAATTTAAATTATAAACCCCAAGGAAAGAACTCATTTAATCTTCCGAAAAAATACATTACGATACAGGTCAGTTCCGCAAACAACAAAGCTCCTTATAAAAACTGGCCGCTGGAAAATTGGCTCGAACTGTTTACGCATATTCAGAAAGTCTCGCCGGATATTTCTTTGGTCGTACTAGGTGATGAAACCGAATTGCATTTAAATGAAAAATTAAACACATTTAAAAGTCAGAATGTCATATCACTCATTGGAAAAACAAGTCTGAATGAGGTGGTGGAAGTCATCCATAATTCCGAATTTTACATTGGCCTTGATAGCGGGCTCATGCATATGGCCGTTGCTCTAAATAAACCTACATTCACTATTTGGGGTGCTTCTAACCCGAAACTTTATGGATATGAATGGATGGGAAATAAACACAAAGTGATTTCTCTTTACCTGGCCTGCGCTCCCTGCAGTGCGTGGATCAATCCAAATACAAGCAGAGTTACTGAGCCTCTACTCTGTCCTGATTTCAAATGCATTAAAGAACTTGCATCTGAAAAAGTAACAAAAGCATTTGATGAATTTTTGAAAGCTATTTCAACTCCTTTACCATCAGATAATGCTGGATCAGGTCCCATAATTTAAAGGAAGCTTCTTTAATTGTGTAATTCTGGCTTTTATAAAACTCTACTGCATTTTCTCTCGCCTGTAATTCGATCATTTTCATACCGTTTCTTCTTCCCTCTTCTTCCAACTTCGAAAGGATTAATTTTCCTAACCCTTTACCCTGGAAATCCGGATGCACTGCCATATAACGGATCTGCCCGACACCATCGCCATTATCCTGTAACCGGCCGCAAGCAATAACGACTTCATTCTCTTCTATATAAGCATTTACAGCAGTGGGTTCCTGATCATCTGTGGCTGTATCTCTCGGTTTATCCCATGGCTTTCTTAAAACAGCATATCGGAGATCAATGATCTCTTCAATCTTTTGATTATCATTAGTCACTTGAACCTCAATCATAATAGAAAAAAAATATATAGAACTAATTTACGATAGAAAGGGAAATAAAAAAATCCTACTCAAAACTGAGTAGGATCTTATTTAAGATATCGAAAAATTTAATTTCTAACCGCCAGTACTGATGTGATCTCCGGAACAGCACGTTTTATCGTTTCTTCTATTCCTGCTTTCATTGTCATATGACTCATGCTGCATGTGCTGCATGCGCCTTTTAATTCCAGCCTTGCAGTATCACCACCGGTAATCTCCAACAATTCAACATCTCCGCCATCAGCCTCTAAATAGGGACGAATGGTTTTCAACGCTGCTTCTACTCTATTAAATAATTCCTGGTCCATTTTTTTATTTCCCTAACTTCTTCTTTAAATTACTATCAATGGCATCCAAAAATTCTTCCGTATATAAATAATGCTCACCATGTTTTACATTATTTCCGTGAGTACATACAGCTAAATCTTTAGTCATTTTCCCACTTTCAACAGTTTCAACACAAACCTGTTCCAAAGCCTGGCAGAAATTAATTAATTCCTGGTTCTTATCTAATTTACCACGGAATTCCAAACCTCTTGTCCATGCAAAAATAGAAGCAATAGGATTAGTGGAAGTTGGTTTACCATTTTGATGATCGCGGAAGTGACGTGTTACGGTACCGTGTGCAGCTTCTGCTTCCATAATCGTTCCATCCGGTGTAATTAAAACAGAAGTCATTAATCCCAATGATCCAAATCCCTGAGCTACTGAATCCGATTGAACATCTCCGTCATAGTTCTTACAAGCCCAAACGAAATTACCATTCCATTTTAACGCCGAAGCCACCATGTCGTCAATTAAACGGTGCTCATAAACGATACCGGCAGCTTCAAATTTTGCTTTATAATCTGCCTGGTAAATCTCTTCAAAAATATCTTTGAAACGACCATCGTATTTTTTCAGGATCGTATTTTTAGTTGATAAGTATAAAGGCCATTTTTTGTTTAAAGCGACATTAAAACATGAATGAGCAAATCCACGGATCGACTCCTCTACATTATACATACCCATTGCCACACCTGCACCTTTGAACTGGAAAATTTCATGTTCAATTACTTTTCCATCTTCTCCTTCAAACTTCATGGTTAATTTTCCTTTTCCTGGAACCACGAAATCTGTAGCCTTGTACTGATCACCAAAAGCATGACGGCCAACGATGATAGGTGCGGTCCAGTTACTCACTAAACGAGGAACGTTTTTACAAACGATTGGCTCACGAAATACAGTACCATCTAAAATATTACGGATTGTCCCGTTAGGGGACTTCCACATTTGCTTTAAATTAAATTCTTTCACACGCGCTTCATCCGGAGTAATGGTTGCACATTTGATACCTACCCCATATTTCTTAATCGCCTCAGCAGCATCAATGGTTACCTGATCATTAGTTTCATCACGGTATTCCATACCCAAATCATAGTATTTAATATCAACATCCAAATAAGGAACGATTAATTTGTCTTTAATAAATTTCCAGATGATGCGGGTCATCTCATCACCATCTAATTCTACTACCGGGTTGGCTACTTTAATTTTGCTCATAATATTGTCTTGAAATTGGGGTTAAAAAAAGTTAGCCAAATTTAAGTCGTTGAGCAAACTATTGTTTTAAATTATTTTGGGTATATTTAAATAAATTATCCTAAAATAATCTATGAAAAATATCCTCACTTTGATTTTTATTGCTTTGGCCGGATACTGCTTTGGCCAGGACCAATTATTCAAAAAAGACAATACTAAAATAGAAGTCAAAATTTTAGAAATCAATCAAAACGAGATCAAATACAAGCTGTTCACCTATCAGGACGGCCCGACAATTTCCATACTAAAAAAAGACGTGGCCTTAATCATATACCAGAATGGTGTTCATGAAGTATTAAACACCCCGGCAGTAGAAACAGTGCCTGCTAACGGTTCGTCAATGATTGTTTATAACAGCACGCCAAGCCCCCGGATTAACAGAGATAGTATAGAAAAAGCGGCGTTTAATGAGCTGGTATCAAATAAAAACCTGGTATCCATTAACATCATGGAACCTCTTAACGGATCTTTTGGCGTGAATTATTTGAGAGAATTTGCAAACAACTATCTCCATGTCTATGTTCCAATATCCGTTGGATTTTCAGCGCCCTATTTTTCTCAGTCGGTTACCACCCTTTTTTCGGGAAATAATTATAACTCCTACTATAATAACTATAATTACATGGTTGTTTCAGATTTCAGGTACACCAATAAAACTTATGAAGCAGGGATAGGACTTCATTTCCAAACAAGTGGTAATCACGCAGTAACGCATTTTGTAGGTCCATACGTTGGAACATCTCAGTTTACCGGCACTTACGCCATCACTGAATCAATTTACGACCCTACGTACGGCTATTATTCTAATCAAACCAGAAGTAATTCATTTACTTTAAAAAGAGTCAACGTTATGCTGGATAACGGTGTATTATTTAGAGTTACCAAGAGTTTTAACATAATGCTACTGGCTTCATGTGGCTACCACATTGATACCTTTAGCGCTCCGGATGATCTTACCAAGGCGTACAACTACAACAAAAATGCGTTTCCGCTTAACGCCTTTAAATTTGGCCTTTCTTTCGGATACAGATTTTAGATTCAGGAAGGAAAATTTTAAGCCCCAATAGGAATGCGATAATTTCAAATTATCCTGAAATTTCTTTCTTTTATTTGTAGGGCGTTACTTACATTTGCACATTATTTTAGAAATGTATGAAAATTACCGAACATCTTAAATCTGCGAAAGACACATTATTCTCTATTGAAATTCTTCCTCCACTGAAAGGAAAAAGTATTCATTCCATTTTCGACGGCATTGATCCATTAATGGAATTCAAACCTGCCTTTGTGGATGTTACTTATCACCGCGAGGAATACATTTATAAAAAACGGGAAGGCGGATATCTTGAAAAAGTAAGCATTCGTAAACGCCCTGGCACAGTTGGAATCTGCGCGGCCATCATGAATAAATATGATGTAGAAGCTGTACCTCATATTATTTGCGGAGGTTTTACGCGTGAAGAAACGGAAAATGCTTTAATCGATCTTCAATTCTTAGGAATTGATAATGTGTTAGCGATTCGTGGTGATAGTATCAAAACTGAATCTCATTTCGTTCCTGAACCGGGAGGCCATAACTATGCCATTGATTTGGTAAAACAGATTAAAGATATGAACGCCGGCATATACCTCGATGATGAAATGAAAGATGCATCACCGACGAACTTCTGTATGGGTGTTGCCGGGTATCCTGAAAAACATTTTGAAGCACCCAATTTATATAGTGATATGAAATGGCTGAAAGCGAAAGTGGATGCAGGAGCTGATTACATAGTAACCCAAATGTTTTTTGATAATAAAAAATATTTTGAATTCGTTGATATCTGTCGTCAGAATGACATTACCATTCCTATCATTCCGGGATTAAAAATATTGAGTTCCCGCTCACAGTTAATTGCATTGCCTAAGATCTTCCATATCGATTTACCTCAGGACCTTTTCGTTGAACTGGAAAAATGCAAAGACGATAAAGCGGTAAAGGAGATTGGTATTCAATGGTGTATTGAGCAAAGCAAAGAACTAAAAAAGGCGGGCGTACCATGTCTTCATTATTACACCATGGGAACTTCAGATAGCACCAAGAGAGTAGCCAGAGAAGTGTTTTAACTTCAACATTTACTTCAGGCTTCCTGAATACATAAAAAATTACAAAGAGCGTTTGTTAACCAAACGCTCTTTTTGATTAAAAACACTTATCGGCAAAAACCGCTCAGTTATTAAGCCATAGCCTCCTATTGCCAATCTCACCAGAATGTAGGGTTTGTATCCTCTAATTTTACATTAGAAATACCAGAACTCACGTTATGAAAAATTTATTTACACTACTCGCCTTACTGATTTGCTTAACCAACAACATTCAGTCACAAAATACAGTCACTATCCAGGATACCAGTTTTTTATCCTGGCTACAGGTTAATGTTCCGGCAGCTATGACCGGCAATCAAATGGACACCACGCACAGTGATGTAACTTCAAGAAGACAGGTTATTATTCAAAACAGGCATATTTTAAATTTAAATGGCATCCAGTATTTTGATTCGTTAAAGACATTGGACTGTAGTCTCAATATTTATGACACTCTTTTTATTCGAATAAAAACAATCCCTGCTCTACCTGCCCTATTGGACACATTGATCTGTAATGGCAATGCAATAGACAGTTTACCGCAGCTGCCAAATGGTTTGCTGCTCTTACAATGCTCTCAGAATTTACTGGATAGTTTACCGGCTTTACCAAATACAATAAAATTATTGGAATGCTGGGGTAACCAATTGACGGATCTTCCAGCATTGCCGGATTCATTACAACATTTAAACTGCTGCAACAATCAGCTTCAGGGTATTCCTGCATTGCCCGATTCTCTAACCTTTCTTAAATGTGATTTCAATCAATTGCAGAGCCTTCCGGTTTTGCCGGACTCGTTAAACACTTTACTTTGTACCCATAATAACCTGACCGCCCTTCCTGCTTTACCAAATTCGATTGGAAGTATGGATTGCTCATACAATCAAATAACTGCACTGCCCGCTTTACCGATATTTTTACCGGCGTTGTTTTGCAATAACAATCAGTTAACAACGTTGCCATCACTACCAAATTCTATTACATTCATTGATTGCTCATTCAATCAAATCAATATCCTTCCAGCATTACCAACCTCACTGATCAAATTAAACTGTAGTTATAATACTTTGCCGTCGCTTCCGACGCTGCCAAACACATTGGAAATTCTGTATTGTGGCAACAACCAACTTCCGGTACTACCTGCTCTACCGGCATCTCTAATTGATCTGGACTGCAGCACTAATTTATTACCGGTTCTTCCTTCGTTACCGCTCTCTTTAACTACATTGATATGCCGTTCCAATCACCTACCCGCGCTTCCATTATTACCGCCATCACTGAATACACTTGATTGCAGCGCCAATCAGATAACTAATTTACCGGCGTTGCCAAATTCATTAATAAGTTTAATTTGCTCGTCAAATCAGTTAAATAGTCTACCGGCTTTACCTGGTTCATTAGGTGGTTTAAATTGTAATTTTAATTCGATTGCAGCTCTCCCTTCATTACCAGGCTCATTAATCATGTTGGAATGTATTTCCAACCAACTTTCCGCCTTGCCTGCGTTACCACAAAATTTGATGAGACTGGATTGTCAAAGCAATAACATTCACTGTTTTGATCCGTTCGGTAATATTTCCAATTATTTGAACATTTCTCACAATCCATTTACCTGTCTTCCCAATTATATCCCTGTGATGGATTCGGTAACCTTACTTTATCCCTTGTGTGCAGCAGGTAATCCTTTCAATTGTCCTTCGGCATTTGGCATCGTTGGTTTCACTTATACTGATGAAAACGGGAGTTGTCTTAAAGATAGCGGAGATGTTGGGTTAAGGAACATTCCACTAAAGATTTATGATAACGCGTCCGATTTAATCGGAACAACCTATACAGCATCAAACGGTGTTTATCAGTTTTTAAACTCTGCAAATACCTTTACTGTAAAAATTGACACGGTTGGTAAACCATTTGCTGCAGGATGTTCTTTTCCCGGAATAGACAGCACAGTAACCGTCGCTGTACTTGACACCAATATTAATTTTGCTTTAAAATGCGGGCAGGGATTTGATATCGGCATTCAATCGATAAGTACCTGTGGCATTATTTTTCCGGGACAAACACATAATCTGCGTTTAAACGTTGGAGATATGAGTCATTGGTATAACTTAAACTGCGCTTCCGGTCTAAGTGGCACCGTTTCATTTCTGGTGACTGGACCTGTAACTTATATGGGGCCAGTGGCCGGAGCACTAATACCTAATGTTAGTGGAAATTTATTTACTTACAATATCGTTGATTTTGGAACAGTCAATAATATCAAAGATTTTCAAATTCAACTACAACCATTTCCAACTGCTCAGGCAGGAGATGTGATCTGCATACAGGCAAAAGTAACACCAACGGGAGGTGATAATTATCCTGCGAATAATACATATACAACCTGCTATACAGTCGTGAATTCGCATGACCCTAATATTAAAGAAGTATATCCGGTGGATGTCCCTTTTGATTTCAATGATTGGTTAACCTATACCATCCATTTTCAAAATACGGGAAACGCACCGGCTTTTAATATCAAAATAGATGATGAATTAGACACACTTTTGGATGTATCTACCTTTGAAGTAATTGATTATAGCCACCCGAATAGTACAAGTTTAATTGGACGTAATTTATCAGTCTATTTCGCCAACATCCAGTTACCTGACAGTTCAAGTGACAAGGAAGGGTCCATAGGATTTGTACAGTACCGTATTAAACCAAAAGCGTCCTGGGTTATACCATTACAGATTAAAAACACAGCCTACATCTACTTTGATTTCAATCCTCCGATTGTAACCAATACAACGATCAACTCACTTCTCGATTTCAGCACCGGTATAACCAAACAAAAAGAAAATAATATGGCTATCTATCCAAACCCAACAAATGGCCTGTTCACAATTCATATGGACAGCAAAGAAAATTTATCGGTGCGATTATACGATATCGCTGGCAACATAATTCTTGTACAAACATTGGAAAATGGCAACGGAGCTATCGATGCCAGTCATTTGGCGGCCGGAATCTACAACATCCAAATCAAAGGGGAAGGTACTGTGACAAACAAAAAGTTAGTGATTGTAAAGTAGTAGCTTTTGAAAAATAAAGGCATACATGAACATGTTGAATTTGTTAGTTTTTCAATAATGGGATGTCTTTAACTATGAGTAGCCAAATGTCGTATATTTACTATAAATTCATGATATGAAAAAAATCGCCATTCTATTCATTTTCTTAATATCGGCTCCAAATGTAAAAGCTCAATTTGTGACCGTACCTGACGCTAACTTTGTGACTTGGCTGCAAACAATTTATCCATTATGCATGAATGGGAACCAGATTGACACCACTTGTCCAAATATTATAAATGCAACCGCAATAAATATTACAAACCTAAACCTTTCCGATTTAACAGGTATTAAATATTTTAAAAATTTGCAAGTTTTAAATTGTCAAAATAATCAAATTACAAACTTAACATCGTTACCTAACTCAATAACTCATCTCCTCTGTTCAGGCAATCAATCATTAACTGCAATTAATTTGCCGTCGTCCTTATATAAATTAGAATGTATGTGGTGTCAATTGACAAGTCTCCCGTCTCTTCCCTCATCTCTGCGTATTTTAAATTGTGGCGACAATCAATTAACTAGCTTGCCACTTTTACCAATCTTATTAGAATCATTAGGTTGTAGAGGAAATCAAATTACTACTTTACCAAATTTGCCAAATTCGTTAATTAGCTTGGGATGTGAAATAAATCAATTATCATCACTACCACCACTACCAAATAATCTTGAAGTATTAGATTGCTATGACAACCAAATTACCTCGCTACCAATGTTGCCTGCACAACTTTTTATTTTATCTTGTGCCCATAATTTATTAACAAATCTCCCTGTTCTTCCAAATACAATATCTGAAATATCATGTGAAAATAATTTCATTTCAAATATGCCGATTTTACCAACTGGCTTAACACTTCTAAGATGTTCGCATAATCAACTTACAAGTCTACCACCCCTGCCAAATACAATTGTTCAATTATTCTGTGACTCCAATCAAATCAATAATATTCCTGCTTTCCCGAATTCTTTAGACGAGTTAAATTGCAGTAACAATTTCATTAACTGTTTTCCATTCTTTCCTGCAATGTCAATCATAGACATATCTAACAATCCCAATAACTGTTTACCAAATTATATCCCGACCATGGACGCAAACACACTTTCGTTTCCGCTGTGTAACGCTGGTATTTCAAATGGTTGTCCAAATGCGCAAGGAATAGTTGGCAATATTTATAAAGACATCAATTCAAATTGTGTAAAAAATAACGGGGAAATTGGTATAAAAAATATACGTGTAAAGATATATGACAACAATAGCAATTTAATTGGGCAAACATACTCTGCGACAAATGGAATTTATGGATTTCCACAAAATGGGAATAGCTATTCGATCTTAATTGATACATTATATTTGCCATATACATCATCGTGTATTTATCCTGGTTTAGATAGCAGTTTTACGGTTTCTCAACTTGACACAAACATCAACTTCGCCCTAATTAACAAACCAGGTTTTGATTTAGGCATACAGTCGATCAATGTAAATGGAACTGTGTTTCCTGGAGTACCCCATGCTATAGTTGTTAACGCTGGTGATTTTGCACATTGGTATAATTTTAATACTACTGCCGGGGTAAACGGAACCGTAACTTTTTCTATTATTGGTCCTGTAACATATATTGGGTCAGCTGTTGGATCATTAACGCCAACTGTTTCAGGAAATGTTTATACTTATAATGTTTCAGACTTTGGAACAATAAACAATACAAGTGATTTTAAATTAATATTTCAAACCGATACAATTGCACAAGCAGGGGATTCCATTTGTGTTCATGCAACTATTAACCCAGTTAATGGAGATAATAATATTACAAATAATTCATATACCTATTGTTACCAAGTCGTTAATTCATACGATCCAAATATTAAAGAAGTTTATCCTGTCGATGTGATGCCTGGGTATAACGATTGGTTAACATATACGATTCATTTTCAAAATACAGGAAATGCTCCCGCTCATAATATCCGATTGGCTGATACACTAGACGCAATGTTGGATTTAGAATCTTTTCAGGTTATTAATTACAGCCACCAAAACATAATAGATTTAACCGGCGATATTTTGAATATTCGTTTTCCAAACATCCAATTGCCTGATAGCGCCTCAAATCCAATCGGTTCGATTGGTTTCATTCAATACCGTTTAAAACCTAAAACAACCTGGACACCACCCTATCAAATAAAAAACACAGCCTATATTTATTTTGATTACAATAGCCCCATTATAACGAATACAACTATTAATAAATTTACCCAGATTGTTTCTGTAAAAGAAAATTCTAAAGAGCCATTGGCAACTATTTATCCAAACCCAACAAGCGGTATCTTTACAATCGAATTAGCGAGCAATGAAAAACAAACTATCCAGGTAATTGACATTACAGGAAATACAGTGACTTCCCAGGTGATCGAAAACGGAAAAACAACTGTCAATACCAGTGATCTGGCAGCAGGAATCTACAACATCCAAATTAAAGGAAATGGTGTTTTGATGAATAAAAAACTGGTGATAGTGAAATAATTGCTTTAACAAAGCCACATAAGACATAGCCATCTATGTTACTATGTGGTTAAAAAGTCAAACAGCAATTTATCCTTTTTCTCTTATCTTTGGGGCTCATAAGCACAAAGCATGTCAGATTTAAAATATAATTTACGCGGCGTTTCAGCATCCAAGGAAGATGTTCATAATGCCATTTCCAATATCGATAAAGGATTATTCCCGCAAGCGTTTTGCAAAATCGTTCCTGATTATTTAACAGGAAGCGATGAGCATTGCATCATCATGCATGCGGACGGTGCAGGCACAAAATCGTCGTTGGCTTATGTGTACTGGAAAGAAACCGGCGACCTCAGCGTTTGGAAAGGAATCGCGCAGGACGCAGTGATCATGAACATTGACGATTTAATCTGCGTAGGGGCTACCAATAATATTTTATTGTCTTCTACCATTGGCCGGAATAAAGGTTTGATCCCGGGAGAAGTCATTTCTGCTATCATTAACGGAACGGAAGAAGTGCTTCAGAACTTACGGGATAATGGCATTGACATTCGTTCCACCGGTGGTGAAACAGCTGATGTTGGTGATCTAGTGAGAACGTTAATCGTCGACAGTACCGTAGTTTGCCGGATGAAACAATCTGATGTTATTTCCAATCACCAGATTAAAGCAGGTGATGTGATTGTTGGTTTATCTTCTTCAGGAAAAGCCACTTATGAAACCGAGTACAATGGCGGCATGGGAAGCAATGGCTTAACCAGCGCCCGTCATGACGTTTTCAGTAAAGCAGTGGCTGAAAAATACCCGGAGTCTTATGATAACGCATTACCAAAAGAAGTCACTTATTGCGGACAATTAAACCTGACGGATAAAATTGAAGTAAGCTATACCGACATCGACGGCAAAGAAATTAAAGAACAGGTGACAGCAGGTAAACTGGTTTTATCTCCTACACGTACTTATGCACCTATAGTTAAAAAATTACTATCAACCTTAGGAACAAAAATCAGCGGCATCGTTCATTGCAGCGGTGGGGCACAAACGAAGGTTCTTCACTTTGTAGAAGGAGTTCATATCATTAAAAATAACCTGTTCCCTTTACCACCCTTGTTTAAAACCATACACGAACAAAGTAAAACGGATTACAAGGAAATGTACAAGGTATTTAATATGGGTCACCGCCTGGAAGTATATTTACCACAGGAATTGGCACAGGAAGTCATTGCCATTTCCAAAACATTTAATGTGGATGCACAGATTATTGGCCGTGTAGAAAAATATGATACTTCGACAGGCTCAGTAACAGGTAAAAAAGTGACTATTGAATCTGAATTTGGGAAATTTGAGTATTAAGTTTGAGATGCTGATGCTCCGGCTGGCGGACAGTATAACTTAATGTAACTCCCGGCAACTAATATTGTCCCCATTAACCAGGAGCACATAAGTCTTCCCGTTTTTATAAAGGTCACAAATCATTGGCTTGTGGGTGACGTTCGGTAAAGTAGAAGATAATTTTCCAGCAGTATTGATGACGTCAATTTTTTGTTCCGTTTTATCAAAAGCTAATACTAGGTCCTGGTCACTGGTATGAACCAGTTGAGCGTCTTCAAACGTTGCTGATTCATCAAAATATTCCAGGAGTTTTCCTGTAAACAAATCATAGGCAAACAATGCGCCATTCCCATAAACCAACAAATCTGGCTGCGTATCATCATTCAATAAATCAAAGGATGTTTTAAATCCATTCAATTCATCACCGATCTTCAACGCTTCTTTTTTGTCGGTCAATGATATTTTATTTAATAGATTGTTCTTGTCATCTACATATACCAGTTTAGTATTATCTAAATTATTTCCGGGCAACACGAGCAAATGATCCAGTTGCTCAATGACCTTATTTTTAAAATCGATCCGGCCTTCGCCTTTTCTGCTGAACACATAAATTTTTCCAGAGACATCCGCCGTTATTAAATAGTCACTGCCGCCTACTTTTAAATACTGAACAGGCATGATCACCTCAGCATCTGTTTTCACCGGAATAAAACCTTCTGTTTTTATGCCGTACAATGAAAAATTATAAATGCGTTTATCGGCACAGGCAATAAATAAGCGATAATCCTTTTTGCCATCATAATCTAAAACAGTCAGATGAGAAGTGGCCTTAGCCGGTAATTTGATGGGAAAGCCCTGCACATAATTTCCATTCCTGTCTAATAAATGCAGATAATTTTGTGTGTTAAACAATAATTGCAATTTTCCGTTTTTAAAAATATCAACGGTATAAACGTCCGATTGGATATCTTCCGAAATCTTCTTTTTCCAGAGCAGGTTTCCGGTCGCATTAATTAAATAAACAATCCTCGCTTCATCCTGGAAACACAATTCGTTTTCCTGCGTCAAATGGTTAACAAAGAGATGTGTATTAGTTTTGATTAGTGAATCTGCTTTAAAAGACCACAGGCTGTTTTGAGTATTATCCAATCCATTGGTTGGTTGAGAATGGCTGGCATTCAATCGGACCTGAACCACGTTTTTGTAGTTCCTGGCGGTGATAGAAATCTGGGAGGTTGGATTTTCAGCCGCCCACAGTACCTCTGAATTAATGACTGAATTAATATTATGGGCTTTCATCAATTCTGAATCTTCAAAATAAAAGTAATTACATTCCAGTGATAAATGATCATTTAAATAATTAGCAAAGGCTTTGTTTTGCTTTAACAGGTGATTATTCGCATTGCATAACTGATAATACTGAAGCAGTTCCTTATCAGAAAACAATATCAGATAACTACCGGATATGCAACCATACTTCATTTGTAAATCTGATTTCGAAATGCTGAATACCTGAGCTAAGTCTGCATTGAGCTTGAATTCTGTGGCACCCAACACACTGTCACTCATCAGAGTTAATAGAAACTTTCCTTTCTCACTATCTTTTATTTTTACGCTGACTAACTGAGCCGTAACGTCATTTAAAACATATTGTGCAGACAATATTTCCTGTTCAATATTTTCGTAAGTCTCTTTTTTTACGTTATACAAGGCACTATCGTTGAGTAACTGCCAGGCCTGATCATTGTTCTCTACCTGGGTCTCTGAAAGCTGATGCTCAATTGCAGTATAAAATAAGCCGACATCACTCAGCGTAACCCCGTTGATCCATAACGGATTGTCAGGCAAAGATCCTATACCCGTGAAACTTTCTGCGTCCTGATTCTTCAAACAACTAAACAAAGACAGACTGTCTCCGCTAGAATAACCCGTCAACGTAATGGCGCTCAGCTGAACCTCTGCACTGAATAAAGATTGTTGCGAAAATAAATCCCTTGGCAATAAATGTGTTTGAGTATGATCAAAATAAACCTGTGTCTTTTGATCACCGTTCAGTTTCACTAATTCGAGATAATTTTTATTTGCAGCAATAGATTCTTCTTTTTTTAGTTCCATGCAATGTTGCAAAATGGATAAATCAGAACAGAGGTAAATGATACCCGAGTGATAACAAAGAATCCATTTCTGTTTATTATTGGTAAAATAAAAAGCATCAAACGAAGCCACGGAAGGGTCTTTTGCAAAAACTCTTGCAAAAAACTCTTTAAATACATCGCCTTCGTTTTTCTCTTTTACTTTAAATGATAACAGATGCTCTGTGTTTTTTCCATCTCTTATAAAACTCCAGTACAACGAATTATCTTTTAATACTTCTGCGATATCGGGTTGAGAATTGATTAATGAATCCAGGTATTGAATCCCGTTTTGAGCCACCTGCATCGATTCTTCAGTAAGCACTGAATTCCAGATCAGGTTCTGACGGGTTAACTGTGAAATGAGTTCACTGCTGTTTTTAGTTTCGACGATACACATCGCGTTTCCCGGAATATGTTCCAAAACAGAAACTCTGGGTGCTTTGGTTTCTTTCAACCGAAAATAACCCCACACCGCAAATGCGATGGATGTTAGAACAAATAACCAAAAGCCTATTTTTTTTATTAAAAACACTCCATCTAATGTAACAGGATTCGACCTCCGAACGAAGATGAAACCCCTGAGTTATGAAACCACAATTGTGAATTGGTTTTTAAAAAGAAAAGTCCTTTAATTCTTTTTGTTGAATGATTCTCGCGCCAAATTTTTGCAACCAATACTCTGCCAGGTAGACCTGTTCGGATTGTCCCGGTGTTGGAATTAAAATCACATTCTTTTTATGCAAGTGATGAAGGTCCATGAGGGTACTATAACCGCTCCGGCAAATAACTGTTCGCGAACATTGGATCAGTTGCCCAAGCTCCTTAGCCATTGGCATATGATAAACAGTTATGTTTTGAGGAATATTACCCAATGTCTTATGACTGCCTCTAACTAAACAAATTTTCAGCGAAGACTTCCTTGCCTTTTCTATTAACAGTGATTCTAACTCTGATCTTAATGGTTCAGGTCCTGAAAGCAGGCATATATAATCAAATTGCTCTTTGGCCGCACCATCAGCATTTAAACGACTTAAGGGCCCAAGGTACGTCACATTTCCTGAGCTTTTATTCCTTGAAAGACTCCCGGCAAGTGATGCTTTATCGTTCTCGAAATCAGGAATCCACACCTGATTAAACTTACAGATGTAATGTTCGTGAATTTTAGTTGCCAACGAAGAGAATATGCCGGCCTGTAAATTTAATTGATGTGTAATGTAAATACATTCTACATCCTTATGATAAAGCCCAAAACGGTTATCGCTGATCACGACATCGATTTTATGTTTTTTGATGATACTTTTCAGCTGCTCATGTTCCTTTTTGATCACCCCTAAGATTCTTGATGCTTCCAAAATCAGTTTCACACTTAGAGGCAGCCATTTAGAATAAGAAATATTATAGGGTTCTATATTTATTTTTTTAAGTTCCGGAAACTCTTCGTTAAAAATCAATCCCGTAGTTGGCGTGATACCTAAAATAATGACGTTATTTTCCATCAATTGTTTGATCAATGGTACACAGCGGGTTGCATGCCCAAAACCCCAATCCAGTGGCGCTATAAATATGGTTTTGTTTCTTAAGATATCACAAAATAACAAAAAAAATCGACGATAAGGCTTACCTTTGCAAAGCATTTGGAAGCCTTTTCAGAACATATTCAAAGTATCTTAAAAACCCTGCCGGACACACCGGGAGTTTACCGCTATTATGATGCCGATAATAATTTATTGTATGTCGGAAAAGCAAAAAACCTGAAAAAACGGGTCCTGTCCTATTTCATGAAAGAGCACGATACGCATCGATTGCGGATCATGGTCAAAAAAATAGCGGATATCAAAACCATCAAGGTAAATACCGAAATGGATGCGCTGATCTTGGAGAACAATCTGATCAAGAGTCTTACGCCGAAATATAATATCCAGCTACGCGATGATAAAACCTATCCATGGATAGTCATCAAAAACGAAATGTTTCCACGCGTATTTCAGACACGGCAGTTAAAAAAAGATGGGGCAGAATATTTCGGTCCTTACCCATCCGTGACTACGATGTACATTTTACTGGATCTCATCCGGCAGCTGTATCCTTTACGGTCCTGTACATTAGACCTGACTGTTGAAAATATTGAAAAGAAAAAATTTAAGGCTTGCCTGGAGTTCCAGATCGGACGTTGTAAAGCACCCTGTATTGCCAATCAAAGCCTGGAGGATTATGACAAAGGAATTGCTCATATCAGGGAGATTATTAAAGGTGATATTAATTTCGCCATCAGGGATTTGAAACGCCTGATGAATGAGCGCGCCGAAAAACTGGAATTTGAAAAAGCCGGTGAGCTAAAAAAGAAAATTGAACTATTAGAGAAATACCAGGGAAAATCAACCATCGTCCATCCTTCTATTACGGATACCGATGTATTTACGATTATCAGTGATGAGAAAGTAGCCTATGTCAATTATTTTAAAGTGATGAATGGAACAATCATTCAGGCACAAACTTTAGAGTTTAAAAAGAAACTGGATGAATCGGATGAAGAGATGCTCGTATTTGCCATTAACGAGATCCGCACACGATACAACTCTTTAAGTAAAGAGATATTCGTTCCATTTGAACCTGAGTTTGTTTTTACCAATGCGAAATATGTTGTTCCAAAAATCGGCGATAAAAAACACCTGATGGATCTTGGATTCAGGAACGTCGAATCCTATAAAAAGGAACGGGAAAAACAGCTGGCATTAATTGATCCTGACAGACACACCGATCGCATCATGCAGCAAATGATGAAGGACCTTCGTATGAAAGAAGAACCAAGACGGATTGAAGGTTTTGATAACTCGAACATACAGGGAGATTACGCGGTGAGTGCTATGCCTGTTTTTATTGACGGTAAACCGGCTAAAAAAGAATACCGCCACTATAATGTTAAAACTGTTGTTGGGCCCGATGACTTTGCCACCATGGAAGAAGTCATTACCCGTCGTTATTCGCGTGTTATTGAAGAGGGACTACCAATGCCCCAGCTAATTGTGATCGACGGTGGTAAAGGACAATTGGGAGCTGCCGTGATGAGTCTGCGAAAACTGGGATTGATGGGGCGAGTGACTGTGATTGGAATTGCAAAACGCCTTGAAGAAATTTATTTTCCGGGTGATCCTATTCCGCTTTACCTTGATAAACGCTCCGAAACCTTAAAGATCATCCAGCAGATCAGGGACGAAGCCCATCGCTTTGGCATTACGCACCATCGTAACAAACGCAGCCGGGAAACGTTTAAAACTGAGTTATCTGAAATCAAAGGCATCAGCGACAAAACTGCTCAAAAACTGCTCACTGAATTAAAATCCGTGAAAGGCATTAAAGAAGCCACTCTACAGGAGTTAGCTGCCATTATTGGTAATTCTAAAGCTAATTTAGTGTATGAGTTTTTTAAAAAGCAAGGGGAAGATTTAATGTAATTTGGGCGTATCCCTGGCGGGTCGGGCTATCCACTGCAAGTCCTCGCTACTCGTACCTCATAGCTGCGGGCTTTTCGTTTCTATCCCTTACGCATTAACTCAAAATACATTAGTTTCTTTTTTAACAAAAACTATTATCTTTGTCCATGGAAAAAGGCAAACTCATCATCTTTTCTGCTCCTTCGGGGTCCGGTAAAACGACCATCGTAAGGCATCTACTGAAAACCTTTCCAGATAAATTAGAATTTTCCATTTCAGCCACCAGTCGCCCTAAACGTGGTGTCGAAGAATGCGGGAAAGATTACCATTATTTGAGCGTAGAAGAATTCAAACAAAAAATTGATAATAAAGAATTCCTGGAATGGGAAGAGGTTTATGCAGGAACTCATTACGGAACCCTCAGAAGCGAAGTGGACCGCATCTGGGCCAAAGGCAAACATGTAATCTTTGATATTGATGTAGAGGGGGGATTAAACCTGAAGAAACAATTCGGTGAACAGGCTTTGGCCGTCTTTGTAATGCCTCCCAGTATCAAAATACTGGAAGAACGTTTAAACTCCAGAAGTACCGATACACCGGAAAGCATTGCCCGGCGGGTGGAGAAAGCAGAAAAAGAATTAAAAACCGCTGACCTTTTCGATGTATTTATTCTGAATGAAGTTTTGGAAGACGCTTTTCAGAAAGCAGAAAAAGTAGTCAGCGAATTTCTGTCTAAATAATCTTCGGTTTCCCATCTTTAATTTAAATTATGCCAATTCAGATAGGGGTAACTTGTCATTTTTTTAAATTTAAAATTCTGAAAATCAGGCATTTGAAATAAAGTTGTAAATTTTACTCTTTTTTTGGGTTACTAATTTAAAGTTTCGGTATCAATGTTCAAATAACAAACAAAACAACTTAAAAAATTAAAACAATGACAAAATTATTTTCAATTATCGCAGTAGCTATCATCGCTACAACTGTAGTATCTTGTGGACCTTCAGCTGAAGAAAAAGCAAAAATCGAAGAGCAAGCAAAACATACTGCTGATTCTATCTCTGCAGCTTTATCTGCTAGCT
>JAJNBG010000006.1 GCA_021155905.1 Bacteroidota bacterium
TACCATGAAACGCACTTTCCAACCATCGCAACGTAAAAGAAGAAACAAACACGGATTTCGTGAGCGTATGGCTTCTGCAAATGGCCGTAGAGTTATTGCAAGTCGCAGAGCAAAAGGTCGTAAAAAACTAACTGTTTCCAGCGAAAAAACTCATAAATAATAGTGCTTTTCTAAAGCAATTTAGTATCTTTTTAACAAAGCTGCCTGTATTCACGGGCGGCTTTTTTATTATATTTACTAGTCTAAAATGAAATTATGATTAAAAAATTACTGTTTTTATTGCTTTTACCACTTACATTTTCCGCACAACAGTCAACGGTTCAGGAGCAAAGCCAATATTATAAAAACTTTTCTTTTACAAAAGAAACACAATGGGATAGTTTAAACACCGTTGAAAACGGGGTTGTTTATCAATCCGGTTTAAGCCAGGCTAAATCAACTACTGCCTGCACACTCAACAAAAAAGTATATGGCTGGCATCCATACTGGGTTGGAACTGTTTTCAATAATTATAATTGGGATATGCTTAGCGACTTTTGTTATTTTAATTACGATGTAAGTCCAACAACAGGCAACAACACTAATGGTTCATTTGCATGGAATACAAGCGATGCTGTCGATTCTGCATTAAGCAAAGGGGTTAATGTACATTTTTGCGCGACGTTATTTGGCAGCCATTCTACCTTTTGGGGAAGTTCAACTGCCCAACAAACTTTTATCACCAATGCAATTAATTTATTGAATTCACGTCCGGGAAGTAATGGAATTAATATTGATTTTGAAGGGATGGGATCAGGCGATAAAGCCCCTTTTGCAACATTCATGACTAATCTATGTAACCAGGTTCATGCAGCCAACGCTAATTATAAAGTGACCATGGCTTTATATGCTGTTGAATGGGGTAGTAACACATTTGATATCGCTGCACTAAATCCCATTGTGGATAATTTTATCATTATGGGATACGATTACTACTACTCAGGATCAAGCACAGCTGGCCCTGAAGCTCCTTTATATAATTTTCAAACAGGTTATAATTACACGTTAGCGAAATCCATCACCCATTATCTAAACAAGGGAGTTTCTAAAAGCAAACTATTACTCGGTTTACCCTGGTATGGTCGTGAATGGGAAACACTGGCCGCCACTGCTCCGTCCAGTACAACCGGAGGGTTTACTTCTTCCAGAACCTACAACTATGTTCGTAATAACTCCGGAACGTATTCAGCCGCCAATAAAAACTGGGAAAGCAACAGTTTTGAAAATTACTACTCGTACCAAAGTTCAGGTAATTGGCGCCAATGCTGGATAGACGATAATTACACATACGGTCGCAAATTTGATCTTGTCAACCAACGTGGTATTGGCGGAATTGGAATATGGGCATTGGGCTACGATGATGGTTACTCGGATTTATGGAACCTGATTAAGGATAAATTTTCAAGTTGTGCTACCGTTCCCTGCACAGATAGTATTTTTGACATGGGCGGTCCCGCAAGAAATTATTATGACAACGAAAATTATGTTTACACCATCGCGCCTAACGGGGCAAGCAAAGTCAATTTAAATTTTAGTTACGTTAAAACTGAAGTGAATTTTGATACCCTGTTTGTATATGACGGAAACTCGATCTCCTCTCCTACCCTGGGCATATACACCGGAACAACCAGCACGTCTTTTTCATTAACTTCTACTACTCCTTCTCTTACTATCCGTTTCAAATCTGATGGCGGAACGGTGAGTGCAGGATATAAAGCAATTTGGAGCTGCGTTCAGGATAATACAATTCCAACCACTCAGATCAATACACCAAGTGGTTGGATCACTCAAAATTTCACGACTACCTATACAGATGCGGATAATGCGGGAGGCACCGGCATAGAAAAAAGTTTCTATCTGCCTTGCCACTACAACGGCGTTGAATGGAGAGCCAATGGAAACAGAGGTTTTTTCCAGGATGATTTTATTGGGACCGCTATACATCCCGATTGGACTACTTCTGTTGGAACGTGGAGTATTGTATCCGGGGGCCTGGTACAAAGTGATGAAACAAACAGTAATACCAATATTTATGCAACGGTTACTCAAAGCTTATCCAACCGTTATTTGTACTGTTTCAAAGGAACCATCACCGGAGCCAACACGAACCGAAGAGCAGGTATTTACATTGCCTGCGATGCTCCTTCTCAGACGCAGAGAGGAAACAGTTATATGATCTGGTTCAGGCCTGATCAAAGTGCTGTTGAATTTTATAAATCTGTTGCAAACACCATTGGGCTACCAACCTATTCTGCGACCTGCAATATTACGGCAGGAACAACTTACGATTACAAAATTTCCTACGACCGGATCACCGGAGAAATTAAAGTATGGCAAAATAATTTGTTCATTGCATCCTGGACTGACAGCACACCTCATGCTACCGGAACAGCGGTTTCTTTCAGAACAGGAAACAGTACTTTTAAAATTGATGATTTTAAAATTTTCAGGTCCAGGGCCACAAGCCATACTATATTAGTGGGCGCTTCCAATACCAATGATCTTCGGAATGAAAATCCGGCACCCACGACTCCTGCCGGAAAAATTAACAGCATCACGAAAGACAATGCGAATAACTTATCGGCCATCGCTACTCAAACCTTAAATATTGACTGGACCAAACCGGTTGCCCCATCTGTTATGAAAGATGGTACAGCAACTGATATTGATACCACTTTTACAGGGTCACAGTTAGATCTGAATTATACCACTGCTAAAGATACGAACTCGGGTGTCAACACTTACTATTACGCTATTGGGACCACCGCCGGCTCGCAAAACATTACCGCGTGGACAGCGAACGGTTTAAATCTGTCGGCCACCAAAACAGGATTATCCTTAAGTAATAACCAGAAATATTTTATAATGGTAAAAGCTAAAAACGGTGCCGGTTTGGTAAGTGACAGTACAGTGAGCGATGGTGTGATTTATTTAATGTCAACGGGTTTAGATCAAAACAATGACCTTAATCATTTATCTGTTTATCCAAATCCCGCTAATGAGAAAGCAACTATTAGTATCGTGAGCCCGGCTAATGAAATGATTCATTATTCATTAATGGATGTGACCGGGAAAGTGATTGAACAAAAAGACTTAGAAGTCGTTTCAGGAATTAATACCTTAGAGATTAATATTAATCAACTACATTTAAGTAAAGGGATTTATTTTATTAAACTCTCGTCAAACGGCGAAGAAACTGTTAAGAAATTGATTGTTGAATAATGTTTCGTCTTTTCCATCTTTTTGAAAATAAATACGAACCAATTAAAAGAAGCAGTTCATTTAAAGATTTTCCAGAATGGGCAATCTATCCTGCCTTTGCAATCTTAGTATTTGTTATTTTTCTCCTGATAAAAGGTAGAAAAACTAAAAATCACTAATAAATGTTGGGGAGATAGCACAAAAAAAAGCGAAGACTATACTCTCCGCTTTTTTTATTAATTCTACTTGCATTCTTTAATCAACAATTAACTTCTTGGATTCAATGCCATTCTCCGTTTTGAAGCGGATAAAATAAATTCCCGCAGATAAATTTTTGGTATTATAGCGAATTGAATGGTCACCCACCTCCGACTTTTTTTCTGATTCTACCTGATCAATCACCTTGCCGGTAATGTCTATCACAGAAATACTTAAATCAGATTCCTGAGTCAGTGAATAATCAATTACAACGTAAGAACTTGCCGGGTTCGGTCTAATGTTCACGTTTTTCAGGTTTTTGATATACTCGTTAACGCCTACTAACGTTATGGCCACAGTCTGACACTTGGAAGCAGTACATGTAGTTGATGGAGGAGTATAATATCCAAGATTCAAACAAACAGAATAAGTACCACTTGCTGTGTAGGTATGAGACGCTGCCTGTCCTACTGAAAGAAATGATCCATCTCCCCATTGCCATGAATATCCGGGAGTACCAGACCCTGTTCCACTCCCAGTTACTGACACAGTACCAGCTGTTACCGTATAAGTATAATCAGCAGTACACTGCGCTTTGACAAGCGTGGCAGTAATTAATAATCCAAAAATAAAAAATAGTTGTTTTTTCATAGCTATGTTTTTAAAGGTTTTACCAAATATAAAAGTTTATTTCCCCTCAGGCATAAGACCTTTTTAAAATTATAAGCACAGTCCTGTGTTAATTTACATTTACCCTCTGATTTATATGTCTGTGTAAATCCATATCTTGCAAAAAAAACGAGTGCCCAAAATATTGATCATAGCCGACCATCGTTTAAACCGTTCCCCGAGTCAACGGTACCGTTTTGAACAATACCTGGATTTTTTCAAGTCTAACGGCTTTAATTGCGAACTTTCTGAAATCATCACACAAAAAGATGATGCAGTATTTTATAGTCCGGGAAAATATTTACAAAAAGCATGGATTCTCTTTAAATCTATTTTTATAAGATTCAAAGATCTGCGACGATCTAAAAATTTCGATATTATTTTTATCCAGCGGGAAGCATTATTACTTGGCTCATCATACTTTGAAAAACAATTTTATAAAAAGAACAAAGTTATTTTTGATTTTGATGATAGTATCTGGTTACTGGATACCTCTCCTGAAAATAAAAAATTTGAGTTCCTGAAAAATCCTCAAAAAACAAAGATCAATATTTCACATGCGCATAAAGTGATTGCCGGAAATTCATTTTTGGCCAATTATGCTAAACAATTTAATCCGAATACTATTATTATTCCGACCACCATTGATACTGATTTCCATGTTCCAAAACCTGAATTAAGAGGCTTCGACTCCGCTCAGCCTGACAAAAAAATAGTGATCGGATGGAGCGGAAGCATCAGTACACTGAAACATTTTGAACTGGCGGTTCCCGCCTTAAAAGAAATTCAAAAAAAATACCCTGGCAAAACGGAAGTCCATGTTATCGGGCAAGGTGCTTATACTCATCCTGACATTTCCATTATTAGTAAAAACTGGGGTGCACGAACCGAGGTGGATGACCTGAATTGCCTTGACATTGGCATCATGCCTTTACCAAACGACGAATGGGTAAAAGGAAAATGTGGCTTAAAAGGTCTGTCCTACATGGCATGTGGTGTAGCCACTATTATGAGTAATGTTGGCGTTAATCCCGAAATTATCGATCATGGAGAAAACGGCTTCCTGGCATCAACACAGCAGGAATGGATAGACTGTTTATCACAATTAATAGAAAACCCTGATCTCCGCCATAAAATGGCCGCAGCCGGAAGAGAGACCGTGGTTAAAAACTACTCCGTAAATGCTAATAAAGATAAGTACCTGGAGGTTTTGAATTCTCTTATAAAATAGTAGATTTACTCCCACTAAAATCTGAACAATCCCAGAATAAATAGACTATGAAAAACACTACACTTACTCAAAAACACACTTCTTTGGGAGCTAAAATGGTTCCTTTTGCCGGATATAATATGCCCGTTTCATATAGCGGATTAAACGATGAACATGCTACTGTACGAAATGCCGTTGGTGTATTTGACGTCAGCCATATGGGTGAGTTTATTTTAAAAGGGGATAAAGCCCTTGACCTTATCCAGAAGGTAACCAGCAATGATGCGTCGGTGTTGACTGATGGAAAAGCACAATACTCTTGCTTACCAAACAATGACGGCGGAATCGTAGACGATTTAATTGTTTACCGTATTGATGAAAAAACTTACCTGTTGGTGGTGAATGCTTCCAATATTGAAAAGGACTGGAACTGGATTTCCAAACACAATACGTTTGGAGTGGACATGAAAAACATTTCCGAAGAAACCTCTTTATTGGCAGTGCAAGGTCCGAAAGCAATGGATACTCTTCAAAAATTAACAGATGTGAAGTTGGCCGACATTCCTTACTATTCATTTGCAAAAGGAAAATTCAACGGCATTGATAATGTGATTATTTCGAATACAGGCTACACCGGCGCCGGTGGATTTGAGCTTTACTTCAAAAACGAGGACGCCGAAAAAATCTGGAATGCCATATTTGAAGCAGGAGAAGAATTCGGCATTAAACCGATAGGATTAGGCGCCCGCGATACCTTACGTTTGGAAATGGGCTTCTGCTTGTACGGAAACGATATTGACGACACAACGTCACCGATTGAAGCGGGTTTAGGATGGATCACAAAATTCACCAAAGACTTTACAAATCGTGCAGCCATTGAAAAACAAAAAACGGACGGTGTTACAAAAAAACTGGTAGGTTTTGAAATGATTGATCGCGGTATTCCTCGCCACGATTACGAGATTGCAGACGCTGACGGGAACATCATTGGCAAAGTAACTTCAGGTACTCAATCACCGACCTTAAATAAAGCAATCGGAATGGGTTATGTTAATAAAGATTTTGCAAAGGCTGATACCGAGATCTATATTATGATCAGGGATAAAGCGATTAAAGCAAAAGTTTGTAAAATCCCATTTTTGAAAAAATAGTCTTCGTTCCGATAGCTATCGGAACCGCTCTCACGCCAAGACGTGATAACAAAAAAATAAATTACATGAACATAGAAGTTTGTTATACCCCACAAGCCTACCATCTCTTTCATAAGCCGGATGCGATCGTGGTTGTAATAGATGTTTTCAGGGCAACCTCCGCTATTGTTACCGCTTTTTATAATGGCGTCAGTAAAATGATACCGGTTGCAACTGTTGAAGAAGCTATGGAATACCAACGTAACGGTTACCTTGCTGCAGCAGAACGGAACGGAGAGATGATGGAAGGATTTGAATTAGGGAACAGCCCGTTTGGTTATATGAACAACAAGGTAAAAGGTAAAACTATTGCTATTTCAACAACTAACGGAACGCAAGCCATTGAAGCCAGCCGCCATGCCTCAAAAATTCTGATCGGCAGTTTTTTAAACCTCGATGTTCTGTGCGAATATTTATCAGCACAAAAAAAAGAAGTCATCCTGGTTTGCGCAGGATGGAAAAATAAATTTAACCTGGAAGACACCATCTTTGCAGGGGCTGTAGTTCATAAACTCATTACCGAATCCGGTTATACTATTACCTGTGATTCAGCCATCGCTTCCAATCATTTATACAGTCTTGCTAAAAATGATCTGTATACCTTTTTATCAAATTCATCTCACCGAAATCGTTTGGCAAAGCTGGACCTGGAACGTGATATTCAATACTGCCTGACACCCAACCAATGCCCGGTTATACCGGTGATGGAAGGCAAATATTTAGTGAAGCTTTAATGGTGATGGAAAACGTTCAGGTGATAGGAAAACGCAGTTCGATAGTAATTAAGAACCAGGTATTCAGTTTAGTGATCCTTCCTACTGAGGAAAAGAAAAAAGTGAACCTCATGTTCCTTTGGCTATTTGCCTGGTCGGTGAGTGGCATTGTTGTGATAGCAAATTATTTTACTTTGACCAATGACAATACGAAATTAGTCATTATTATGTGGCTGGGTTTTTGGGCCTATTTTGAATTCAAAATTCTTCGCGTGTATTTATGGAAACGTTTTGGTAAAGAAAAATTATGGATCAAAAACGGGAAATTATTGTACCAACAGGATATAAACGGCCGTGGAAAAGTAAAAGAATTTGACCTCAACCTGATCTCTGATTTCACATTAATTCCCTTAACTCCAGGCAGCATTGCGGATACATTCAGCCAAACGTTCTGGGTGAAGGGCGGTGAACGTATTGAGTTTACCTGTCAATCCAAAATAATCCGGTTTGGCATGCAACTCAACGATGAAGACGCGAATAAAATTATCGCTGCGTTAAAAAAATTTATAAACAGTAAATAGTTACCTGTCACGTCGAGCGAAGTCGAGACGTCTATATAGTTCTCGACTTCGCTCGAACTGACAAATTTTTATTCCAAATCACTTTTCCAGTTCTCAATTTTCAGTTTTCTGAAGAACTCCTCTTCTTCTACCTCGCGTACTCCACCCGGTGGCAGATCACCTAATTCCATATCCTCAATAGAAACACGTATCAATCGTTTACAATGATGGTATACTGAAGACACCATCTTCCGAATCTGGTGATACTTTCCTTCTGTTAACGTAATCAGTAACCAGGAGTGCGGCAAATCTTCCCTGAACTCATGTCCGCGCTTAGGAAGATCTTTTGGTTTCTCAACGATCTGAACATCACAGGCAGCCGTTGTGTAAAAGCCTCCCCCCTTTACCCTGATCGTAATGCCTGTTTGCAGCTGGAGTAAACGCTCTTCGTTCACCACTTTTTCAACCTGCACAAGGTAAGTACGCTTATGTGGTGTATCACTTTCGAATAATAGTTTGGTAACACGTTTGTTGGTTGTGAGTAATAATAATCCTTCCGAATTATTATCCAATCGACCAATCGCATGCGTGCCTTCCGGAAATTCAAAATCAAGATCACCCAACAGGTTAACCTTATCAGGACTTACAAACTGGGAAACCATTTTGTAAGGTTTATTAATAACAAAGTAACGGTTAGTGCCCGGGTTCATTAGTGATCGCTTTATACCCAAATAATTTTAACAGGACCCAGGTCAGTATAAAACCTGCAATCCCCGCAATAATAGACAATACCGTTGCTCCGATGTAATAAACAAATAAATTATTTAATGTTTCGAGAGTTAAGAGCTTATCGAAATCCAGGTTCACTTTCTTATTCAGAACAAACTCTCCCGTTTTTATACTGGCATACAATACAAAAGGAATCAATGGTGGAACAGAAATCTGTGCTGATAAACCCACTATCACTTTGTTGAGTTTAAAAAAAACAGCAGTAAAAATGGCCAGTGCAAACTGAAAGCCCCAGATAGGAACTATTCCAAAAAATAATCCAACGCCAACTGATAGAGCTTTTTTCTCAGGTGTTTCATGAGCGGCAACAACTTCTTCTTTCCAGACCCGCCTCAAATTTTTGAAATTGATACTGCGAATCAACATCACCGGGCGCCAGAACAAAGCAGCAAGGATCACCAGGTAGGTATTTAAAAAACTGATTCGCGTGCTGTCTCTGCTAGGAACAAAATGCGAAACCCTCTCTCCTTCCGGCGCATAATAAACACTGACCGGAACCGATATGACAGGAATTCCACGCCATGCAGCCTTTACAATAACCTCGATTTCCAATTCAAACTTCGTGGTAAATAACCAGATCTTTCTTAAGCGCTGTACCGGGTATAAACGGAACCCGCTCTGTGTATCCGGTAAGGTAATTCCTGTTTCTGCCCAGAACCAGAAATTGCTGAACTTATTTCCAAATGTACTTTTGTTCGGTACATTCTCAACCGTCATGTTCCTGGCACCTATGATCAGACTTCCCGGTTTCTCTTCTATCTTATCAAGGAACAAAATAAAATCTTTCGGATAATGCTGTCCATCGCTATCAATACTAATGGCATAATTGCATCCAAGATGCACCGCTTTCGCGAAGCCGTTTCTCAACCCAACTCCTTTTCCTTTGTTAACCGGATGTGTGACAATATGCAGCGTTGGATAACGGGAGAGAATCTCTTTTGTATTATCCGTACATCCATCGTCAATCACAATAATATCATCACAATACGCCATCGCCGATTGTATGACACTTTCGATCGTTTTAGCGTTATTATAGGTAGGAATAAGCACACAACATTTCAGTTGTTTGAATTTCTGTTTGACATATGCTTTTTGTTCCAGGGACTCTATCATAAGGGCTTCGCAAAAATAAATAAATAATACTTGTAAAACCGCTCTTTTGCTTTCTAAATATTTTTTAAGTTTGCGTATATGTCAATGACATTCAAACATATCCTGATTGTATTTTTGCTGGTTTCGACAATTCCTGTTCGTTCACAACAAGAAAAAAAGAAAGAAAAACCACCCAAAGAAAAAAAGGAAAAAAAAGCAAAAGAGCTTCCTGAAAACATAGAAGCTTTTCCTAAAAATTTCCTGATCCGCCCCCGTTTTGTTTATCCTATCGTATCCATCAACGTGAGCAACCGTATGTTCGGTAAGGGTGAAAAATTTGCATACATGCCTGCCATGCCTGGAGTTGTAGGGTTATCATTAAAAATAAAAAAAGTCTACATTTCAGCGGCCATCCAGTTACCTGCCAGCGAAGCGCTCAGGAAAAAATACGGTGAAACAAAATTCAGGAACATTAATATCAATATACAGGGGCGTGTCCTCAACTGGGGTTTATTTTATCGTGATTATAAAGGATTTTATTTAACCAAATACAAACCCTATTATCCAAACTGGAAGGAAGATTCTTTAGGCTTTCCTAAATCACCGGGGTTGAGAAGCCTTGAGGCCGGCCTGAACCTGGGCTTTAACTTTAACCGGAATTTTTCCATGAATGCGGCCTTTGCGCAAGGTGAGCGACAAAAAAAAAGTGCAGGCTCTTTTTTAATGGGTATTTCTGAACGCTACCAACGCCTCGAGGCTGATACAAGTTTTGTGCCGCCTACACAAGGCCCGCTGTACCCTAATTTAGACCAGCTGGTGTATGGAAATTTTACGAGCACAATTATCTCTTTAGGATTTGGCTATCAGTTTGTGGTGAAGAAGTTTCACTTTACCCCGGTGCTTATGGCAGGTTCAGGATTTCAGATACAGAGCTATGAGCAAACAGACCGAAAGCGACTATGGATTAATTACCCAACATACGCCAGTGCCAAAGCACAGTTCGGATATAACGGTGATCATTTTTTTGTGAACCTGATTTATCTAACTGAATATAATACCATCCCACTCAAAGAATCCAGGATCAAACTTTTTCATAACTGGCTGGAATTTGGGATGGGTGTTAGGTTTTGATGTTAAGCACACAGGTATTGGTAATTCAGGTATAAATTTGCCAGTCCTTTAAGAGGCTCTCGATACAATTTTTGCCGGAGGCAGCCAAAAAATCACTCGGTTGACTTTAATGTAAAGCACAAAAAAAGCCGCTACATCAGTAACGGCTTTCGCTTATTTTTTGTCAGTCTGATGGGAGTCGAAGACTATTTTCTCTTTTCAAATTCAGAAACCTGGTTGTCATAGCACAAATAGTATTTTCCTTTAGAAAGGTTATCGATATCTGTCTCTTTACCAAATCCTTTTTTCACAACCGTACCAAAGGCGTCGTATACTTCAAAAGAGGTTTCGCAGGTATATTGAATAGCTTTGTTATTTTTAGTGATCATAAAAGACGGCTTATCTGTACCGGAATTAATAATAACCGGTGAAGATACTTTTGGTGTAGCACCCAATCCAACCTGTTTAACCCTGAACTTATTTTCACCACTATGAGTAGCGATCTGAAAAGAGTAATCGTGATTGTCGGGATTTCCAATACCCTGTACTTCCCCAACATATACCCACTTGTTCCATTTAAATTGCTCCACTACATACGGTAACGGCCCACTTTCATTTTTGGCGGTCCATTTTAAAATACCTGATGAGTTAATATTCATACTCACCACTTCAAACGTAGGGCGTGGCTTTAAAACTTCAGGATTTAAGACAACCGGCACACAATCACTTTTATGACTGATTTCAATCACAACTTTTTGTCCCGGTTTGATATTTAAGGCAGTCAAATCAATTTCAAAAGCAGAAGAATTTACTTCATCTGTTGTGATTTTACCGTTTACTTTAATTTCTGTCGCACAAAATCCAACACCGTTTGCCCCGAAAGCGTTCTGTATAAACACATTTTTATTTTGAAATTTTCCTTCCAGAATTAACACGCCCGCTTTTGAATTAAAAGAAAGAACTGCTATTGAAAAGATAAAAATTAAATTTTTCATTTCGAAAATAATCGGTTTAAATTAATTTTATTGAGTGAAACTTATATGCTAATGAGTAAATATATGAAATAAAAAGGCAAAAAATTTAGTGAGATCGGAATTTAACATATAAAACCATTAACAAAATCACCAAAATAGTAATCACAAGAATCCTGGAAGCTCCTTTGAAATGGATTTTATCAATAAAACTATCTTTTCTGTATGACCAAAACATCGCTATTACAAAAACTACAAAGAAACCAAGTGCGAAAATTATTTTACCGGTTGTCAACATCTTTTCATGTTATTTAGGCCGCAATTTATAATTTTACGGGCAATAGATGAGGAAAATAGCGGCCATACTTATTACCTGTTTAGTAACAAATGTTTTGGGAAATAAGATTTCTGATGCCTATGAAGCGCTCGCAATGTTCGACTATTTCAAAGCAAAGCAACTCTTTTATAAGGCCCATCCAAAATTCCCCTGCGAGGCTTCATATGGTTTGGCTACTATCTTTTACAGAACGGACAACCCTTTCTCCAATACCGATAGCGCGGCTAAATATATTGCGATCAGCCAAACCCATTTTAAAGATACCGTAACCCTGTCCGGCTATAAAATTAACAAAAACACCTTAACTGATTTAGCTCAAAAGATAGGCTATAAAGGTTTTCAAATATATTGCCTCAACCGCTCCATCAGTGACCTCAATTATTTCCTTAATCACTATTATTTTTCAAATGACAGCCTGCTGGGGAAAAGCTATTATTTAAGGGATGAGCTTTTATTTGAAGCGGCTTCCTCATACAAGTCGAGTGATAGTATTCAGCAATTTATGCTAAATCATCCGGAAAGCTATTTATACCAAAGGGCACAGACTTCGTTTTACGACTTTCAGTATGCTGAAAAAACACCTCAAAAATCCATTAACCAGTTAAGAGTATTTATTAAAAGGTATCCCAAAAACCCCAACGTGCCGGAAGCTGAACAAACGCTTTTTAATTTAGTTCAGCAATTACATTCTGCAGACAGTCTGTATGATTTTATAAAAAAATACAGCAGCAATTTAACCAATGAGGCTGCCTGGAAACTACTCTACAGCATATCTGTAAACCAATACAGCAAAGAGGAGCTTACTAATTTTTTAACAAAATATCCGGACTATCCTTACAATGAAACCATCCTCAAAGAGATATCCTTGTCGCAGAATATTCTCATTCCCTTAAAAAATACTAATGATAAATATGGGTTCATTGACACCCTTGGGAACTGGGTTATCCCGTCACTATACGATGACGCACTTCCATTTCATGAAGGTTTTGCTTCGGTTTGCAAAAACGACAGCTGCTTCTACATCAACAAGGAAGGTCAAAAAACAAGCAGTCATTATTTTGAGGAAACCGAATGTTACAAAGATGGTATAGCCATAGTAAAAAAAGACAACCTGTATTATCTAATCAATCGATCAGGACAATTTATTTCAAAAAGTTATGAGGACATCAATGAGTCTTCCCACAAATTATTTGTTTGTAAATTGAACAATGTCTATGGTGCAATTAATGCCAAAGGAGAAATCATCATTCCATTCACTTACTCCAAATTAGGCAATTTTAAAAACAGGTTTGCTTATTACCTCTCACACCTGTACGGATTGGTAGACATTCACAATAAGGCTTTACCTGCTCAGTGGGACTGGATATCCGATGTGGATACCAATTCCATTGCTATTGTAAAAAAACAAAATCTATTTGGCCTCATTCGTTCAGATGGAGAGATGGTTCTTTCCTCTCAGTATGACTATATAACGTTTTGCCAGGATGACATTTACCTCATCGTTAAAAACAACCTGTATGGATTTTATAATGCGGCTGAAAAATGTTTTGTGACTGACCTGGATTATAATTATAACACATCATTAAAGGCCGATTATTATACCAATGGAAAACACTTTAAGCTCATCAAAGACGAGGAGGTGGGCTTAGTGGATGCGAACGGCCGTTACAGCATTAACTTTGGCACTTATTCTGATTTCTTTTTTGCTAAAAACGAAATCATCCGCATCCAGAAAAATAATAAATATGGTTTTGTGGATCGGAAACTGAAGCCAATAACATCTCTAGAATTTGACAAGGCAAAAGATTTTGAGAACAACATAGCCATTGTCTCAAAAGGAGTGACTACGTCGTTAATAGACAAAAACGGGAAAGTGATTTACGCTGTAAAAAATGCAGACCTTACTTCTGCATCAGATAACCTTTATCTGTTGAAACAGCAAGATTTACTTGGCCTGATCGACACCTCCGGAAAAACATTATTGAATATCGAATACGAATCCATCGAACTGATCCATCCCAAATTATACCTCTGCGTTAAAAACGAAGAATTGTATCTTTTCAACCTTCGGACAAAAGCTTTGAAAAAAATCTAAGAAAAGCTATTTGCTGGCTAATGGAAATACAATTGTGAAAATAGTTCCATAGTTCAGTGTCGTTTCAAAACTAATTGTTCCATTAAAGGAGATCACGGAATTTTTCACCATCGCTAATCCCAAACCTGTGCCGGTTGACTTAGTCGTAAAATTAGGAGTGAACAATTTAAGCCGCACATCATCCGTGATTCCAATACCATTGTCCTTGACCTTAACCGTAACAGTTGTTTCATCCGAAAAAGCAAGGATCTCAATTTTACCTTTTCGGTTTTCAGGAATGGATTGTTCCGCATTCTTCAACAGGTTCGTGAAGATACGCAGACACTGTTCTTTATCAGCCATGACCCACAAAGGTTCTGTCGCTTCTAAAGCTATTTCACATTCTGTATTTTGCTGGAACAAATGCGTGACATTCTGCAGTACGTCAAACAAATTCACAATTTCTAAATTCGCATTCGGCAGTTTCGCAAAGTTGGAGAATTCTGTTGCAATATGTGACAACGTATCAATCTGTTCAATCAGCATCTGCGAAACTTTCTTTACCCGTTCGTTGATATCTTCCGGATGTGTCTCCGCTACCCTCTGCAAATGCTGAATATTGAGCTTCATCGGCGTCAACGGATTTTTAATTTCATGAGCTACCTGCTTCGCCATTTCTCTCCAGGCACTCTCCCTTTCTGATTGCGCTAATAATTCAGAACTCTTTTCCAGTTTGATCAACATATTGTTGTACTCCGCAACCAGGTTTCCAATCTCATCATTCGATTTCCACTGAAGCGCCTCGTTGAATTTACCGAACTGGATATTAGAAATCTGTTGCTTAATGATCCGTAATGGCTTGGTTAGCAAATTGGAAACCAATAATGCAATCAGGGTGGTGATGGCAAAAAGGATGGTGTAAATATTAATCAAGGTAGTCAGATAAGCGGTCAGCTCTTTCTCCAGGTCTTTTTGACGGGCAAAGTACGGTAAGTTAATGTAACCCAATAAACGATCGTTCTTGCTATAGAAAGGGATATAGGCTGATAAATATTTTAAGGTACCAATGTTTTCCTTTTGGATATAATTCGCATGGATGCCTCTCTTAAAAGTCATGTATGCAGCTGGGTTCATGAATTTCGAAACGAGCCCCTGTTCGTAAATTGCAGGCTGCGAGGTTGAATATAAAACACCTCGTTTATTAAATAAAGAAATATCACTCCCGAAAAGCTGTGCCAATCGTTTCAACCGGAATGTAGTAATATCCTTATACGATGGTTCCAGCGCGTCTTGTTGTCCGATGTTTTGGTGCAGCTCTTTTAAAACCGATTGCGATTTTAAAATCAGGTCTTTTTTATTTTTCAGCTCGAACTGGGAATTCACTACCCAGATAGTTCCCACAACTACACCTGCCAACGACAGAACTACAATCGAAACTAAAATAAACTGAATCCGGTTATTCAAAGAATTGAAACGCTGGCCGCGTTTAATCACCATGGAATTAAACCATACACTGCATAATACCACTAGCGCGAAAAAAATAAACAGGTATGAATTAGATGTAAAGCGTCCCCAATATCCAAATTCTTTATCTGTGATGACAATTACCGTGTTTTCTTTTGGTGTGTAAACAAAATGTTCAAAGCCATCACCGGTAGATGCCTTAAACGTTTTATGATTAACGAATAAAGGGTATTGGTACTCCCCAAAAGTACTCAGCAATTTATTGGACTCATAAACTGCGTATGAAATACGTTTTGACTCCAGTTTATTTTCCAACGATTTATCCAGTAAGAGGTCAGGAAACGCGCCAAGATTTACAGCCAGCTTAGGCTCCAGCTGTAGGTATAAATGAAATGTTTTATTAGGATTTTTATTAACATCTTCGATATCAATTTTAGCGACATAGCGGATCGATTCTTTTTGCTTGTCAATAAAATACAGATCGTCACTGATGGTTTGAAAACCATGCTTTTCAATTTGCTGTTTAAAATACTCCTCATCCAGGTAAACAGGATTTAAATGAATAAAAATCGGTGTACAATCATTTTTAAAAAGCGACATGATGATTTCATAGCGTTCAAAGTATCCGGTGAAATGCCTTTGCCGCAAGCTTTGTTCAATCTGCTCGCTGCTTAAGGGCAATAAGGACAATAAATTCTTAAGCTGCACGTCAGATTTAATGGAATTGCTAATCTTACTGAACTCGTTTTCTGCTATGACATCCTGCCTGTCTGTTAAACTTAAAGACAAAGCTTCGAATGTTTGCTTTTTATTGACCTGCTCATATTTACTGAATAAGGAAGAGACAATAAATGTAGCCACCAACACAATCAGGCCAATGTTAATGAAATTGTAAGACGCTTTAAATCTGCGCAGACAATAAGATATGATGACCAATAATACCGGCCATAAATAGTCAAGGATTTCGATTCCATTTTTTTCGCAAACTATCGACACGATAGAAAGGAGCACTAAAAAAGTAACTAACGTCAGTGGTGATAATAATTTCTCCCGCAGTAAATAAATAACCAGGCGCTCGAGACAGAGATAAAACGCAAAGATTAACAGTCCCACACACAGCAGACTCGTTAAGCTGTAAACGCTGAAATTAAAAAGCTCATTAATATTGTAGGAGATGGTAGAGTTGTTCACCAAACTGTAAATCAATAAGCGAATCTGCAATGAAAAGACCGCTAAAAAAATCAACGACAACATGATCATGATAAACCCCGCAGCCTTACTCTTCAAAATGACGAGTGCATTGCTCTTATAAAGCAGGATGGCCAATAAAAAGATGAGGCCACTGTTAATCAGCACGTCCCCCAAATAAGAAAAATAAAAGGAAGAGGCGTCCGCAAATAATTTCGCATCGTATAACCTGGTGTTATAAAAAGCGTCCGGAATTTTAAACCATATCATCGTCGTTCGGATTGCCAGGCATGAAAGTCCAAACACTAAAATAAAAGTGGATTCTTTTTTCAGTAATCGTTTTAATAACACAAACAGCCCCACTAAAAATAAAAAGCAAGCCATTATAAAAAAGAAACAGGAATAGAAGACCGAGTTTATGCTTTTGTATAAGCCATCACTTCTATAAATTTCAAACAATGGCGGCCCAAACTTAGATTTCACTGCATGCTTCAAAAAGTTTACCGGTGTTCGTAGTTCTGATCCTTCCGGTAGAAGAAGCCATTCACTGTAATTGTTATTTAAATAACGGTTCTCGAAATCATACTCCGGTTTGATGGAGATCAAAGCAACAATCGTATAATCATGTTTCAAAGAATCTTTTTGCCGGATATATTCATACCAGCCGTTCCTGATCTTCATGAGCTGCACGTTGGTTTCATTAGCATATGAAAACAAATCAACGGCCGGTTGGTTATCCGTCCAGAAACATAAGCTATCACGATGGTACACGTACACCGCAATTCCCTCGTTGTTATAAAGGTCGGTGATGGCGCCATTGTACTTCACAAAGAGCTCTCTCGGTTTGACGGTTGTTAAGGCTTCAGATAAAAGGTCGAGGTTGGCTTTAGCAATGGTTTCTTTTTGATGAAGATTTAATTCAGCCCTTTCTGCGAGTTCCTGTGTGGTGAAGTTTTTCCCGCGGTAAGTAGAAAAGCCAATAAAGGCACAGATGAGCGCAGCAATTAAAATCACATATAATTTAAAAGGGAGCTTCTCCATCTGTATTTACAGAGCAATTTACTGTTTTTTAACTAATTTTTTAATCCCGAAAATCATTTTTTTGAAGATTTAAGTATACCCTAAAAACTAAATCCTCTCGGAACCCTTCTAAAAATAAGGAGTTCCAGAAATCTAAAGATAAAAATTTTTCCCCATCTCTCGAAAGTCTCATAAAATAAATAACATTGACTCATTAAAAAATAATCTTTACTCGATTTTCTGATTTTAACAATTTCAAGCCTAGCAATTACGTATAAAAATGTACTTTTTATTCAAAAATGTACTTTCAAGACAAAATCTTTTGTATTCTCAAGGAAATCGGGGAAACAGCCCTATTTCAGCATCTTCAGTGATATAGCGCCCTTAGAAGAAAATTTGAATTTAAAATATTGATTTATTAGAATTTTTACCATATAAAATAACCGAGTAAATAATATTTTATATGGTTTTGGATGTAATAATAAACTCAAATATCGGTCGTAACTTTGACTCGTAAACAACCCCCGACATGATTAAAAAAGAATTAGAATTGGAATCGAATGCCAAGGACATATTCTATAAGAAAGTTCTTATTCAGTATCAAGAATATCTGGAAATGAAAAAGGCGTATGAAAAACTAACTGGAACACCTTTTGAGCTTCCTCCTGACAGTGCAGCAATTGAAATTGACCCTGAGTATAACAATGGATGGACATGGAGAGATAAAATTCTTTTTCTGTTGAAGACGAAGGGTGATTTAACCGCTAATGAGATTATCGAAATAGCAGCGAAGTGGGAAGGTAGAACGAAAGGAGATATCAAAAATTCCGTACAGTCAAACTTATACGTACTCGTACAACAAAATAAAGTAATTAAAAAAGGAGACTATAACAGTAAATACAAAATAAATGATGTAAAACCAGAAAAAAACAAAAAGCCTTAGTTTTCTGACGACTAAGGCTTAATGGTTGAAGTATTTTATTAAGTAAAAATACCTACGATGTTGCAAGTCAAAGGTAATAAATTTTGCTTCATAATACAAGCACGACCTGTGTTTTTTTCAATAACAAATTGAAAAAATGGGCAAAATTCGATACGAAAGTATCAAGCGAATCCATAATGGAGGCGTTTGGCATGTCTTGAATTATCTAAAGAGACGTGAATTCAAAAAATTTATGAAAGAAAAGTTTCCAAGTAGGATTGGGAAAAATGCAAAGTACACCTACTTTGATGCAATTTGTCAATTGTTTGTCAATTGCCTAAATAAGGATAAACGAATAGCAGATACTGAAAAAATAAGAAAGTCAAAGCTAGTAACCTCCTACTATAACAAATCAATTGGCCACGATACAGTGGGGTTGCTATTAAGGTCATTAGCTGTTCCAAATAAGGAAATTAAAACAAGTTATCGTCTAAAAGGAAAGGAGGATGTAGAATCCATACAACAAATTAATACAAACCATTTTCTGAATGACATGCTTATTGAAACTGCATTGCAATTCGGATATCTGAAAAAAGGTGCTCAATACATTCTGGACATTGATGCGACTGTAGTAGAAACAAAGAAAAGCGACGCAACAATCACCTACAAAAAGTGCAAAGGCTATCATCCTTTAGTTGTTCTTTTAAATGGTGTTCCAGTTTGGATTGAAGGGAGAAACGGTAATAGCCACAGCCGATATGACCTCCTAAATTCCTTGAAAAATTCAATAGAGAAAATAGAGTCTTACGGTCTAAAAGTTTCAACAGTCAGAATCGATTCTGCTGGATTCAATAGTTCGATAATAGAGTATCTGAACAATAGCGGAAAGACATTTTTCATAAGAGCGATAAAAAATACAGCAGAAGTTAAAAGGGTCGAAACCCTGCTTGATGAAGGGAGAAGTCTGCCACTTGGACTGATAAGATATCTTGATGGAGTACCTTATAAATGTGCTTATACAAAGAAAAAAGGAACAAGAAAGAAAAAAAAGCAGCAACCCAAATTGTTTGGCGTTATCACAAATGACAATGATTTGAGCGTTGAAAAAATAATAAGCATGTACAATTACCGTGCTTTGTGTGAACAATCATTTAGGGAGCTAAAGAGTTTTTTTAACTGGGATGCATTACCGTTTATAAACATGAACGAAAACATAGCCTACCTGCATGTTTGTGGGATAATGTATACCATGTACAAAAGTATGATTAAAGACATTTCTATTATTTCTTTAAAGAATAGATGCTCAGAAGTTGTCACTCAAACTATGCACTTAAAAGCCTTTCACGATAAATTTATGGCTGTATTTGCCAGAGGTAAGAATGATTCATACACCTTTGAAATTGATGACCCAGTATTAAAGCGTTTATATCAATTATTAGACAAAGTTCTCCATCAAATGAAATCAATTAGTGGAATAAATTACCTTGATGGCTGGAACAATATTGTTTGTAGAACCTGATAAATGTTAGTACAATATTCAAATAGAGCTGTGCTAAATATCTAATTTTGTTCATGAATAAAATGAGGAAAGCAGTTCTTTAAATTTTAGAGTTTTTAATTTATTCACTACTTAAAACACAAAATCATGGAAATTATAATAGGATTAATAATTGGCGGAGTATTAGGTTACTTCATTGGAAAGTTTCAGAAGGCAGCAAATGCAGACACAAAGTCTACTGACGAAAACTACATCCAAAAATCATTGTATTCCGAGCTTTATGCTGATAATAAAGCAAAAGGACTAGAAATAATCGGATTAAACAATCAATTGGCGACTTTTAAAGAAAAAAATGCCAATCTTGATGCTAGATTACTCGAGCACAAGGCAGAGTTCGATGAAATAAAAAATAAGATGAGTTTGGAATTTAGCGCACTTTCCCATAAGATATTTGAAGAGAAGAGTAGTAAATTTTTGGAGCTTAATGAGAAAAAAGTCTCAGATATTCTTAATCCACTCAAAGAAAAGATTAAAGATTTCGAAGCGAAGGTTGATAAGAATTACAACGAGGACATTCGTGATAAGGCGTCATTAAAGAAAGAACTGGAGCACATAGTTGCATTGAACAAACAAATTGGCGAGGACGCTACAAAATTAACCAATGCGTTAAAAGGAGACAAAAAGCTTCAAGGTGGTTGGGGTGAAATTCAGCTCGAAATGATTTTAAACAAAGCGGGACTGGAAAAAGGCATTCATTATACAGCGCAACCTACTCTTGTAGGTGAAGAAGGCAAAACTCAAAGACCGGATTATGTTATCAATCTTCCAGGAGATAAGCATTTAATTTTAGACTCTAAGGTGTCTTTGGTTGCCTATGAACAATTTTTCAATGAAGAAAATGATATTGCACAGACTGGTTTTCTAAAGACCCATGTCGCTAGTATTAGTAAACACATATCAGACTTAGGCGACAAGAATTATCATAAGCTTTATAACATAAACCCGCCAGATTATGTGCTTATGTTCATACCAATTGAACCAGCTTTATATGCTGCTTTGCGGGAAGATAACCGATTGTTCGATAAAGCTCTCGATAAAAATATTGTTCTCGTGTCAACGTCTACCTTATTGGCTACATTGAGGACTATTTCATACATATGGAAACAGGAGAATCAGAGGCAAAACGTTGCTGCAATTGCTGAAGAGAGCGGGTTGCTTTATGATAAATTCGTTGGCTTTGTTGAGGATTTAATCAATCTAGGAAGGAAATTAGAGGGTGTTCAATCTGACTATTCTGCTGCTATGGGTAAACTTACTGAGTCAAAGCAAAAGGGCGGAACTATAATTGGTAGAATGCAGAAAATAAAATCACTTGGAGCTAATGCTACCAAATCTATTCCAGCTAACTTATTGAACAGAGTAGAAGAACCTTAATACCCCAATTTTTTCATTCGACTATAGCGGCAATAACTGAAATTTTCTTACATCGACATTATTGTGTAAGAAAAACTGGAGAGCATGTTTTGTTTTGAAACTATTTTTGTTTGTATATTCGGTAAAATTAATCTCCGAAATCATGAAGCAAAAACTCTTATCGTTTGCATTCGCAGTGCTCAGTGCAAATTCATTTTCTCAAAGTCAGAATTTCGCTTTTGAGGATTGGAAATCCACAGATGGTACTCAATATTTTTTCTATAAAAATATCGTAAAAACCGATGCGTCAAATAATGTTTATACATTAGGAGCAACTACTACAACCAATAATACAACGGATATTCTTTTATCAAAGAAAAATTCTTTGGGCGTCACTTTATGGACTAAACAAATAAATGGTTCGGCTGATTCTTATGATTTTGGCTCTGGATTATTAATTACTTCAACTGGTGATGTCTATATCACGGGTGCTATAACCAATAATACTACCACTCTAGCCCCGGAATTAATTTTAAGAAAGTATAATAGCAGTGGTACTCAGCAATTTTCAAACACTTTCTCTAATGGTTATGGAGACGTTGGTACAGACATCATTATTAATACTACATATAATTACGTCATAGTTTCTGGTGCGACGTACGACAATATGGGGCAAAGTGATATGCTAGTTGTCGTCTATGACACGGGTGGCGGTTTTCAATGGAACAATACATATGATTATAACGGTTTGAATGACGGCGCATATAAGGTGACAACAAGGACAAATCTTTTAACAATAACAGGTCCAGTAACACAAAGTGCGAATAATTATAAATTAGCTTCGAAATCGTATAATGTTTCTTCTGGTTTTCCATCAGGAACTGTTACTGTCGGAGCAACGGCGACTTCATCGGTGGAGATAATTTCTGATTTAGTAACTGATGCGGCTGGAAATATGTATATATGTGGTGCTACACAACAAAACCCTGGGCAGGGATATGATTACTATCTAGCCAAGGTAACTCCCTCATTAACTATATCTTGGGAACAAACATATAATGGTTCTGATAACTTGGATGACCAAGCAAAGAGCGTAAAAGTTGACGCATCTGGTAACGTATACATTACTGGTTTTGTCACTAGTTCGACCACTGGAAAAGACATCAAGACTATTAAATATAATAGTAGTGGTGTTGTTCAGTGGAGTGTGACAGTTAACAGCATAACAAATGGCAACGATGAGGCTTTTGATATGGAAATTGATGCCTCGTCAAACTTATATGTCACAGGTACAATAGAGAACGACGTCGATATGGGGGACTATTATACGGTAAAATATAGCAGCAGTGGGACAAAAATTTGGGATATTAAAAACGATGGCAGACATTTATTTGATTGTGCGACAAATGTTGCATTAGATTCATTACAAAATGTTATTATCACTGGTCAAAGTGAAACAACCCCTGGAGTGTATAATTACTTAACAATGAAAATGTCTCAATTTGACGTAACTACACCAACAGATTTTAAACTTGAAAGTCCGAGTAACAATTATATGTTTTTTAAGAACAGTGGCCAGTTACTTGGCACTGATGACAACCAAATATCAGACGTTAAGTTTTATACAAACTATACAAACCCTGGGTTTTACTTTAAGAATACTGCTCAGAGTTTTGTTTTCTCTAAAAAAGATACCGTTTGTGCAACTAATGATACACTACATCGTATTGATTTGCTCTTTAACAATTGTAATGAGTCCACAAAAACCTATCCAATGGAACAAAAGCGTGAAGGGTTTCTTAATTATTTTTTAGGTCATACTGACTCAACCGGAATTTCGGCAGTTTTTGGAAACCAACGATTAATAACACCAGAGTTGTTTAATAATATAGACTTAATGTCTAGCTCTAATCAAGATGGAATAAAGTATTATTTTATTGTTAAGCCGGGAGGAGACATGAGGGATATACAAATGCAATTCAATGGTGCAACCTCATTTAGTCTTAACGGAACAACCAACGAGTTATCAATAAACAGCAGCATTGGAAGTCTAATTTTCGATAAACCAATAGCCTACCAATTAACTGCTGGGAACGCTACGTTAGCTGTGACGAGTTTTTCACCAAACTGGACAACAAATGGAGCAAACAATAAGTATAGATTTAATGATGGTGTATACACTGGTTCTTTGACCTTAGTAATACAAGTGTTTCAAAAAAGTAATTCTGTTTCCTCTTCTACAGCTATAGATAACTTAATTTGGAGTACATACTATGGCGGTACAGGTGGTAGAGAATCGGGGCAGTCTATAAAAACTGATAATTTAGGCAATATTTATGTCGGAGGCTTTTCGGATAACCCAAGTTTCCCAACGACTACTGGCGCCTATCAAACAACATATGTTGCAAACGATATTGAAAACGGAGTACTTATTAAGTTCAATTCAAGCCGTCAGAGGCAATGGTCTACTTATTTCGGAGGAAGCAGTGCTGACGAAATCAAGAGTATTGTTTCAGACAATACTAATGCATTAATTTATGCTAGCGGTTATACTTGGAGTTCTGATTTTCCAATAGTCAACAAGACAGGAACTACTCCAAGCCCTGCATTCCAGGGGTATTCGGATGCGTTCATTGCAGCTTTCAAATCTGCAAACGGCGCTCCGATTTGGACAAATATGATTGGTACGAGTGGGGATGAAAGAGCATATAGTATATGTATGGATGCATCTGGAAATAAATATATTACTGGCTATACAGCTACTGGATTAACAACAGTAAATAGTTCTGCGCATTACATGCAAACCACTTATGGAGGTGGGTCGACTGACGGGTATATCGCTAAATTTAATTCCTCTAATGTTTTGCAATGGCTTACCTATTATGGCGGAAATGCTGAGGACTACCCAAAATCGATAGCAACAGATGCATCGGGTAATATTATTGTCTGGGGTCAAACCGTTAGTTCAACATTTAATACTTTCGATGCAGACCCAATAAACCACACTGCGATTTATAATACAACAAACTCTGGTTTAACAGACTTCTTCATTTTAAAATTTAATTCAAGTGGAAGTAGACTATGGGCTACGCTCTATGGTGGTGATGATGATGATTTTGCTGCCGACGGTGGTGGTATAGTTACTGTTGGAAATGAAATTTATTGCTTGGGAACCACTTTCAGCAGCGATATGCCTATACAGCAATTTGGAAGTACTCCTACTTATAATTTAAACGGTACTCAAGACTGCTATATTGTTTGTTTTAATTCTAGTCACCAGGAAAAGTGGGCAACTTATTTTGGCGGTTCGGACACGGATTATGGTGGAGGAATAACTAAAGATAACAATAACAATATATTTATTACGGGCGTAACAAATAGCAGTGATTACGCCTCAGTACCTCAAACCGGATTCTATAATTCTAGTTTTTATGGCAACTTGGTAGCTGATGGGATGCATTCTGGTGATGCTTTCGTCACAGCTTTTGCTAATGACACTTATGCACCAGTATGGTCAACATTTACAGGTGGTCAAGGAGACGAATGTGGAAATAGTATATGTATAAATGGTACCAAATTATTTATTACAGGCGAAACAACATCTAAATCGAAAGATTCTCAAACACCATATCCGGTTGTTGACCCTGGTAACAGCGCTTTTATCTATCAACCATCAATAACATCTGCAACCGGAAACGGCGATATTTTAATATCTGAATTTGATATTAACAATATGAGCACTCAGGTAGGAATTGAGGAAAAATTCAGAACAAATGATGATATTTTAATCTATCCTAATCCTTTCAAAAACGGTGTTAATCTAACTGGATTAAAAACAAAATCATACCTTGAAGTTTTTGATGCAAGCGGTAGGATTATTTTCGTTAAGACAATGAGCCCTAATGAAAAATTCCTACCTTTGAATATAACCATTCCAGGAATTTATTTATTGAGAATATCCAATGGAGAAGGAAACTATAAAACTTTTAAAATTGTTAAAGAATAGACTTTTATTATTTTTATTGGTAGCCTGCCGCTTTTCTGTTTTTTCACAGGACATTAAGTCTGGATACATGTCAATTCATTGGATTAATGGGTATACATATGCGGATACGACATATTTGTTAATCGAGCCAAATAATGATACATATAGACCGTATATTTTAGTAAACTGGGGAGTAAAAATAGATACATCAAAGTTAGTTCAGACTATTGCTTTAAATAATAGTATTCTAAAAAAGTATTATGGTACATGCTCTTTTCCTGGCCCGGGTTATTATTTGATTAAATATCAAGATAGCTTTAGAATCTCCGCTATCAGAAATATAGTGCAATCAGACGCTCAGAATATTGAACTAACTACTTTATTAAATATTCAAACTTTTGGGTCAATTGTTAATTCAGCCCCGACATACTTTAACAAAAACCTAACGTTATCCGTTAGCAATGATAGCGTTATATTTAAACCTTTGTTTGAAGATTTTGAAAATGATAGTTTATCCTTCCAACTAACTCACTGTTTCGCATCTAGCTATTATACCCCTGTTGGTTCGTCAATTGATGGGAATGGTAATGTCTCTTTTCAAAGAGATTCTATAGGTATTTACGCATTTTCGTTAATTGTTAAAGAATGGAGAGATAATAATGACGATATATATGTCAATATTCAGTCCTCACAACTTGACTTTGTTATGAATATCACACCCGATGTGTCAGTTGCTGAAGAAAAACGATTTGCCAATTCTTTATTTCCCAATCCTACTACTTCTATTCTTTACTTTGCTGATGATTACAATGAATTTAAGAACTTCACAATAGAAATAAAAAATTGGTTGGGTCAATCTGTTTATTCTTCTCTTTTTACTTCTCAAATTGACATGTCTAATTTTTCCACAGGTATGTATTTCCTCACGATAAAGGATATGCCGAGCTTTAAGCCTGTCAAAATTATTAAAGATTAAAATCGTCGATTAACAGTAGTCACTATTATTTGGCGTTTTTCTTTTTTGTTGGAATTGTTTCTGTTATATTGATATTTTGGGCATTATTGAATTGTAAGTCAGATTTAAAAAAGTCGTTGTTCTTTCTTTGTCCAAGGCCATATGCCCACATGAAAAGTTCAACACCGAGATTTGTAGGTTGTAATACTATCCCTGATTCATTTGCTTCTTTATATTTCTTTTGTATGTAATCTTGAGAACCATATCGAAAACTAGTTATAAGGTCTTCCTTGTTAAGACCCCAAACGCAATGTGTCATAATACTGTGGAAACTATCAATCTCTTGTTGATTAAAATCCAATGCATTTTTGTAGGTCGAATATGGAATAAACAATTCCATTTCCTTTCTGTTATTGCTTTCAGCAATGTTCATGGGTTGACCATCAAACGATTTTTTTATGCTATGATAAATTAAATAGTGTGTCCTTAATTGGTAGGTCGACAAACGGGAAATTAATGAAACAAAATAAGCTCCTCTATCATCTCTAGAAATGCCACTCCGTGATGATGCTAAAACACCTCCAAAATAATCAACTTGTAGTTCTTCTTCACACCAAGCTCCTTCTTCTAAAATGCCTTTAAGTACTTTTGGTGGAACTTTACCATCTTCGTTTATTTTATCGCCAAGTTTATTTTCCGCATTCCTGAAAATGTTAGCTGTATTTTTCACTTTCTTCTCAGTCCACTCTTTTAATTGTCCACCAATATAATCAGCTGTAGGCCCTAAAATTTTTTCTGCGACTTTAGCGCCTCCAATGGCGCTGCCTAAAATAGTTAGTCCTGTTCCTGGGTCTATCATAATTATTTGTTTTTAAAATGCTCTATAGCGTTTGCATTAAGTAGTGCGGCTCAAGGCACTTTCTACCGAATGCGTCTAACAAAGATAACTGTTCCTAGGCATTTGCAAAGCAAAAATTAAAAACATGTCTACCGCTTTTGCAAATGCTTTGGCGTCCGCTCATATTACTGGTAGGTACTGTTATAAACAGTTTTTTATTTTGACCATCTTAATAGACCTCCGCCACAAACATAGGTTCCGTCTGGGTTTTTTTGGTAGCCAGTATATGAGTCGCCGCAGACGTATGACCCATTTGGGTTCTTTTGGAAGCCAGTATATGCACCACCACAAACATAAGTTCCATCGGGATTTTTCTGATAACCCGAATAGGCACCACCACAAACATAAGTTCCATTAGGATTCTTCTGATAACCTGAGTAAGCGCCACCACAAACATATGTGCCATCTGGATTTTTTTGATAACCTGAATATGAACCGCCACAAACATAAGTTCCATCAGGATTTTTTTGATAACCCGTATATGCACCACCACAAATGTAAGTGCCGTCGGGATTTTTTTGATAGCCCGAATATGCACCACCACAAACATAAGTTCCATCAGGATTTTTTTGATAACCCGTATATGCACCACCACAAATGTAAGTGCCGTCGGGATTTTTTTGATAACCTGAATAGGCGTCACCACAAATATAAGTTCCATCGGGATTTTTTTGATAACCTGAATAGGCACCCCCACAAACATAAGTTCCATTTGGGTTCTTTTGATAGCTTGTGTATGCTCCTCCACAAATGTAAGTGCCGTTAGGGTTTTTCTGATAGCCTGAATATCCTGTTGTAATTGGTCTTTTTGTCATGATATATTTTTAGTATAAATTTATTTAAGGTAATTTATTCTTTCAAATTGGGTATAACGTTTTGAAGCCACTATAAACTTGCCTACGCTTTTACAAATGCTTTGTTGCAGGCAATATTTTGGTGCGTGTTGTTAGCTGCTAGTGCGGCCTACTTACTTCCTCGCCTTTCCTAGTCGAACATTAAAATTGCAATGATTCAGTAATTACAACCCGTAATATTTTCCTAACGATTCAGCTAAAATACCTCCTGCCGCTCCGATACCAATCTGCCAAGTGCCTTCTACTGCCTTACTCAACATCTTTTTTATCCAACTGTTAACCTTGTCACTAAAGACGCCATTAATTGGAGCGTCCTCGTCTACAATTAAAAGTAATTCGTTTGTATCATCATTAGTAACACCAGCAGAAATTAGCTTATCAGATAATGACTTTCTATCGCCTTTAAATATTTTAATATCTGCTTTTATTTTCGCATCGCTACCTGTGTTGACAATGTTCCCGTCACCAGTATTATTAATAATTGTTTGACTCATGATTGTTGCTATTTGGTTTTTCTTTTCTTTAAGTTCTAATTCGGTAATGCCTCCAAATTGTTCGTCAATTTTCAGCATGAAATCCAAGAGTTTCGCTCTAACTACTGATACGATTTCAATTATAGAAGACATTGGTAAGGATTTATGGACTTCAATAATTTGAAAATGGGGATTACCCATCTGTCTTAAAGTATCTTCCCATAATCTAATTGCATTATCTGGGAAACGTACTGATATTGAGCCTGATGTTGCATTTTGGGACATTGTTTCCAATGTAGTAATACTGTCCTTCATATTAAAAGAGGTCATGTTTTTTCTCAATTTCTCGTCCTCAAATGGAATGGGAATTGGCGCATTTTTGTAATGCATACTACCAAGCACATAGGAGCCGACAATGTTTGAAGTGAACCTTCTATAATTTGGAACATTTGATTCATCACTATATCCACTTAGTTCGTCAGTTGCCCAATTTGAAAGTTCATTAATTCTAAGCCTAGAAGCTAATAGTTTTGTCTTTAGAAGGACAGAGGAAACTGGCTTACTTGTGTCTACAAGTTCATTTATTATGTCGCTTATAAGTTGCATTACTTTAATTTTATTAGATACTATAATTTTGAATGAAGTGTGAAATAGATAGACTTCTTCTTGTCAACTCGAATTGTATGTTAGTTGCTCAGTCGCATTGTAGCTTTTTGCACCTAACAGTAGTCATCTCAAGCCTGTTTCCCGACGAATGCTTCCTAACAAAGATAAGTTTTCAAATGCATTCTGACCGCAAAAGAAATCAACAACTTCTCAATTGCTATAAAATATAGCAAACCAATCCTATTTCTCATAGTAATTTTGTATTATGGAAAAGACGAAAATTATTCATGTTCCCAAAGCCCAAGAGATGCTTGTGTACATGGAAATGTATATCCCGACCACCAAAGTGCAGGCAGAATCCTTGTTGAGGAAAATTTCAAGTAACCTTGAAATGCTGACCTTGTTGACATGTACGCAGGGAACTGCTCCAGATGAATGGGATAATATTGCGAAGCATATCTATACTGATTTGAACGAATTCATCAATTTAATTCAAAACTCATGTCTGGTCACAAATGCAATCCCAAAGAATGAACTTTATAGAGTCAACTTATATCTTGATGAGATGAAGGCTTTCGGAAAGCGTTTTAAACCAGAACAAAAGTAAGACGTCTCATTTTTGCTTTACTTCTAAATTAATTGGTTTTTCCTTAGAATTTTAACGGCTAATAATAAATCCCCCCAAAAATGAATTTTGTATAAATTTTTAATTGATGATTTATTCTGTTCTAAAGTGTATCCCCTGTTTGCAGATTTCCATATCAAAGCTAATTGCTCTCCGTGGTAAGCATAATACGCCTCGCCACTGGTATTTAATCCACTTTTATCTACAACTAGTACAGGTAAGATGTAATTTAAATAAGCTTCATTAAAGTCCTTTATGTCATCTTTTATAGCCTTATTTTGCGAGTACATGTCAGTTATATCCTCTAAGGTGATTTTCAAATTTTCGTAGCTACCCAAGACTTCAATTAGAAAAAGCGACACATCAAACAATACCAATTGTTTAATAGGAGAATGACTCTTTTGAAATGTGGAATTCATTCTCGAAGAAATATCAATGCTTTCAATATTTTTTAGTCTCCTCATATTTAACTTACCATTGATAATAAAAGTTGTTAGCAATTCGGCTAATAATCTCAAATCGTTATTTTCCAAATAAAATCTATTACGTTGATTTTTTTGCAATTCTCTAAATAGAAAGTCTTCAATAACTTTCTGATTTGTAAAATCAAATACGGTTTTAGAATAGAATTTATCAATATATCCGTTGAAGTCAACTGATTGACCATAAATATGAGCATAAATTCGTCTTATGTTTAAAAGGTCACAGACTAAAATTACCTTATCAAAACCGAATTTGTTTTTCTTACCGTCAATGTCAAGATGTGCGGAAAACACATTTAAAATTCTGAAAATATGCGCTGGGTCAATCCTATCTAAGTCGTCTATTACTAAGATATTTTCTTTATTCCCTTCTTTGTCTAATTTTATCCTTGTTAAGACATTTTGAATTGTTTTTGTAAATAAATCAAATTCATAAATGCTACCAGTTTTAGTCTGAAGTTCAGTTAAATAGTCTGAAAATACTTCATGTTCATCTTTTGATTCTTCATCGCAGGCTTTAATCATTTCATCCTTTACTTTATTCAGTTCCTCAAATATTTGGAATAAGTCTTTGCCGACGTTGGGTACAAATAACAGTAATTTTGAAGCTAATACATGAGCGTTTGATTTCAAATATTTTTTCATTCCTTTTGTGATACCAAAATCTTTAGCTTTCACAGGAAATTTATTTTCAATCAGCGAATAAATCAAGTCATACTTAATGTATTGAAATATGTCCTCATTAGTTGCAACAGAATAGTTTACTGGACTTATATGAAAGAAATTATAGTTTTTTGCTGGAAACTCTTTAATGCCATTCTCAACACTTGAAATTTGTTTCAAAAAAGTAGTTTTGCCATATCCGTACGGTGCAGAAAATATTATTCTGGTATTCTCCTCACTTTCAATGTGTTCATGAAACCTCTTCGCTTCTAAGCCATAAATTGGAATTTTATCCATTGTAGTTATTTTATTGGTGATGTAAGATTTAACAATTATTGAAATTCGACATTACAAGTAAATATAAGATTAGTCGAATAATAAACCATTATTTGTCACGGTATGTGAAATGATAATCAGTAACGGTGGATTTACTTCGGTTGGAAAAGTTGTTTAGATAGATTTGCGTCCGTTAACTTGGTCGAACCCTTCGGAAAAAAACTCCTTCAGAGTTACGTCTAGGGAATTTAACAACTTAACTAATGTATCGAACTGAATATTACCGCCAGTTTCATACTTGCCATATTGCGCCCTTCCAATACCATTATCAAAAGCAAAATGCTCATAATTGGTATAACCTCTATCGATTCTAAACTTTTTTAATCTTTTACCAAGCATTTTAAGATATTCCTCGCTTTCAGGAGCATTCTTCTTAATAGTTGATTTCTGTTTCATGTACCAAAACACGACAAAATACCCCTTATTTATTACCTGTTAATAAATACCTTTTAAAATAGGTATTTATTTTTTATATTTGCTTCGGTAAAATACAAATCTGAAAAACAAATCTTATGAAAATAAAATCAATCGTAGCTGTCCTATTAATAGCATCATCTCTACCAAGTTGCAAGAAGCAATACACCTGTGAATGCACAACAATGTATTCGATATCTGGTCAATCTAGCACTGAAACTACAGGGGACACTTACAGTGAAAAAATGAAGGAAAAACAAGCAGACGCTGCTTGCGATGAAACAGAGGCAAAGTTAAGCAAGGCGAGCAAAGACCATGCTGCTGATGTCGAATATTTCTCAGGTGAAACAACTACTGCTACTACTACATGCAAGCTTAAATAATAATAAAGCTTTGTTGACAAAATTAGCATACGAATGAATCAACAAGTTCAATATCAGATTCATAAATTGATTCTTAAATCCTTAGTTGAAGAAGACCAAGCTGAGCCGAGTATTTTTGAAAATGAAAACGACTTCAGGAAACAACTTGGAATTGGACAGGATAATGCGCTTTATTTTCACCAGCAACTATGTCTGCTACTCTCTAGGAAATACATACACATGAATTGCCTGGAATCAGGTAAATTGTGTTACACTATCACAGGTAGAGGCATTGAATCGCACGGAACGTCACTTTGGCTGGAAAAAATGGAGAAATCTATTACCTATTTCAACTGGGATAACGAAAGTTCAAACACCACATTTATACCAAGACATACCATAAACAGTTTTGCCATAAATGATAAGAAAAAGCTTACAATAACTTTAACAACTGGAAAATGTATGCTTATTCTGAACGGGGATAACCTTTTTCAAAGTAAAACTATTATTGAGGCACCTGAGCTCAACCATAGTGAAGATGTTGAAGGTTTTAAGACTTTTCACTTCGTATCCCGAAAGCCGTTATTCATTAGCTATATATTAGAATAACAATCTTTCTCAGAACATCCTTCATTTACTTCATAGCATTTTTAAATTGGTGGTTTCCAACTAAACCTTTATGAGTATGAAAAAACGTTCAAGAAAACTGAAAGTGTACAAAAAGTATGTTAGCAGAGGCTCTAGTCGCTATGTCGGAATGCCAGAGATAAGACTTTGCGGTATCTGGCTAAAGCAAGCTGGCTTTGAATTGGCAGAATAATTACGGTTCGCCATTCCAAGAATCGCATCATTATAATATCAGATACTTAGGCTGCTACTTAATGTAATTTTTTGGACAAAATTGAATAACTATCCTCATGCAAATGTGGGGATTTTTTATTTCAACAAAGTGCTTTGAACCCCTTGATAATGTCATTCAGTCACTTTACTTATGGTAGCAATATCATCCCCGTACATATTGTAAATCAATTCTTCTTTCCCATTCTCGTTTAAATATTTCATTGTCCAAGACATTCGGCAAAAGTCCAAAAGTTTAAATTTTATCCTTTCACCACACCATTCAAATTCATATTGTTCACCAACCTTTAAATTCTCAATTATTGCCCTTACAGTTTCGCTGTTATTTGTTTTCATAGTACAAAATTATGTTCAGAAAAAATGATTTAATGCTATAAAATGTAGCATTTTAAGAATTGATAATAACTTATCTTTACTGTTATGAATACACCTGATTTGCGATTTGCTTGGGATTTTCCACTTGCTGAAATTCAAACACCTTATGGCTCTCAATTAAACCATGATGGATTGGCAGAAAAGCTGATTGAAAAAGCGCATAGATATAGGCCACACGAAACAATGCATATACATAATCAAATAATGAACCTTTCGGATTCTCTTAAAATGATTCACAATACATTTTGGAAAAAAAGGTATACCGATGAAGACAGGAAAACAGCTAGGAGAGTATTTAATAAAGAAATTAAGGTGTTGAATTATGATTTAATTAAGGTATTTGAAAAAACAGCGGATAAAGAAACGGAAAAAGACATAAAAGCATTGCTAACAATTGCCATTAGATATTTGAAATAAATGAAAACTGTAAAACACATATTCAATTGTTTAGGAATACTTTTCTTAACTCATCCGAGCAAATGGGAGTGGGAATTTAAAAAATTGAAAAATAAGTAAAAAATGGATTTGTTTAAATTTATCTAACTAAATCAATACTATAGCATGTGTTACCATAAATCTGTTCCCGATAAAGCCAAATTAAATAAGCTATTTGACAATTCTGTCAATACAGACAAATGGGAAAAACAATATCACCATATATCTGGGTTTTCATTTAAGGAACTACCAGTTTTGACTTCTGAAAAGCCGTCTCACATTCAAGCTTTTAAATGGGGCTTGATTCCTTCATGGGTCAAGACGCAGGAACAGGCAAAAGAATCAGCCTCCTTCTGTTTAAATGCGAAATCCGAGACTATTTTTAGTAAACCCTCATTTCGAACAATAACCAAGAAGCGTTGTTTGATTTTTACCGATGGTTTTTACGAATGGCGAGACGTTAATAAAAAGAAATATCCATACTTTATTCATCTGAAAGAGCAAGATGCTTTCGCTTTCGGTGGACTTTACGATGAGTGGGTGAATAAAGAAACTGGGGAAATATCCAGTACCACGTCAATTATCACTACTGAAGCTAATCCACTAATGGCAAAGATTCATAATTTAAAACTTCGTATGCCTTTGATTTTTGATAAACAAACAATGTTTGAATGGATTAAACCTGATTTATCCAAGGAGCACCTTCAGGAATTAATGAAGCCGTTTCCTGAATCCAAAATGGAGGCGTATACTATATCGAAACTAATTACCTCTCGCTCCGAAAATCCGAATCAGGAACGTGTGAAAGAACCATTCTCTTACCCTGAATTAACTGAATTATAAATCTAACTTTCAACAATATGTATTCGCAACTATACTTCGGAAAGGAGTGGGAAAAATTAAAATATAAGGATATTGAAAATTTCTTCTCAGAGAAACAGGAAGAATCTGATAAAATTGAATTCAAATCTTATGTTGACAGGGGCGAAAAAAGCAAGACTGAAACTGAAAACAATATCATCAGAACGATTTGTGGGATGTTGAATTCAGAAGGAGGGATTATAATTTGGGGTGCACCTAAAGGTGAAAAAAAAGAAAATAGTAAAATTTTAGAGTTTGAAGGAGAATTAACACCGTTGAATTTCCAAACTGACAAGGATTCTATAATTAGAAGGATTTCGGATAACATTCAAGTTACACCACGAGGTATTAGATTTAGGGAATTAAAAAAACCAAAAGAGGACAAATACATCTGTATTTTTGAAATTGAAAAAAGCGAATATTCTCCGCACCAGCATGGAAATATCTACCATATGAGAATTGATGGTCAAACCAGACCTGCACCACATCATTATATTGAAGCACTTTTTAAAAGAATTTCATTTCCTAAACTTGAAGGGTATACTAAGCCGTATATTGTGAGAAAAACTGCCACTGGCTATATTGTATGTTTGAAAACCTGTATTTTTAATTTGTCGAAATTTCAGAATGAGGAAAGGCTTTACTTTAGAATTACATTAATCAATGGTGAAGTAAGAAGCAATATTTCGAGCAATTATAGGAGAGTAACTCCAAATTTAGACATAGTTACTTATCTGCCTGATAAAGTTTTCTTTGCATCAGAACATATTGTAGTAAAAGATGAATTTTTAATAAAAAATGAAACACTTGCTATAACAAACCAAATGATTGAAGTGATAGTGTATTTTGGCGGAAAGAATTCTCCTCTAACAGTATCAAGATATAAAATGGATTTAAGTACTCCTCATGTTAACGTAGATGATTATATCATCTCTAAGGAAGAAAATAGAATGATTTCAGATATTTATGAAGATGATAATATTTCTAATCAAGATAGGATAGATAGAGTGATGAGTAATAATAGTGTCACACTTTAAATTTAACCCATTATTAAAATTAAATAAAAACAAATATGAATGACCCAATAGTAAGTCAGTACTATATTTCTAAAGTTGATAAAGACAGTATGTTTAACGTTAGGATAATATCAGAAGAAGAATTTGTAAGATATACTGCGCACATTTCTGCTTTAAGGAAAATGTCAAGTGACGAAAGCCTATATACCTTGGTTGAACTTAACTATAATGATTTAAAAAATCAAATTATTAAATATGAAAGTGAATTTGGTGGAATACACAGTATATCAATACCTGAATTTGAAAAGTTAATGCTAAACCTAAATAGATTAATACTAAACTATCTCTCGGCGGTACGAACATATTTAGACCATACTGAAACAAGGTTGAAAAGAACATATGGGGAAAAATCTAACGAGATGCAAAATTTTAAACAATATACTAATGATGCATTTGATGGCTATTTCAGCTACCGTTTTTTATCTAAGCTCAGAAATTATGCACAACACTGTGGTCTACCATCTAGTTCAATTGAATTCAGTTCAACATCATCTGAAGGAAAAATAATATCTAAATTAATAATGCATTTTGAGAGAGATGAATTGCTTAATAATTTCAGCTCATGGGGAAAGCTTAAAGAAGAGTTGGGAAGGAAAAACCAATTATTTGATGTAATCTCTTTACTTGAAGAAAAAGCTTGTTTATTAAAAGAGATTAATGAAAAGATAAATTCACCAATTTATCTAAATCATAAACAGGCGGGAGAAGAATTAATGTCATTAATAAAAGAATCGGAAAGACATAAGGGTTTTCCATGTATTGTATCGGCAGTTGGTAACTCCACTGACGTAAATTTCAAAATGAACTGGATTCCTGTTGATTCAGTATCAAAGGTTACTGGTTTAGCGATTGAATAAGTTGAAGCAGAGAGACGAAAACCAATAGAAGGCAATTTAGACAAAAGATAAGTAATAAAAATGTTATTGTAGATGAGTAAAATTACTCATTATGCTACTTCCAAATATTCTGCTTTTGGAATAATGGAATACTTTTCCACAACACTTCTCGCATTGCCAGATACTATATGTTTATAAGCTTCTGTCGCAGCACTTCTTGCCCATACAGATTTATTTTTAGGGGTTATTTCAGCTTTATTTATGTCATCAAGAAACATTTCTACATGCCAGTAATTTATTTTATTGGGCGTATGTTTAACAAAGCATTGCCCTTCAAAAATGAATTTATCATCAGTTGCGGGAGGGTTAATATTCAAAGCCTTAATTAGTTTTTGAGCTTCAGAATCTTTAGTCCTATAATACGGGAATGGTTTGTTATTAATATCTTTCAAATAAAAATATATTGGCACTGCGATTTTCGTTTTTTCAAATGAATTTTGATATTTTTTAATTGTAGTCTTTTCGGGTTTGCGCCATTCTTTCATGGCTGAACCTTTAGCCCTGTACTTTAAATGCCTTAAATGTAATTTCCCACCAATAAGGTTCAAAGATAACCCCATTATTTCTTTAGGGAAAATTATATCCTCTCGCAAAGTATCAGTTTCAATATTGAATGTTTCGTTAAACGGTTTTGATGAACTTCGAACGACGCAAGGCCTCTTCAATGCAGCTATTTTATTCATATCCATACAGTCTTTGTAATAGGACTTTGGAATAAGGCAGCAAGGATATTTAAGACGCATAAAGCTTGGACTTTAAACAGAAAGGAAATTATTAAAGCCTGCTACTAAATCGGTAAGATTCATTGAATCACTTGCAATATGTTTTCTATTAACAAAAACACTAAATACAACATCTCCTTTGTTAACCCCTTCGATTGTATCAAAAGGATACGTTACCATGAGCATTTTTTCTTTATCGAAGGTAAGCGTAAACTTTATAGTATTTGATGGAGTTAATTCAACAGAAATTTTATCAAATTTGATTTGTGCAATTACTTTTGCAACGCCAGTCGCCTCTGCTTTCGCAGAAGAAATATCTTTTTCAATATAATTTGAATATTTTTCAAACTCTTTATCAATCTTAGGAGATATAATACTCATATTTTTAAATTCGACTGACTGTTCAGAATCATTCTGAATTTTGAAAGCTTTACTGATATCAATATATTTTTCAATATCAAAACTGCCATTTATTTCCTGAAGTTTAAGTTCAATCTGATTTGCTGAATATGTTGCTGCTTGAATTTTTGGAGCTTCGGAAAAGCAACCCACCATAGCAGCCACAAGAATATACTTTCTCAATGAATCATCATCTATATCAGATTGATATAACTCTACCTCGCTATCACTTAAAATTACACTACCCATTTACATTCAAATGATTAATAGTTTTATCTAACAAAGACCAATGAAAAATATTAAATATCTCTTGATTTATCTCAGCGAATTTTCCTTTCAATTCTTCAAATGAAAGATGTTGTTTATCACAAAATAAATCAATGTCTAAAACCATTTCTTTCTCTTTAATTTCAACTCTAGGATTAGGAGGAAGAAGTCCATAAACAACTTTCAGGTTTTTCCCTTCTCCTTTTAAAATAAAATTGGAAAAACCACTTACTAATAATGAATTACTTGGAATTGTTAAATACTGGTTTACTAAAGCACTATTAAAAACAGTTCCAAGACCTTCATAAGGATAATTTGGGCCGTCAACTCTTAATTGAATTATATTTATTTTTCTTAATGCAGTATGGTTAATTACTTTAATAGAAGACAAGTCTAATATTGTTTTTATTAATTGGTTTGACTCTTCCCAAAATACTTCAAAATTTGAATAAGCTTGACCGTTATGGCTAATTGAAATTGATTCTGAAGTAATATTTAACTTTTTAAAAGAATCTTTTGTTGTAAACTGAAAACCAGACAAACTACTTGTCGCAACTGGTTGAGCATTACCTATATTCCCAATAGGTAGGGTATTTGTCATAACATTTGCACAATTTGGAAAATATGGTGCGAATATTTTAATCAATTCGTCTCTTTTGGTTAAAAGCTCGGGGGTCTTTGAAAATTTAACCACTAAGGTTAATTCTCTCAAAAAATTAGTGTTATAGGTGGTTCTACTATGTGATGGAAATCCGAACATATTTGTTAAAATTACCTATTATTTAGGTATTTATATTTACAAAATTAGTTAATTATCTACATAAGTATGGATTTTTACTACATCTAGCTAATACTATCACAATTACTTATTAACCGTTTTTAGTTTAAATAGATTATTATCCAATGGTACATGCTCGAATTCTGTGATAATTTCAACTAAATGATTAATAGTAATGCTTTTCAAACTTGTTTAAAAAAACAGATTTAATGATATTGTTTCTCCATTGATAAAACACTTTTTTCATTTTTTTATGTGTAACTCAACCAATTTCTTTATACTTGAGGCAGATTAATATCATATAAACAAAAAACTTATAAGCATGTATTTCGAATTAAATTTTGATAGCGTTGACAATAAACGCGAAAAGCTTGAAGAAATTATTTCATATTTCAAAAAAAAGATAAAACCATCGGCCAACGAGAACAAAATGCGACTGCTTAAGATTAAAAACTTACCAGAAGACAAGTATTTCATATCAAGCCCTGTGCCTAACTTAATCATGAAAATGCAAATGGACTTAGGAAGAGAATTTTTCAATCAAGTTGACGAGGACATAATGTATAATCAAAATTTAGTTTTTATTGATGGTTATGACCTGAATAAGCCGCTTTAGGGAAATACAGCATGTATTGGATTATTATCATATGTAATGTGATATGGGCCATCTGTGTAGTTCACAGATACGCTACTGTTTCCTGGAAGTCCCCTTACAGTGCCGTCAGGATAAAAAGTAATCTTACGCATTTCCCCTTCAAAAGGAATAATTATCATAGCTAGAGGAGGAAATTCAACTCCGTCCTTCGTCTTTTTGTCTGGTATAGAATCGTATTCTGGCTTTGGCGATTTTATTCCTTTTTTTGGTTTTAAAAATCTTATTGACACGTATTCAAAGTCGTCATTTTTCTCTCGCATATTGGTTTTTTTGCTGCTATTATTCAATTATAAAATGGGATATTCTGAGTTTCTGCATCATGGATGTCATACTCCTCTTTTGATACTTGTTGGTATAGTGGTATATATTCTCCAGATTCACTTTTCTTCATCATAGTCACAACAAAATAAATCTGATGGTCTTTATATAGCTTTGTGTCAATTTTCGATGCCCTATGAGGGGGTAGTAATTCTTTGTTTTCCATTTGCTGTTATTCTTGGGTTGCTGTTTACCTCTATATTACTTTAAAAATGTCAAATATGCCCTCTGGTGAAACTGACCATCGTTGACGCAATTTCGGGTCAAAATATTGAGTCACTTTTGTTAGTTTAAGTCGGTTTTTATCTGTTAATTTATCTTAAAATTGGCTCCTTATTGCGTCAATTAAATATGGTTTCAAATGCCCAAACTTCCATATAAATCATATATTTTGTCCTTTGTTTTTACTGGCAAATAATTGTTGATTTCTGGGTTAACAACATATTTTATTGGGGGTTTAGGAGGATTTAGTTTTTTGGGTATATTTGTATACTAACACCTTATTTTTTATGGCAAAACAAACGGCGAGTCCAAAGCAACCAACTTTCAAAGAGTTAAAGAATACCTTTCATTTTTTTCCCTTTAAAAACCAAACCGCACCTTTCATTGTCATTATCCTTTTGGGATTGATCTTCAATTTAACTTCCCTGCATAATGAATATGCACTGGATGACGGGATCATTATTCATCAGAATGATCACGTAATTAAAGGGATCAAGGGCATCAAAGATATTATGACCAAGGACGCTTACGAAAGCTTTTACCGCCGTATGAATGCCACCGATCAGTTAGCCGGTGGTCGTTACCGTCCATTATCTGTTGTGAGTTTTGCCATCGAACAGCAGTTTATCGGCGCTTATCCAAAAGACGGATTATATCCTCAGCAATGCTGGGACACCAACGGAAATAAGACCAATGACGTTGAAGAAGATATCAACGATGACGGCGTATTCAACGAAGTAGACTGCCAGGTAAAAGGTGCTTCCCTGAGACATTTTGTGAACATCATTACCTTCATTATCGGTGTTATGTTGCTGTACCTGTTTTTCAGAAACTACATTTTTAAAACCAATCATGACCTTGCCTTCTTAGCAGCTCTGATCTTTTTAATGCACCCTATCCACTCCGAAGCGATTGCCAATGTAAAGAGTCGTGACGAGATTTTCTCGCTTATTTTTATTTCCCTCACCTTTTTCTTCTCCTTTAAATACATGCAGGACAAAAAGACCAAAACATTGTTCTGGGCGGCCTTTAACTTTTTATTAGCGCTTTTATCCAAAGAGTACGCCGTGGTGTTAGTGATGCTGATCCCGATTGCGTTCTACGTATTTGAGGAAATTGACTTCGATCCTAAGACGTTCTTAAAATCCAACGAGTTCAAACAAGCCATGTATATTTTCGGTTCTTTCTTTATCTGTGCCCTGTTAATGCTGATGGTGAAACGGAATTCGGACATGCACATTATGCCCGGCCAAAAAGCAACAACTTCTTACTGGCTATTCCCATTTGTTTACTTAATTGTTGGAGTTGGCTTGATTGGCACTAAAATTAAAAAGCCGTTTGCAACCCTGATGAGCTGGCATTTTTTCATCATGCTGTTTTATTTAGGAATGCGTTTAGTAGCGGTAAAATTAAAACCGGGTGTGCCTGATACCGAGATCTTAAACAACCCTTACTTACTGGCTACACAACAGGAACAATGGGCCACCAAAGTATTCGTGTTATTAAAATATTTCTCTCTATGCTGGTTCCCGCATCCGCTTTCTTCGGATTACTCTTTCAATACTATCCAGTTCCGCACCTTTGCCAGCTGGGATACATTAGTATCATTGGTATTACATATTGGTTTATTATTCGCGGGCTTCAAACTCATCTTAAAGAAACACCTTTTGGGATTTGCCATCGCCGTTTATTTTGCCTTCTTATTAATGATCGGCAATATTTTAATGGACATTGGAGCTACCATGGGTGAACGTTTATTGTTCCACTCAACCATTGGTTTCGTTATTGCTTTTGCATGGCTCATTTTGAAGGGCGCAGACAAAATACCTGGCTCTTTAACGATTAAGCGTGTAGCGTTATTCAGCGTATTAGGTGTGATGACGTTCTTGTATGGTTGCAAAACCTGGGAGCGTAACTGGGACTGGAAAAATGACATTACCCTGTTCTTAAAAGACGTGGAAACGGTTCCAAACTCTGTATTGGTGTTAGGTAATGCCGGAGCACGTTATATCGACTTATCCGACACCAAGAACTTCGTGGCCAAACGCGAAGAATCTTTGGAGAAAGGAATTAAGTACCTGAAGCATGCCATTGAATTACACCCGCGTTATGTAAACGGGTACCTGAATTTAGGTTTAGGAAGCTACAAATTACATCGCGACCGTGATGCCTTATTCTACTGGAAACAGGCAGAGTATTTATATCCAAACAATCCTTATTTAAAAAATTACTACATCGTATTTTACAATGACCTGTTAAATCGCGGTTACCAGAAAGCACAACGCGGACAACTGGACAGCGCCATTTACGAATTACGTAAGACCATTATCCTGGATAAATTAAACCCTGAAGGATTTTATAATTTAGGAGGCGCTTATTACCAGAACAAGCAATACGATAAAGCCAAACTGTACTGGGAACAATGCTTGAAAATAAAACCGGATCATGCGCAGGCTAAAGCCGGTTTAGCAACCATTGTGACGGTAACGGTTCCATCCGTTCCGCAACCACAGGGAGTGAAACAATAAAAAAAAAGCGGCTGGGAAGCCGCTTTTTTTATTTCAAAAAATTCTTATTTCTCAGGAACATTAAAAATAAAGCCGACACCAAACACGTTTTCAATGTTTAAGTCCGGATCATCCTTCAGGTATTTACGAACCTTGGTGATGAACACATCCAGGCTCCTTCCTAAAAAATAATCATTCTCTCCCCAAAGCTCTTTGAGCATCTCTTCGCGCTTAATGACGTGGTTACGGTGAATAGATAAATAACGAAGGATGTCACTCTCTTTTTCGGTCATGCGTTTTGCTTTTCCGGAAATCGTCAGGCATTGGTTATGAAAGTCAAAGCTATATTTGCCAATCGATACCAATTCCGGTTTATTTTCCGGTTGTTTTTCCTGCATCCGGCGAATGATGGCTTTGATCTTCCAGAGCAGCTCCTCTTCATCGAATGGCTTGGTGATGTAATCATCCGCTCCGAGTCCGTAACCTTTTAATTTATCTTCCTTCAACGATTTCGCCGTCACAAAGAGAATCGGTATGTTCTTATCTATTAAACGTATTTCTTTCGCCAAAGAAAACCCATCCAGTTTCGGCATCATCACATCCACCAGGCAGAGATCAAAAGATTTGCTATGAAATGCCTTTAGTGCGAGTTCCCCATCTTTACAGAGCTTCACATCAAAGCCTTCTGCTTCCAGGTAATCCACTAAAAGAATTCCCAAATTAAGATCATCCTCAGCCAGCAATATGTTGAGTCTTTCTTTAAGCATGTGGTATGCGAATAATGAATGCGGTGCCTTTCCCTTTATCACTCTGGAGTTCAATGGTCCCTCCATGCAATTCGATAATACCTTTAATGTAGGTTAAACCCAGGCCAAAGCCTTTCACATCATGCACATCCCCGGTGGGTACCCTGAAAAATTTTTCAAAAACCTTTTCCTGGTATTCATGTTCAATACCAATTCCATTATCTGATATAGTCAAAATCACGTGTTTTTCATTACTGAATGTCTGAATGAGTATAACGGGTTCTTCATTGGAATACTTAATCGCGTTATCCATGAGATTACACAAGGCATTGGTTAAATGTGTTTTATCACCATTTAAAACAAACTTATCGGCGTCCAGTTTTAAATCCACCTGTCCGTTTTTATGTTCAATCTGAACACTCATGCATTTCAATCCGTCTCGAATCAGCTGATGAAGGTCCAGTTCAGTTTTTCTTAAAGGAACCTCCCCTCTTTCCAGGGCAGTCATGCTTAGCACCTGCTCAACCTGCAATCGTAGTTTTTCATTTTCTTCAAGTATGATACCTGAATAGTGCTTTATTTTATCTTCCTGTATGATATTTGAATCTTTGATGATCATTTTACCGGCCAAAGCAATATTCGTTAAAGGCGTTTTAAATTCATGGGTCATGTTATTCAAAAAATCCCGGGTATGCTCCGATATTTTTTTCTCTTTCATGAGCGATAAAACCGTCTGCCAAAATGTAATAAGTACGACGAGGATCAGAATAACAGATGCGATAAAAGGTGTTCCCATTTCCGCCATAATGAATTCATCCTTTTCGGGGAAAACTAACTTCAGTTCCATTCCGTTTTTTGCCGTCACACCTTTCCCGTTTTTAGCAGGCGGCTGTGTTACACAGGTTTGATAACATCCCTGCTGGTTCATGCTTCCCTTGTTTTGATACATCAAATCATTGTTCATCGTCGGCACAAAAGGTTTGAATTCGAAAGAATATTCAATTTGTATATTATAAACTTTCATGTAATGATTAAACAAGGAATCAATCTTACGAACTCCGTTGCGGTCGGCAGATGATTCCAGATTCTTAATCGTTGATGTATCAGCAGAAAGCGCATCCGCCGTTTTGGTCAGAACCATATTGGCCTTCTCATTAAAAATAGATTCCTTGATGTTCGCTGTATCATAGATCCAGTTTATTTGTATGATCAGAACAACGACCAGGGCCAATGACGAAACGGCAATAAACAGGTAGGTTCGGTTAGCTTTCATTTATTACACCAAAAATAGGAATTTTTAGTAGCTAATCGCCTGCGTTAACAAGTCATTAACAACCCAATAACTAGTCAGTAACAAAATCTCTTTCAAATATGGTATAGCTTTACAATAAAACTAATATCAGTATTATGAAACCATTTATGCTCATCCTTTCACCCGCATTCTTACTATTAATCAATTGTAAGAAAGACTCCACAAATGAGATAAAGCCGAATGAGATGAAACCTGCTATCATCAAGGCGGATAGCTCTCAAGGTGAAATACCGTACTATTTGCGTTACAGAATTTACAAAAAAGATTTTAATTCATTATATAGCAACTACCTCAAATTCGGAAAGAATGAAGGATGTTAATGCGCATAGAGAAACGGGTGTTATGAGACCGTTGAAGCTACTATGTGTCGTTATAACACTCATGGTCCAATCATGTGATACGACGTCCGACTTTGACGGTATCCAACAACGGATGACAATTGATGCTCCTGAAAAAATTTATGATCCTGTCTCTTCTGCCAAAAAAGGCTATAACGAAACGGGAATTTATAAAAACTTTGATTGCCCGGACGACCTGTCGTTTGCTCCTATCGATATCCGGTACTGGAACAAGACCCCCGCAATTACCGGACGCCTACCGACCTACGAAGATATAAAAGATGGTAAAGCCATTAATTTTTATGGTGGATTTGAACAGGCACGACCTTTTTATATGAAGCTCCCTAAACTGGCTTATGTATATAGCCAATATAAACGAAAGACAGAATTGGTTGTCGTGATCCAGATTGTACAGACATCGACAGATACCGTTGTTGGTTACCGGTATTTATCGGGTGGCTGCGGAGGATCCATGTTTCACGACTTCCATTTCTTAACCGACGAAGAAATTAAAAAAGAAATGTATTAAAAATTTAAAAATAGCACCATGAATAGTAAATTGATCATCATCCTGGAACATTATTCGCGAATGGCATCTACCATTACAAAATTTTCGGTCGCTTTCTTCATTATGTCTTTTATGGTATACAGTAAACCCGTGACAGAAACCGTTGATCCTGTATCAAGCGAACAGTGTGAACGGCAAAGCGTCAACAGCGTTTCCATGTCAAACGGACGATGCGCCATTGATGATGCGACGAGTAAAGACGACAGAAATAAACAGGCCCTGTTGCTTGCCATTTATGACGAAGAACTGGTGAGAAGAAAAAACAAAACAGAGATTCCCTCTTTTATCATCGCCTTTTTTGACAGCCTGTCCGCCGGCAAAAAATTTGATCTGGCGAATCCGGGTGAGCCATGGCGGATAGGTGATATCATGAATTTTGCAGTCACTAAAGTGTATGATCCTGAAAAAAAAGAAACAGTTAATATTGTCTCGCCCGGCCGGAACGATCTTCCGGGTCAGCAACTGGTTTATTTCGGAATAGGTAAACACATGGCACTCTTTTCCTATTATACGGGAGGACTTCGCATCACCCAGCATGTAGCGATGATCAAATTTGAAGACAGCAAAGTGATTGATTTTTGGTCAGGCTCCTATCTGGACCTATCGTTTACCACACAACCCGAAATACTGAACTGTATTGGAAAGAAAAAAAGGATTTCTAAAAATGACAATTGTTAGGCAGCTAAAGCTGATCACAAAAACTTAAACAACGACCTCTTTCCAAGCTATTCAAATTTGCCTATATTTATTTATCAAATCCTTTTATTAAACAAAGAATAGATAAATGAAAAGCACACAGGTTATCATCGTGGGTGCCGGCCCAACCGGCTTAAGCATGGCAGCGCAATTGATGCGTTACCAGATTGATTTCATCATCATAGAAAAAAACCAGAAAACAACACATCTTTCAAAAGCCATTGTAGTGCAGGCAAGAACACTTGAGATTTTTGAGGAGTTGGGAATTGCAGTGCAGGCAGTTACCGAAGGACAGGTGACTACAGGGATGAACATGTTTTATAAAGGAAACCGAAAAGCCAGGGTGAATCTTTCAGGATTGGGCGAAGGCCTGAGTCAATTTCCTTATGCGCTTTCTTTAGAACAAAGTAAAACAGAAAAAATTCTGGCAGATCATCTAACTGCAAACGGGAAACAAATTCTTTGGGGATCAGAATTTATACGTACTGAACAAACAAATCATGGTGTTACTGTTTATTATAAAGATAAAGCCGGTCAAGAACAAACGATTGAAGCATCTTATTTAGTCGGCTGCGATGGCGCCTCCAGCCCGGTCAGACATCAAATGGGTTTAACATTTGAAGGCGATACAATTCCAAAATTATTTTATGTCGCGGATGTAAAGATAAAAAGCGCAGTCATTAACCAGAACGAAATGTATATGTTCATGATCCAAAAAGGTTTTATTCTTTTCTTTCCGATGGAAGGTATTGGGCATTATCGTATCGTTGGCATATTGCCGGATGCGAAAGACATTCATGAAGAATTTCATTTTACAGACATCAAAGAAACGATCAGAAAAGAAGTTGCTGTTCCAATAGATTTTGAAAAAGAATTTTGGTTTTCTACCTATAAAGTACACAGTAGAAAAGCCAACTCTTTTGAAAACAACAGGTGTTTTATCGCAGGTGATGCCGCTCACATTCACACACCCGCCGGTGGACAAGGGATGAATACAGGAATTCAGGATGCTTACAATTTAGCCTGGAAAATGGCGGGCGTTCTAAAAGGTGAGTTGAACACCATCGTTTTAAAAACTTATGACTCTGAAAGAGGCGAAAACGCCAGGAATTTATTACGCTCCACTGACCGGATGTTTGATATGATGTCCGGGGTAAATCCGGTCTGGAATTTTTTCCGGTTACACATCTTCTCCAGGATAATGGGTTATGTCATTAAAAGTGCCCTGGCAAAAAAAATGGTTTTCCCTTTAATCTCTCAGACCGGCATTAGATATTCTGCCAACGACCTAACGGTTACCAGTTGTATTGGTAAAGTTAGGTCCGGTGTAAGAATGCCATACTTTGTTTTTTCTGACAGGACACAAATTTTTGATTACCTGAGCGAACCTGCATTTAAAATTTTATTCTTTGGTGAAAACACGAATAATGAAAGCCGGGAATTAAATTCCGGGAAAATTAAAATCAAAAAATACGCTTTTAAAGAAATTCCTTCGTCTCTATTCAGAAATGAATCAGACTTTTATGTTCTGTTGCGTCCGGACAATCACATTTCATATATAGGAAAAGAAATAAACAAATGCGGGGAAGTGCTTTTAAAATATATGATTTGAATTAAACAGAGCGCAGGTTTAACGCAATACATTCATGACATGGCTATTTCATGTCTTTTATTTCATTCGTCCGTTCTGAAATCTCATATATAATCTTGTCAAGTTCAAGCGTTGTTGTTTGCAGCATTTTTATAATCTCTTTATTAATCGGGTCAGTCAGGTTATCTGATTTAAACAGGCTAATTAAACCCAGAATATGTGCAACTGGTGCTCTTACCTGGTGGGACTGTAAAAATGCAATTTCAAATAACTTGTTGTTTTGGTTTTTCAGTTTTTCATCTGCGATCAGCTTAGAATCAGCGGCATTTTTATCTTTTAGCGCCCGAATAATTTTTAAATTTAAGGTGTAAATTTTATCTTTTAGCGCATAATCAGTCACGCCGTTTTTAATAAGTTCAACTGCACTTTCTTCACCGATGGTACCTGAAACAAAAATAAATGGTGTGCCGGGAGAAATAATTTGCTTTATTTTAAATGCAGTGTATCCGTCAAATGACGGCAGAGAATAATCACTCAGTATGATGTCAGGCTGAAATTTATCAAGTGCCTTTCTGAAATTTATTTCATTCTGGACAACTTTAGTTTCATGATCAATACCACTTTTTCCTAATTCAAATAGTAACAACTCAATATCATTCAGGTCGTGTTCTACGATTAGTATTTTTATTTTACCCATCCGCATTTTAGTGAAGTGTTTGATTAACTATCATCCAGAATAAACCCAGATTTGAAATGGCTTTCTGAAATTCATCGAATTCAACCGGTTTTATCACATAACTATTCGCACCTAATTCATAACATCTTAAAATGTCCGGATCCTCTTTCGAAGACGTAAGCATCACAACAGGGATTGTTCTGGTTCGGGCATCCATTCTTATTCGTTCCAAAACTTCTATACCATTAACTTTGGGCATTTTCAAATCCAATAAAATAACCCTTGGCTTATCCTCAACATTTCTGCCAGCGTAAGTACCTTCAGCAAATATAAAATCCAGGGCCGCAGACCCGTCTTTCAAATGCAACAACTTGTTGGCCAGATTGTTTTTCTTTAATGCCTTGATGGTCATTTCAGCATCACTGGCACTGTCCTCTACTAATAAAATTTCAATTCCTTCTTTCATGATATAATTATGATTTATTTAACGCAAAATAAAATGTGGCACCCTCACCTACTTCACCTGTTGCCCATACCCGGCCACCGTGTTTAAATATGATGCGTTGCACAATTGCCAGGCCAACGCCGGTACCCTCGAATTCTTCGTCGGTGTGAAGTCGCTGGAATATTCCAAACAACTTATTAACGAACCTCATGTCAAAACCAGCTCCATTATCTTTTACATAATAGATAATTTCATTCTCCTTTTCTTCAGAGCCGATTTCAATAAATGTTTTCTTTTTAAACATCGAATATTTAATTGAATTTGAAATCAGGTTTAACCAAACCTGTTTCATTGCTACATTATCAGCCTTCACTGAAACCATTGGGCGAATATGAAACTTTATTTCGCGGGCTGGTTGCGAAAATTTTAGCTCTTCGCAAATAGCAGTCACCATATCATTCATTGATATATTGATCCTGACTAATTCCTTTCGGCCCAGTCGGGAAAAAGTAAGGAGGTCATCAATGAGCTGACCCATTTTCTTTGAATTAATAATGATATTGTCCATTAGTCGGTTCGCCTCAAAATCCTGCTGTCCCTCCTTTAATTCTTTCAGCATGCGTGCATAGCCATGTATGGCCCGTAATGGGGCGCGCAAATCGTGAGATACGGAATACGAAAAAGATTCCAGTTCTTTATTGACTAATTCCAATTGTGTAGCACGCTCAAATTCTTCTTTATTCTGCGTTTCGAGTTCCTTATTTGCAAGAACCAGTTCAGAGGCACGTTTTTCTTTTTCCTTGTTACTTGATGCAAATTCCTCGTTGGTAATAATAAACTCCGCCGCACGTTTTTCTTTCTCGCTATTTTGAAATGCCAATTCTTTATTGGCGATAATGAGCTCCCCGGATCTTTTCTCTTTTTGCTCATTCTGGAATGCAAGCTCTTTGTTAGCAATAACTAGCTCATCAGCCCTCTTTTTCTTTTCGCCCTTTTGAAAAACAAGTTCCTTAGAATTTACCGTTTCAGAATTTCTTCGGGCAGTAATATCACGAACAATTTCAGAAAACCCTATGATATTCCTCTCTTCATCAACAAGGCCCGAAACAGTGATAGAAACAAAAAGCCTTTCACCACCTTTTTTACGGCGTAAAGGTTCATAGGACTCTACGCTTTCATTCTGACTTATTCTTTCAAGTATCCTTTGTGATTCATTAATACATTCAGGTGGAATTATTAAAGAAACATGCTGACCAATGGCTTCTTCAGCGCTATATCCAAATAATTTTTCACTACTATTATTCCAACTCATTATTATTCCGTCAATAGATTCGGTGAAAATCGCATCACCGGACGATTGCACGATGGCGGCCAGTTGCCGGATATGCCAGTCATTTTGTAAACTTGCAGTCTTTTTTACAGGAGAATTAATTCTGTTCTTTTTTTCAATTAATGCCATGCTAAGAATTTTATTTAAAAATAGTACCCGACGAACCAAAGAAATTTTCTTTGATTAGATTTTAAATTAAATAGAGCTAAAAAAATAGAAATAGCAGTAACTTCCTGCTATATGTTTTTACAATAAAAAGTCTACCAACAGCAGTAAGAAGACATTTTGCGAGAAGCGCTCGAGTGGGCTATAAAGCTCAGAAAATTTTGCTTCACGAAAATTAATTGAACTAATTTATGTAAAGGTAACGATTAATATAACGTAGTTTTCAAATATTATGTTAATTGAATTTCATTTTAAATACAAAAACATACAAAATATTTCAATGTGATTATAATTGTTAAAAAAAAATCATACTGATAGATTTATTGATTACCTAAACGTTGGTAAGCTTGCGGAATTATATAAATTACATGAAACAAAAAAAACTTACAGCAATTATCAGTTAATTCTGTAATTCTTAACCTTTCTTTCATAAATTTTCATGAGTCTATTAGTTCAATTTTGTGGGGTACTTCATTTACCTCGTGTGTTGTGGAGTTACTAAATTTATAAGCTATGGCAACAGAAACCCCAATTAACAACAACGTATGGAAACAAAGCGATGCAAATGTATTCTGGGGTGAAATTGCGCCTACTAACCATTTGGTGCAAATATATGAGAACGATGATGTCGTAATGGACGCGTTAGAGGGCTTTTCAGATAATGGATTGAAAGCAGGCGATGCCGTTATTATTATTGCTACTAAAAAACGGCTGGATCTTTTAAATACAAGGCTCCTCACTTTAGGTTATGACCTGGATAAATTGATAACCACTCGGCAGTATATACCTTTGGATGCAAACGATACGTTAGCCATGTTCATGAAAGACGGATGGCCGGACGAGACTCTTTTTATAGAAACAGTCAACAACCTCATATCTTTGGCCCGCGGTAAAAATAACAGGAAGGTACGTGCCTATGGCGAAATGGTTGCTATTTTGTGGGAACAAGGGCACAATGGCGCAACGGTTCAACTCGAAACACTGTGGCACAAATTCTGCGCATCAGAAACATTTCGTCTTTTCTGTGCATATCCTAAAAGCGGTTTCACGCAGGATCCAAAAACTTCAATTGAACATATCTGTTCAACACATACAATGATCGTTAATGGTTTTGAAAAATCCAAAACAGAGGTGTTTTATAAAAATTCACAAAGAAGAAAATCTGGTTGATAGTTTTCTAAAAATATTAAATAACTTTTACACCAATCAAACTCACGTCATCCACCTGCTCGTGGTTTCCTTTCCACTCATTAAAAGAGGTTTCCAGGTTTATTTTTTGAGTAGTCATATCCGCGATACTGTTCCTGATAATTGATTCAATCAAGGGTTTGTACTTTAATTTTTTTCCTTTTGGTCCGCCAAACTGATCCGCGTAACCATCCGTGCTTAAATAAATAATATCCCCTTTCTCCAATTGAATAGTGCTGCCTGAAAAAGGCACTTCCGTTTCCAGGTACAGTCCAATTGGCATTTTATCAGCTTTGTACTCCATGAGCTCTTTTCCTCTCAGTAACCATAACGGATTATTGGCTCCGGCAAACTCAAGCGTATTATCTATTTTGTTCCAAACACACAAAGATATATCCATTCCATCTTTTTGCTGAGCACCACCTTTTTGCTCTAATGCATTGATTATTTTAGATCGCAGCTTGTTTAAAATCTCGCTGGCTTTAAAGATTTTATTCTCAACAACAATCTCATTCAGGAAACTGTTTCCGAGCATGCTCATGAAACCTCCGGGCACGCCATGCCCGGTGCAATCGGCCAGGGCAAACACCGACCGGTTATTGGGTGTGTTGTATGCCCAGTAAAAATCACCGCTCACAATGTCTTTGGGCTTGAATAAAATAAAATGCTCCCTGGAAACTTTGTTCCATACATCTTCACCGGTAAGTACGGCCATTTGAATGCGCCTGGCATAATTGATACTGTCTATAATTTCCTTTTGTTTTTCTTCAACAATCTCTTTCTGGTGAATGACTTCCTCATTCTTTAACTCAACTTCCAGCTTTTGATTTTCGATGATCACATTGGATTTTTTAATCCGCCGGTAAGCTCCCAATACAATAATACCAATCACACCAAACAGAAAAACAATACCGACGAGCAACCACCGGATATTCTTCTGACGGTTCAGTTCGATCTCTTTGATTTCGGCATTTTTATTCAGAAGCTCAATTTCCTTTTCTTTTGCGAATAATCCCATTTCTACACCCACGTTCGCAACCAGCTGATTATTACTCTCCAGGTTCATAGAATCAGTGTTCTGCATGAGCTTCACAAGTGCCTCTGTCGCGCTCTTATAGTCTTTCATGGATATATACAGATCCGACAAGCTCGCATACATCTCCTTTAAATTTTTTCGGATTCCTATCTTCTCCACCAAAGGTTTGGCCTCCATGGCGTATGCTAATGCCTGCTTAAAATCTTTCTTTTGAGTATAAGCATCTGCTATAGTCAGCAGGGTGTTATAATACAAAACGGTGTCTTCTTCTTTCTTTGCAATTCTTAAGCTTTTAAAAGAAGATAATAAGGCCAGATCGGGCTGATGAACTGATAAGCATTCCATTGCAAAGTTATTATAAACTTTGGCCATGGATAAACTGTCCTGCAACTTCGCATATACTTCTACCGCTTCCTGATAGTACTGAGATGCTTTTTCATGGTCACCGGACGCGCGGTAATAGGTGGCCAGGTTACTTTTTACGGCAGCTTCCTGTTGATAGTCTTTTTGCTTTTGAACCAACTCCAAAGCTTTTAATCCATTTTTGATTGCCTCCTTAATATTCCCCTGTTCTTCCTGTAAGGTGGCCAGGGTAGAATATAAAAAAGTTTCCTGGTGTTCGTCTTTCAAAACTTTATTAATGGCGAAGGCCCTGTTTAATACTTCAACTGCTTTTTTTGGAAAGCCGGAAGTCCCGTACATGGCCGCGAGGTTAGTAGCTACCACCAGTTCCAGTTTTTTGTCGCCTGATTCTTCCGCTGTTTTCAAGGCCTCGTTATACATGGCAGCTGCTTCCGGCACATTTCCTTCCTGGTTATACACATTGGCAATGTTCTGTAACACAGCAGCAATCTTGGTTTTACGATTTTGCTTTTTACGAATCTTAAGGGATTGGTTCAAAAAATAGTACGCAGAATCATACATCGACAAAGCACGGTAATTATTTCCCTTCATACTGAGAGCCGACGCTACCCCACTTTCGTAACCAATTTTGCGGGATAAGGCAATCGCTTCATCACAATGACTGAGTGATTTTCTGAAATCATAAAAGGAATATTCCCAGGCAAGATCAAGCACGAGTTCGACTTTTACAGAATCATTTTTGGAATAGGATTTTAATTTATGCCTGATGCCATCAATCACTTCTCCTTCCTGTGAAAACAGCGGTCCACAGAAAAAATAAAAAACGACTATCAACAAAAAATGTTTCACAATACATTACCCAAACAGGCTGCTGAACACTTCCTCCATTTTCGTCACAGCAATAATCTCAATTTTATAATGTTTGATATCCAGTCCTTTTAGGTTATATGAAGATATATAAATTTTTTCAAATCCCAGTTTCTGTGCTTCAGAGATCCGCTGCTCAATCCTGCTCACAGGGCGAATCTCACCCGTTAGTCCAACTTCTGCTGCAAAACAGATATTTTGCGGAATGGGAAGGTCTTCGTTGCTGGATAGTACACCACAAACCAAAGCCAGATCAATCCCGGGATCTTCAACTTTAATACCACCGGCGATATTAATGAACACGTCTTTTGCTCCTAAACGAAACCCGCACCGTTTTTCAAGAACAGCAAGCAACATCGATAAACGCCTTAAATCAAAACCTGTGGAAGACCGCTGAGGCGTACCATAAGCGGCACTACTCACCAAAGCCTGGGTTTCAATTAATAAGGGGCGGTTACCTTCCAGCGTTGCAGCAATCGCCACCCCACTCGTGGCATCTTTCCGGTTGGTAATTAAGATCTCCGAAGGGTTTAGTACTTCTTTCAATCCATCACCATTCATTTCATAAATACCCATTTCATTGGTACTCCCAAAACGGTTTTTGGTGGCGCGTAACAAACGGTAAATATGATTACGATCTCCTTCAAACTGCAATACAGTATCCACCATGTGCTCCAATACTTTCGGACCTGCCAGGCTTCCCTCTTTTGTAATATGTCCGATCATGAAAACCGGCACATTGGTTTCCTTCGCAAAGCGCAAAAATTCAGCGGCGCATTCACGCACCTGGCTCACACTTCCGGGGCTGCTTTCAATATAACTCGTATGAATGGTTTGAATCGAATCAATGATCACCAATTGAGGCTGCACTTTTTCGATCTGCGCGAAAATGTTCTGCGTATTGGTTTCCTGAAGAATAAAACAACTCTCGGTAGTCATTCCAATCCTCTCTGCGCGCATTTTTATCTGCTGTTCGCTCTCTTCACCGCTTACATATAACACTTTTAAATTCTTTAAACGCAAAGCCAGCTGCAACATCAGGGTTGATTTTCCAATACCGGGTTCCCCGCCAAATAATACCAGGCTTCCGGGAACAACGCCTCCACCCAACACCCGTGCCAATTCCTGTCCCGGCACCTGGATCCGCGGATACTCCGCTAAACCGATCTCCTGTAAAAGAATGGGTTTATTTGATTGGTTTTTATCGTTCTTGTTCGCAGAAAATAGTTGCAAACGATCGTTCTTGGTTTCTTTATGAACGATCTCTTCCACTAATGTATTCCATTCGCCGCAGCTATTGCAACGTCCGGCCCATTTCGCTGCCTGGGTGCCGCAACTCTGACAGAAGTAAGTTGTTTTTGTTTTTGCCACTGTAGTAATTTTATGAATCAAAATTACACTATGTTGTAGCAATTGCTTGCTACAAATTGTAGCTATTTAATAACATTTGAAAAACCCTTAAGCTAACTTAAAGGTGCTTTTTGTTCCAATGTTCTCGAAATTTTCTTCGAGCCAGGCGTTACAGGACTTATACCCGAGGTCTTTCAGATACATCATGAAGTCCCAGCTTGTATTGAGCTTAGAGGATAAATTCAATTCACTTAATTCCGCATCGGCACTGATATTATGCAGAAAGATTGGTTTTAAAGCACCGTCCAGGGTAATGCCTTTGCCAACCAGTTCCTGTTTGAACTGGATCAGCTTCAATTCTAATAATAAGGAAGAATTGAAGCTCAATTCATTGACACGATCCCTGATCTCTTCAATTTTATCGGGTACGGTTTTAATGTTTTTAGGATTTATCTGGATCAGTAAAATATCATCGGTGTCTTCGGTATGATCAATTAATGGTTGAATCAATGGATTACCACTGTATCCTCCATCCCAGTAAAATTCTCCGTCAATTTCTACCGCTTCATACATATAAGGCAAACAAGCTGATGCTAAAATAGCCTTCGCCGTAATTTCCTTATGGCCAAAAATTCTGGCTTCACAGGTTTTTACGTTGGTAGCACACACGAATAATTTTGGTGGATTTAATTTATGCAGTTCATCAAAATTAATCACCTCATTCAATATTTTTTCCAACGGATTATATTGCATTGGGTTCATCTGCTTTGGTGTAAAATTTTCCGTGCTCATGCTGAACAATTTATAACTCGGAGAAAAGTCCATGTTGCCCGGGCTCATCATTTTATCAAACCAGCTTGGTTGCAACGGAGATAATTTTCCTGCTTCTGAGATTTTATGCCAGAACTTCACCAGGGTATGTTTGGCTAAATTCCTTCCGCCCTTTTTTAAACCGTAAATAGTACATACGCCATTCATTGCTCCTGCACTGGTTCCGCAAACACCGTCAATCTCTATGCGATCATCATCCAACAACCTGTCAATCACTCCCCATGTATAAGCACCATGTGCGCCTCCGCCCTGAAGCGCTAAATCAATTCTTTTCACCTTTGACATAAATTCTTCCTTTAATAAAAACTGTTTACCAAACTTACACAAAAAATGAATAAGAATTATCTGTCAGAATAAAAACAATTATGATGTAAGAAAAACGGGAAACCTGTAATGGTTTAGAATAAGGAAATCAAAATTTAGTATTCGATATCCAGGTCAAAACGTTTTTTAAGCTCCAATAGCGCAGGATTTTTTTCGGCCATTAACTTAAACTTATCGGCAGGTTTATAGGCTTTTATTTCGCCGACAATTTCAGAAACCTTGATTTCCAGTTGAAGTTGCCTGTTACTGGCCAGTTTACGAAGATCATCCAGCATATCCTGTTTGATCCCCACAAGCATTTCTTTCTGAACCTCATTATTCAGTTCGATCAAAATGGTTTTATCTACCAACGTAATTTTGCTGGAAGTAAGCGTGGCATATAATTGCTTATTGCCATTTTTATTTTTTTCCTCTGCAAATTGTTTCACTGCAGCCATTGCGCGATCAGTCGTCAGTTCAACATCAAAGCTTTCCTGCGGATCGTTTAACACGTTAGCTTCCACGGCAATGGTTTGATTGTGTTGTGCATTATTCTGCAACATGAACTGGGATTTAATTTTCAGTTCTGTAAAGCCTACCACAGGCTTACTGCTTGTCTGAACAACAGGTTGGGCTGAAAATTTTGCAGGGGTAACGGCTTGTTCTAATGCTTTAGGAGCGGACTGGGTTCCGAATTCCGGGTTTAACTCATTTTTTTTTTCCGCATCCTGCGATGCGGTATTCAAATAACTGATCTGCATCAGTGCCATTTCTACCTGCAAGCGTTGATTCTTAGCAGCCTTATAATGAATGTCACATTTATTAATGACCGCCAGTGACTTTAATAAAAAAGGTATGGGGCATAATTGTGCCTGTTGGGCAAATCGCTGTTTTAATGACTCGCTGGCCTCCAGCAACTGAACAGTGAACTGATCTTTGCTAACTAATAAATTCCTTAAATGCTCTCCAAATCCTATGATAAAATTATGACCGTCAAATCCTTGTTTGAGGATCTCATCAAAGGTCACCATGACTTCAGGTAAACGTCCGTTTAAAGCAGCGTCCGTGAGTTTAAAATAATATTCATAATCCAGAACATGCAAATTCTCAACGACAGCTTTATAAGTCAAATGGTTTCCTGTAAAGGTTACCATCTGGTCAAAAATAGAACAGGCATCACGCAAACCTCCATCCGCTTTTTGCGAAATGATCTGCAAGGCTTCAGGCTCAAACGTGATTTGTTCCGTGTTGGCGATATGAACCAATTGCTCGGTGATATCTTCTGTTTTGATACGATTGAAACTAAATACCTGGCAACGTGATAAAATCGTTGGAATGATTTTATGTTTTTCTGTTGTGGCCAAAATGAACTTCGCATGTTTCGGCGGCTCCTCCAATGTTTTCAAAAAAGCATTAAAAGCCGCGTTCGACAACATGTGAACCTCGTCAATCACATATACTTTGTAATCGCCTAACTGTGGCGCAAAACGAACCTGATCAACTAAATTACGAATATCCTCTACAGAGTTATTGGATGCCGCATCCAATTCATATACGTTTAGAGACGCGCCTGAATTAAATGACAAACAGGATTCGCAGGCATCGCAGGCTTCACCGTCAGAAGTTAAATTAGTACAGTTAATTGTTTTAGCAAAAATCCTTGCGCAGGTTGTTTTACCAACACCACGTGGCCCACAGAATAAATAAGCCTGAGCAATTTTTCCGTTTTTAATGGCTTGTTTTAAAGTATTGGTTATATGGCCCTGACCAACAACTGTGTTAAAGTGTTGAGGGCGATACTTCCGGGCCGATACAATAAAATCATCCATGATTAAGAGGTATAAAGTTAACTTTATTATCCCTATAAAAAAGGTTAAATTATTAACTGAATGTGAATAAGTATATATATTTGATTTAACCTAAAATACTGCTGTTCTGAAACTAATTACCCATATATTTCTTGGCTTATTGCTATTAACCGGTTCACGAAGCCTTGGCCAAACTATTATCAAAGGAACTGTAACTGAACCAGATAGCATCACTCCGATGCCATTTGTGTATGTCATTAATGCCAAAACCGGCCAGGGACAGATGAGTGACGGGAACGGAAAATTTACAGTGGTGGCTGAAGACAAGGATTCCATTATTTTTTCATTTGTAGGATACGTCCGGTTAAAAATTCCGGCTTACAAATTAAATAAAGGATTTTACAAAGAAAGTAAAGTGGTAATGATTGAGACCGCTTACAAACTGAACCAGGTGATGGTGAGTGATTTTAAACTGAAGCCATACGAAAAAGACTACATGAAGCGGGTGATCCAGGGATCCAAAACATCAGTCGTCAATGCCATGGAAAGTCCGATTTCGGCTCTATACATGCAATTCAGTCAGAAAGGAAAAGAACAGCGCAAACTGGCTAAAATCTTTGAAGAAATATTTATTCAGGAAGAGGTTGCCAAGAAATTTAACGCGGAAACACTTCGAAAATTAACAGGTGATGAAAAGATTGATTTCGAGAAATTCAGAAAATACTGTTACTATTTAAGCAACGACTTTATTGTTAATCATGACGGTTATGAATTGTATTACCGAATCATGGATTGCTATTACCGCTGGAAAGAAGAGAAAAGGTAAAACTTAAATAATTTTCTCGATCGCTTTTGGAAAATATTCAAATTCCAGTTTCCTGATTTTTGCTGATAATGTTTCAGGAGTTTCATCGTCTGCGATCTCACACTTAGCTTGTAAAATCACTTCTCCTTTGTCATATTCTTCATTCACGTAATGGATGGTGACACCACTTTCCAATTCTTTATTTTCAATCACAGCTTTATGCACATTCATGCCGTACATGCCCGCTCCACCGTACTTAGGCAATAAGGCAGGATGAATATTGATGATCCTGTTTGGAAATGCCTTAATAAATTGTTCGGGGATCTTTAAAAGGAAGCCGGCCAATATAATAATGTCGATTTTTTCCGCCTCCATAAACTCGATAATTTTGGACGTATATTCATACAAGGCCGATTTACTAATGATCTGAACATTTTTTTTATACTTCTCCGCTCGTTCAATCACACCTGCTTTGTCGGAATTTGTAACCACCAGCTTTATCTTCACGCGCTTATCATTCGCGAAATAATTAAACAAGTTCTCGGCATTGGTACCTTCACCGGAAGCGAATATGGCTACATTTTTCATTGTTTATCTATTTCATTACAGAACAGGCAGCGAAAATACAATTTTTATAAAACAAAAAAGCTTCACTAATAAATTAGTGAAGCTTTTTACATAAAATGTAAGCTGGTTATTGGTTCTTTCTGATTACCGTAACATGGCCAACATAAGGATGTTTTCCACCTTGTGTATCGGTTACCTGCAATTTATAAATATAAACTCCCTGCGGTGCCATTTTCGATCCGCCTTTCACTGATCCATCCCATCCTTTTCTGAAGTTATTACTACTGAAAATATTCTCACCCCATCTGTCAAAAATATCCATACGGTAATTATCTTCATCAATGCCTACACCCAAAGGCTGGAATACATCATTCCTTCCATTTTCATCGGGAGTAAATGCATTTGGAATATACAAAGCAAAATCAGGTTTGATCTCTACAACAATTCTTGCTATGTCTACACATCCTTTGTTGGAAGTGGCTATTAAATTAACCGCGTATTCGCCTGTATACATGTACAAATGACTCGGATCAGTTAAGATAGAATTGTTAGATCCGTTAGTTGCCGCAGGGTCGCCAAAATCCCACATATAGCTGACAGCGCCTTGCGAGGTATTTACAAAATTAACATTCGGATCTAAAATACTCGCAACAGATGGATTTGCGTAAAATGAAGCGACCGGCTGCGGAAACACTTCTATGTAATCTGTCTTTGTCATTGATTTCACACAGCCAGTAACCGGATTCTGCACAACTAATGTTATAGTATATTTACCGGTATCCTGTAATACTACCGGTAAAGGATTACCTGGTCCCAATGGACCTCTGTCGTTCCATGTAAAGACATCGCTTGCATTATCGGAAATTCCAGTCAGCGTTGTCGATAATGGCGCGCATCCTTGCAGTGGGTATGCTGTAAAACCTATACTTGGCAACGGATTTGTCACAACAGTAAATATAGGAGTAGCGTTTTGCAATGTACATCCGTCGCTAATAATCAATCCTATAGTATTAGTTGTAGCAGCACCTGGTACCGTGGCAGAGCCTGTATAAGTTATAGAACTCACATTCCCAGCTGCTGGCGTCCATGTATATGAGTAAGGACCTCCTTTGCCCGGACTCGTGATTATCGGAGATAAAAACGCTGTCCCGTTATCACATAAGACTGAAGAGGTTCCTATAGCGCTTAACGATGGTGTCACCACAACTGTAAGCACCTGAGGAGATGTTGTACATCCTTTCGTATCACTTACCGAGACTATATAGGAGCTGGTTGTAGTCGGGCTCACTGTATGAGGCCCGCCGCCCACAAATGGATTAGGTGTCCAGGTATAAGAATAAACTTGTGAACCGCCACCTTGTCCAGAGGCGCTGATTTGGGTTGACATACCATAACAAATGTTTGGATTGGACACAACCGGTATCAGAAGCAATGGACTTGGTTGCGAAACAATAATATTTCGCGAGGTAACACATCCATTTGCATCTGTCAGGGTTGCAGTATAAGCTCCCTGGGCTACTCCGGATACACTCTGGGTCATAGCCGAAGTCGTCATTGTTTGTGATAAAGGGCTTGACCAAACAACCATATAAGGGGCTGTACCTGATGTATAATTTAAGGTGATATCACCATTTGACATTCCTGCACAAGATGGTTGATTGACAACATGACTTGAGAATACCGGGCTTGGCGCATTGTTTACATTGACAGTTTGTGTAATCGAACATCCATTCAAATCAGTAATCACACACTGCCAGTTACTGCCAGGAGCCATGTTTATAGCAACCGAACCTGTTTGCGCCGGAGCTGTGTTCCAGTTTAAGACATAGCCCGGTGTTCCACCACCTACTGTTATAGTAGCAACCCCGTTTAAGTTACCACAGGATGCTGTTGTTGATGAATATGCTGAAGTTAACGCAGATGGTTCTATGATGGTAAAGTTAGTGTTTATGGAACAGGTCTTAGAATCGGTTACCGTTAATGAATAACCTCCTGCGCCAAGGCCGCCTATCACTCCACTGTTACCGGATTGCGCAGGGGTCCAAATGTATGTGTAACCAGGGCTTCCTCCATGAACAGTCGTAGATATCTGACCGTTACTTCCTCCGAAGCAGGAAATATTGGTCAGCACAGGGGTTGAAAATGTGAGGGCCGTTGGCTGAGAAATTACTACTGATGAAGAGCTCACGCAACCATTGCCATCGCTTACAAATGCTGTATAGGTGTTTGCAGCTACGTTAGCTAAAATAGATGACGTTTGTCCTCCCGGAGTCCAGGTATAATTATAAGGTATTGTTCCTCCATTAACTAATAGAGTTGCGCCTCCATTACTTAAGCCATTACAACTTACATTGGTAAAGCTTCCAATAGCACTTACCAATTTTGCTGGTTCCGTGATGTTGACAGAAGCAGTTCCTATACAACCGGCAGCATCAATCACTGAAATATTATGTAATCCCGAACCAAAGTTGATCGGATTTAAAGTCGTGTTGGCAGATGTCTGGGTTCCTGACCAGGAGATAGAATAGCTTGGTACACCACCACTGATCGTTGCAGTAGCTCCTCCGTTAGTTCCACCAAAACAGCTTACGTTAGTCTGACTCACGACAGCTACTACCGGGCCCGCAATGTCATTTACCAATCCACTGGCATTAGCTACACATCCGTTAGCATCAATCACAGTAAATGTGTAGGCTCCGGCAACAATATTATTATTGCATAAAGAATTTACACCATTGCTCCATAAGGTACTTGCATAGGGTGAGGTTCCTCCGGTAACTACCACACAGGTCCTACCATTGTTCTGTCCGCAGTTTGAAACACTGGCTTGCGCTACTGCTGTCAATAAATTTGGTTCGGTTAAAGTAAAGGTTAATAGAGTAGTACAGGAACCGTTAGATGTAATCGTTACTGTTTGTCCTCCTGCACATAAGTTGTTAACGAAGTTTCCTGACTGTAATCCAGGCTGCCATAAGAAGGTGGTTGTTCCCGCTCCTCCCGAGAAGGCAATGTTTGCTGTTCCATCACACACACCGTTACACTTTGCATCCGTCGTGGTTAGGGTTGTCGCAAATGGTGCCGGTTCAATAATCGTAGCGTTGGTTGTTACTGAACATCCTTTGGTGTCTGTTACGGTTACTGTGTAAATTCCTGCCGGTAAAGCATTCGCATTCGCACTATTTCCTGCCGCAGATGCTGCCCCACTCCAACTGTAAGTATAGGTCGGTGTTCCGCCACCGGCTGATACTACTGCAAATCCGTTACTACCTCCGTTACAGGTCACGGACCCGGTTGAGGAAATGCTGGCCGTTAATACCGGTGGCTGAGTAATGGTAATAATCGCGCTGGCCGTACAACTGTTTTGATCGGTTGCCACCATCGTATAGGTGCCGGCGCATAAACTACCTGCAGTTTGTGAGAAGACCGGGCTGGCGCCTCCTACCCATGAATAGCCTACTGCCCCAATTCCATTGGTCGTGGTAGCTATCGCCGTTCCATTGCAGGTTCCAAAACAGCTTACGTTCGTTGAAGTAATGCTGGCAGCCATGGCCGGTGGATTGTTCAGGGTCATGGTAGAGGTTACTGTACATCCATTCGCATCGGTTACTAATAAATTATATCCTCCTGCTCCTAAAGGCGAACTCGTTGCTGAGTTTCCACCGCCACCTGACCAGGTATAGGTGTAGCCCGGTGTTCCTCCTAAGGCGGCAGCAATACCAAAACCATTAGTGGCTCCAAAACATTTTGGATCATTGGCAACAATGCCAACGGTTAATTGTGTAGGTTGTGTAATGGTCACACTGGTTGAAGAAACACATCCAGCATCATCCGTTACTGATACCGTATAAATCTGTGCGCATAGGTTCGGGGCAATGGCTGAAACGTTACCATTACTCCATGAATAAACATAAGGGGTTACTCCTCCTGATACAGAAGCAGTGGCTACACCGTTACAAGCTCCAAAACAGCTGACATTAGTCTGACTGGCAATGCTAATCACCGGGCCCGCTGTATTTGGGATCGTTGCCGAAACAATTTCTATACAGTTATTCGCGTCCTGAACCTGGATCGTATAGGTTCCTGCCAGTAATCCGGCCTGAGTTGCCGCATTCGATCCCGAGCTCCAGGTATAGGTATAAGCACCCGGTGCACCGCCCGAGGCGATTACAGTTGCAGAACCATTGGCCTGATTACAGTTTGCAGCGGTTACTGTTGATGTTAGGGTAATAGATGTTGGCTGTGTTACAGTAATGCTGGATGTAATGGAACAACCATTCGCATCCGTAATTGTGCAACTATAATTTCCAATTGACACATTTGACACTGTTGATAAAGTACTTGGGATTGTTGGCCATAAATAAGTGTAAGGGCCCGTACCACCAGTACCCGCAGCAGACACAGTTCCGGTAGCAGTTCCATAACATTTTACGTTATTAGAGTTCATGATGGCAGTTAAGACCGTTGGTTGAGTTAACGTCGCAGAAGTATTCGCTTTGCAGCCGAAGAAATCTGTTACTTCGCATGTATAAGTTCCAGGCGCTAAACCGGTCGCAACCTGGGTGGCCTGGCCTCCCGGTGTCCATGAATAGGTAAATGGAGATGTGCCTCCTGTCATGCCAACAGTTAAACTTCCGTTATTAGCATTAAAACAGGTAATGTTAGAAGATGCAGTTATAGCTGCGGAACCGCCAGGGGTTATCCCAATAGCAACGGGACTTGAAATAACACAGCCGTTTGCATCGGTAGCTGTTACTGTATAGTTTCCACCAACCAATCCATTTGAAACAGAGCCTGCTCCGCCTCCGCCTGTCCATGTATATGTGTAAATCGGTGTTCCACCGGTTACGGTTGTGCTGGCCACACCATTCGCCGCTGTACAGTTTGCATTCTGCGTAGATACATTGATTGCTAAGGCAGTTGGCTGCGATACGGTAACGGTTTCCGTTGTGGAGCAACCATTTGCATCTTTAATAGCCATTACATAGGTTCCTGCACCTACAGCAGTATACGAAGAAACAGTTTGCGGTGATCCGCCGTTTAAACTATAGGTATAAGCTCCAGTACCTCCCGATCCCGCAACATTAATGGTTCCGGTTAAGGTTCCAAAACATTTTGCTGGAACTGCCGTTGGCGTTAATGTAACAGCAGTCGGCTGAGTAACTGTCACTGTAGTTGTTGCGGAACATCCCGCATTATCATTTACAACAACAGTATATGTTCCTGCCTGTAAGCCGGTAAATATACCAGAGCTATTATTTTGGAAAGGGGAAGTCAATGTATACGTATAAGGTGCTCCACTACCTGCAGAACCTGATGCTGCAAATCCTCCGTTCGAGCCTCCAAAACAGGATGTGTTGGTTGTTGTTAAAACAGAAGCAATTGGACTACCATTATTTAATACATTATACGTAGCAGTTAGAGTACATGAGTTTGCGTCTTTGATTGTAACCGTATGACTACCGGCAATTAAACCTGTAGTGCTTGTTCCAACCGCAAACGGGCTTCCCTCAAATGAATATTGATATGGCGCAAGACCACCAGTCACAGTTACAACTGTAGCAGTTCCGTTTGCAGACCCACAGGTAGCATTCGTAGTAACTATTGACGCTGTAGTCGGTCCTGTTGCTGTATTGATATTAAATGTTGTATTAAATATACATCCATTAGCATCGCTTACCGACACAGTGTGTGTGCCGGCAGCTAATCCTGAGGTTAAACTTACCGTTGCTATAGCATCTACACTGAAACTGTAAGCTGAAGTCCCTCCGGTTACACCGGTAACATTATATGTTCCGTTATTCTGGCCACAACCTGCTAAAGTGGTTGTTCCCGTAATCGCTGTAGGACCTGGTATATTGGTTACTGCTACTGTTCGTGTTAAAACACAACCTTTAAAATCAGTCACATTTAAGGTATAAGTGCCTGCTAATGCTCCCGTTAACGTCGGACTAATTCCTCCGTTACTCCAGCTATAAGTGTAGGCCGGTGTTCCTCCTCCTACAGTCACTGTTCCTGAACCATTAGCATTACCGCAGGTAGCAGGAGTTAAAGTAGAAGTTAATGTTAATGATGTTGGTTGAGTTACCGTTACGCTTTGTGTAATGGCACAACCATTGGCATCTGTTTGAGTAACAGAATAGGTTCCGGCAGTCACATTACTAACCGTGGCTAACGTACTGCTACCTAATGCAGGCCACACATATGTAAGTGTCCCTGTTCCACCGTTACCACTTGCAGAAACAGTGCCTGTTGCTGTCCCAAAACAATTTACTGGTAAGGAAGTAACCGTAAGAGTTACAGGAGTTGGTTGGGTTAAAGTAACCGAAGCTGTTGCCGTACATCCCGAGTTATCCCTTACCGTTACATTATAAGATCCAGCCGGCAAACCGGTGAAAACCCCAGTTGTATTTGTCTGGGTAGGTGTTGCTAATGTATAAGTAAATGGACCAATTCCACCTGAAGGAGCTACTGTGAAACTTCCTGTTGAATTTCCATTACATAATATATTTACTGAATTAGTTACGGAGGCAGTTGGACCGCTGTTATTAAACTCTGTATAAGTGACAGTTAAAGTACAGGAATTCGCATCCCTTACAATCACCGTGTGTGAGCCTGCCGCTAAGCTTGCCGTTGTCGCAGAAGAGCCGAAAGCCGCTCCATCAAACGAATATTGGTATGGAGCAAGGCCACCTGTAACTGCCGTCACTGTCGCTGAACCGTTTGCTGTTCCGCAGCTTGCATTTGTAGTTACAACAGTTGCTGTTGTTGGCCCGCTGGCTGTGTTAATGTTAAAGGTTGTACTGAATAAACAGCCATTTGCATCGCTAACAGTAATTGTATGTGTTCCGGCCGCTAAAGCGGATGTTAAACTTGTTGTTGTAATCGCATCCACACTGTAAGAATAAGCAGATGTGCCTCCTGTAACACCGGTAACATTATAAGTTCCGTTGTTCAGTCCGCAACCTGCTAAAGTAGTTGTACCTGTAATGGCTGTCGGCCCGGGGATGTTTGTTACTGAAACAGTTCTTGTTAAAACACATCCGTTAAAATCTGTTACCGTTATGGAATGGGTTCCGGCAGACGCCGATGTTAAAACATTCGTTAAACCGCCGTTGTTCCAGTTATATGTATAGGGAGTTGTTCCGCCGCCAACAGTTACTGTTCCTGAACCATTAGCATTACCACAGGTAGCAGGCGTTAAGGTTGAAGTTAAGGTTAATGAAGCAGGCTGTGTAACAGTTACTGTTCTGGTAATTAAACACAGATTCGCATCCCTGATCGTTACCGTATAGGTTCCTGCAGCTGCGCCGCCTGTGGTAGCTAACGTACTGGAACCTAAAGCAGGCCAGGAATAGGTATAAGGACTTACACCTCCTGATCCACCGGCTGATACTGTTCCGGTTGCATTTCCGAAACAATTAACCGGCAGGGAACTGGTTGTTCCCGTTAATACAGTTGGTTGAGCTAAAGTAGCGGAAACTGTTGCTGTACATCCTGCGTTATCTCTTACCGTTATGCTATAAGTTCCTGCAGGTAATCCCGTGAAATTACCGGTTGAATTGGTTTGCGTTGGTGCCGTTAAAGTATAAGTAAACGGTGATGTTCCTCCCGTTGGCGCTACCGCCACACTTCCGGTGGATGCTCCGTTACATAAAATATTTAAGGAAGAAGTAACCGCGGCCATTGGTGGGGCATTAGCTGCCACACTATAAGTAGCTGTGATGGTACAGGAGTTCAGGTCTTTTACAGTTACTGTATGAGTTCCTGCTGTTAATCCCGAAGTTGTGGCTCCGGTTCCAAAAGCGCCACCATCAAATGAAAAACTATAGGTCGGCGTCCCGCCAACAACTCCCGATACAGTCGAAGTTCCGTTAGCAGATCCACAACTTGCATTGGTTGTATTAACCGTAAAACCAGAAGGGCCATTCGCCGTACCAATCACAAATGTTCTGCTGAATGTACAGCCATTAGCGTCTCTCACTAATATCGTATGAGTACCTGCGGCTAAACCGGATGTTAAACTTGTAGTTGACACACCATTTACACTATATGTATAGGCAGCGGTTCCACCGGTTACTCCTGTTACACTGAATGTTCCATTATTTGTGTTACAACTCGCCTGGGTAGTTGTTCCTGCAATTGCAGTTGGCCCGGCAATATTTGTTATGCTGGTAGTCTTTGTAAAAACACAACCATTCAAATCTTTCACGGTAATTGAATAAGTACCCGGAGCCAAACTATTTGTAGGTGAAGTAGAAGTAAATGCACCCGCGTTTAAAGCATAGCTAAAAGCCGGTGTTCCCCCCGTTGGTGATCCAAAAGCAATGCTTCCGTTATTATTTCCACAAGTGGCATTGGTGGGAGTTAGTGTAAAATTCGTCGGGCCGGGTGTCATTGTTAAAGTAGCCGACACCGTAAAGGTACATCCAAAACTATTGGTTAATGTAATCACAGGCGTTCCGGCACCTAATCCTGTTACAGTTTGGCCTGAAATTGATCCCAAACTGCTTGCAAAACTGGATATAGTTTGTGCACAGCAGGAGATATTATTGATCACAATTACTCCATTGTTGTTTCCACAGGTAGGGTTTGTAAATGATAAGGTTGCTGCAGGTTTTGGGTTCACAATAACAACCGTAGTTTTTGTACTAACACACCCGGCTGCACTGGTTCCACTAATTGTATAGTTGGTGGTTACTGTTGGATTGGCAGTCACCGAACTACCCGTTGAAGGGCTTAAACCGGTGGTTGGAGACCAGGTATACGTTGATGCGCCGCTAACCGTTAATGTAGTGGAAAATCCGGGACAAACGGTGCCAGGGCTTGTTGTCAATGTGGGCGAGGGCGTAAACGAAACATTTAATGTTGTTGTTCTGTTACAACCGGAAGCATTACCAACAACCAGGGTATAGATGCCGGCGGCGGCCGATGTTACGTTTGAAATAGAAGGATTCTGGCTCGGTGAAGAGAAGCTGTTCGGGCCCGTCCATGAATAAGTGGTTCCGTTGGAAGTAGAAGTTAATGAAAGCGTATTTCCAACACATGGCGTGTTACTGTTGACTGCAACAGTTGGGGCAACTCCCGGACTTGTAATAGTTACAGTCTGTGCCTGCGTAAACGTGGTACAGGCGGAAGAAAAACTCATCACACAGGTATACGTTCCGGGGGGTTGCGCCGTTATCGAAGAGGTCGTTTGTCCGCCGGGTTGCCACGAATAACTCGAGGGAGTAAGGCCAATAGCGCTGACTGAGGCAGAACCGGTATTGGCAGAACATGAACTTGGTGCTGCTGTTGCGGTTACCGTTGGGGCATTTGCACATGATAACCCATCATATTGAATAAAAACACCAGAGTCATACGCACCATCGGTCGCATCAGCAATCGCAAATTTTATATGATATGTTTGGCAAGGAACGATAGCGGCAGTAGAAGTAATAGGCGTAGTATAACCGTCATACACAATTTGATTGCCGCTGTTGGCAACATAGGATCCGTTATTGGAAGAATTGTTGATATTGTCAATAGAAACCGGTGTACCGTTTGGTAAAGTCGCAATATTTTTATTGTTAAAATTAGGGCCCGAAGGGGCCGGGCCTGTTAAAAATATACCGAAGGCATCGTTATAAGATGAACTCACCCATTCCGGATACTCTTCCGACCCAAAAACAAATTTTAAATTTATAGTGTTGCAGATTGGTACAAAGTCGAACTCTAATTTACACAGGTTTTTATTAGCACTGGATTCAAGATTAGTTAATTGGGGATCCCCAGTATTATTCCCACCTAGGCTACTGCTTGCGGTATTATTAGAGCCTTGGGGTACATCTGCCACATTTCCCGTTGTGAGGAGTACGCCATTAGAAAGACCCAGGGCCGCTCCAGAGTATGTGAACGTTCCGGCACCATTTGTTCCGCAACTCAACGAAGCGTTGGTAATGGTTATACCAAATCCTCCAATGATTTGGGCCATAGCTGTTGCTAACGTACTTTGACTAACCGTCAATTGAGCAAAGGATGATGACGAAATTAAAAATAAGCAAATGAAATATTTTAAAGCTTTCATGGGTATAAGGGTTTATTCAAAGATATACTAATAAGAATCCGTGTCAACACTTTTCACTAATCCAAAACGGATGTTCACTCGTTTAATTAAAATTTTTAAATCCTCAATTTTCTCTTTTTATTCAATGAAAAAATTAGTCGTTTTTTCACGACTTTCGCAAAATGTTACATAATATCAAACATTTAAACCGTTACAGCCCAATGGTGCCCTATTTTTTTTATTCTTGTTTCTTCGATAAAATCAGACAAGGTTGCCTATAATCAAATTAAGATTCCAATGATGCAAACATCATCGACTTGCCCCAGGTTTCCTTTCCAGTTATTAAATGCTATTTCGAGCTGCTCTTTTTGGCTTTTGAGCGATAATTCTGCTGTAGAAATAAGTAATTCTTCAAAGTGCTTATACATGAATTTTTTTCCTTTGGGCCCTCCGAACTGATCTGCATAGCCATCCGTAAATAAATACAATCTATCTCCTTTTTCAAGAACTAAATTATGGGATGTAAAAGATTTCCGGTTATCAAATTTTCCTACAGGTTGTTTGTCCGCTTTTATTTCTTCGATTTCTTTCGAGTCTTTTTTTATCATCCAAAGCGGATTATTCGCTCCGCTCCATTGCACGTTCACTTTTGCCGTATTCGATTCATTGTAATGAACGTCGCTGATCTTCAATAAGGAAATATCCATTCCGTCTTTCAGTTCATTTTCACTTTTTTCAAAGGTTTCTTCCACCAGTTCGGATAACTTATCCAGGATCTTGCCGGTATCATGAATCCCAAATTCCTTTACACACCGGTTCAATCCATTGTTCCCCACAACACTTACCAAAGCTCCTGGAACACCGTGTCCCGTACAATCCACGGCAGCAATATAAACTTCGTTCAGATTCCCGGCAGAGGCTGGGTTATTATGGATCCAGTAAAAATCACCGCTTACAATATCCTTGGGCTTGAACAAAATAAAACAGTCAATATGCAATTCACTAATCGCTTTCTCAGAAGGCAACAGCGCATTCTGAATGTATTTCGCGTAATTAATAGAATCGAGGATCTCTTTGTTTTTATGTTCTACTATTTCTTTCTGTTTCGAAATGATAAAATTCGCTTTTCGCTTCTGAGTGTAACTTCTAAACACAATTAAAATCAATCCTGATAAAATGATCAACGCAATGACCGCCCAGGTCATTAATTTTCTTTGATTTTGAATTTCCGCATTAGAAATAGCCTGCCTGTTCTCGGCATCTTTCTTTTGAAGCTCCTGGCGCTTACTGAAGTCATACTCCAATTCCTTTTTAAGAATTTCATTTTTACTCTCGTCACTTTCTATATTCTCTTTAGAAACCATGTACAAATTCTGAAATTGAAATGCTTTTTTAAAATCGTTTTTTTGTTCGTATAAATTACTCAGGTATTTATACACTTCAACTTTTACACCTTCCAGTTCACTATTCTCAGAGATCCTTAAAGAACTTAACAAGTAGCGTTCCGCTTCCAACAGTTTTCCCTGTTGCAACAAGGTATTTCCCAACTCCAGATAGTTGTAGGCATGTCCGATATTTTCGCTCATGTTAGTCAAATAGCTCAGGGATTTATTGAAGAAAATGATGGCAGAGTCTTTATCCTCTGTTAACTGATGATTGATCCCGATGTTATGGTAAGCCATCGCCATGCCAATAGTATCCGCTACTTCCTGCCGCAACAAAAGCGATTTCTGTAAATAGGTTTCAGCGGAAGAAAATTGTTTTAATTTCTGATAACAGGTAGCTATGTTATTATAATTGATCGCCAGTCTTGATTTCTCTTTTTTGGCTATATTAATTTTTTCGGCTTTAAAATAATAGGCAAGAGCCGTCCGGTACTCTTTTATTTCCGCATAAATTAAACCGATATTGTTTTGTATACCGGCAACTTTCACCGGCATTCTTAATTGCTCAAATAATTTCAAGGCATCCAGGTAATTATCCAATGCATCTTTCAGGTTGGATTGATCCCTGTTAATGACACCTTTTAAATTATAGGACTCGGCAATGCCTTCCGTATAATTGATGGACTGTGAAAGGATAAACAAACTATCAGCTTTCTTTTGTGCCAGCTCATAATTACCATTATCAATCAGGTCACTAATCTGGTTATTGTATGCATTCAGGTATTTGATGTCAACCTGGCAATAGCTTTTGATCACCAGTACGCACATTAAAACAAATATGTAAAAAATTGATTTCAGGAATGATAAATATAATCTATAAGCCGAACGGATGCAAATCCTTTGCTCATTCTTACCGGATAATCGTTCTACCCAGGATCTTATTGACTCGTTTTTTTTGATTTTCGAGCATGATCACAAATTCATATACATGCTTGTGCTCAAAAGGATCTGCAGTTTTTACCAGTTCTTTAGCGTCCTTAATAATTTGGTTCAGCCGTTTTTCTTTTAAACTGAATAATTGATGTTCTATTCCTTTTTTGATCTGATGCACCTCTAACGGAACATTCACTCCAAACTTTTCCCATTTGTAACTCACCGTATCCGAGAAAGAAGCAATGTCAATTGCTACCTGAGAAACAGCAGGATTGGAATGATGGGTAAAAGTCTGCATCGTCGGAATCACACCGCTTTCCAGCTCATGTTGAAATTCATCCAATACCATTTGGTAAACCGGATTAATAAATTGTAAGTTATCACGCCACAATTCAAAAATTACAAATTCACAAACCGTTAACTGAAACGACTGTTGAGCATTGTCTGTATCTTCCGCCTCTACTTCCACCAATACATTTCCGTATTGCATCATCATGCGCAGCAATTCTTTTTCTTCAGAATCCAAAATAGGATCTACTGCTTTTTCTTCGTCCAGATATGCTTCCGGTGGCATTTCATCAGGATAACCTGTATTACTAATTCCCTGAGTGTTGTTTCTGTCACCCTGAGCTGAGTCGAAGGTCTTATTATTAGACAGTGCCTGCTTACCGGTTTTTTTCCGGATCAGTTTATTAATTTCTATCTGAAGAATCTGCTCGCCAATGTCCATAATCCTGGAGCATTCCTTCACATACACTGAACGGTTAATAGCATCCGGAATCACCGAAATACTTTCCACAATATCTTTAATCAGCTCAGCGCGACGTATCGGGTCATGTTCAACTTCTTTATAAAGTAAACTTGTTTTAAAAGAAATAAAATCTTTGCTATTGCTTTTGATGAATTCTTTAAATTCTTCGTTCGTTACTTTTTTACTGTATGAATCCGGATCATCTCCATCAGGGAACAACAACACCCGCACATTCATCCCTTCTTCCAGGATCAGGTCAATTCCCCTGAAACTTGCTTTGATACCGGCCACATCACCATCATACAAAATGGTAATGTTTTTTGTGAAGCGGTGTATCAATTTGATCTGGTCAACCGTCAATGAAGTTCCCGAAGAGGCCACTACATTTTCAATTCCGGATTGGTGCATGGAAATCACATCCGTATATCCTTCCACCAAATAACAGTTATCATCCTGTATAATAGTCTTCTTTGCCTGGAACAAACCATACAAGGTCTTACTCTTATCGTAAATATCGGTTTGCGGCGAATTAATGTACTTCGCTAATTTTTTATCATTACCAAGTATCCTTCCACCAAACCCAATAACTTTCCCTGAAATATTATGAATTGGGAACATGACACGCCCTGTGTAACGGTCAAAAATATCGTTAACGGTTATGGGGCTGCCTTCCACGTGATTATTGGATAAAATCGACATGCCGGTTTTAACCAGGTACTCCGGTTTATAACCATTTTTTACAGCTGTTTCCGAAAACTTCCTACGCTCATCCGAACTATATCCCAATTGAAATTTATCAATGATAACCTGCGGAAATCCACGCTCTTTAAAATAGCCCAAACCAATCGAGCGACCCATATCATCATTCATCAATAGGTCTGTGTAATACTTTTGCGCGTAATTCATCACAATGTATAAACTCTCCTTTTCGTTCTGCTGAGCTTTCTCTTCAACACTCACCTCTTTCTCAATCACCTCAATACCATATTTATTGGCGAGGTATCTTAATGCTTCCGGATAAGATAAACTTTCCAGGTCCATGATAAAATTAACCGCTGTACCCGATTTACCACAACCAAAACATTTGTAAATTCCCTTGGCCGGTGATACGGTAAACGATGGGGATTTTTCACCATGAAAGGGGCATAACCCCAATAAATTTGCTCCACGTTTTTTAAGGGTAATAAAATCACCAATGACATCTTCCACCCGGGCGGCGTCAATAATTTTATCTATGGTAAATTTAGGGATCAAGGAAAGTAATTTCGGAAGGTAAATATAAGGAAAATAGAGGCTTTAAACTTAAATTATTGAAAAGGAAATTCCAAAAATAAGCGCGTTGGTCCTCAGGTTATTAACCCTCGAAGAATAGTTGGTTCCCTCATAATCGATATCTTTCAAATAAAACGAATAGATATACCCTAATTTCAAATTAATTCGTCTGCAAATTCTATAACTAATGCTTGTAGACATATTATGAGAGAAAAAAAACTTTTCTAACTCACCACCATATTCCATTTTACTGGTTTCATCCGATTTCAAAAAATTATTATTGACATCGTAGTAGCTTTTAGCTCTTTCACCGTAAAGTGCTTTATGAACAGAAAATGAATAATCAAAGTCAAAATTAAACTTTCCGAACTGTCTTGCCATACCTAATCCTAAAAATGTAGAGGCCATAGAAAGCCTAACTTTTTCTTTAAAATAGCCTTCCAGCGATTCTGTTCTATTCTCACCTATTACAATTGGATTGTATTGGGTGCTGTTTGGAGCATAAATATAATTTACAGATGTATTTCTTATTTCACCATATCCGCTATCAAATTTTAAAACATTATGATTTACTCCGCAAGTAACTTTTAGCCAATAGGGTAATTCAAAATCAATTTTCAATTCAGGATTCCAAATATCACGAGAATGAATGCTTTCTGAATAGCTCTCGGAATGTCCGTACTCACCACCTCGAACGTAATTGTAATATCCTTGTTCCGTTTTATATTTAAAAGTTGAGTAAGAGATCTTATCCTGAAGGGAAAACTTTACTTTATAATGTGCATTAGCCAATGAATCCCCAATGCCCGAAATCAAAGCAATCGGCAAAACCACAAAAAATAACAGGAAAAGGCGCATAACCAAATATACAAAAAACCCTTATAAAACTTGATGAAGAGCAGTTTCAAAGCAAAACAAAAATTCTTATCTTTAAACTCTGAAATCTGGAGCCAACAACTCTTAATTCGTTAATTCAAAACTCAACAATTAAAATGTCTGTTTACGATAAATATAAAGCAGTTATTGGTTTGGAATGCCATATCCAGTTACTCACTAAAACAAAAATGTACAGTAATGATTTATCGGAGTATGGCGCTATGCCAAACACCAATGTCAGCGTCATTACATTAGGCCACCCGGGTACTTTACCAAAAGTAAACAAACGGGCCATTGAATTTGCGGTTAAACTTGGCGTTGCCTTGAATTGCAACATTCGCGAAGAAAACCAGTTTGCCCGCAAGAATTATTTTTACGCCGATTTACCAAAAGGCTACCAGATTACACAGGACAAAACGCCGATATGTACAGGCGGACATGTGGATATTAAGTTAAAAGACGGAACAGAGAAACGCATTAATTTAACGCGTATTCACATGGAAGAAGATGCCGGTAAAAGTATGCACGACATTGATCCTTTTGAATCATTGATCGATTTAAACCGTGCTGGAACTCCATTACTGGAAATTGTGACCGAACCCGATTTTACGGGCGGGGACGATGCTTACGTGTATTTAACAGAAATTAAAAAATTAGTGCGTTACCTGGATATCTGTGATGGTAATATGGAAGAAGGATCTTTACGTTGTGATGCAAACATTTCGGTGATGCTGAAAGACGCGAAAGAATACGGAAAAAAAGTAGAGGTAAAAAACATGAACTCTTTCCGTAATGTGCAGCGCGCTATTGATTTTGAAATTAAACGCCAGATTGATTTATTGGAATCGGGCGGGGACATTGCCGGAGAAACCAGAAGTTTCGATGCGGTGAATGGTTCAACGTTTTCTCTAAGGAGCAAAGAAAACGCAAATGATTACCGTTATTTTCCTGAACCGGATTTACAACCGGTGATGGTCACTCAGGATTACATTAACAGTATTAAGGCCCAGATGCCTGAATTGCCTAGTGATTTGTTCAAAAAGTTCACCAAAGAGTTTGGCTTATCAGAATACGACGCGTACAACTTAACAGATTTAAAAAGCCTGGCATTGTATTTTAACGAATTGGTTTCTTATACTAAAAATTATAAAGCGGCAGCCAACTGGATGATGGGAAGTATTAAATCCTACCTGAATGAAAATGCAATCACCATTGAACAATTTAAAGTAAAGCCTAAAACCATTGCAGATCTTATTGCTTTAATTGATGAAGGAAAGATCAGTAACGCGGCGGCTACACAGAAATTATTTCCGGAATTAATGCTCAATACCAGCGAAGCGCCTTTAAGCATTGCGCAGCGTTTAGATATCATCCAAAGCAACGACACAGGAGCTTTACAGGAATTAGTGAACCAGGCATTGGCAAAATATCCTGAAAAAATTACAGAGTATAAAAACGGAAAAGTTAATCTTCTGGGCTTATTCGTTGGAGAAGTCATGAAATTAGGTAAAGGTAAAGCGGATCCTAAAATGGCCAACCAATTGGTGAAGGAAGCGTTGGAGAAGTAAAATGTCATTGGAAAAAGTTTTGCATAATGAGCAAAATGGAAAGAAGCAATCTTATATTTTGCAGTTCTGTCGGTTCGAGCGAAGTCGAGAACAAAAAACCTTTAACCACTTAGGTACATAGGTTAATACTGTAAAGCCGTAACCTATTCATCTCTGTTAACCAGCTGATCCATTGTGAATGGCTTAGAGAGGCTTTTAATATTCCTGTTCTCAGATTTAATTTTTTTGACTGAATTAGCAGAAGATGACAAGGCATAAATTTCGCCTTGCGTTTTTTCCAAACCGGCTTCATAAAACTGTTCTATAAATTCAATGCCCTTTATTTCAGGTGCGTCAATGTTCACGATGATCAGGTGATAATCCACATGGGTATCTTTCAAATAAGCTAATGCACTGTCTGCATCATGAAATGAAATAATATGGGTCACACCATGACTCTGTAATAACCGATGGTTGATGAAATTTTCAACGTCATTGTTGTCAATTAGCAATGCTGATCTAATTTCGTCCATAACTTTAGTACCTAAACAGTATTAATGAGAACTTAATACCTTGTTCAAGGCCTAATTTAAACCATTTAAAAACAATACACCCTACCGTTAAACGGGTTTTTAGCACATTTTTGAGGTGTTTTCATCTAGATTGACTTTGCTTTAATTTTAACAAACTCGGCGAAAAATGCTATTGTTTTATGAATTTTCTGGTCACAATTGCGCCATTGGACAGTATGGCCTTTACAAAGTAAATACCGGGAGGGAAATCCTCCATCGAAATTGTTTCAGCTTTGGAAATGCCGGAGAATTTTGTCGTAAGGCCACCGACCATGCTTAGGATTTCTATTTCCTTCATCTGATTGCTACCCGTAATCCTTAATGCACCATTTACCGGATTTGGAGATAACTCAAGGAGTTGGTCCGCATACAAGTCCGAATTTTTTGTAAGGATATCTGAATCTAAATAGTCCAGCATCAATTTCACCCATTCGGTATATTGAAGACCTGAAGGATGTAAACCATCTCCGGCTACCAATGCAGGTTGAGTTAATCCCGTTCTTGAGATTGGGGTGATATCAAAATAACGAATATGAAAACTGTCGGCAATAAGTTTATTCATGGCATTGTAATGATCGATCTCCTGGCTTATTTGGCCCTGGTTCATGCTCTGCACACCATAAGGCGTATATGCATAATCAGGGATTGAAACCACGAACACATGACCAGTATCGCCTCCGGCGTATCGTATCGCAGAATCCAGTAATTGTGGAAACTCATTAACATACTGAGAAAAAGGGCTGCACTGATACTGATTATTAACTCCTATCAGCAGAGATACCAGATTGTACTGTTGGGCTTGCAGATTTTTATTTGTGATGGCACTAATTAAATCATCGGTTCTCCAACCCGTTGTCGCAATAATCCGCGAAGTATCGATATTTATACCCCGGAGCGCTAAAGAATCTATTAACTGGACGGGCCAACGCTGATTGGAAGGAACACTTTCTCCGATTGTATAGGAATCGCCCAGGGCTAAAAACCGAACCGGTGATTGGATCGTTAATGTCTGCGAAAAAGAAAAAACCGGAAACAGTAAAATGATAAATAACTTTCTCATAATCCAATTTACGAATTAAAATGTCATTTGGTTTCGCAGAAATGATGTTCATGAATAATTTACTCCTTCACAACCTTCTTCACGGCAACCACCTTATCATTTTCAAACACTTTAATAAAATACATGCCACTGCTTAAATCGCTTGTACTAATAGTGTTGGTTTTATTCGCCATCGTTTCCGACAACACCAATGCACCTATGCTGTTATAGATTTCGATTTTTGTATTTTGAGGACTTGCGTTGAAGCATATATTCAGGAAATTATTCATTGGATTAGGACTGATCAAAATATTCTTATTTTCAAAAGTCTCTTTAACCCCAACACTGGCCCCTATCGCCATCAGCGTTCCTGAACCTACCGTTAACGGAGCAATAGTTCCTGATGCATCTGATTTATTCGCCTGAATTAATCCAAGATTTAAAACTTCATCGGTAGACAGGTTAGTTAAAATCCGGTAATGCAAAATCGCAATGAGCCCGTTACCGCTCACATTATTATTGATTGTATGAGTTGTCGCTGTATACAAATTATTCCCTGCGAAATTCAGTTTTTTAAAATCAAGATTCTGATCTCCAACATTAATGAATGAAGCAGGATATTCTATCCAAACAGAATTTGGTTCTATTAACGTATTATCAAAACTAACTGTAAAAGCCACCCCATTCACATCATTAACAGGTGTCGCTGATTCTCCAAGGTATACAGAAGATGAACCCCAGTTCCCCGCCACTACAAAATTCTGATCAGGAACAATGCTCAGTTCTGAAGCAGTCGTTGCCTGGCTATTTGGCTTGAAGGTATGTATTGCTCCATAATTGTTAAAGACAGCAAGGGTATCATCGTCGCTAATTACACCATCTCCGTTACAGTCACTGTGATTTATATTTTTTCCATTTGAGATCGTACCTGTCCAGTTGTTAGAAAAATAAGATTGCCAGCTGTTACTCATGCTTGATCTCGGCGCACCTGTTTGCGTGTAATGCAATCCGAGTTCCAATATATCTATATTATCAGCTACACCGTCGCTATTGGCATCTCCAGGCCAAACATCCTGGCAGGTGTTGTCTGTAACTATACTCACTGTTTCTGTTGCATTACAATTATTTCCATTTGAACCAACAACCGTATAAATGGAAGTGCCAGACGGCATTACACTAACGCTCGACGTCATAGCGCCATTGCTCCAACTAAAGGTCGTAGCGCCTGCAGCAGAAATAACTACGGATGAACCTTCACAAACCGAACCACTTGATGCTGAAATGACAAGCGTTGGCGTGGCATTCACATTAACCTGCATGGTTGCTGACCCAACACAATTATTATTACCGGTTCCCGTTACAGAATAAATGCTCGTTGTTAGAGGACTCACCACATCACTTCCTGAAGAATAAGTATAACTTATCGCACCAGTTGGCGTAATCGTGAATGATTCTCCTTCACAAATGGTACCGTCGCTAAGATTAATGGTAGTGGAATTTACTACTACCTGAGTCGATGCCGTCCCAATACAATTATTGGCATCACTGCCGGTCACACTATATACGGTCGTTGTTCCGGGTGTTTCATTAATACTGCCTGATGTTGCTCCGGTACTCCAGATATAGGAGGAGGCGCCGCTTGAAGTTAAACTGATCGCATCTCCATCACATATTGGACCGGCACCGGAAATAGAAACGGTTGGATTTGGATTAACGATGATAGTTGGATATGAAACAGCAACGCAACTATTAATTCCTACGCCTCTTAACGTATAGGTTGTTGTTACAAGAGGATAAACATTAAAAAAAGAATTAGCAGATGTACCGCTATAATTAAGACTATAGGCTGCTGCACCTGTAGCTGAAATTTGAGCAGATGTCCCTGCACAAATTGGCGATGTAGCAGTAAAGGTTAATAAAGGGATGGCATTATCAATATTGATTGCAGTTGATCCTGTAGATGCGCAGGAGCTCGTAGTACTGATTACACTACAATAATAATCTGCAGCCTGATTTACGACAACACTAGTAGCAGTATTCCCAACACTCATACTATAATTGACATTATTTATTCGCATATACCAATTATAGGTTACGCTTGGAGATGCGGTCGCATAAACAGTCGGCTGCTTTACACATGTTAAAGTTCCACTGGCAGACAAACTAACTGTTGGGCTCTGATTAACTGTCACCAAAACCGTTCGGGTGTAAGCGCAAACGGTATTTGTTCCTGTCACCGAATAAATAGTGGTAGCTGATGGATATACGACGACGGAATTCGTAGTAACATTTCCAGGTTGCCAATTATAATTTACAGAATTATTTCCAAATACACTCAAAGTAACTGACTGCCCCGGGCAAATTGCCTGCGAGGAACCCGTAAAAAAAATTGCAGTACTATTTACGTTTAAGGTGATCGATTTTGTTGTAACGCAACCATTAACATCCTTTCCAGTGAGGTAATAGTTATTTGAAGATGTAGGTGTAACAACATACGAAGTATTTACAGGGCCGCCTGAAAACGTATAGTTTGGCACGCCTAATGCTGACAATGTTGCTGTCTCACCCAGACACAATAAAGTATTAGTGGCAGCCAGAGACACACTTGTGGCAGCAAAAGCCTGAACCTGATTTGTAAAAGTTGTATAACATGTCCAATTATATGTTGGTAAGTATACTTTTCTACCAACAGTAGTAAATGTGGCTGAACTATTTATCAGGCCATAACTAAATCCTACATTAGTGGTAGAATAGGATGGTGTCGTTACAGTATAAGTATCGGCAGTCCCATTGACATTTAAATACAAACTAACATTATTACAAATAGGATTGTAATTGGGCGTTAACGAAACCGAAGGGCTTTGTAATACTGTATATGTGACGGAAGATTGACGGGCGCAACCATATTGATTTGTCCCATTTACGCTAAATGTATAAGCGCCTGCTGAACCGTTTGATATACTAAGGTTTGCATTACTTAACCCTGTATTCCATGTATAATTTGTAAAGCCAGCAACACTTAAGGTCGTTGTTGTACCGCTACATTGATATTGACTTGCCATATTTATTCCGGCAAACGAATTGTCAACCGGAACATACATTGCCTCAACTTGATTACAGCCATACACATTTAATGCAGTATAAGTTGCAGTTGTAAAAGTGCCATTTGGGTAAACAATGGTTGTATTCGAAACAACGCCGGTACTCCAGGTATAACTTGGTACACCAATAAGGGATATCGTGCTCGACATACCTGCACAAACCATAGTTGGATTTGCTACAGGATATATAATTTGCCTCGGGTAACTGCTTATGGTTTTTGTTTTACTGGCAAAACAACCATTTAATGCCTTACCAGTTACCTGATAATATCCAGGAAAATAGCTTATCCCGTTATTTATTATCGAATAGGTCGCAGCACTTCCATTTATATTACCTGTTGACCAGGTATAAGTATTAGCACCCGTTGCGTTTAATTGAAAGGGTACCGCAGAACATACAGTATCTTTAATCGCAGTAACCGTTATGGTAGGAGTTTGATTTACTTGAACTATAACTGGCACTCTACTACCATTTGAGCAAGTTGAACTAACATAATAAGTGTAAGTTCCCGGTGTATTAAAAAATCCTGTGCCATAATTCATATTCATTGATAACACAGTGGATGAAGTATCACTATTAAACCAATGAAATATCCCACTCCCCTGAGCCGATAGTACAGTAGAAAACCCGGAACAAATTATACTTGGATTCGCGACTGCAGATAAGGCGGAAGCTGTGTTAGTAGCAAGCGTATATAGAACCTGATCACCTATACAACCATGAACGTCAATTCCGTATAAATAATAATTAGTCGTAGCCGTTTGAGTAATTACATAAGTTGGTGATGCTGGAGTACCGTACGAACCTTGATATGCCCATTTATATGTATCGGCGCCATGTCCCGTAAGAGTTGCTGTATTTCCGGAGCAAATATCATTTGAACTTGTAACATACACATTTCTGGGTTTTGGAAATACTGAGTAAGTTAAAGAGTTATAAGCCGTACAACCTAAGCTGTTTGTGGCTGCGACGGATATAGAAAAAACATTGTTCGAAGCTGAATAAGGCAAATTGACTGCGGGACTTCCAACATTGGAATGGCTACCGGTACTCCAGGTATATGAGGTCAAGCCGGACGTTGTTATAGGATAAAAAACATAAGTACTGTCATTACCTGTGCAGACCGTATTGGTCATATTGTTTATATAGATTGGGATAGTTGGCTGAGCATAAAACGTAACCAAACTTGTTGCCGTTAATACTCCGCAGTTACTAGTATTACACCAAACGGTATAAGTAGTTGGAATGGTTGGTTTAGCGTAAATTGTATTTGTTGTTGCGCCAGTGTTCCAGGTATAGGAAAGCGCAACTGGAGCTGTTATCAATATACTATCGCCCGAACAAACATATTTAGTAGGATTGCTGATGGAAATTTTTTTAACAAAAATATATTTCGACTTGCTAACAGTACATCCCGTGGACGAGATCGATCCAACAACATTAAAGTTAGCTGACGACATAGGCGCCACTGAAATGGTAGGAACATTAATAGCTCCGTTACTCCAGGTATAAGTATCTGCTGTGCCACTAAAAGAAAGAATAGCAGGGCTTCCGGCACAAACGCTGTCAGGTCCCGAAATAGTTATGGATGGTGTTGCAAGTACTGAAAGAGTATATGTGCCAATTGTTGAGCAACCATTAGAATTAGTTCCCGTCACTGAATATATATTCTGCTGAAGCGGTTTTGCCATGAAATTCGCGGAAGTTGTTTGAGTTTGATAGTTAGGTAAATTGGCATCATAGGCGGCCGTTCCAACCGACCATATATAATTTGTAGCACCTGATGCCTGCAGATTTACAGAACTACCTGCGCACGATACAGGGGTGGTCGTCGTAATTACTGTGTTCGGAGTAGAATTAACCGCGATAGAAAACGTTTGTGTATTCGCGCCACAAGCACCAAATGTTTCTAATGTAAATGTTGAATTACCGGTTGCGAATGCAATAATTGACAAGTTTTGATCATTAATTTGGGCTGGAGGCACCAAACCCCCTGTCCATGTATACGATGTAGCTCCTAATGCCGATAGTGTAAATGTTTGGTTCTGACAGATAGGTGTTGGGAGGGGATAAATAAAAGTATTGTTGAAAGTATAGGTTGCTAAACTCATTGCAACATTACATGGGTTTAATAATGTATTACCGTCAGTTCCATTAATCACGCTTAAACTATATGTTCCGGTCGACGAAATTAAATTATCCAGTTTTAAAACAACACTATTGGAAGTGCCGGTTCCTGACATACCATGCGCACTAACCACATTATAGGTCCCGGTTGAACTGGATAAAACAAAATCCGTTCCCGTGCCCTGTATTGAACTGTTTAAAATGGACGCCGATAATTTCACCGTCAAAGAATCCGTTCCGCAATAAGAAACGATATTTTGAATGATAGGAATTGTACTTCCAATATTTGCGGTAGTGCCTGCAAAATTAAGCTTGTATCCAAAGACCGAACTAGAAAAATTTGATATATTAAGCACATAAGTATGACCAACTGTTAAATTTAATAAGGGATTAAATCTGGAGCCTCCGGCTGACTCATTATAACTAATCCCGCTGGAATCAAGGCCTGTTTTGCCTGGAGCTGCGGAGAAATTACAAATGATCGGTGTGATAATTCCATTTTGAACATCGCTGTATGTATGCCCGGTTAAATCGAATAATAAATAATCATAATCATCGTTCAAATCATTAGGTGTGATCACAAACTTCAACCTGCCTGGGCTAAAACAGGTGAAGGAATACCACACGGAATTTTTTTCGCCAGGAAAAAAACACGTATTTGAACTTATTTCTGAAATTAAACCATCGCCGGAATATGAGTTTGAAACAGAATAAACAGTTTGACACACGGGGATTGCTCCGGGCAAATCCTGCTCAGGCAATGATGTAACAGATGCTGACCTTTGCAACGCGTTATTATTGTCAAACGTTGCCTGTTGAACTTTGGCTTGCACTAAGGCGCTGGAAGGATGATTAACATTTTGAGCCTGGAGTTGGAAAGCAATTGCAAACAGAATCACACAAAATAATAATTTTTTCATCAAACTAAATTTTAATACCAAATATAAACTAATTATCAGGTAATTAACTACGGTTAAATGGCTTTTTAGCACATTTGCAATATTTTTAAAAACTCTAAAACAGAACTTATTCTCTCACCACCTTCTTCACTTCAACCACTCTATCACCTTCCATCACTTTCATAAAATACATGCCACTGCTCAATCCGGTAGTATTGATCGTATTGGTCTTATTATTCATAGGTTCTGATAACACTAATGCACCAAGGCTATTATACAATTCTATTCTGATGTTTTGAGGCATGGCATTAAAACTAATATTCAACAAACCATTAGTTGGGTTCGGACTGATGAGAACATCGCCATTGATTGACATTTCCTTTACACCAACACTGGCACCAATCGCCATTAAAGTGCCTGTTCCGGAAGTCAACGGAACAATTGTCCCTGACACGTCCGACTGATTAGCTTGTGATACACCAATACTCAGTTCTTCATCTGTACCCAGACTCGATAAAATCTGATAATGCAACGTCGCTATTTTTCCAAACCCATTCACGTTATTGCTGAGCGTATGGGTACTTGCAGTAAATAATTTTCCATTTGTAAAATCCAATTTCCTGAAATGCAAATTCTGACCGACATCCATGAACGAATTTTGATACTCAAGGTAAATACCGTTTGGTTCGATTAAGGTTTGATCAAAATCAACTGTAAACGCCACACCGTTAATGTTATTGATAGGCGTTGCCGCATCTCCTAAATAAACAGAAGCGGTTCCCCACATGCCTTTCACAACCATTGATTGATCAGGCACGATAGATATTTGTGGGTTAACTGTAGTAGTTTGGGCCGGTTTAAAAGCATGCGTTAATCCATAGTTATTGTAAATAGCTAAGGTATCATCATCATTGATTATTCCGTCGCCATTACAATCACAGTGATTCAAATTCTTTCCATTGGTAATTGTTCCGGTCCAGTTAGTTGCGAAATAAGATTGCCAGCTGTTACTTGTTGTTGCTCTCGGAATGCCAGCTTGTGTGTAATGCAATCCGAGTTCCAATACGTCTAAATTATCGGCTGTTCCATCACTATTGGCGTCTCCCGGCCAGACATCGGCGCAGGTATTGTCTACTGTTAAAGTAACGGTTTGCGTATTAATGCAGCCATTCATGTCAGTACCTGATACACTATATGTTGTTGTAACAGTTGGACTAACATATATAATTGAAGTTGCCTGTCCTGTGCTCCAGGTATAGGCCATTGCACCATTTATGGTAAAACTGGAACTTGAACCAACACAAACAGTATTTGTTCCGGCAATAGTTAATGATGGCAAGGCATCAACATTTATCGTAATTGTGTTAGTTGAATAACATCCGTTTATATTATCCGTTACTGTTGCTGTATATGTGGTGGGAACAGTTGGGGTCACACTAATACTTTGTGTGGATTCCGAGTTATCCCATAAATAAGAAACTGAATTTGTTCCGGTCACATTCGCTGAAATACCAACTGTAGCTCCCTCGCATATAGATAATGCTGTTGGAGTTAATGAAAACATCGGAAAAATAGTGTTGGAGTTAACGGAAACAGTACCTGTGTTTGAACAAGAATTCGCATCAGTCACTGTAACGGAATAAATACCTGGTATAGTTACATCTGCAATATTTGAATTTGCTCCTGACGAAATTCCAGGACCTGACCACGTAAAAGTGCCGGTTGCTGTGCAGGTCACTCCAACAACACTGTTTAAACAGTTCAATTCCGGTGCAGGTGAAATTGTTAAGGATGGCAATGAATTTACGATTAAGTTTATAAATATTAAGCTATCACAGCCGCCAACCGCAACAAGAGAATCAACATAATTACCGGCTACAGAATATGTATTTGATCCAACGCTATACGTTTCATTCGCACAGATAGAAACATTTTTAAATGTCTTAATAGTATCAGATAATGTTAATTGAGTTGAAATGATGCTATCACAACCGAGATAATTTAATAAAGTATCAACATACAAACCAGAAGAGCTGTAAGTATGATTGCCGACACTTATTGCGCTTCCGGAACACATAGTGAATGACTTCGTAGCATAACTTGGTTGAAGAACTGTAACTCTTAAAGGGATCCTTTTTGATCTGCAATAATAATCTGCACCTTCAACATAATATGTCGTTGTTGTTGTAAGTATCGGTGTAGAAAATAAACTGCCTGTGGCAATTGGCACTAAATTTACACTATCCGCATACCACTTTACTGAGCCTGCACTAACCGATCCTGAAAGGACCACTGCACCGGAACCACAGATGCTTAAATTCGCTGATGTTGAAACCGTTGGAACTGTGCAAGGTAAAACTCTGCAAATTCTGTGTCTGCCTGTACCGTTATACGAGGTAAAATTGCCACTAATAATAATTTTACCGTCAGGTTGAACTAACCTTGACCTGATGTCTTCGATCGGTTCACTTTCATGATGATAATATGTATTGTCTAATGTTCCATCGGTATTTAATCTAATTCTTGCAAATCCCCCGATTGGGTTAGAAATGCTGATTCCATTATAACTATAAGCATAAGAAGCTTTAATGAGCATTTTACCATCCGGCTGAAGATTAATTTCATAAACCCTGGCTCCGTTATTAAATCCAACACCGGAATGAAAACTTGTGTCAACCATGCCGTTGGATTCGATCCTAATGATTGAATTCGATGCCACTCCCTGGAAAGTAGGGAAATATCCTCCAACTACTATTTTTCCATCTGGTTGTAAAGCAAGACAGTGCACAATTTTACTGGTAGTACTGGTTGTGCCTGCATACACATTAAAGCTCGGGTCAGTCGCACCATTTGATAATAATCTCACTACGCCATTTCTTGGAGTCGCATTCCCATTAATTTTCTTAAATCCTCCGCCAAACAAATACTTTCCATCAGGCTGCCGGATGATTGAACTAACACCATGATCAAAACCTGGAAAAGAAAAAGAAGGATCTAATGTACCATTGGTATCGATGCGGATAATTCCACCAGTGGTACTTGATCCATTGTAAACGCTAAAACCTCCACAAATTATGATTTTCTTATCTTGTTGAACAAGTACATAATCCATGGATCCTAAATTAGGCACAGCCTTAAAAGTCGTATCTGTTGTACCGTCACTTTTTAATCGGGCAATATATTTTTTATATATGCCATTAACACCTTGAAAATTGCCTCCTATTATTATTTTTCCATCAGCTTGTAGGCCCGAAGTATAAATTATATCGCCAATACCGGTTGGCAAAGGAATTGACTGGTCTCTACTGCCATTATTATTTAACTTCTCAAAACAGCCCATGTATTCGAGGTTCATTGCATAAAAACTTCCTCCGATAAAAAACTTACCGATAGCATTAATTTCTATGACATTAATAGTACCATTTGATTTATAATCCGTGCCGGAATCAAACGTGGGATCCAAGATTCCTGTACTATCTATTCGTAAAACTCTTCCACATTTGATTGTATTGAAGTAATTGAATAATCCACCAAATACTATTTTATCATCGTTTTGGATTTTCACGCTATTAACATAAAAATTGATTTGTCCTTTTATTTTAAATGCGGTGTCTAATACTCCTGTACTGCTTAACTTTGCTAAATAACGGGTGTTGTACCCATTAACAGACCAAAATTCTCCACCAATTATTATTTGTCCGGTCGATAGTATACCTATATCTTTCACTGGGGCTCCACACATCACTGGGGCAAACGTACTGTCAAGGCTACCGTTGATATTCAAACGTGCAAGACCACCTGTAGTTACACCGTTATAAGAGGTTAAGGTACCTCCAATTAAAATTTTACCATCATTTTGTAATGTAATTTTACGAATTCCGGAATTAGCTCCTACACCGGAACTATTAAAACTGTTATCAATGGAGCCGTCTGCATTTAGTCTGAATAAATACCAATTTATTGTTCCGTTTTTACAATTTCCACCTACCAGAATTTTTCCATCTTGTTGCAGCTTAAGCGATATAATATCAATAAATGTCCAGTTATTAGTAATATTAATAAATGTGCTATCGATACTTCCATCAGCATTTAGGCGAATTATTCCCTTGTTCGTGATTCCGTTAACGGTCGTGAAAGTGCCTGCAGCTAATATTTTATTGTCTGGTTGAACGGCTATAGCGGAAACAATATTATTAAAACCTGTGCCGGTATTAAAAGTGGTATCAACAGTTCCATCAATATTTAATCTAACCAACCTGTTAGCTAATCGGCCATTATATGCAGTAAAATACCCTCCTAACACTACTTTGTCATCGGGTTGCATTGCAATAGCAAGCACTGGGCTGTTTGCCCTGTCCCTAAGCTTATACCCTACATCTCCTGAATTAAAAGTGGTATCAATAGGCCCCAACATCTGAGCAAAAGCCAATTGAATGTTAAATAAAAAAATAAATAGAAGTGACTTTCTCATAATCTTAATAAATATCAAATATAACCCAATTAATAAGGAATTACCTACCGTTAAACGGCTTTTTAGCACATTCCAATTTTATTTTAAAAACGTTGTTAGTATTGAATCCGGAACGTATTTTTCGTTCTGAATTCAGACTAAAAATGGGTATAAATGCAAAAAGCCTCGCATTACTGCAAGGCTTTTTGACTTTTAAAATTGGCATCGACATACTCTCCCAGGTTTTAGACCAAGTACCATCTGCGCTGGTGGGC
>JAJNBG010000007.1 GCA_021155905.1 Bacteroidota bacterium
TGTAGAAATTCTATTCATAAATTTATCGTTTAATAATCGATTAAATTAGTTGTTTTCCCGACAAAAACAAAACTAAATCAAAAAAAACGTTAAGTTTTTGACAATGTCATGGACTTGTAAACACAGATTTGTTAGTTAAATCGCATAAAAAACTTCCAAAAAATCGCTTTTTCAAGCGCTTTTTTGGAGATTTTAGTTGGGATCTGGAACTTCAGTTATTTATTCTTTGCATTAAAACCTAACGAGGCACCGATTCTAAATCCGTCTTTGTTTGGAATCACATAGATATTTACCGGCAAATTCAGTTTTCCTGATTTAAAGGTTCGGCCAAAGGCCAATACAAAGCCAGTTTGTAAAGCATAATCTCCCCTGCTATCCAAACGTTCCTTTATTTGAAATGGATTTTTAACATCTTTATTCTCAGGTTTTTCCATCCATTCCTGTTCACGGTGCCAGGTATTAGTTTCGTCATAATAACCTTTTGACTTCGGCGATAAATTAAGAGTTGGCCCTAAAGCAAACTCCCAGCCGTTTACGTTACTTCTTAAACCGTGCAATAAAGAAAACCCCGGAATAAAATAACCCTGATCTACCCCGGTAACCATAGGGACAAATTCAAATAAAGCCTGGATTTTTCCTTCATTTAAATATTGCTTTTCAAACTGGTACCCAAACTGAAACATAACCGGGAAGGCTTCGAAGCCTCCTGAGGATTTATCAGCCTGGATGATGTTCGCTACATTTCCTGTATAAGTTACAAAGCCTAATCGGGGCCCATCAAGTCTTAAACGTTCTTTCTTTGGATTATTCAGGGTATTATCGAGACTATTTCGTTGGGTTAATTTAGTCAGTACGTTCTGGTCAACCGATTTATTAAACATGGTCCTCACCGTTATATTAGTGAAAGCCTGCAGTTCCTCAGGCAAATTCAAAAATTCCATAACTGTAGTTCTCTCAATACTCTTTGATTTAACATCAATCAGTCGCAAAATATAAATGATTGTTTTTGGATATTGCTCAATACTGCCACTCAGCATTTTATCGGACTGAATTGTTTCACCTATTTCTGTCAAACATAATTTACCATAACAGTTATTGATGCTGAGTTTGTTTTTTTCTACCATATAGGCCACATCATATCTGTCCATGACATCAAACGTATCTAGCTTCTCTAATTCTGTCCTTACTAAATTTCCCATTAGCAATGGATCGTTTTTTAATCCATTAATATCTATGGATAAAATAGTTAATGTAGGCCTCTGATTACCACGAGTTTGAGCAATTCCTGAATTAATCAATAAATGGGCCACTCCCACTAAGATGAATATTTTGACTTTATTTTTCATGTTTTTGGTTTTTAAGTTTATACTTTCTTGGGTTAATGTATCATATCAAAGAAACAAGTAAGAATATTGGATCTTCCCTTCTCGCTTCCGTACAAATACTGAATATTTATGATGGTAGCTTTAGTAATGATAGCTGCTAATAGTATCAATGTAGAACATAGAGTAATACCAGTCATCCTTTTTAGGGTTTGTGTTTTCATGTTTTTTATATTTATAAAAAAAGAGTTAATAGATAATTTCACCTTGAGTATACTTTTTAAGAATCTCCAACTTTTTTGCTTTTGATTTATTTTTATATATTGAAAAAACTACATGTCCGGATACTCTAAGGGCAACGCCTGCTGCTACTCCGGCAATAAAAAGGGTTGCAGCTCCATTATCTCCTGCATATGCCATCCCAACTGCAGACAGAGAAGTAATTGCAGGAACAACAAAGCCTAAAGCAAATAAACCAGGAGCTAAAGCTCTTTTATTGCGATCATACAACTCCAATCTTTTAACATCCTTAATTAAGTTTATTTGATTTTCTGATAAAGAATTATTCCTCAATAACTGCTGAGTTTTAAATTGGCCCAAATGCTTACCACCATAATAAATTTTGGTATCTATTAACTGCAACCCATTATTTATTGCAGATACTTCTTTAGGGTTAGAATTAAAAGTGGTGATGGTATCAATTTTACCATTTGAATATCTAATTCTGTTAATGTCTTTCTTTAAAACTATATACGTTGGCCCGGATAAATTGTCAAATCTGTGGCATTTAATCTCGGAAATTCCCACTTCATTAATTTTAGCACTAACGATTGTTGCGTCATTGAAATAAATTGTGTCTTGAGCATTTGTAATTAATGCTGCTAGTAAAAATATAATGCTTGTGGTTATTCTTGCCTGGCTTTTCATAATCATTAGGTTGGTTTATAGTTCAAAATTAGATCAGAGCTAAAGCCAAATGAAACGGCATTACGGTTCATTATTGGAATTTTTTGCATTTTCTTCAAAATCAAGTGGAATCTGTTTCATTTATTTGCAATGTTTTTACAATAAATCCTTACTGAAAAGCAGTTTTTTGCAAAAAATGCAAAAAACTTCTACATTTATTAGTAATTAAACCCAAAAATAAATGGCAAAAAAAACTGAGTTTGAAATGCAGGACGTGTTTATCAAACATTTAAAGCAAGCCGTTCCATCTAATGTGTCATTGGTAGATGAGATCGCAGATTTGCTGCATATCAGTAATGACAGTGCCTACCGTCGGTTAAGAAATGAAACTGTCTTGAGTCTGGATGAAACTTATAAAATCTGCAAGCATTATAGAATCTCAGTGGATTCAGTATTTTCAAATAAAGGCGATTCAGTTACCTGTAACTACATCAAGCTAACGGATTCCGCGGAAAATTTTGAAAACTATTTATCCGGATTATTACATCAGCTAACGCGTCTTCAAAAAGCGGATGATTCTAAAATTATTTATGCGGCCGAAGAAATTCCCATTTTTCATTCTTTCTATTCAAAACAACTGGCAGCCTTCAAATTATTTTACTGGCAAAGGTCTGTTCTGAACATTCCAGAATATCAGACCAAGAAATTTGAATGGAACCTCATCCCCGAAAAACAATTAGCAATTGCCAATGATATTTACCAGGCTTATTTGAAAATTCCAAGTACTGAAATCTGGACGACCGAAACTGTTCAAACCACCATTAAACAAATTGAATATTATTTTGAATCTGGAGCTTTTAAAGAAAAGGAAGATTGCATCATCGTTTTAAATGAATTAAAAAAAATGATGCAGACGATTCATGTCTTTGCTGAAAATGAAAATAAAAACGAGCAAGCGACTTCTGTCGTACCATTTAATTTATACAACAGCGACCTGGTGATTGGCACCAACTGCATTTACGTAAATTTAAACAACTCTGTATTTTCATACATATCATTCAATACCATGAACTCCCTAACAACGGGTAACCAGCAATTCTGTGAAGAAATTGAACACTGGATGAAAAATCTTATTAAAAAATCGACACTGATCAGTAGCATCGCTGAAAAGCAGCGCTTCCAGTTTTTTAGTAAAGCCTATAAGGCCATTGATCAATGTGTTGAACGCATCAAAAACTATTAGATAAATGTGAAACTTAAAAAATTATTATTAAATTTAATAAAACCAAACATCATGAGATTTAAATACCTTATATTTTTAATATTAATCTCTTATTTTGGTAAGTCGCAAAATAACTTATTTAATTCAACAGCAGATTGGTCAATTTCCTCATATAATGTAAATATGACTTGTATTACTAATGATATATATAATTCTTATTTTAATGGCGATACCATTATAAATTCAAATCAATATTATAAATTATATAAAAGTGGCAATAAATATAGTCAGTCTGGCTGTCCTTCTATTTTCAATTATTACTATACAGATTTAAATCTGCACATTTTAACAAGATATTTTAATAAAAAAATATATTTTATTGACTTAAATGCTTCTAATCCAACAGAAAAGATATTTTTAGATTATAACTTAAATATTGGAGATACTATTAAAAATGTTGGTTTTACAACAACTCCGTTTAATAATTTTTCTTTCGTCGTTAGTTCAATTGACAGCTTTTTATTGAATACTAGTTATTTTAAAATATTTAATTTTTTTGATCAATATCAAGGGCAACATTTTTTAGTTGAAAAATTTGGGTCTTCATTTGGTTTTATTGAACCCTTCGTCCATTTTGAAATGGAAAGCCACTTAAATTGTTATGTATCAAGCGGCATAACAAGATTTGTTAGCCCTAAAAATACTGATGCAAATTGTTCTTTAATAACAGGATTAAATAATCTTGATGAAAATAATTTAATATCAGTAAGTCCCAATCCAACAAATGGATTATTGAATATAAGTTACCCTCATCAGCAAAAAGAACCTATTAATGTCTATGTTAAAGATATACTTGGAAAGGAAATGTCTATGACTCAAATATTTCAGAATCAAAATACAATTAACATTAATAATCTGAATTCAGGAATATATTTCATTGAATTTAAAACATTAAATGGCATTGTAATTAAAAAAATAATCAAAGAGTAATTCTTTTATTAAATCTAAGTTATAACTTTTTTTATCAGTCTCATTGTTTCTACTCTACAACAATTACATTCCAATTAATCAATTGACTATTTGTCGAATTATCTAATTTAAATAATGAATTCACAATATAACGTTATCATCGTTGCCGGAGGCACAGGCACCAGAATGCAATCGACCGTTCCCAAACAATTTATTGAGATCAAAGGCAAGCCTGTGATGATTCATACGATTGAAAAATTCATTGAATTTGATGAATTCATTAATGTCATCGTTTGCGTTCATAAAGATTTTATGACTGATGCCAATTTTATGCTGGCTGAGTATTTTCCGGACAGAACAATCCAAATGGTTCATGGCGGAGAAACACGTTTTCATTCGGTAAAAAATGGCCTCGAAAAAATTATCAATAAAAATGATGTCGTTGGAATCCATGATGCCGCCAGGCCCTTCGTTAGCGTTGAAACCATCAGGCGTTGTTTTGAAACGGCTGCACAAAAAGGAAATGCCATTCCGGTTTCACCTGTGAATGAAAGTTTACGAATGGTATCCAATGGAATAAATAAAGCAGTGAGCAGAGACGATTACAAAATCGTTCAAACTCCCCAGTGTTTTTTAGTTTCAAAAATAAAAGAAGCATTTGAACAACCGTATTCACCTTTTTTCACTGATGATGCAACGGTGCTTGAAGGCATGGATGAAACCATTTACCTTGTAGACGGTAATCCCGAAAATGTGAAAATCACTAATCCGAATGATTTAAAATACGCAGAACTTTATTTATGATAACAACAGAAGATATTGCAGATGGATTAGAGATCACCGCTAAATTGATGGAACTTCATAATGAAAATCCATTCAAGGTGAAGGCAGTAACCAGCGCTGCCTATAAACTAAGTAAGACGCGTATTGATTTAGAAAACCAGTCTGTTGAAGAACTCACTAAAATAGAAGGTATTGGCAAAAGTCTTGCTGAAAAAATAATGGAATTCATTTCCACCGGTACCACTAAAGAATTACGTGATCTTACAGCCAATACACCGGCCGGTGTGATTGAAATGCTGGGTATTAAAGGTTTGGGTCCTAAAAAAGTGAGGCAGTTATGGGTAGAACTTGAGTTGGAAAGTGTCACAGATCTTCTATACGCCTGTCATGAAAACAGGTTGGTTGAATTAAAAGGTTTTGGTGCGAAAACACAAAATACAATCATCCAAAACATCGAATTCAAAATAAAAAATACAGGATGGTTCCATTATGCCTATGCGGAAAAAATTGGACTGCAAATTATAAATGCCATTAAAGAACAAACTGACCTGGTGAGCTTTACAGGCGCAATGTATCGCCATTGTGAAGTCATTGAAGAAATCGACATTCTGGTTGGCGATGAAAGCATCGACCTGGATGAATTTGTTTCAGAAAACATCCCGGTCAATTTTATCCAGGTAAATCCAACCGTATTCTTCAGAAAACTTGTCGAAACATCCGGCACCAAAGAACACCTGGATGGCATTAATTTTAAATCACTGGAAACAAAATTATACAAGAATGAAGAAGACGTTTATGCCAATTTAAAAATTCAGTATTGTGAACCGGAGTTACGTGAAGGATTATTTGAATTAGATAAAGCAAAAAACCATCAGCTCCCGAAACTGGTAGAGATGAGCGATCTGAAAGGAATTTTACATAACCACACCACTTACAGTGACGGAATGAATTCGTTGCAGGAGATGGCTGAGTATTGCAAACAGTTAGGTTACCAGTATTTAGGAATCTGCGATCATTCACAAACGGCTGTGTATGCCGGCGGACTAAAACCGGAAACAATTTTATTGCAGCAACAGGAGATAGAGAAATTAAATCAGCAATTATTTCCCTTCAAAATTTTTAAAGGAATCGAAAGCGATATCCTTGGCAATGGCAATTTGGACTATGAAGAAGAAGTCCTCAAATCATTTGATTTCATAGTCGCTTCCATTCATGCGAATTTAAAAATGGATGAAGATAAAGCAACTGCCCGTTTAATAAAAGCGATTGAGAATCCTTATACAACAATTTTGGGTCATCCTACAGGTCGACTGTTACTCGGACGTCCGGGGTACCCGATTGATCACAAAAAAATTATTGATGCCTGTGCGGCCAATAAAGTAGTGATCGAACTGAATGCACACCCTTACCGCCTGGATATTGATTGGCGATTGATTCCTTATTGCCTTGAAAAAGGAGTGATGATCTCAATCAATCCGGATGCGCATCAATTAAAAGGCTACCATGATATGCGTTATGGAACCTATGTAGCGAGGAAAGGTCTTTTAACAAAAGATAACTGCTTAAACGCAATGGATTTAAATACATTTGAAAATTATCTATCGTCAAAAAAATAATCGATTCGTGGTGAAGCTTTCATTTCTTATAATGATCGCTCCCTTTATTTCTTTCGCTCAAACGGATAGCTGTGCTTTTTTCGGGAACCGGGCAATATATCCTTACTACAATCCTGAACCAAAAAATTCAAAGAATTTCTATACAATTAAAAATGATTTTAGAAAAATCATAACAGCTAAAACTAATTTCGACGGCATTATCTCTGTTATCTTTTTCATCAATTATAAAGGTGAAACCGGTTATTATTCTACGAAGCTTTGCGATTTGAATTACCAGGAGTTACCTGAAGCCAATGACATTAAAGAGTTATGTTCCCAGGTTTTAACAGCCGTCGAACAAAGCGGACCATGGATCGCGCCAGTCGATGATAAAAACAAAACACTTAACTCCCGTAAATTTTATTCCTTCCGGTTTAATAAAGGCAATCTTATTGAAATACTTCCTAAATAGTTACCTGCTTTTTAGCCTGTTGTTTTGCTTTAGAATGGAAGCACAAAAGGATACACTTGCCTTATTTTATCGCTTGGGACATTGTACACCACATTGTGATGCCAGGATAATATTAGATACACTTGAACAAAAGAAGCTGAACAAAGAGCAGATTCTTGATATCGGCACATACATCGCTTACCATGGAAATGATCAATGCGCCAACGAACTTATGAAATTATGTATTTCTAAAAATGATTCGATTACAGCAGGAAACTGGCACACCTACTCCGTTCAAAATACAAAGAACGGAAACTATGCAGAATCATTCCAGGCATTGGAGAAAAGCCTCGCGATTAATGCAAAAGAAATGGAAGGATACTACGGTTGGGTGCTATTATACTATTACCGGGATTATGAAAGGGCTCTGCAACATTTAAATCACTACGATTCGCTAACTCCAAACGATGTGGATGCGCCGGTTGGTGAAAACATCCATTTTTTAAAAGGCATTTGTTATTATCAATTAGGTCAATACCAAAAAGCCATTCAGGAATTTGAAATCAATGAAAAATTTGAGATCAGCCATTTCGGCCAAAAAAACTGCAACACCTATATTTATTTTTACATCGCGCGTTCCTATGAAAAATTAAATGATTGGAAACGAGCGGAATCCTATTACAAAAAAGCCATTAAACAATCTCATTTTCCTGTTGAAGCAAATTTTTATTTAGGGCTTTTATACAAGCAGTTACAAAAACCGCAGCTTGCAAAGAAACATTTAGAGCAATCTTTGAAATTTATAACACAGGGCTACAAGCAGCAGGACGTGTACGTTGAGCTGTTTGACGAGGTCTATCCACAGCAAATTGAGGAGGCACTGAGTTCGTTTAAATAATAATATGCTTATTTTTGTTTTATGGCCATTATAAATTCCATAGCCTCCTGGCTGATGAAAAAGCGCATGCACCAAATTGAGCTTTTTATGAAATATCCACATGATGTTCAGGAAGAGTGGATGCATGATTTAATTGACAAAGCAAAAGACACAGAGTTCGGGAGACAACACGACTTTAAGTCCATTAATAACTACCAGCAATTCAAACAACATATTCCAGTTCAGGATTATGAAAGCTTAAAGCCTTACATAGAGCGAATGCGAAGAGGTGAACAAAACCTGTTATGGCATTCGGATATAAAATGGTTTGCCAAAAGCAGTGGCACCACTGACAAAAGCAAATTCATTCCGGTAAGCACAGAGTTTTTAGATGGTTGTCATTATAATGGCGGCCGGGACATGATTACTTTTCACTGTATCAATCATCCGGAAACTAAATTATTTACGGGAAAAAGCTTAGCGCTTGGTGGCAGTTTCAAAACAGATGATTTCGGAGACTACCAATCATTCCATGGAGATGTGAGTGCCATCATTATTCAGAATTTACCGATGTGGGCCGAATATTTCCGGGCACCGGATGTTCATATAGCACTAATGGATAACTGGGAAGAGAAACTGGAACAAATGTCAAACTCCATGGCTAACGAAAATGTAACCAGTCTCGCCGGAGTGCCTAGCTGGATGTTAGTACTCATCAAAAGAATATTAGAAATAAAAAAGGCGAAGACCTTAAAAGAAGTCTGGCCAAATCTGGAAGTCTATTTTCATGGTGGCGTTAGTTTTACTCCCTACCGGGAATTATTTGACAAATTGTTTAACAACAGCAATATGGCTTTCCTGCAGCTGTACAATGCTTCAGAAGGTTTCTTTGGCATCCAGGATCAGCGTGACAGCAATGAAATGCTTTTGATGTTAGACTACGGCATCTATTATGAATTCATTCCGGTTTCAGCTTTGGGGGAAGAAAATCCAAGAACGTATAATTTATCTGAGGTTCAAAAAGATAAAGATTATGCCATGTTGATAAGCACGAATGCCGGTTTATGGAGATACAAAATAGGAGACACCATTCGCTTTACAAGCCTTATTCCTTATCGTTTTATTATCATTGGCCGTATCAAACAATACATCAATGCGTTTGGTGAAGAATTAATGATCCATAACGCTGAACAAGCGTTAAAAGCAGCCTGCGAAAGAAGCAGGGCTAACATTATCGATTATACCGTAGCACCGGTTTTCATGAATGAACATAAAGGAGCACATGAGTGGCTGATCGAATTTGAAAATGATCCGGGGAATTTAGACTTTTTCAGAAGTGTATTAGATGATACTTTAAAACAAATCAATTCCGATTACGAAGCCAAGCGCTTCAATAATTATATCTTGCATCTGCCTGTCATCCGGATTATGCCGAAAGGAACTTTTTATAGGTGGCTGAAAGCAAATAATAAGTTAGGCGGACAATATAAAGTGCCACGCTTAAGTAACGATAGAAAAATTCTGGAAGAAGTTTATTCGTTTGCGAACGCCTAATAAAAAACATTAGGGCTTGAATACGCGTTTAAAAACGGTTTTGCTTTCCTGATCTTCTGATTCGGTCTATAAAGATATTGATTGCCCGCTGTATCAATCATAGGCATGTGGTAATTACCCGGAAGCACACTATGCAAAAATTTATTCTGCACTACGTTTCTTACCTGTTCAGCGTCAACCCCGGCATTTCCCTGTAAGTACTGACCAAAATGATTGGCATATTTTACCTGAGCACTTAGCAATCCATGTGAAAAATTTGAATGAACTCCACCGGCCGTATTGATGTATCCCTTACCAGGAAACAGAGAATCGTTCTTAATCGTTTCACCCAATCTGCCTGTCCACATAGTACAATTCACCGCGTATTGGAAACGTCTCGTCTGGTATTGAATGATAAACGCACCCGTTCTGAAGCGGTCCAACGTCTGTTTTGCCAATAAATCATTTTCTGAAATAATAGAGATTCTGTAAAACTGAAAAGCGATGGTACCGGTTACCTGTGAGGTTTTCATTTTATTGAAATAGAAATTATAACTGTAGGCGACCGAATTTTTATAGCCTGTTTGATTACTGATAGAACTCATGATCGGGTTTCGTTCTTTGATCATTTGCCCGTAACCAAGACAAACTCCGAGGGAGGTGCAAAGTTCCGTATGCTCACCCTTTGGTCCCAGGTTTGTAAAATTTTCATAAAGCCTCACAGATCCGTTTATCTGTGCAAAACCTGAAACGCCGTATGCCTGTAACACTATGCCAAAACGGTTAACGTGAGTTCCAATGGCACTTACAAAGCCAATGTTAAACCCGTAATTTTTTTCATTTTCGAATTGCGCTATACCATTAGAATAAACTCCTATTATTAAAACTATAATAAAATTTATTCTCCGCATGAAAATTAAGTTGTATGGGTTAATACTTTCTCTTTCAGCGCTTCAATATCTACAGTCACACCACTTGTAATAATCTGAGCCTGTTCATAAAACGCTTCCCTTGTTTTCAATAAATTTTCAATGTATAAAAACATTTCTTCATTTGTTTTATCCCTGATCAATGGCCTGTCTTCCTTGGCATTAAACAGACGATTGTACAAGGCCTCAGCATTCATTTTCAAATAAATGACCTTGCCATTTGAAACCATCAATTCCATATTGTTATTGAAACATGGCGTTCCACCTCCTACCGCGATTAAAGCCTTTAAATTATCCTTGACACATTCTCCCAGTGCCTCTGTTTCAATTTTTCTGAACTCCGCTTCTCCTTTTTCTTTAAATAGCTCAGTAATCGTTTGATCATATTTATTTGAAATATAATCATCCAAATCAATAAAATAATAACCCAATTCTTTGGCCAGTTTTTTTCCCTGAGTTGTTTTTCCGCAACCCATGAAACCACACATAAAAACTAATTTCTTTTCTTCCATTATTTAATATTCATTAAACGAATAACTTTTTCAATATCTTCCGGTGTGTCAATACAATGACTATCGAAATGAGTAACAGCGCATTTCACTTTAAATCCATTTTCCAACCAACGCAATTGTTCCAGCGACTCTGCATTCTCCAGTGAGGAAGGCTGCAGTTTGGTAACCTGTTCCAATATATCGGCACGGTATGCATACATTCCCACATGCCTGTAATATGTATGGTGTTTGTGCCATTCTTCCTGAGGCTTGCCTTTGATAAATGGAATCACCATCCTACTGAAGTATAAGGCCTCCATATCTTTGTTCAGTGTAATCTTCACTTCCCCCATATCAAACAATACTTCATGAGAATCAACAGGAATCATTAATGTAGCCAGTTCTGTTGTTCCGGTACAAACTTCACAAAGTAACTCGATCTGGGTCGGGTCCACGAAAGGTTCGTCTCCTTGTATATTGACCACGTATTCATAATCTTCTCCAATATTCTGAAAAGCTTCAAAGCATCGGTCCGTACCACTTGGATGCTCGGCTTTTGTATAAACAACCCTCCCTCCAAACGACTCCACATGCGTATAAATTCGTTCATCATCAGTTGCAACAACTACATCCGTTAATAATCCAGATTTCATTGCCTGCTCATATACTCTTTGAATCATACTTTTGCCAAGGATATCAATCAGGGGCTTTCCCGGAAAACGGCTGGACGCATATCGTGCAGGAATTATTCCTAAAATTGGGTTCATATTTTTACGTTTAATTAAGATCTTAAAAATACAAAATTTACAAATACTTTGTTTGTAATATGTTAGGCAATCTGCTATCTTCGTGCATCATGTTTAAATTCATCTTCTCTATAATTTTGTTTTGTTCTTTAAACCTGTTTCCCCAACTCTCTAAAAAACAAATTAAACGCCAGTTAGGAGATCGTCCGAAAGAAGTATCGCATGAACATTTCAAAGATTTTAAATTAATTACTGACATGCTTGATTCCGCAAAAAAAGTAACTTTTTTGCGTTATGGTATGAAATCCGTTGAGCGAATTGAATCCGGATATTCGACAGCCACAACAACAGTTAAACTTCAGGTGCACCCAAGAAAATCCTATCTGGTAAACACACAAAACAAATTAGAAGTATTGTATAACGAAGGGGAAAGCAACAATAAAGCTTTGGTAAAACCTCACGTATTTCCTTATTTCACCATGAGTTTAGACCCAAGGGGAAATCTCATGCGGAAAAATCAACACTTCACTATCCTGGATATAGGTTTTGATTTTACGGCAAGAACCATTGCCATTGCATTAAGTAAGGAAAAAGAACAAATAGCCAAACATCTGACATATGCCGGCAAGGTTGAAAAAAACAAAATGACATGCCATTTACTGGTGTACGAAAACCTGGAATTCGCCTATCGTGATTACACGGTTCAGCATAAAGAAACTGTCAGCAGCATCGCAGGCAAACTAACGGTTAACGATTATATGCTGCGCTGTAAAAATAAACTGTACGACGATTATGGGTATTTAAAAGAAGGTTCCGTCATTAAAATTCCTACTTTTTACTGTAAAAAAGCAGTGTTTTACGTAGACGAAAAAACGATGCTTCCTGTCAGCGTCAGTATTTATGATGAAATTGGTTTATTTGAAAGCTATGATTTCTACGACCTGGAAGTCAATAGACCTATTCCTGCATCCGAATTTAAGAAAGACTTTAAAGGCTACGGCTTCTAGTAATTCACTCCAAGATTAAAGAATACGAAACTCCACATGTCTGCGAACTCCGCTATTTGCTTATCTGTTGGCTTACCGGATCCATGCCCCGCATTGACATCAATCCTGATTAATGACGGATTCTTGCCCACATTATTCTTCTGTAAAGTAGCGGCAAACTTAAAAGAATGAGCCGGCACTACACGGTCATCGTGATCACCTGTTAAAATCAAGGTGGCTGGATAAGCAGCTTTCTTTACATTATGGAGTGGTGAGTATTTAAGTAAACACTCAAATTCTTCTTTATTCTCACTACTGCCATAATCCACGGCCCATGCCCTGCCAATGGTAAATAAATGAAATCTCAACATATCCAATACGCCAACTGTTGGAATAGCCACTTTTGCAATATCCGGCCGCTGCGTCATCACCGCGCCTATTAATAAACCGCCGTTGCTACGACCATGAATGGCTAATTTTTCCCGGGACGTATATTTATTCTCTACCAGGAAATCACAAGCTGAAATAAAGTCATCAAAGACATTTTGTTTTTTACATTTGGTTCCATTCATATGCCAGTCTTCTCCGTATTCGCCCCCGCCCCTTAAGTTTGGCACACAGTAAACTCCACCCGCTTCTAAAAAAACGGCGCGGTCAATTCTGAATTCCGGGGTGTAGGATACATTAAAACCACCATAGCCAAATACAAAGCAGGGATTATTTCCGTTCAATTCAAGCCCTTTTTTTGCCGTGATAAACATAGAAACTTTTGTTCCATCCTTACTGGTATAAAACACTTGTTTCGTTTCATAATTAACTGATTCAAAAGGCGTATTGGGTTTAAAAATCCTTCTGCTCGCACCTACCTTTGAATCATAAAAATAAAATTCTTCCGGGCTGGTATAGGAGACTGTGGAATAAAGCGCGAAATTATCTTCCCGGGAAGAATTGATGGCGTTTACTTTACAAATTCCTTTTAATACAATTTCCTTTTCTATTTTACCACTGATGTTATGCAGATAAAGTTTGGATGAAACCGATTTCAAATAATTTGAAATTAATTTATTCCCACAAAATGACACGCCTTCCAATAAATCTTCCTGCTGCGGCAAAACATCTTCCCAATTATCAACAGCGGAATTATTAAGACTTATTTTAACCAGTTTATACCGCGGTGCTTTATAGTTAGTGTAAACATAAAACTGATTCCCAATGTTTTCAATGACACCATATTCATTATCAAAGTTTGTAATAACAGGAATAAAACTGCTTTGCGGATTCATCAGATCTTTGATCATGAAACTCTGTCCACTGGTACTCTCGCTTCCGTATATCACCAGGTAATTTTCATCATGCGTTACCTGGGCTGAAAAATTTCTATCACCATGCGTCTTGTCCTCATAAACCAATATATCTTCCGATTGCATTTTGCCAATGGTATGATAGAATACTTTATGAAATTCATTCTTTTGTGTAAACGCTTTGTTGTCCTTTGGCGCGTCATAAGCACTATAATAAAAACCATTCCCTTTCCAGGAAATATCGGAAAACTTCACCCATTTGATCACATCTTTCAAATCTTCCCTGGTCGAAATGTTTTTGACATGGATTTCCACCCAATCACTACCGGCTTTTGAAATACCATAAGCTAAATATTTTCCATCCTTACTGATACCCATCCCGCTGAGAGAAGTGGTGCCATCATTTGACAGAGTATTAGGATCCAACAAAACCTTCGGGTCGGCTATTAAAGATGCCTGGGAATATAAAACGGCCTGGTTCTGCAAGCCATTATTACGTAATGAAAAAAACAAAGACCCTTTTTTGAAGATCGTATTCATTTTATCATAATTCCATAAAGCAGTTAAACGGTCTTTCACTTTTTCCCTGAAAGGGATCTGACTCATATACTGATTGGTCGTCTTGTTTTCACTTTCAACCCAGGCTTTTGTCTCGGTTGAATTATCATCTTCCAGCCATCGGTAGGGATCCTCAATTTTAACCCCATGGTAGTCATCGACCTGTTTCACCGTTTTTGTATCAGGATATGTCATTTGACTAAATGTATTTAAACATAAATTTGTGAACAGAAGGCTTAATAACGCTACTTTTTGAACTTTCATTTTATTATTTTTGATGAGAAATGAAACCGGACCTAAACAAATATACCAAAGAAGTCGAAGATACCCTTAACCGTTTATCAATAAAAAAAGATAAGGAAAAGACTGAAAAACTCAAAAAGTATATCGGCACCAATTTAAATGTGCTTGGTCTTGTTTCAAAACTCCAAAACGAAACTCATAAAAGCGGCTTTAGCTTCTTCTCCGATGATAAGGAAAAAACATTTCTAATCTTTAATGACATCTACATTCAAAGCAAATCGTTTGAAGCAAAAAATCAGGCTTTTATTTATTTAGATAAAAATTACAAGCACATCTCATATAAAACGCAATTAAAAACGCTACCTCATTGGGTCAAACAGGTTGATAACTGGGCTCATTCAGATGGCTTATCTAAATACCTGACACGATTGGTGGAGCACCCGGAATCTCAAAACGAAATGCTGACTATTTTAAAAAAATGGAATGGTTCCAAAAACCTTTGGGAACGACGTCAATCCTTAATTGCGCTTTATTACTACGCCCGTACAAAAAAACAACATGTTAGCTTCGATCTCACCTTAGAATTTGTTAAGCCCTTATTAAATGATAAAGAATATTATGTGCAAAAAGCTGTAGGGTGGATATTACGGGAAACATACAATGTCTACCCAAAACAGGCTTACCAATTCATGGAAGAACATATTAAATATATTACTCCAACCGCTTTTACAACCAGCATTGAAAAAATGAAGGGAGAGGAAAAACTGGCCTTAAAACAAAAACGAAAAAAATAATGTTCTGCAAATACATATTCATTTTTTGTTTTTTCGTGACAGTCCTGTCAGCACAAAAAACGATGACTCCGGTTGAATATATCAACGCGTTTAAAGAGGATGCCATCAAAGAAATGTATTTACATAAAGTTCCGGCCTGCATTACTTTAGCCCAGGGCATGCTGGAAAGTGGAAACGGAAATAGTCTTTTATGCCGTAACGCCAACAACCATTTTGGAATTAAGTGTCATAAAGAATGGGGAGGAGAAACCTACACCATGGACGACGACTCTGCCGGTGAATGCTTCCGGAAATATAACGACGTGTTGGATTCATACAGTGACCACAGTATGTTTTTATTTTCCCGCTCCCGCTACAAGTCTTTATTTGAATTATCCTCCGGCGATTACAAAGGCTGGTGCTACGGTTTAAAAAATGCCGGTTACGCAACAGATCCAAGATATGCTGAGCGCCTGATTGAACTTATTGAGCGTTATAAATTACAGGAGCTGAATGTTATTGAGAATACGCCCAAGCAACATCTGCAACCACAGGAATCGCTTAAATCGGATATGACCATCCGTGAAGTATACCGATTTAACCACATCCGCTTTGTCATTGCCAGGGATCATGATTCATTTTATAAGATCGCGCATGATTTCAATCTTGAACTGGACCAGATATTGGAATACAATGATCTAACCAAAGCAGATAAATTAAGTTATGGCCAGAAAATATACATCGAGAAAAAGCGGCGTAAAGCCCTGGAACCGTATCATGTCGTTCAAAAAAATGAAACCTTAAAATCCATTTCGCAATTACATGGTATTCGATTAAGCATACTCTGCAAGAAAAACAGGCTTAAGGCCGATGATAAACTAAAGGTCGGTGATGTACTCTACCTTCGGCAAAAGAAAAATTTAACAAACGAATAAAAAAAAGGTTGGCTTTAATAGCGAACCTTTTTTTGTGAACCTGATTCGATTCCTGAGTTGTCAAAATCCTATGTGTAAATACCAAAAACTGTTGGTTTCTTGAAAAAATCCGGAGCGCTATTTTTTTTCCAGCCAACAACCGGTTTTACGGAAATGTTTTCATCAGTTAAGGTAATATGAGTGGCCACTAACAATTGGGTACCGGGTTGCAGCGTCTTTAAAAGGTCTTCAAACACGCTCCCGTTCCGGTAGGGCGTCTCAATAAAAAATTGCGCCTGCTTTTGTTTCTGACACAGCTGCTCCAGTTCCTTAATCCGTTTGCATCGTTCGATGCTATTAATTGGCAGATAACCTGTAAAAGCAAAATTCTGCCCGTTAAATCCACTGGCCATAATGGACAATACAATGGAACTCGGCCCCACCAAAGGAACCACCTTGATTCCTTTTTGGTGAGCGCGCTTAATGATATCGGCACCCGGGTCGGCAATACCGGGACATCCGGCATCACTCATCAAACCCATGTCATGTCCCTCTAATAAAGGTTTTAAAAACGAATTCAATTCTTCCTCTTTTGCATGCTGATTAATCAATGAGATTGCAGCCTTGCTGATTTCAGGAATTCCACACTGTTTCAAAAATGCCCTCGCATCTTTTGCGTTCTCGGCAATATAATGAATAAGGGTTTTTATTAAATCCAGGTTTCGCTTCGGTAAAACATCTTCAATGTTGCAGTCTCCTAATCCAACCGGTAATAAATATAAAGTGCCGTATGATTTCATGTTTTTATTTTAAAGTAATATTTTTTTCGGAATCGATGACAAGGATGTCGTCATCAATCATTTTGTTAATCACTTCGTTGAGTCGTTTCCTATTAACCGTTTGAAATTTTAAGACCAGCTCCTTCAAATTTAGAGATTGTGCTTTGAGTTCATTTTTTATGTTTTCCATCAACCCATTATCAGTCTCCAGTGCGTGCTTGTATTTTTCGACACAGACATCACAATACTGACAATCCTTAAAATCTGTCTCGTTAAAATACGATAACAACAGACGGCTCCGACAAATGTTTTTTTCTGTGACATAATTAACTACGCTGTTAATTCTCGTCAAAGCCTTTTCCTTTAAAATAGGATAATTGGTAAGCCGGATAGATTCAAATTTTAAATTAATCCGGTTCTGCAAAAAAATCAACTTAGGTAAATCAGTTTGAGGAATAAAAGAAATAACGCCCTGCTTCTGCAGGTTATCCAGTTGACCCGATAATTCATGTTCCGATATTTTAGCCCTGTAAGCCACATCCTTTTCCCTGATGTAGGCATACTGTTCATACAAACCACCATAGCTTCTTAATAACACTTTAATTAACGGCTCATACTTTGGATATTTTATCTGAAAATTATACAGATCATCTTTGCCCATCACCATCATCACTTTGGAGGGCTCGTAACCACTATCCAGGAAAGAAAAATAGCCTTCCTTTTCCAGGCATTTAATGGAGTTATATAACGTAATTGGTTTTAAATTATAATTGCGTGTCACTTCATTGATATCAAAACTAACAGATAAGCCTTCACCGCTTTCGACAGGTACCTGGTAAAAATTAAAAATTGCCTGGTAGGATTGCCTGATCTCGTCAATACCGGGCGTTTTTTGTTCAAACTGATCCTGCAGGGATGCAATATCAAAATTATTAATTAATAAAATCGCGTAAGCCGGTTTTTCATCCCTGCCTGCTCTGCCTGCCTCCTGAAAATAGGCTTCCAGACTTTCCGGTAAATCCAGGTGAACCACAAAACGAACATCCGGTTTATCGATACCCATGCCAAAAGCATTAGTGGCTACAATGACCTGGCTTTTATTATCAATCCAGTTTTGCTGGACCACAGCTCTGTCATTGGCATTGATGCCGGCATGATAAAAAGAGCCGGAAATCTTATTCTGGTTAAGCCACTTGCTGATCTCTTCCGTTTTTTTCCGGTTACGGACATAAATGATTCCTGTACCTCCAATATTATGAATGATCTTCAATAAGCGTTCATATTTGTTCTCTTCCAATTGAACGACATACCGTATGTTTTTCCGTTCAAAAGACTGGCGAAAAACAGCTTGCTGTTTGAATAATAATTTAAGCTGTATATCCTCCACCACCTCTTTAGTAGCGCTGGCTGTTACCGCAATAATACTGACGGCAGGGAAATATTCCCTTAGTTCCGCTATTTTTAAATAACTGGGTCTGAAATCATAGCCCCATTGAGAAATACAATGCGCTTCATCAATAGCAATTAAGCCTATGGGCAGGTAAGATAAACGTTGACGGAATGTTTCGTTCTCAATTCTTTCAGGAGAAACATATAAAAACTGAACGTGGCCATAAGCGGCATTGTTCAATGCAATATCAATTTCTTTCGAGTTCATGGAAGAAGTGATAGCAACCGCGCTGATTCCCTTGCTCTTCAAATTCTGAACCTGGTCGTTCATTAAAGCGATTAAAGGGGAGACCACCAGGCATGTTCCTCCAATCACCAATCCCGGAATCTGGAAACAAATGGATTTACCGCCACCCGTTGGCAATAACGCCAGAGTGTCTTTACCGGAAAGAATGGATTCAATGATTTTTTCCTGCAGAGGGCGAAATGTATCGTAACCCCAATGCTTCTTTAAATAAAAGTAAATATCCTGCTTATGCGTCAATCCTAAAATTCAGGTTTCTAAAGCGCTAATTTATAGCATCTTTAAACAAAAAACTAAACAAACTTTGACATTTCGCCTTATAGATGGTATCTTTAATTACCTAAACCTTTTTTATTTTTTGCACTGTTAGTCTGATACTATGCGTTCCTTTTTTTTATATATTTCTCTCATAGCCTTACTGAGTTCCTGTGTTCTGTTTCAGCCTTCCGCGCAAAAACTGACCACCAGGGCGCTCGCCGAACATCCGCAATATGACGCGGTTATTGTGCCGGGCGTTCCTTTCCTGGAACCAAAATGGGACCGCACCATGCAAATGCGTGTCATATGGGCCATCCATCTTTACAAAAAAGGTATCGCTAAAAAAATTATCATGAGCGGAAGCTCGGTTTACTCTCCCTACATTGAAGCGCAGATCATGAAATTATATGCCGTTGAATGCGGGGTCCCTGCCGATGACATTATTGTTGAAGACAGGGCACAGCATAGTACCGAAAATGTATGGTATGGATATAAGCTTGCAAAACTACTCGGTTATAAAAAAATAGCATTAAGCACCGATCCTTTCCAGACGAGGATGACTTATCGATTTGGAAAACGCCGGTTAAAAGATCTGAGGTTTTTGCCGGTAATTTTTGACACCTTAAAAACCCTGCCTCATACTGAACCGGTCATTAATTACCAAAGCTATAAAATAGAAAATTTCGTGCCCATTACTGAAACACAAAGTTTTTGGTACCGTTTTAAGGGTACCATGGGAAAACATATAAATTTCAAAGAATAGTTTTATCTTTATAACGCTTTATAAACTAACCTATGCGTTACTTCATATTAATACTTACAGTTTCATTTTTAAATTCATTTTCATTTGCCCAATCGGAAGATGGCCTGGTGAAATGGTTGTCTATTAAAGAAGCCCAGGAACTTAACAAAACACAACCAAAACCTTTTTTAATCGACATTTATACGGATTGGTGCGGCTGGTGCAAGCACATGATGAAAACGACCTATTCCAATCCGAATATTGCCGGGTATGTGAACCAGTTTTTTTATCCCGTTAAATTTAATGCGGAGACAAAAGATACCATTGAATATAATGGTAAGATTTATAAACCAACTTCTCCTTTACCAAAAACCCCGCACGAGTTGGCTATCAAATTTTTAGGAAACAGCCTGAGCTATCCCTCCACGATTTTCGTTTCTAATAATTTTGAATACAACCTTTTATCACAGGGGTTTTTAGAGGAGAAAAAAATTGAGCCGTTACTGGTGTTCACAGTTGAAAATGTTTATAAAAGTGCGGGCTATGATGATTTTTCTTCTCAGTTTAATCATACGTTTTATGATACCGCATTTACGAAAGGTGCGTTGAAATTTCACACCTTAAAAGAGATCGAGAAATTGCAAAAAAAGAATCCAAGAAAAATCCTGGTCAATATTTTTGCGGGTTTTTGTAATTCCTGTAAAGTACAAAACGCCACTACCTTAAAAGATACCAGTATTGCAAATTACATTAATAAACATTTTTACCTGATCAATTTCGACGCCGAAAGCAACGATACTATTGTTTTTAAAGGAGAAAAATGTTTCAAAACCGTATTGAACGGTTATCCCTTAAATACCTTTGCTTTAAAAGTAACGAATAACAGGTTGCAATTTCCATCCATCGCGGTACTGGATGATAAGCAAAATACACTGGATGCATTAGGAGTGTTTTTAACTCCAAAAACCTTATTGCCCATTTTAAAATACTACGCTGAGGATAAATATAAAACCACCAGCTGGCAGGATTTTATCAAGGCATATAACGAACAAAAAAAATAGCGGAAGATTTTCCGCTATTTTTTAAAACTCAAATTTATATCCTATACCTTTAATGGTTTTGATGTATTCGTCACCCAGTTTTTCCCTCAGTTTCCTGATATGAACGTCAATGGTTCTATCTCCAACAATCACTTCATCGCCCCACACCTGTTCTAAAATAAATTCACGTGTGAATACTTTTCCCGGCTTACTCGCTAAAAGTGATAGCAACTTAAACTCTTTTTTCGGAAAGGCTATTTCCTGGTCATTTTTATAAACGCAGTATTTCTCCTTATCAATTCTGATTCCACCGAGATCCAGCTGGTCAGATTTCTGCTGCTCAGGTGAATACCGCCTGAGCAATGCTTTCACCCTGCTTATAAAAACCCTCGGTTTTATAGGTTTCGTAATATAATCATCCGCGCCCACTTCAAAACCGGCTATCTGGGAATAATCCTCGTTCCTGGCACTCAAAAAGGCGATCATCACATCCTTTAAACTTGCATTATCACGGATTTCACGGCAGGTATCAATTCCATCCATTTCAGGCATCATCACGTCCAGAACGATCAGATGAGGAATTTCTTTTTTTGCAATACTGATGGCATCTCTTCCGTTAAGCGAAGTATAAACCTGAAATCCTTCCTTTTTTAAGTTATAACTCAAAAAATCAAGAATGTCCTGCTCATCATCAACTAATAAGATCTTATATAAACTGTTTTCTGTACTCATATTTTCTATCGACACAAAGTTAACCTTAAACCCTGAGCTTAAAGTTAAATAAATATTAAGAAATCGCGTTATTTTTAGGATCTGCTTAATATAGCGGTAACATGAGCTGTATTCCGCTTCCGGATCTGACCATTTAAATACAATGGATTGCAACTCAGGATGTCATAATTTTACAAGCATATTTAATAATAACTATACATAGTCCTTATTAAATTCGTTTTGTATAAAAAGGCAAATTATGGCAACAACGATCAAACAACTTATCGACAAGAACAAACAGGCGTTTGATAATAATTACTTTATCGAATCGCTTCATCTGTCTTATGTTTTACTCAATAAGGCTTCCAGGCAAATAATAAAAGACGAACTAAAACAAACGCCGCTTGAAAATAAAATCAAGTTCACCAGTTTAATCGGGCATATTAAAAAAGAATATGTAACTAATCCTAACCTGAAAGCGAAATTATCAAAAAAAGTAGTCAAAGATATTGAGTTATTCATAGACCTATATAAATCCATTAACAAAGAGCTGAAATATCAATATCCGGAAAAGAAAATTACAGACACCGCCCAGCTTGGTATCAACTGCTTAATTATTCTCAATACCAGCTTATTAAAAATAAAAAACAACAAGGTCGTTTAGTTTTGTAAATCCTGATTTAACAATCTGGTAACATTCGGCTTAACTTAAGTTAAACTCACTGTATTTAATTTGCAGTATGAAAAAGGATCTCATACTCATTTTAATTTTAAGCGTGTTTGTATGCGTATTAGGCTTTGCAGGTGAAATGCCAAAGGCAGTAAAAGCAAAATCCTTCATTTTAAGTGGAAAAATTATTGATACAAAAAGTAATGAGTATTTGGCAGGAGTTAAAATTGACTGCGCCAATTGCAACAAAACGGTTTATTCAGATCTGGATGGCAACTTCTTCATTTACCTGGAAGTTACAAGCGATGAAAATTTAACATTGGAATTCACACAGGTAGGTTATTCTTCAAAAACCCTTAATCTTAGGGATATACAAAGCAATACTGGAAATGTATCAGTTGTTTTAACGGCAGAGTAAGCAAATATCAATGTAAAGTTAAGGTTAAGATTTTGTTATGATTGTAACAATAAACTTCCTTTTTGGTATAATTGTATTAGAAATCTTTCGATTTATATTTCTAACAATTAAATCCCGTTCATCATGAAAAATTTAATTTTACTATTCTGTCTTTTTGCCGGAAATATTGCTTTTTCACAGGACATTAGTTTTGATAATGGCATATATGTTCAAAATCAAACCGCCTATTCCGGAAAACACATTTTTCGCTATCCGGATGGTGCCATCAAGGAAGAATTAGCCATCAAAGATGGTAAGCTGCATGGTGAATCTATAAAATATTACCAGACAGGGCAAAAAATGGAAACCGGCCAATATGAAAATAACCTGAAATTTGGGTTGTGGGTACGTTTTAATTCAGGCGGATCTAAAATTGCCGAAGCTTCCTACTTAAACGATAAAAAAAACGGGAATTGGTTTGTTTACGACGACAATGGAACCAAACTATTTGAAATGATATATAAAGACGGAGAAAAAACAGGGACCTGGAAACAATGGGACGAAAAAGGAGAGTTAATTAAAACGACTGATTTTACTTCTCTATAAACATCCATAATAATACAAAATTAAAAAGCGCTTCATTTAAAATGAAGCGCTTTTTTGTTGCGCAAACATGTAATTAACAAATCATAATATTAAGCTAATGTTCATTTACTATTCAGTTAATTTTAAAGTCTGATGTTTGCAACAAATGAACTTAAGTCCTATGTTACAAACAACCATCGCAGATCATCAGAATAGTCTTGCCTATGCGCAAACCATACAAAACGGACTGCTCCCTAAAACACGTCACTTTAACAAATTCTTCAAAGACCATTTTATTTATTACAGTCCACAGGAAAAAATAGGAGGTGATTTTTATTGGCTAAGCGCGAAAGATGATACTATTTATTTTGCTTTAGCGGATTGCACAGGTCATGGTGTGTCGGGCGCCATGCTTTCTGTACTGGGCATCAGCCTGCTGAACTATGTGATTCAAAAGAATTTTGAAAAACTTGGTGATTACCTTACCGAACTGGATAAAAAATGGATCGAAACTTTCAATAACGAACTAAACGATTCGCAGTTTAACAACGACTGGCTGGAAATTACCCTTATTTCATTCAATACTAAAACAAGAAAATTTCAGTATGCCTGTGCCGGCGGGGAATTTGCGATTCACCAATCCAACGCTATTAAAATCTATAAAGGAAACAGTTACCCTATTGGCGGGTGGCAGATAGAAAAAAACCGTGCATTTGATACGTTTGAGATAAACCTGGAGGAAAAATCAAAACTCTATTTTTTCTCCGACGGCATCAAACATCAGTTCAATACAGAAAACAATAAAAAATTCAGTCGTAAACGCTTACTGAACATCCTGCATAATTACCATAGTCTGCCAATGGATAACCAGAAAGAACTGATCGAATTCATTTTCAGCATCTGGAAAGAAGGAACTCATCAAACAGATGATGTTTCACTGATAGGTCTTGAATTTTAAGAGTTTCTATGTTAACTAATCGTTAACCAAGTTCAGTAAATATGAATTTCATTTAATATTAAGGTAATGTATACTTGACATTAACCTTAACTAGGTATTGTTTTTTTGCGGTGTCAAATTAAAAAAAACATGCTCGATAAATTTATACTTACCATTACGTTTTTAGCGTCGCTTACTCTGGTAAATGCACAAACAGGAAAAATAAACGGAAAAATCGTTGATGCCAAAACAGGCGAAACTTTACCCGGTGCCACAGTTCTGATAGAAGGGACAACAAAAGGAGCCTCAAGTGATTTTGACGGAAATTTTTCATTAAGTGGATTACAACCGGGAAAGTATACCATCATCGCCAGTTATATTACTTATGATAATAAAAAGTTTGTGGATGTACTTGTTAAAGCAAATGAAGTAACGGACTTTAATATCACATTGGACCAGTCGAGCTCTCAAACACTCAACGAAGTGGTGGTGCAGGCAGAAATGAACAAAGAAAACACCAACACTTTACTGGTGATGCAAAAAAACAATGCCAGCGTCAGTGATGGCATTTCTTCAGAAAGCATCAAAAAAACGCCTGATAGAAGTACAAGTGACGTTTTAAAACGTGTAACTGGTGCCAGTATCCAGGACAATAAGTTTGCGATTATAAGAGGAATGAGTGACAGATATAACGCAGCCTTTATCAATGGTGCTCCATTACCAAGTTCCGAAAGTGACAAGAAAGCTTTTTCCTTTGATATCTTTCCGGCAAATTTACTGGATAACATTGTAATCCTTAAAACAGCAACACCCGATCTTCCGGGAGATTTTGCAGGTGGTGTTATTCAAATCAATACCAAAAGTATTCCTGAAAAAAATTCGCAAAGTATAGCGATAGGCGCGGGATACAACACACAAACCACTTTCAAGGATTTTAAAACTTATAAAGGAGGAAAAACAGATTGGATAGGACTGGACGATGGTACCCGGGCGATCCCAACAGGCCTGCCGTCCACCAGAGATTTTTCAAACGTAAAACTGGATCAGATAGAATATGCCAAAATGGTAAATTACGACTGGACATTACAGACTAAAAAAGCCTTGCCAAATTTGAATTTCCAGTATTCACTTGCAAACGTTGGAAAAATATTTAAAAGAGAGGCTGGAAGTATTTTTGCGATTACCTACAATAAAAATAACAATACGGTTTTCACCAACAAACGGGATTTCTCTGAAGAAGGGGAAGAACAAGCGGTATCAAAACTTTCTGATTATAAAGACACTTCATACACCACGAATGTATTAGCGAGTGTTTTATGGAATCTTGCCTATAAAATTCATGATAATCACCAGTTGGGATTAAAAAATTTATATAGTATTAATTCAGAAGACAGAGTTGTTACCAGAAGAGGAGCATCAGATTATGCGCTTAACAAATGGGAAAAATCAAGCGTCAGATGGTTCACACAAAACCAGATCTATTCGGGCCAGTTAAATGGCGACCACTATATCGAAAAAGCGAAAGTGAAAATCAAATGGGTGGTTGGTTACAGTGATATTAAGAGAGAATTACCCAACCTAAGAACTGTGAAGTATACTAAATTTTCGATTAAACAAAATGTAGAAAATGATTCTGTTCAATATTATGCGGTAATTGAACCAGTTAAAAATTCAACGTCCACAGATAATGGCGGTACAATGTTATTTGCAACGACTAAGGAGACGATAAAAAGTGCAAAATATGACATCAGCAGGGTTTTTAAAATAAAAAAATCCCAGCATGAAGTTAAAATAGGTGGGAACCACATTTTCAAGGATAGAAGTTTTGAAGCACGCTTCCTGGGATACGCGATGTATAGAAGAAATTCATCTCTCCAGGCAAATACCTCACTTTTATTTTTAGATGAAAGCCAGATTTTCGCTCCGGAAAACATTGGTATTCATACTGAATGGACCGGAAACAAAGACGGAGGGTTTTTACTTGCTGAAGCCACTACTCCGAAAGACAATTATAAGGCATCTGCCATTTTACATGCCGCTTACTTATCAGTGGACTCAAGAATCTTTGATAAATTCAGATTTATTTACGGAGCACGTGTTGAATCCTATAACCAAAAAATAACTTATTTTTTACAACCTGATACTGCCACAGTAAGAGATTCAACGGTAATTGATCTACTGCCATCCATTAATGCAGTGTACAGTGTCAATGACAAAATCAATATAAGACTAGCCTACTACAGAACAATTTCAAGACCTGAATTCAGAGAATTAGTGCCGTTTACTTTTAAAGACTTTATCACCGGGTACAGTATTGCAGGAAACACGGATTTGGTCAGAGCAAAAATTGACAACTATGATATTCGCGGAGAATGGTATCCGGGAGCAGGTCAAATTGTATCGGCATCGGGCTTCTATAAGCGAATTACCAACGCAACAGAAATGGCCGTAGATGGGGCAGCACAAATTAAAAGTTTAACTTACGTGAACGTACCATTGGTGGAAAATATTGGATTCGAACTGGAATATCGTTTCAAATTAAGTACACTTTTAAGAACTGATTCTTCAAAAATTCTTGATAATCTAACTTTGTTCACCAACTTTGCCTACATTAATTCCAAAGTTGATGTGAGTAAAATTTTGGGTACAACCGCTGAAACTCGTCCGTTACAAGGCCAATCACCTTACATCATCAATGCAGGCCTTCAATACCTTGATAGTGATAAAGGCTGGGGAGCAAGTATCTCTTATAATGTTATCGGAAGAAGAATTGTTATTGTAGGTAATGACGCGGAGCCTGATTTTTATGAGACTCCCAGGCATGTATTGGATATTCAATTATCAAAACTATTTAAACAAAAATTTGAAATTAAGTTAAATGTCAGGGATATTTTGGCACAGCGCCAGATCTGGTACCAGGACCTTAACAAAAATGGAAAATTAGATAAATCTTCTGAGAATGAAAATCAAAATCTGACACATACATACGCAACAGATAATATTATGTTCAGTACAAAGCTTGCTCCAACGATCTCACTTTCCTTTTCTTACAAATTCTAAGACATACAGTACCAGCATCTATGTTAAGGCTTTGTAAAGTTGATTCGTTTTTGTTAACGTTCAGTTAATGTAATTGTAAAGCAGATGTAAACTTAGTTTAATGTTACCGAAAGAATGTTGAAATAGATTTGCACATCAAAAAACTAAAACAAAAAAATGAAAAAAATTTACTTATCAGCGGCGGCTCTTTTAGCTTGCTCGTTTTTAAACGCTCAATCAGCGTTCACCTGGGACGTGACATCTTATAAAGGTGCATTCCCTGTAACAGACAATACACCTGCAACAGACTGGACCTCAGGCTGGGCAAACTGGGACCCTGAAAACACTGCTTATGCAGCGCCTACTTCAACTTTAACCGGTGACATTACTTCTAATACTTCCATCAGTGGGGTAGTTTATTTAAATGGTTTTGTTCATGTGAAAAATAATGCAGTTCTAACAATAGCAGCCGGTACTGTGATCAGATGTAAAATGACGGATGCCAGTTTAACGCCGGGTACTTTAATCATTACCAGGGGATCAAAAATAATGGCTCAAGGAACTGCATCACAGCCAATCGTATTTACGTCCATCCAGGATGTAGCTACAGGACGTAACCCTGGTGATTGGGGTGGTGTTATCATCTTAGGTAATGGTGTCATTAATACCGGAGGTATTTCCACTAGTCCTAATGTAAGTAAAGTGGAAGGATTTGTTACAGCTGATCCGTTAAGATACTACGGAGGAACAAATGATGCTGATAATTCAGGTGTTTTATCATATGTAAGAATAGAATTTGCCGGAGTTGCTTTAGACCCTTTGCAAACAAACTCTGAAATCAACGGCTTAACTTTAGGTGGTGTTGGTTCAGGAACAAAAATTGATCACATCCAGATTTCCTTCTCGGGAGATGATGCTTTTGAATGGTTTGGCGGAACTGTGGACGCTAAACATTTAATTGCTTACAGAACCACTGATGATGATTTTGACACTGACTTTGGATACAGAGGTCGCGTACAATTTGGCTTAGGAGTTAAAGATCCGGATATCTGGGACGCAATTTCCGGTGGAGCAAGTAACGGTTTTGAATCAGATAATAATGGAACTTCTCCTTATTTAGCTTTACCATTAACTAAACCGGTATTTTCAAATATGACTTTTATCGGTGCTAAAGGCGATGGAACCGTTTATGGTGCAGGAACTTTACCTGCAGGCGAAGCTCACGAGGCTTCTGCGCACATCCGTCGTAACTCAGCTTTAAGCTTATTCAACTCTTTAATCTTAGGATACGAGAAAGGTTTACGTTTTCAAAACGCTGTTACGCAGGATAATTTCCAGGCAGTAGGCACCGATTCTATGGCTTATTTCTCAAATCTAAATATCACTGCTGAAATTCCTTCAACGTATATTACCGAATCTGCTACAGCATTTAACCAACCTTGGTACCATGTGTATGCAACTGCAAATTCAATTGATACGGCAACAACCATTGCACAGATCAATTTTGTAAATGCATTTTCCGCTTTAGGATCTGCACGCGACTACCGCTTAAATACCGCTTCTACAGCGTCAGTAGGAGCATCATTTGCAAGTCCGGCATTCGTTGGTGGCTTTACAGGTGTAAACGAAATAAACGGAAACACAACCCTTTCATTTGGTTTGTATCCTAATCCCGCATCACAAAACACCAATATTGCGTTCGGTTTAACTGAAAAAAATAAAGTTACTATTTTGATTTATGATGTTGTAGGTAATTTGGTTTCAGTGCCTGCTCAAAGTGAATTCGAAAAAGGAAGCCATACAATAAACATAAACACGTCGGATTTATCCGCAGGAATCTATTATGTATCGTTGACCATAGATTCAAAAAAGGAAACACAAAAATTAATCATCGCTCACTAATTCAAAAATAAGTAAAGGCACGAACGAATGTTCGTGCCTTTTTTTTATAATGTCATCTACCTTCAATATAGTCATTTGCTCCAATTCTGATTCGTCGATGAAAAAGACGAAAGAGTATTTAGAGGAAAAAAAGTACCATGTTACTATTGTAGCATCAGAAGAGCATATACATCAAATGCTTAAGGATGGCCATGTGAACCTGGTTATCATTGAACTGGACTATGCACCGAAAGATGGCATTACGTTAACCTCCGATATCAGGAACCAGAAAGAGATTGAACAACCCTACATTATTATTTTCTCAAACAAACAGGATGATTATATTCAGATCACAGCTTTTAATTCAGGCGCCGATGACTTTATCATTTCTCCCGTTAAACCAATTCTGCTAGAGGCGCGGATTGCCACCTTAAAAAAACGTTTACTGAGTAAAAGTGAAGACATATCCGAAGTAGATAAGCATCCCAATTTTTTTGTTGATAAGGAACAATACCTCATTATCACAAAGGCCGGAAAAATCAGCCTGCCAAGGAAAGAATTTGAAATGCTGACCCTGATGTATGAAAACGCACACAAAATATTTACACGCTTGGATTTCGCTAAATTGATCTGGAACATGCCTGAGGTAGCCAACAGCAGAACCATTGACATTCATATCCGGAACATTCGCAGAACTTTGGGAAACGAGATCATCAAAACAACCAAAGGAGTCGGATATACCATTAATAAAGACCTGCTTTAGTAATTTCTATTACTTTTCTTTAAATACTCAATCCAAACAGTCTGAAATAATCTCAAAGGACTACTTTTTTCACTACCTTAGATAAAATAAAAACTTATGATACAAGGTCAGATTGTTTGGTTTGAAATACCAGTTTCAGATCTTGAAAGAGCAATACAGTTTTATACCGCAGTATTAGCGACCCCTATCGAGAAAATAAAAATTCTGGAAACAGAGCAAGGTGTTTTTAATAAAGGTGAAAATTCTGTGAGAGGTGTTTTAACTGTAAAAGAAAATCACCAACCTGGTTCCGGAGTTGTTTTATTTTTCTATGTGCTTAATCTTTCTGAGAGCTTAGAAAAAGTGGAGGAATATGGCGGAAAAATTCTCGTTGAAAAAACATTGCTTAAACAAAAAACTACTTCCGGACATCTATCCATTGCTAGCAATCTGATCGATGGTAAATTAGGGTATTTTGCAGAGTTTCAGGATTGCGAGGGAAATCGCATCTGCCTTTATTCAAATGCTTAATCACAAAACAAAAAGAGCCTGTATGTAGTATACAGGCTCTTTTTTATTTTACAAAAATTTATTTTCTTTTTGTTGCAGCTTTCTTCACCGAATTTTTAGCAGCAACCTTTTTTACAGGTGCGCTTTTTTCTTCTGTCTTCTGGGCCTCTTTCTTTGGAGCATCAATGTTTAACGCCTGCATTATCAAGATCTGGTTTCTAAGAATCTGCTTCAGCATTTCTTTACTTTCTTTTTTCATAATTAAATTTTAGTGTATGCAAAAATAAGATGATTTCCGAAAAAACTCCATTAAAAATAACGGTATGATAGTATTAATAACTTTAAATTTACATTGAGTCCCTATACTTCGTATAAAAAAAATAACAAGGTCAAGATTTTTATCCACGCAATTCAACGCGCCATTTTAAGAAGTTAAATAAGCATGTTCTCAGGCTCAATATCCTTTTCGATTATCAGCAGATAGGCCGCAAACCATTTAATTTTACAAATGAAAATCAGGATAAATATTTAAAATACATTAGTCACTTACATAAAAATGAAGGTATTGACGGAACCGTCGAAGAAGTTCGACAGTGGGCGCATTCTTGACCTATTTTTGTATTACAATTTTAGATCATACGAACATGAAAACCTTATACATAATCATAGCCTTTGTTTTGGGACTTAGTCCTGCAAACGCGCAAATTTCAATTGAAACGAAAGTACCTTCTAAAGTGAGAGACGCTTTTACTAAACATTACCCGGATGTGAAAAATGAAAAATGGGGCAAAGACGGGAGCAATTATGAAGCTGAATTCGTAGTGAACAAGACAGAAAGTTCTGCCGTTTATGATAGTGACGGTAATTTTATTGAATCCGTGGTTGAACTGAAAGCCTCTGAACTTCCGAAAGCGGTGATTGATTACGTTGCCACTAACTTAAACGGTAAAAGAATAAAAGAGGCGGGTAAGATTACAGATGCCGCAGGTAAAATAAGTTACAAGGCTGAAGTGGGCCGCGAAGACTACATCTTTGATTCCGATTGCTCCTTTGTAAGAAAGGATGATGAAAAAGGAAAGAATGATGATCAGGATTATTGACCGTTCTCAATTTATTTTGCTAAAATAAAAAAAGCCCTCTGTTATTTCTAACAGAGGGCTTTTTTGTTATTCCGGCAGCAGGGGGAGTTGCAGCTTGTAAACAATTTGATTCGAAAAAAGAGCCGATAAATAAAAATGTGCAAAAAACCCGTTTAACGGTAGGAAGAGGCTAAAAACTTTAATCTATATTTGAATGTGATCAAAATAGTGCTCCTTATGTTACATCTACAAATAAATAAAAAATAACACATATTCCTATGAGACTCACATTATTCTTCCTATTTATACAGTTAACCATTTATAGCCAATCTTCGTTGTATAAACCATTTTGTAATAACCCAAGCTGGACCGTCGTGTCAACCAGTTTTGGCATGTCGGCTTACGAAACATATCAATACCAAACCGATACTATAATTGGTAGTTATAGCTATAAAAAAATAAAAAATGTAAACAGTAGTTCCTTTGCTCTATTTCGAGAAGTTGCAGCGCAAAAAAAAGTATATCAGTATGACCTCGCTAATTCCATGGATTTCTTATACATAGATTTCAATTTAAATTATGGCGATTCATTTAATCTTACCATAGGGGGCAGCGTATACTCATTAACAGTCTGCACAAAAGACTCGATGTTAATAAATGGCTGTTATCATAATAAAGTTAATTTATCTAATAACGGAGGGTTTAATAGTTATAACTTTGTAGAAGGAATATTATCAGAAATAAATCCTTTAAACCCCTTCCGATGGCCCGGAGATCCGCAGGTCTATACAACATGTGAATGCCATAACGGCCAATTTTATTATGATAACCTTGGAAGTCCTTTTGCCCCTTTTAGTTGTAATTTGTCATGTACCCCACCTACTCCGTGTTCGGTAATAAACAGCCAGGAAGATCTTGAATCTTATTTACAATTTACTATTTATCCGAACCCGATAAGTTCAGTGGTGAACATAGAAGATAGCCAAAATGAATTGCATACTGCCAAAATTGATATTAAAAATATACTCGGTGAGAGCGTACATAACAGTTCTTTTATATCCCAAATTGATCTGGCACATCTTCCTCCGGGCGTATATTTTTTGACAATTCGAACCGGTTATAAATTGAATACGATTAAGTTTATCAAACAATAGAGTCATAAATACAGAAATAAACAAAAAATTATATGGGCTCTGCTGTCACTATTTAAAACCCGCTGTCAATGAGAACGTGTATTAATGTACTTGCTGTCATCTTATTCTTTTCAAATATGTGTAAAGCACAGGGTTATCCGCCTGCTGATACCATCATTGTCTATGATGTGATTACCCATACGATTGATACGATCCCGCCGGTAACCATAGATCCATCCATTACTTTTGACCATACATATTCATCAGTTGGCTCAATGGGCAACCAGGCGCCTTTAAGTCTAACACCACCAACAACAAATCTCTTTACCAATTCCAGTTTCAGCAAAGTAGCCAGGGCTGAACTTTTGTTCGATGTGACAAATTATCCAATGAGAACTGCCGCAGCCTTGCGTACGATTACAGATGGCGACACGGCATGGAACTGCTCCGGGATAATGATTGCACCCGATTATTACCTGACTGCAGGACATTGTGTATATAACTATTTCACCAACCTCAATGGTTTCGAGACAGATAGTTTTTTAATTGCGCCGGGATATGATAATGGGCTATACCCGACGTCCTTGCCAACGCCGATGGCTGATAAAATCTATATTTTTAAACAGTTTTATGATCGCAAAAATTTCCTTGATATTGCCCTTGTTCACTTAAAACAACCTATTGGCCATCAAATAGGTTGGACCGGAATTGCTTTTAGTTCAGATACGAGCTATTTTAACGGGAAAGTATTTCATAAATTCAGTTATCCGGGACATGCTATTTACCCTGATACAACTCATTATAATGGTGATACCTTTTTTACAATTACGGAAATATTACCCAACTTAGTAATAGTACTGATTTAGGAGTACAGAGCGGATATGCCGAGGGGATTAGTGGCCAAAGCGGAAGCACTTTTTTGTATACAGATAACATCGATTATTATTCTTTTGGCGTTTTTAACTTCAGTTTATACTACAGACATTTTCAAATTAACAACCATGTTTTTTATCAATTCAAAAACATAATGAATGGTGGTTCGACGGGCTCAAAAGATGTCGCGCAATACAACGAAGCAAAAGTCTATCCTAATCCGTGCAGCTCCTCGGCTGTGATCAAATTGGACAAAGCAGTTAATAAAGGTGAACTTACTATCAACAATATTTATGGTCAGCAGGTCAAACACTTAGAAAATATTTCAGGCCATTCAATCACTTTTTTCCGTGAGAATTTACCTTGCGGAATTTATATTGTCAAACTCACGGAAGACAGCAAAACAATCCTATCTGCAAAATTGGTGGTAACAGATAACTAATGGCAGAAACTAGATATATATCCTGAAAATAAAATCGCTTATTAAATGCGCATATAGGGTGGATTTCTAATACGACTTACCATTAACTGGGTAAATAATAGATAAACAAAAAGAAACCCCCGGTGATGTACCGGAGGCTCTGTATAGCAAAGTAAAAAAGATTATTTTTTTGCTTTGGATTTCTTTGCCGCTGCTTTTTTAGCCGGAGCTTTCTTGGCGGCGCTTTTCTTAGCGCTTGCTTTCTTTGGCGCCGCTTTCTTAGCCGTTGCTTTTTTAGCAGATGCTTTCTTAGCCGTAGTTTTTTTTGGACCCGCTTTCTTAGCTGTTGCTTTTTTAGCGGATGTTTTCTTTGCAGTTGCTTTTTTTGCAGCTACTTTTTTTGGTGCAGCTTTTTTAGCCGGGCTTTTCTTTGCCGTTGCTTTTTTAGCCGGCCTCTTCTTTGGTTCATCATCCGGTGAAACAAAATGTTTTATTTCATCAATAATTTTACCCACTATTGATTTCTCTTCTGTTTTTGTAGTTGTTGACATATCAGTTTTTTTTATGTTTAATCTAAAGATATAACTCTTTTCAACTGAAACAAAAAAGTCTCATTTATTTACAACACATGAGAAAGCTCTTCAGCGAAAAAAAATGCAGACGCACACAAGCGAAAAATGTGAATTCGAACAAAAAATTCTCCCATAAAAAAACGCCGCAGGAAAACCTACAGCGTTTTTTTTAATTTTAATTTTATTACTTCCCGGCAGCAGCCGCGCTTTTAACTTTCGCATCTTCCAGTATTTTCTGGCTGCGAACTTCGGCTTCATCCAATACTTTTTGCGCCTGCTTGTCTACTTCTTTCTTCGCTGCTTCCGCCACTTTTTTGGCAGCTATCTTCGCTAAAGGATTCTTCACATCTTCCACCTGTTTATCCGCAGCTGCATATCCTTCTGCTTTGATTTTATCAGATGCAACCTGTGCCTCGGCTTTGATCTTATCCACCTGTGCCTGTGCATCCGCTAATATTTTCTGAGCTTCCTCGTTGGCTTTATCTTTCACTGCTCCCACAACCTGTTCTTTCACGGCGTCGGTTCCTGACTTACCATCGTTTTTCATACCGGTCTTAACCGTAGGTTTCATCACCGTTCCTCCGAAGCCGACATTTACTTTAATAGATTTAGGCATAGAGACATTTGTTCCGGCAGCAGCATTCGCCTGTCCTAATAATCCGGATACCATTGTATTGGCTTGTGCTCCGAACATTTCCGTTGGCACATCCATTTTCCAGTTATAATCAATGGTTTGGTCAAAGCCGGTTGATCCGGTAATTTCGGCATTCACTTTATCGATCTTAACTTTCACCGGGTTTCTTAAATTCACACGACCGTCTTTAAATTCATACTCGGCCACTACATTCTGAATTTCCATGTTCTTTAGCTGTTCAATTTTTAACGCTTCTCCTAACTTCATAAAAGGAGGAAACCCTCCAATAGAAACGCTGCTTGTTTTAAATACACCGTTACCATGTAAGGACGCTAAAATCGGAGACATATGCTGATCCAGGTCCGCTTTGAAATCTTCCAGGGTCGCCGTAAACATGCCCTTGGAATACTGTCCGATAGGCGCAATTTTTTGAACCGTGTTGAATGCGGCAAACGTTTTCTGAATATCGAAATTATCGACTTTAAAATCCATATCAACAGTCGGTTTTTTAGGGTTCGTGGTTTCGTAATAACCATTCATTAATACCTTCCCACCTAATAAGCCAAGGTTCAGATTGGTCATGTTCACTTTTTGTTTTTTAATTTCAATGTTTCCGATCATGTTATCTATCACCAGGTTATCATATAACATTTTAGTGATGTTTGCATTTAAAATAAAATCAATATTTGCGGGAACCAATGCTACACTGCCAGCAGCAGTATCCGCAGCAGCAGGTTGAGCCGCTGCCGTCTCAGAAGAGGAAGAACTCATTAACTGGTTCAGATCCATGAGATTTGATTGAACATTAAAATGCCCCACGATTAAAGAATCTTTAAAGAGGTACTGCATAAAATTATCGATCTTACCATTGGCTTTAATATCTGATTTACCCATTAAGGCGTCAAATGCCGACAACTCCACAAACTGATTGGTGAAGTTCAATCGCATCATGTTCAGTAAAACATCATATGGTAAGGTTGACGTTTTATAATTCATTTTATCAATTTCAAGCGTACCACTCATTTTAAATTTGTCGTACTCTTTTTTATCCAGGCTACTCATGCGGCCGGCAGCAGAAATATCAGCTTTAACAATACCGCTCATCTCATCGCCTTTCTCCATCGGAATAAATTCTTTAACAGAAGCCAGGTTAATAGCACCTTTAATGGATGCAGACAGATCAGGATCAGAGATGGGTGTTTTCACATGAGCCCACATATCAATCGGGTTACCGGCCATTTCCAGATGAAATTTATTAACGTCAATTACCGTTGCATCGAGGTAATCTTTTGGATTCGCCACGTGCACATCAATATTAACATTGTTCACTGATTTTGGTAAAGACGGGTATTTGAACATCGCATCCGCGATCAGTAACTTCAAATCAAAACTCGGATAGGCATTTTTGGTACTGTCCTTCTCACTATGCATGGTTCCTTTGGCAAAACCGTTGAGTGTTAATTTACCCGCCGTCTGAACATCTTTAAAATCTTTAGAGTACACGCTTGGAACCAAGGATAAAATAGATTTGAATTCGGTTTGCTTCGCGGCAAATTTCAGGTCCATCCCGATATCGTCTTTCGGCATCGAAACAAAACCATCAAAGGTCAACCCCAGATCATTCAGGTCCAGTTCATTCTCTTTAAACGCAAATTTCATGTTCGGCATATCCATATCCAGGTCCGCTTTGAAACGTGTCTTTACTTTATTCAGATATCCTACTCCTCCCATATCAAAGGTGGTTTCCGCAATCTCCAATAAATTACTCAACACAAATACGTCCTGGGTAAAATCACCACTCATGGTATAATTAAAATCTTTTAAAATAGCCGACATATTTCCCTGCATATCATTATAGCTGATATCCGCATTCTTAATTTTCAGAGACTTTAATTTTAAGGCGAATTTAGTAGCGCTTGTATCGGCAGGCTCTGCCGATGTTGAATCGGCACTGGCTTTGGCGATATCCCAATTGGCTTTACCATCATGCATTACAATGCCGTTGATTTTAGCCTTGTCAATAACGATGGAATTAACCTGGTATTTATCACCACTGATCACACTTTTGATGTTCAGGTCAATTGCTAATTCTTTGATGTAAGCCAAGGTATCGCCTTCAAATGGTGCAATGTTGATCACACTCACATTCTGGATTTTAAACCGGAAATCCGGGAACGAACTGAACAGGGTCAGATCAAAGTCACCAAAGTCTACTTTTGCATTTAAACTTTTATTGGCTTCATCTTTTACAATTTGTACCAGCTTATCTTTAAAAATAAATGGTGCGGCAATAACAAGAATTAATAGTATCAGAAAACTAATTCCGGTCCATTTCAAAATTCTCTTAAAAAGACTCTTCTTTGGTTTTGATGATTGTTCCATATGTATAACATTAATTTTTTTACCCTACTAATATAATAATTATACCCAATTACATAACCTAAGAATGGTAAGTATAATCAACCGGGTAAATCCGGCCAATATTAAGCATACATGGATTAACCAATGTTACACAATTACCATGAAAAAAGCTGTGTCAAAAGCCTGGAATCGTCATGCTGAATTTATTTCAGCATCTCTGGACGATTGCATTTGCCGTGAACAGATTCTGAAACAAGTTCAGAATGACGACAAAATTTTGACTTTTGAGACAGCTCTTTAATACGTTCGAGATCTTACTTACTTAAGATTTTGAATTCAGTTCTGCGGTTTTCCTGGCGACCGACTTCCGTATCATTGGTGGCAACCGGCATCGTTTCCCCATATCCCTTAGCCACTAAACGATCAGTAGAAATTCCCTTTCCAATTAAATACGTAACAACGGATTGAGATCGCGATTGCGACAACTTCTGGTTATAATCATCACTACCCTTGCTATCCGTATGGCTTCCTAATTCGATTTTTAATGTGGCATTATCAGTCAATAATTTAATCAAACGGTCCAGCTCATTGGCGGATTCAGAACGTATTGTTGCCTTATCAAAATCAAAGAAAATATTTCTTAAGACAATGGACTGACCTACTTCAATTTGTTTCAGATCTATGTTTTTTTCCACTTCCTGGAATTCTTCAGAGGATTTTAAGTCAAAATTCTCGGAGTGAAAAAGGTAACCGTCTTTTTTAACCGCAATGCCATAATTTTTTCCGGAGGGCAAGGACACCAAGTACTTACCGGTTGTGCTGTTTGATTTAAATGTGGCGATCACCTCGTTTAATGTATTATCAATTAATTCAATGGCCGCTTCCAACAACTGGTGTGTTTTAGCGTCAGATACCACTCCTTTTAAAATAGTCATCTTTGGTCCGGAGCTAACGATTTTTTCAGCTTTGAATTCGCTCACCGGTGCGGCAACACTAGCCAATAAATTATCCTCGTTCATCGTTACCGGTGCTTTTTCAGGTCCCAGGAAAGTAATTCTATAAATATCTTTGTCTCCATAACCGCCCTGCTTGGAAGATGCAAAATAACCGTGATTACCGCTTCCGCTGATTACGAAAAATACATCATCGTCCGGACCATTCAAAGGATAGCCTAAATTGATCGGCTCACTCCATTTTCCATTCTCGAAAACGGATTTAAATACGTCATAGCCGCCCATTGTTTTATGTCCTTTTGAACTGAAATAAATGGTCTTTCCATCAGGATGGATAAATACTCCTTCTTCACCGTATTTGGTATTTAATAACGGACCAACATTAACAGCCGGTCCCCATTCTCCTTTTAAATCTTTATCAGAATAGTACATATCACCGGCACCTAAATTTCCTTCCCTGTCACTGATAAAATACAAACGTTTAGCATCGTAAGACAAACTCACGGAAGACTCATGCCATTTCGAATTAATATTTTTATTCAGATGCTCAGGCTTCGTCCAGCTGTTTCCAACCAGGTTACTTTGATAAATATCACCACCATCTTTTTCCTTGTATTTGAAGATAAACATCGTGGTACCATCACCTGACAATCCCGCGGTCGCATCATGTTCCACACTGTTTACCAATGGACCGAAATTTTGAGCCGAAGTCCATTTTCCATTGACTTTAAAGGTCTGATACAAATCTTCAAACGGCCAGTTATCTCCTTCATCCAGTTTTCCACCGGTTGAGTTTTCACGACGCGCCGTTAAAACCATCATAGACTCATCCGCTGAGATAAAAGCACTATACTCCGGATACGACGTGTTGATATTTGGCCCAAGGTTATCTACAAAAATCCTTTGCGGGTTTGCCATTTCTGTTTTACCTACTTTGCATTCCCCTATTTTCTTATTGACATCTTCAATGGCAATTGCATTTTCTTTGGCGTCAACATTCAGTAAATTCAAATAAAGCTGATAATACCTAATCGCTTCGTCCCATTTTAACTGAAACTGAAAGGCCCATCCTGCAAGATAAGCAGCGTCGGCAGGAATTTTCCCATTCAGGGAAAATGCTTTTTCAAAATATTTGGAAGCAGCATCCGATTGAGGATTCAGGTTAAAATTAATAACCCCTAACATGTAATTTAAATCAGCATTATTTGGATTAAAATCCTGGGCTTTCATTAATAGTGGTTGGGCCTGTTTAAAGTAAATATCGCCGGCACGCTGATAATCCTTGCGACTTACCGGGTAATATCTGTTCTTATTCACATATCCCTCGAGGATAAAATCGTATTCTTTCTTACCAAGCTCAAATGCTTCTTTACCATCATCCAGGCTTTTTCTTACTTCTTTTAACTGATCTTTTTTATCAGGAAAATTAGATTTCTCAAATTCTATATTCTGCGCAACGGCGAATGAACCTGTTAAGATGATCAGAATGATTAGTTTATATAGTGTATACATATCTTAAATTTAGAATGAATAATATTTACTTTTTAATTTTACTAATCGCAAAAACCAGCCGTGTATCTTTTGCCTTCAGCGGCACCAAGCTCTGCAGCTTTTTTCCAGTCTGCGCAGGCACCATCTTCATCTTTAAGCATTTGTTTAGCAATTCCCCGGTTTACATAAGCCGCGGCTAATTTTGCATCGGCCTGTATGGCTTTATTAGCCCAATCTGTAGCTGCTTTATAATCTTTCTTTTTAATATATACAGAAGCCATGTTATTCATGGCCAGGGTATAATTTGGTTTTTGTCTCAGAGCTGCATCAAAATCAGCAATGGCCCCCGCGAAATCGTTCAGGTTTAACTTAGCGGTTCCGCGGTTATTTAAAGCAATGTAATAATCTGATTTCAAACTGATGGCCTTATTATAGGCTTCAACGGCACCAGCGTTATCGCCTTTATTTCGTTTACAGGATCCCAAATTATTGTAAGCGAAAAATAATTTTGGATCAATAGACAGTGCTTTTTCATAATCCAAAATGGCTCCGGCTTCGTCGCCTAATTGTTTTTTCGCTGAGGCCCTGTCGTTGTATGCGTATGCATAATCTGATTTTGCAGCGATGGCTCGATCGTATTCAGTAACTGCATATTTGTAGTCACCTGCCTCAAAATTTATTTGTCCGCTTAAATAATACGCTTTACTGTATTTCTCATCTAAAAAAGTGGTTCTGCTCAAATACGTCACTGCAGAATCCTTTTTATTGCCGGCGTAAAAAACCTGCGCCTTCCCAAATAACGCGTCGGTATTTAAAGGATTAATTGCCAATGCCTTATTATAATCATCCATGGCGGCATCCATCGACTTTGTTTCGTATTTTGAAAAGCCACGGCTGAAATACGCTTTATCAAAATTTGGTTTAATAGAAATGGCTTTTGAAAATTGTTCAATGGCCGGATTATAATCTTTTTTGCCGATCAGCTCCAAACCGGCGTTATAGGCGTTTTCCGCTTCCTGATCCGGTGTCAGCGCAGTTTTTACTTTAACTGTGTCCTGGGCATATATATTTATAGAAAATAAGCCAAGACATACTAATAAAAATTTTTGCATAGAATAATTTATTTAGAATATTAAAGATAGAAAAATATATGAAATCCGGTCAAAAAAATTCTTATAAATTTAAATAGTAGTCTTTCGTCAGTTCTTTGTAATCGTCGGTATACTGATGTCTCTCTTCTTCTTCAATAGCAATGGTTTTTTCAGAGAATTCCGTTGGTGTAAATTCAAACTGCATGAGATAACGTTTATCAATGTCTTTTTTAACATTTGATTTTACTCTTAGTAATTTTGAAAGGAATAAGCCTTTTTTTTGAGCAAGAAGCCTGAATTTTTCCGCTTCCAGAGTTGGCAGGATCAAACAAAACTTTCCCTTCGGATCTAATAGCTTAATGACCCCCTCCAGTAATTCCTCAAAAGGCAGTACATCGGCATGTCGTGCAAAAGAACGGTGCTCATCAGATGATTTTAAAGATTGCTCAAAATACGGAGGGTTCGTCACAATAAGGTTATATTTTTTTGCGGTCGCTTTTGAATATTCCTGGAGCGTTGCATGCATCACCGAAATACTGTCAGAGAACTTACTTTCCTGCACGTTCTGTTGCGCTTGCAGAAATGCATTTTCATCAATGTCAATGGCATCAATATGACCTTCAGTTTTCTGCGCCAGCATTAATGCAATAACACCGGTTCCGGTTCCTATATCCAAAATTTGCTGACTATCGCCCGGCATAACCCACGCTCCTAACAAAACAGCATCTGTGCCTACTTTCATAGCGCATTTATCCTGTTTGATTATGAATTGCTTAAAGGCGAATGACGTGTTTGGCATAAACCATGTTTCCCGTTTTGAGTTGCATAAAGTTAAAAACAAAAACGATAAAACATAATAACCTCATTAAAATTGAATAATTTTATACAAGCTATTAACATATTTCGAAATATGAAACCTATACTTATTCTAACTGCGATATGTTCTATCCTGCTGAGCTGTAAAAAAAAAGACTGGAACTGTACCTGCAACGTCAATGGTAATTTCTACACCAAAACCATTCCTCATTCGCGGCATAACACTGCCAGTAATAAGTGCAATGAATATGGAAAATCAATTGGGCAAACCTACAGCTACTATAGCTATAACTGTGAAATAAAATAAACCGGATCCTATGCGCTTAACTATTGTTTTTCATTTACTGTTAGGTATCACCAGCTTATTTTCTCAAACCAGTTTAAAGAGTGTGTTGGAATTTTACAGGAAAGATAAAGACCTGCAACACGCCACCTACAGTTTTTGTGTACAGGACGCCGAAACCGGAAAAACCATTAAAGAATTTAATTCAGAAATCGCGCTAGTACCGGCCAGTACCATGAAGATCATGACAACCTCGGCCGCCCTGGGCATCTTAGGCAAAGAATATACCTACAAAACCAATTTCTATTATTTCACAAAAATAGATTCACTCACCGGAGCAACGAACACTCACCTGCTTATTAAAGGAAGCGGTGATCCTTCCTTCAATTCTTCTTATTTTTTCGAGAGTGATTCTTCTTTTATAAATGCGCTTGTCCGGAAACTAAAAACAAAAGGGCTCAAAAAAATTACCGGATCACTCATCGCGGATGCTTCCTGTTTTGATAATTCCATTCCAAGTACCTGGATCTGGGGAGACATCGGAAATTATTTCGGTGCAGGAGCCAATGGCTTATCCTACCATGATAATAAATTTTCTCTCTTTTATAATAGCGGGGCTGTAGGCGCCACGGCTCAAGTAGAAAGCATCTCACCGGCCTACTTTTCAAAAAAGATAAGTCTCCAATCCAATGTGATTTCCACAGGAACCGAAGACGACGCCTTCGTATTCGGAGATCCGAACGGCTATACCAGGAAAGTAACCGGTTCAATACCCCCCAATAAAAAACATTACGAAGTAGAGGCCGAAATGCCGGAACCTGCCTTATTTTTCCTGGATCAATTACAGGGTGAATTGAAAAAAAATAATTTAGCCGAAAACGGAATTCAACTAATGAGTATGGAATCCAAACCTGTAAAATATGCAACAAACCCCGAGCAATTAGTTTACAGTTACGTATCGCCGAAACTTGAAAAAATCGTGTATTACACTAACGTTAAAAGCAATAACCATTATGCCGAAAGTTTATTAAAAACAATCGGGGCGGTTAAATCCGGAAAACAGGGAACCACCGAAAACGGAATCAAAGCAATTGAAAATTACTGGAAAGAGAGAGGCGTGGATCTCAGTGGCTTACACATGGCGGATGGCAGCGGTCTATCAAGAGCCAATACCATCACCACCAAAATTCAGGCAACGGTATTATCAAAAATTTACCGCGACAGTTTGCTCTATCCCTTCTTCAATCCCTGTTTACCGGTTGCAGGCAAAAATGGCAGCATGACCAGTTTATGCAAAGGCACGTTTGCCGAAAACAACCTGCGTGCAAAAACAGGTTACATCAACCGAGCACGCGGTTACTGTGGTTATGTGAAAACCAAAGACGGGAAAGAACTTGCCTTTTCAGTTTTATTCAACAACTATGATTGTTCTCCCAAAGAAATGAAACTGAAAATTGAAAAATTTTTAGTGGCATTAGTGGATTTGTAATAAGAGACCCTTAACCACGATAATCTATGTTCCTATGTGGTTTAAAAAAACGTTTTACTTTTTGCTATTCAACACTTCATCAATCGAATCCATGATAATTCCGCAGGCCATTTTTATTTCAGCCTCTGTGATAATCAAGGGTGGCGCAATGCGCATGGATTGTGTATTGAATAAAAACCAATCCACAATCAATCCGTTTTTCACGCAGGCATCAATGATTTGAAAATTTAAATCGGTGTCATCAAAATCCAGCGACAACATAAAACCTTTTCCTTTGATGTTTTTAATAGCCGGATGAACGAGTAAAGAACGAATCAATTCAGATTTACTATCAATGTCCTTAATCAGATTTTCTGTCTGTATGGTTTCCAGGCAGGCCAGTGAAGCGGCGCAACAAACAGCGTTTCCGCCAAAGGTATTAATGTTTCCTAATACCGGGCTATGCGTAAATTCATTCATCCGTTCACGTGAACTGATAAAACATCCGATAGGCAAGCCACCTCCCATGCCTTTGGCAAGCAATAAAATATCAGGCACAACGCCCGTTTGCTCAAATGCAAAAAAAGTTCCGCTTCTCCCAAAGCCATTCTGTATTTCATCCAGGATCAGCATCGCGCCGGTCTCATCGCATTTCTTCCGGATAGCTTGTAAAAATTCGTTGCTTGCGACTGTATATCCTGTTTCACTTTGAACCGGTTCTAAAATAACCGCTGCAGTTCTGGAGGTAATATATTTATTGACATCATCAATAGAATTATACTCCAGTATTCTCACATCCGGCAGTAAAGGCCTGAATGCCTGCTTGAATTCTTCATTACCCATGACGCTTAAGGCCCCGTGCGAACTTCCATGATATGAATCCCGGAAACAAATTAATTCGGTTTTTCCGGTCACACGTTTTGCCAGTTTCAAAGCGCCTTCTGTTGCCTCAGTGCCGGAGTTTGTATAAAAAACAGAATCCAGATTTTTTGGTAACAGATCCGTAATGGCTTTTGCCAAATCAATTTGAGGAGCTTGTACATATTCACCATACACCATCAAATGCATAAACGTTTCGGATTGTTTACGGATGGCTTTCACCACATTGGGATGACAGTGCCCCACATTACTTACTGAAATCCCGGAGATAAAATCAATATAGGATTTTCCTCCGGTATCTGATAAATAAACGCCGCTTGCCTTCGTGATCTCCAAAGCCATTGTCTTGGGAGCTACTTGCGCGACATGATTTAAAAACAACTGACGGTTAGAAATTTGCATGGTAAAACAAATATATTGGATTTTCAATTAAAAATCACTTATATTCTAATCGCAGGCCCGATATTTTTTTCAGTTTATTCTCACAGGCTTCGCTGTTGGCTTTTCGGATCCGAAAGTGCATGCTGCATTCTGAGTCGAAATTCTGTTCGGTAATCTTACAATCCATCTGTTTCATTAATTTCATCACATCATTCAACTGGTCGAAGGAGAAATGAATGGTATACGAAAAAAGAACCTGCTTCTCAATAATGTTGCATTCCCTGATTACCTCTGCGGCAGAAGTTTTGTAAGCATTAATCAGTCCACTGACGCCCAAAAGGGTGCCTCCGAAATAACGAACTACCACAATTAAAATATCTGTCAAATCGTTCGACTGCAATTGACCAAAAATTGGTTTACCCGCTGTATTGCTTGGTTCACCGTCATCGTTCGCCCTGAAATTTAATTTATCAGCGCCCAAACGATAGGCATAACAATGATGGTTAGCCGTATGGTGGTCCTTTTTTAAGTGATTGAGAATTTCTTTGATCTGTTTATCATTTTCAACCGGGAAAGCAAAGGCCAGAAACTTACTTCCCTTATCCTTGAAAATAATTTCCGCAGGGTTTTCAATAGTGAGGTAAGTATCTGAGAATAGCATGCTATTTCATTAACTGTGGCAATAATCCCAGAATTAAAATGGCCAGTAAACTCAAGCCTATTCCGATCCAGTTTTTAGACGATAGTTTTTCTTTAAATACAATCACGGAAATGATGGTGGAGAGTGTCAGAATACTCAGATTATTAACCGGAAACAAAACAGAAGGTTCCAGTATGTTTGCATTCAACGCGCGAATGATAAAATACATGGTGCCGAAATTAATCACCCCTAAAATAATTCCCGCCGGAATAGCCTTTGCCTGAAATTTCTCTTTTTTGATAATCAATTGGTATAACAATACTATAAACCCGAAGACGAAAGCGGTAGAAAATATCGTGGATAAGAAGGCATCAAAATTGGTCTCACTTACCAGGTTGCGTTGTGCGTAATTAATGGATGAATCGATGATCCCGCTACAAACAAAAATAATTAGTGGAAACAACCACCAGAATTTATCTGCTGTCTTTCCTTCAGACTCTTTATAAGACACCAGGTAAACCGCAACGATTGCCAGGATGATACCAATTACTTTGGAAACCGAAATACTGTCGCCATAAAATAAGATAGCTATACAGATCGGGATAACCACAGACATACGGTTTGCGACCTGTGCTACAGAAATTCCCTGTTTCGCAGTCGTTTCAGCGATCACAAATAAGCTACTGATGAATACAATTCCTAAACTGACAGCGATCAGAAAAAAGGGTTCATGGATTACGTTCAATGGTGTAACCGCAGATTTGGTTGTTAGAAAACCGAGAATCCCGGCTACACTGTAATTAACAATAATTGCCTGAAAGGCATTGATGTTTTTAATGGAGATTACTTTGAAATAAATTCCGAATAAAGTAGAAACTAAAATGGAGAGTAATAAAAAGATCATATTATGTATTTAAAATTGTGTAGAGTAAATCCTCTCCCACTTGAACTGGTTTAATTGTTTTCAAATCTATTTCCGGAGCAACAATGCCATGCTCGAATTTTTTATGCGGGTTCACAAACACGCGGGCTTCGTCCCACATATTTGCATTCATGAAATTATAGATGGTGTTGGTTCCTCCTTCAACAATAAGGCTCGAGATCTGATGCTGGAAACAATAATCCATAATCGCTTTTACTTTTTGGTTCCAGTCAATCTTAATAAATTCCACATGACCCTGTGTTTCATTTTTGAGTGCATTGAAAACTACCGTTTTTGCGTCGCCGTTAAATACATTCAACTGAGTGGAAAAATCACAGCTTCGTGTCATCACCAACCTTACTGGATTTTTTCCATCAACTAGCCGTGTGGTTAAATAAGGATCGTCTGCCACTAAAGTATTATAGCCGATCAGGATCGCCTGTTCTTCACTTCGCCACTGATGAACCAATCGCTTGCTTTCTTTCCCGGTGATCCAGTTGTCTTCTTTATTCTCCGGTAATGGCCACTGACTGATAAAACCATCCTGCGTTTGTGCCCATTTAAAAATGACATAGGGACGTTTCTTTTCATGAAAGGTAAAAAAACGTTTATTCAGCTCCCGGCACTCAGCCTCCAGAATACCGTGCTCTACCTCTATCCCGGCATCTTCTAATTTTTGAATTCCTTTCCCGGCAACCAATGGATTCGAGTCCAGGCAACCAACAACCACTTTTTTAATACCTTTGCTGATAATAAGATCGGCACAGGGCGGTGTTTTACCAAAATGAGAGCAGGGTTCCAGATTCACATATAAGGTGCTTTTTTTCAGGACATCGTCGCTTACTAATTTAATGGCATTGGGTTCAGCGTGTGCCAATCCGTATTGCTCGTGATAGCCTTCCGCCACAATTTTGCCATCACATACAATCACGCACCCCACCATCGGGTTGGCCGCAATAGAACCCAGCCCCTTGGCGGCCAGTTCCAGGCAACGTTGCATGAATATGTGGTGATTGTTTATGATAATTGTGTAAATTTTGTTAATTCAATATTCCTAATATTGCGTCAAAAGGTTGTAACCCTTTTTGCCTGTGCAAGTTAAGGAGGATTCTTTAAAAAACAGGGTAGCTTTTTTGTTTTTAAGGCATTTTTTTTGAAAATAATGAAAGTTTGAAGGTGACCTTTTAAAATAATAACCATTAACTAATAAACGAGGGCTTGAAAGATGACAGATCTGGAAATCATAGAGGCGATAAAAAATAAGAGAAATGATAAAGCGTTTGGTGCGTTGTATAAAAATTTTCCGGCTATCCGGAAAATGATCATTTCAAATAATGGTTTAAAGGAGGATGCTGAAGATATTTTTCAGGAAGCATTGATCATTTTGTGTTCTAAAGTAAATCAGGGCGATTTTAAACTCACGGCGCAACTGGGAACCTTTCTTTATAGTGTGAGTCGGTTTTTATGGAATGACGAACTAAAAAGAAGAGGGCGCCGAAACGATATCCTTACGGAAGTTGATCTTTTCGAGAATTCGTCCTTAACGGAATTCGCTATGGAGGAAGAACATAAAGCTAAGCTCGCTGAGAAAACGATGGATACATTGGGTGAAAGATGCAAGGAATTACTGTTGTTATTCTATACCAAATCAATGAAGCTTCAGGAGATCGCGATAAAAATGGGCTACAACTCAGAGAACACGGCCAAAAACCAAAAATATAAATGTTTGGAAATGGCAAAAAAGAATTTAAAGGAACTACAGCTAAAACAGTATTCAAAATAAATTAAGATGAGACAGGAACTTGAATTGATGCAAAAAATTGAACAGTACTTATTGGGCCAGATGCCCGGTGGTGAAGCTTCAGCATTTGAAAGTGAAATACACGCAAGTAAAGAATTGTACGAACAGGTAGAATTACAAAAACAGTTGATGAAGGGAATTCAACGCTCGGCATGGAGACAGGACGCAGTGCAGGCTTTTGAAAAATACAGCTTCATGCAGAAATTATGGAAATGGGGATACATTGGAACCAGTGTGGTTGCAGTAGTTAGTCTTGGTTACCTGTATACTCAAAAGGAATCAACTGAAAAAAAAGAAATGCTTTCGGAAAAGGTTCAACCTCAAACAATAGTGAATGAAAGTATGCCTGCAGATACCGCAAACATCTACCAGCTTCTGAACGGAAATACCTTTGTGATCAATTCCTCAAGAGATACTATTGTTAAAACGAAAGAAGGCAATCTGATTGAAATACCAAAAGAATTATTTAATGATACCATTGCCGGCAATACTAAAGACAGTCTGTTAACCAAAAAAGGAGCAAAAGAAATATCACAGGCAAAAATCTATACTCTTCATTTTTATACACCCAGCTATAAAGATTCTCTTAAAAAATGGAAGCAGTCGGTACAGGATAAAAACTATTCAAAAGCGCTGCGCTCTATGCTTTCGTCCGCGAACCCAAAAAGTTATTTAAAAACCAGTTCAAAAGAGCAGGAAATTTCTGAAAAAAATACTGGTTCGGAAAATCCTAAAGACACCATGTATAAAGCAGTGCTCGGACTTAATATGGAAAAGATAGACAACGATCTTAATACCAAAAATTCCAAACTGTATAAATTAAAGGGAAAAATTCCTTTCATCAATAAGACGTCCAAAAACAAAAACACTATCCTCGTGTTTGATGTCGACAACAAAAACAAAACATCCATTGATACTGCCATCGTTATCGAAATCGTGGACAAACTCAAGAACAAATCAATTATAACCCAATCAGAAAAAAAATGAAAACCAGAGACCTTTTACGTTTAGCTAAGTCTGGCTTAGCACTCAACACTATTGTCCTTTCAGTATTAATATCGGGTTGTGCCGCTCCCAGGTCTGTTACCGATTCAGGAAAAGTAACACCAAAGAGCCAAATTAAATTTGGCGCTAATTACCAGGCCAATGTTCCTACACAGACTATTAAAAATGCGGTAGAATTAGTAAGCTCCGGTGTAGGGGCCGTTAAATTTGTGAAGAAAAACATGGAAGAGCAAAACCCTGAAGCTGTTTTTAGCGCCATGGGAAACTCTGATAAATTTAAAAGCCACGCAGGAGCCATCTCTAAATATATGATTGGCTACGCGGTTGATCCGATGAACTACGGTTTAAATTATTATGTGAGATATGGTATCGCCAGGAGGTTTGATATTGGATATCAATATTCGGGAGGTACGAATGCCTTCGATATCAAGTATCAGTTTCTAGGAAGCACAGGATCCATCGGCAGTGAGTCCAACCATAAATTATACGGAAGCATTGGCCTTCAATATTCCGCAAGACAGTATGAACTGCCTGCGAAGTTCAGAATGATAGATGAAGTAATTGATTTTAATTTCAAGCGTAAGGATTTCTTTATCCCGGTTATTTTCAGCAAATCATTTGGAAACGAAGAAAAGAAGGGGCATTTTTCATGGGGTGTAGCTTATAACGGAACTTTTTTAAGTTACGCGCTGAAAGAAACCATTTCAGATAAATATCATATTGATCTGCCAATTCCTTCGATAGATGAAAAAAAATATTTCAGTTCATTCGGCACCTTCATCAATCTCAAAGTTGGACATAAGTGTGTGTATTTCCTGGCCTCCTTTGCTGCCTATTATACAGACTACGGAACCTACAAGTTAATAGACGGCACAAACGCTCGTTTGAAAGGATTCACCTATGTACCAACCGTGGGTATGCAATTCGTTATTCCCCCACTCCACAAAAAACGTGTTCGTTCTTAATGCCACATTATTTTAGTATTTTTGTTTATGCTAAAATCAATGACAGGCTTTGGAAAAGCCACAAAGGAGTTTGAAAATAAAACCGTGAACGTGGAGATTCGTTCTTTGAACAGTAAGAATATGGACCTCAGCTTAAGGTTATCTTCTACCTACAGGGATAAGGAACACGAATTAAAAAGTGAGATCACCAAATTACTGGAAAGAGGAAAAGTGGACCTTTCCGTTTACGTGGAATCAAAAATCGTGGAAACACCGGTTGAAATAAATATTGATTTAGCAAAAACCTATTATAACAAACTGAAGCATTTAGCTAGTGAGCTAAATGAACCTACGACTAATTTAATGTCGCATGTTTTGAAAATGCCGGATGTTTTGAAATCTGAGCGTAAAGAACCTAACGAACAGGATTGGAAAGATATTTTGCAGGTTGTATTCGCAGCTGTAGGAGACTTAAATAAATTCAGGGAAGATGAAGGAAGATCCATTGAAACTGATTTTGAACACCGTTTAGCCATCATAGCAGATTCTTTAGAGAAAATTAAGGCGCATGATGCGAGCCGTATTCAAAACATCAGGGACCGTATCAAAAAAAATCTCGATGAAGTAGTTGGCAAAGACAAAGTAGATAATAACCGTTTTGAACAGGAGTTGATTTACTATATTGAAAAACTGGATATCAACGAAGAAAAAGTGCGTTTAAAAACTCATTTGGATTATTTCATTAAAACCATGAAAGAACCAGCTGGTGGAAGAAAATTAAATTTCATCGGACAGGAAATCGGCCGGGAAGTAAATACGATTGGTTCAAAAGCAAATGATGCAGAAATGCAAAAACTGGTTGTACTCATGAAAGATGAACTGGAAAAAATCAAAGAACAAACCAACAACGTATTATAGACATGAGCCTTTTTAAGTTATCAGGGCTGATTGCAATTGTAGCGGGCATTATCTGTTGCGCACTGTTGTTTAACCCTTCCTTTCTTCCATTTGCACTGATCTTTGCTATTGTAGGGTACACCTTCTCTACCATTAACATTTATCTGAACGCCAAATATGAAATCACTAAGGGTAGTTTCAGTATCGGGTATGCAGGAATGATTTTAGCTTCAGTTCCCGTTATTTTCATTTTAGTTCTCATCATTAGAAATCATTAGCATGTCTGACATCAAACACTATTTGTCACTCGTAAAATTCAGCCACACTATTTTTGCATTGCCTTTTGCCTGCATTGGTTTTACCCTGGCCTTGAGGGAAGGTTATTCTTTTTCACTGCAACAACTTTTATTAGTTATATTATGCATGGTAACAGCGAGAAACGCGGCTATGGCGTTCAACCGTTATATTGATCGTCACTTTGATCTATTGAACCCAAGAACTGCTGTTCGTGAAATTCCGGCCGGGATTATCAAATCAAAAAATGCGGTATTTTTTATCCTGGTCAATTGCGCGCTGTTTATTCTCTCTACTTATTTTATTAACCCCATTTGTTTTTACTTGTCACCCGTTGCCCTCTTTGTGGTACTATTTTACAGTTACACCAAGCGCTTTACTCCACTGTGCCACCTGGTTTTAGGTTGCGGATTAGCCCTTGCACCGATTGGCGCTTACCTGGCAGTGACGGGTCATTTTTCCTGGTTGCCTTTATTGTTTTCATTCACCGTTTTTTGCTGGGTGAGTGGTTTTGACATTATCTATGCCCTACAGGACGAAACATTTGACAGGGACCATCAGTTAAATTCCATCCCGGTATTATTAGGAACGAAAGGCGCATTACACTTCTCTGAAATCTTACACGTGTTTGCCATTGCTTTTGTGATCGCTGCAGGATTTGTTGGCCATTTTAATTTTTTATACTGGATAGGAACCATGGTGTTTACGGGACTGATCGTATACCAACATACGATCGTGAAGCCACATGATTTATCGAGAGTTAATTTGGCGTTTGGAACAACAAACGGCATAGCCAGCGTGGTGTTCGCTACATTTACGATTGTTTCTTTTTATTTATAAATCAAGTTGGTTTATAATATCTTTGACGGGCTACATGCCTACCTTCCGTATACATCATAATAGCTCTCGGCGTGTTTCTCGTAACGTTTGATTAATTCGATATTCTTCTTTTCTAAATCTGTAAGTTCCGCAGTCACATCGGTTGAAACCGGAATATACCACGCTACCTGTGTGTCAAAAAAATACCTCATTTCACGGTTCTTAAATGAATAACCATGTCGGGCATAGATGGCATTTCTCATTATTTCAAGGTCACGTCTGTACATATTTTCCACATCCTTACTCGTTAATTCTACTTGCGAGGCATTTAGTTTACCGGCATCGTCAGTGATTTGTTCATGCTGCTCGGTTTTTGCATTATAGGAATTATACACCTCACTATAAGTACCATCCAGTTCAAGAGACGGATCATACTTAAACTCTGTTTTTTTCAGATCATAGGATCGCTCACTTACCGCCAGCTTTTTATCATTGGATGTCCACACTCCATTCAGCGTTCCATTATCTGGACTTAATGTAAAGGTAAATACACCATCGTATTTATTGTCTCCGGGCTCTTTCGCCACCACTGTATACATACCGTCCTTTAAGTTAAATGTTCCCTGAAAAGGTCTGATGTTTCCGGCAACGACGGAGTGTCCGTATATAACATCTCCTGAAATGGAATCAAGCGCGATATTGATTTTATTCTCCAACATCGGATTTTTTTTAGTATCCATCTTTTTCGCTTCAAATGCTCCGACATAAAACATAAAAATGCCCTCTCGTTTTAGCTCCACTTTTTTTTCTGTTGCCAAAGGGACATGCGTTGAATCTTCACTCTCAGATTTCCGACTTTGTTCAGATCCATTTTTTTCTGATTCTGTAACGGGAGTATTACAGGCAAACAATATAGCGCTCAACGCTATGATACACAGGAATTTTACTTTCATGATCTTATTTTTTTTATAATGATTATTTCTGCAACAACTAAATTCAGGGTCCATCCAAGCCAGGCTACAATCTGGTATACATCCATTGGCTTGGGATGAAACAAAGCAACTAAGATATATTTCCAGGCACGTAACGTAATGGCTGAAAGTGCCAGGGCAAAACTACGGATCATCCAGGCCCTGTGAGAACTCATTTGTCTTCGCATGGCCTGAATCACAGCCATAAGTGTGAACAACATCCATAAAAAGGCCAGTAAACAAAAGGCGATTTGAGAACTCGTACCACCATTTGCGTATATCCCAATAATCAATCCCGATGGCCCGGCGAAAAACAAAGTAACAATCACGTAAAACCAGCCCAACCGGCGATGCATCTTAGGATTTTTTTTTCGAAGAGATTCGGAAAACTGAGTGTAACCAGCGAGTAAAACAAAAATCGCGCTAAAGACATGAATAAAAAAAGCCAGTTTATAATGCCACATACCCACGTAATCCTGTTTAATGGACAAAAAAGCCACATCGTCATGAGCAGGAAAATATTGCAAAGTGATGCGTATCATCAACCACAAAAAATACGTGTAGACAGATAAAAGCACCAGAAGTGAATATTTTCTTTTATTTTTAAGGGTACTTAAACCTAACATCATTCAATAATACTAATTTAAAGATATATACAGAATGAAATTGCTCCTTTTTTTGATAGTTAGTTTTGGACTGGGTTCCACGGCACTCTTAACTGGTTATAATTTCAATGAACCAGCCAGTAAAGATGTGTTGCCTGCTGTGTTGCATGAAATATCCGGCCTGGCTATCATTGATTCGAACACCGTTGCCTGTATACAGGATGAAAACGGTATCCTGTTTTTTTATGACACAAAAACACACAAGATCAAAAGAGAGATTGCTTTTGGATTAAACGGGGATTATGAAGGAATCACACTCGTAAATAAATCTTTATTTATTCTGCGAAGTGACGGTGTTTTATTTGAAATTAAGAATTTTAGTTCTCCCAAGTTCGATATAAAAACCTATGCGACGCAAGTGCCGGCTGTTAATAATGAAGGCCTTTGCTATGACGCGGCCAGTGAGCGTTTACTCATAGGCGCCAAAGGAAAAATTAATAAAGATCCTTTGTACAGAGATCAGCGCTTCATTTACGGGTTCGATCTTAAAACAAAAAGCTTGAATAAAAAACCGGTTTTCCAGTTGAACATCAATGATATTAATATTTCCGCCAAACTGGATGGGTTTAAATTCGCTAAAAGAAAAGACAAAAAAGGAAACCTGATAGAAATAAGTCTTAAGCTAAACACTTCGGAGATTGCGATTCATCCGGTAACGAAACAATTGTACGTCCTTTCCGCCACCGATCATTGTTTGTTTATTTTCAATATGAATGGCAACCTGGAAACAATTACACCCTTGAATCCCATCCTGTTTAATAAAGCCGAAGGCTTGTCTTTTTTTCCGAACGGAGACCTGATGGTTTCTAATGAGGGACAAGCGCATCAACCAACTTTGCTGAGATTTAATTATCAATCCAATTAAAATCATTTTATGACAACAACGGATCAGGAATTTTCAGAAAAATTAAGCCGACTCAGATCTTTGCTTTTTCAATTTGACAGCAAAAACAATGAGTTAAAAGCAGGCATGCTAAAAGAGCTGATTTTACTGGTTCCTAAAAAACATGGCTCCTTTATGCAATTTCACCAGGTGTTAATGTGCATGATGGCCTACCCATCTGATAAATCCTTACTGGAACTGGTTGAGAAAACTACCTCGCGGTTATTGACCATATTGAATCAAAACAGTTCCTTACGGGAAAAATTAAGCGGTACCGGTTTGCTGCACACCGCAATTGAATGTAACTTTACGTTCAATAAAGTAAATTACCTCATTCTGCGGTTCCCGAACCAGGTATCCATTCATAGTGCGGCTTCCAGCCTTGATACACAAAAATCTGTATTAAAATTAATACTGCCGAATACAGAATATTCCAGGATACATGCCGGAGAAAAAGATTTTAAGTCACGGATTTCTCAATTTCATTTTTCTACCAAACAAACCGACCTGGAATGGCTGATGCAAACGATTCTGCAATCGGGCTTAGATCAAAAAATCCAGTCTTTACTCTACAATCAATTGGGAATATATATTCAATGGTCCGTTTCCAATGAAACAGATTCCCTTAGTTTTTTAAGAGGCACTTCTCTCCCGGTATATTATCATACGACTCCATTGGAGAAGAAAACAGATTTCCAATCCATAGTTTCCGGAAAATTACCCGCAGCGCTAAAATTAAACTTAAACGAAAGGCGGCAGTTCATTCATTCTGCAAAAATGTCCCTGGTTTATTTATATCGGGAAACGGAACCTTTCACCAATGCCAATGAAGAGGACATTACGGTGTTTCAATTAGACAAAGGCATCTCGGTTGCACTTTTCGGCAGTACCGTTGACAAGCGTTATTCCCTGGAATCTTATATCGGTTATTTAGTTTTAAAAAATAATATTCCTGTTTCTTACGGTGGCGGTTGGATCTTCGGAGAACGTTGCCAGTTTGGAATCAACATTCTTGAATCGTTTCGTGGTGGTGAATCCGCTTTAATTATTTGCGAACTACTTCGCGTGTATCATCAACATTTCGGCGCCACACGATTTGTGGTAAAACCCTACCAGTTTGGCTTACATAATCCGGAAGCCATTAAAACCGGCGCTTTCTGGTTCTATTATAAGCTCGGGTTTCGGCCGGAGAATAAAACCTTAAAAGAACTTGCCTTACAGGAAGAAAACCAGAAGTTGATGGATCCAAAATATAAAAGTGAAGCCGCTACTTTAAAAAAATATACAAAAAGCAACATTGCGTTAACACTTACCGAAAGTTCTTATCCAGATTATGATTCGGAACTACTGAGTCAGCGAATTACTGCTTACATCAATGAACACTTTAATGGCGACCGGCAAAAAGCTTTATCGGTTTGTTTTAACGAGCTAAAAAAGAATACAGGGATAGAAACCGAAAAATGGAAGCCGGAAGATATCGATTATGCAAAACATGTCTCTGTTTTATTTTACATAAAACCAGGTAGCTGTGAATGGCAGAAAAAACATCAAAAAAACATTCAACAATTTATCCTCTTAAAATCTGAAAAGACAGAAATATCATGGATCAAACATCTACAACGTTTTGATGCATTCTGGGAATACATCAAATAGCTGATTACAGTGCCTTGATTTTTTCAATCAACTCTGTGGTTCCCTTGTAATCGTCAGCTGAATAATTGTCTTTTTTGGCTGTTTCGATTGCTTTATTAGCAGTTTGCAATGCCAATTCTTTTTTTCCGGTTTTATATAAAACTGCCGCGTAGGTATCTAAGTTTGCGTAAGTTTTATTCAGTTCACAAGCCTTTTTAGCCCAGGCTTCCGCTTTCAACAATGCTTCCTTATCTTCTACTTTCTCGTAAAATGTCCAGGCAATATTATTAAGTGCGTCTCCGTCTTTCAAATAATACTGATCTACGTTTTCGATAGCCAATTTTGCATAGCTATTCCAATCTTTATTAACCTGTGCCAAACTCAGATCAGATTCAAAAAATATCCGTTTTGTATTTGGCATATTCATTACTTCAATATTCTTTTTCGTTTCCGCGTACTTACTCTCATTAAAGGGCTGGGTTCTTATAATGTTCATTAACTGGTTTTGGTTAACGGCATCAATCTTCCCATCAACTACCTTTGATGAATACAAATCTTCAAATTTTTTCTTGTTCGCTACCAAATATTTAAACTCTCTTGAATCCGGATCATTTACCTGATTCAGAATCATATCCCAGTTGGCTTTACTGGTAAGATCTTCTTCTTTTTGCTGTAAAAAATAGTCTTTCACGATTTCGTCCGATTGCAAACAAGTCGCTTCTCTCGCTTCAATGTATTTTAATAAAAAATCCGTGTTACTTTTATTGGCCTCATAGTTTTTGGAGTAATAGGCGAATTGTTTTTCAGGTACTTTCGTCTCCTCAGCCAAGGCGATAAAGTCTTTAGCCGTCATAGATCCCGCAATTCGATGTACCAGATTTCCGTTACCATCAATAAATAATAAATTCGGATAGCATTGCACCTGGTATTTTTTAGCGAGCTCAATGCCCTCACCTTTTTCCATATCAATCTTTGCATTCACAAAATTTTTATTATAGTGATCGGCCACTTCATCATTCGTAAATACATTTTTTGCCATCTGTTTACACGGACCGCACCAGGTTGTAAATGCATCAATAAAAATAAGTTTGTTTTCTTTCAATGCTTTTGTTTTAATTTCCTCAAACGTGCCGTGTTCAAATGCAATACTCCTTGTTTGAGCAACTGCAGAAACACTTAGGATACTTAAAATTCCGAAATTCAAAATGGATGCCTTCATATAATTAGTCTTTATAGGTTGTTGGTACTTTTGGGTCAGTGATAATGATATAATCTCCCAGATGCTCATGTTTTTTCCAGTCAATATCCGGAAAGCTTTTATCTGAAGCGGAAGAAATTACCAAACACTTTATATCCGGACTGTATTTTTTTAATTGAGTAAACGCTGCAAAATATTCGTCACTATGAAAACGGCCGTTGACCTGGAACACTTTTTTAGCGGTATGTGTTTTAAAATAATCAGCAATCGAATAAGCCATGGTAGCATCCCACAGCGATTGTGCCATCACCAGGCTAAATGTTTCCCTGGTGACGTTAGAATCATGTTTTTTCTTTTTGGAACCGCCTTTATCAAACAGTCCGACCAGTTTCTCATAATACTTTCCGGAAGCTGTATCGTATGGTAAGGGCGCGAAATACTTCTTGGATTCTGCCGGCAAAGCCATTAAGCCGCTTTGTCCTTTTCTTCCTGCCAGGTTAGAATACCGTCCTGCCGCGTTGGCACAAATGACATCAAGTTTGCTTGTTTTGCATAACTCAACCATAGGGCGGTAATCACGGTAATTGGACCAAGCCCTTGCATCCTTCTTAAAATTCTTCTCACGGATATCTGAATTCAGATATTCATTCATTATGGGTTGAACATCGCGCTCAAACATCTCCATTGATAAGGTCACATTATCCGCATAGGCATTATATAAACTTTCCAGGATCTTGTGTTCCAGGTAATGGGTCACTGAATCATTATGCTCCTCACCATAAAATAACACATCATTGTTTTTCATGTCGGTGACAATTTCAGCAATACTGACTTCTTTTGTGAGTTTTACAGAGTAAATCCTGTAATTTTTTTCAGTAATCTGCGCATCAATCGATGAACACTGAAAGACAAGAAAAGCGATAAAGAAAAAACGTAAAAGGATCATCAGCGAATAGTATTTTTTAAAAATCTTTCTTTTGAAGTTTCTTATGAATCTCCGGGGTTTCCATTAAGGCAGCAGAACCATACCACATCGTCATTTCCGGCTCCAAATATTTTTCTTTAATTGCTGCATCTCCTTCTAATAACTTTTTAGCTTCGTCAAAGGAAGTCACATTTAAAATAAAAATGCCACGGTTATTTCCACCTTTTTCAAACGGTCCCGCAACCGCTAATTTTCCATTATCGGCCATCCATTGAATATTCTTCATATGACCTTCAAAGGCTTTGTCTTTTGCTGCTTTATCAGTGGACGTATTGCTGCCTGTTTTTAATAAAACAAAAACATAAGTCTTCATGCCGTAATCATCCGCCCGCAGTTTTTTTGCCAGTGTTGAATCATAAGTACTTTTTTGCGTTTGTGCTAAAGCCGGAGTAACCAGACCAATACTTAAAAGAAGAATCAATTTTTTCATTTTTATATTATTCGATTATAAGTTCATATTTATACAGAAGCCTCTCCAGGTCCTGGGAAAGAAACTTTGCCTTTTTTAAATTATTTATTTCAGGATCGATGGAAAAATTTTGAATCGTGGTCAGATCAACTCCACTTAAATTCGTTTGCGCAAAAATGGCTTCATACAAGTCGCAGTCAGAGAAAGTTGTTTTAGTCAGATCTGTTTTCGTGAAATTGACTTCGTGCATTTTGCAATTCTTAAACGCGCTTTTGTTGAGTTTCTTGCTGTCAAACGATGCGTAATCCATGATGCATTTGTCGCATGTCAGGGCAAAGGCAAAATCCTTTGCCTGGTAAAAATTAACACCTAATAATTTGCAATCTGAAAACGACACTTCCTGCAACTTCACGTTATTCATTTTACAATTACTCAAATTGCAATTTTTAAAGGAACAATTAATGAAATTCAGATTTGAAATGTCAGAAAAAGAGCAGTTGGAAAACTCACAGTTTTCATAATCCTCCCTTTCAGAAACTTTTGGAAGTGCATTAAGATTGGAAATAGTTTCGGCTGGTTTGAACAATTTACTCATATTCTCTATTGATACCAATAAAGATAGAATAAATTATTAAAACAAACTCAACTGATTATCTCCTGCTTTATAGTTAAAATCCTCCAGGTTAAACTGAAAATCCGATTCCGGCATATGCCGTTCCCTCGACAATTTAAATAATTGCATGATGGATTCTGCTATCTTTCCTTCTCCCCTCATTCGGATACTCTTTCGGGTATCACCTACTTTTCCACCATGACATTCCATGATCTGGTTCCATACTTTATCAGCCCTGTCCGGAAAATTCTTAACCAGCCAATCTTTAAAAATATGTTCTACCGAGCCGTTCAAACGCACAATGGTAATACCAGCAGAAGTGGCGCCTGCCTTGGCAGCCAGTTCGATCACATTTGGAATTTCATGGTTATTGATTCCAGGAATAATAGGCGCTACCATCACACCGCAGGGAATTCCGTTTTTCGACAGACTTTCTAAAACCAGCATCCGGTTTTTATAAGTCGCTGTTCGCGGCTCCAACAACTGGCGAACCTTCTCATCCGTACCTGTGATAGAAACCATCACATGCACGAGGTTATGTTCGGCCAGCTCTTTCAATACATCTATGTCTCTCGTGATGAGAGAGTTTTTGGTAATGATCGAAACAGGATGCTTGAATTTCAAACAGGTTTTTAAAATGTTTCGTGTTAATTCCAGTTCCCGCTCAATAGGTTGGTAACAGTCTGTGTTACCGGAAAGCATCATCGGTTTTGGTTTCCAGTTTTTTTGCCCGAATTGTTTTTCTAATAATTCTACCGTATTTTTTTTAACGATGATTTTACGTTCAAAATCCAATCCCGCACTATATCCCCAGAATTCGTGAGAGTTACGGGCATAACAGTAAATGCATCCATGTTCGCAGCCCTGGTATGGATTTAAGGAATAACCAAAACCCAGATCGCTACTTTCCACTTTGGTCACAATGGTTTTAGGATAGGTGTAAATGATCTCGGTCTTTTCTTTTTGTAAAAATTCCTCATCCAGTCCTTCCACATGTTCCTGAACATACTGATGCTTATCAAACTTGTTGAGAGAATTGAACTGTGCTCCTCTTCCCTTAAAATAACTGACGATCTTGTTTTCCATGGCCTTTAAACTCATGCTAAAGTTAAGGGCATTGTATAGCAAGTGCTTGCTATAATTTGTAGCATTTTATTTTAATGTTCTTTTTGCTTGAACAAAAAGAACCAAAAATTCAAGGCGAAAGACCAACCAACATTTTTCGCGCGCAAGGCTGCCCAGGAAACGGAGTGAAAACCTGCACACATGCTGGCTCTTCGCTAAAAAAGTTCACTGAACTTTTTATAAACGCTCAGCCCCGCACTCTTTCGCCAAAACCAGCCGCACTATTACCAACGTATGCAGTGACGTAAAAATTATAGATTAGAATCTTACTTATAATTGAAAACTAAACCACTTCCGCCTTGGAAGTTCCGTTGTATTGGATGATCAGATGCTTGTTTTCATTTTTAATCGTTTGCTCATTGGCAAATAATTTAAAGTCGAAATCCAATGGCAATACCACATAACGGTATTTATGGTGATTGAGTTTTAACTGATCAATCAGTTTATTTTTGGAAGTAAATTCCATTTCCTCCAGGAACAAATTCTTTGGCTTTACTTTAAAATGGAGGTAATAATCAACGGCAATCAACTGTTGGAGTATGGCATCATTTGGAAAGGCTTGCTTTGAATAAGCCGTGATGATCTCAAATACATCCGTTAATGAGTATTTATGAAAATCTTTTTGGGTTCCGAAAAAATGGCCAAGACCCAGTAAGAATTCAAAAATACTGTAATGATGGGTCACATACTTTAAGGTATTAACCGCCTTTTTACCGTTCCAGTATATTTCCAATGCATGCTCCAGTTCCACGATCTGGCGCAATTGATCTTTGGACAAATAATTACTCTCTATAATCTGGTATGGAGGCATTGGGTCAAATTTGAAACCATGCTCGGCGTGTTTTTTCCTCACAGGAGTGCCTTTCAGGAATTTTAAGAATCCCAGCTGCATTTCGGGAGCAAACAATTTAAACACCTCCTCGATACTGAATCTAATATCTTCCCAGTGATCCAGTGCCATCCCAACAATCAGGTCAAGGTGCATTTCCACTTTATAATCCAATTGTTTGATAATACTGGTAGTTTTCTCGAAACTTTGCTTTCGGCTCACTAACAAGTTTGCCTTTTGGTTAACAGTTTGAATCCCGATCTCAAAACGAAATAAATTATCCGGCACATGATCATGAATGAACTGGATGATATCCGGGTGAAGAATATCTGCTGTAATTTCAAACTGAAAGACATTTTCCGGACGATAGTTTTCCAATATGAATTTAAAAATATCCAGCGTGAAGTCCTTCTTGATATTAAAGGTTCTGTCCAGGAACTTGATCACCTTACCATGTTGCATCATATACAACAAAGTAGCTTTGATGGAGTCGTTCGGCAGGTATCGCACTTTATTATCCAGACTCGCTAGACAAAACTCGCATTTATAAGGACAACCCCTGGAAGTTTCAATGTACAATACTTTATTGGCAAGCACAGCGGGATTATCAAAACGATAAGGCATACTGTTCTGAAAATTTTTCAGATCAAACATGGGAGCCATTTTGTTTTGCTTCACTTCTACACCATCTTTCCAAACCAGACTGGAAACCTGCTCAACCTTTGGAAATGAGGAAAGGAATTCATTGAATGCCGTTTCACCTTCGCCCACAATAATATAATCCACATGGTTCAGCGAGATCACATCTTCAAATTCATAACTTACTTCCGGGCCTCCCAACAGGATTTTCGTTTGTGGATTAAGTACCTTAATTTTTTCGGCAACAGCTAATGTTTGCGTAATGTTCCAGATATAACAGCTAAACGCCACTACTTCAAAAGTAGCGCAATGTCTGGCAACCTCATCCTTATCTTCTTTGATGTTAAATTCTTTCCACTCGAGACCTTCATGGTCCTCGTTCAATTCATACAACAAACGGATCGCGAGATTCGTGTGAATGTATTTGGCATTAAGAGTGGTAAGTAGCAATTTCATGGGCTTCAAAGATACAAAAAATGCAGCAAATTCGGCTAAAATAAAAGAACCTCTGCTTTTAAAGGCAGAGGTTCATTCCAATTTTCATCAATTAATAAAACCTATTTAAAAACGTATGAAATATCAGAATATGGCTGTTGGGGCAAATTATTGGTGTTTAGCGCACTTAGCTTTAGTTCTGAATTCTTGTACGTAAAAAAGAGAAGAAGGTTCGCTTTTACTTCAAAGACTTACGACTCCTGGTTTCAGTGACGCCCGATTTTATTTTTGCTTGCAGTACACATCCGATTGTTCTACCGGATACTTTGTATCGAGGTCTATGTTATTAAAGCTACCTTTTCCCCAGAAAAATAATTTCTCAAAAAATGGCAGTAATTTATTGTCTTTAATCTGCTCCAGGAAATACACTTCATGTTCTTTTTCCTTAATTCCCATTTCGTATAAAACAGAATCATGCTCCTTAATACCTAATGAATTAAAGAACTGTTTCATTCGAAAATACTCACACACGTTACCGCTTTCCAGCCTTCCGGCGAAGTAAAAAGGCATGAACCAACCGATCACATGACAACTGAAAGAAATCATCTTACCGATCACATGAAACTTAAATTCATAAAATCTGGAGATAGAAATATCATAATGCTTCATGATTTCCAATACTTCGGTGCGATGATTCCATTCATCCATTTCAATCTGACGAATAGCTTTTTTTTCATCAGGGTTTTTGACTGCCGCTGCATGGCCCTGGTAAGCAAAAGCCGCCGCTTTTTCTGCAGAATAGGCTTTCTTCAGTAAATCAACTAATTCAGGATGTTGTAGTTTCATGCGCCTTACTTTTTGATATAAAATTTCAGAAGTTTGGTTTCGTTAGCATCGATAAACCGGAATGAAGAAGGGATTTTATTTTTGAAGGTATAATACGTCACCAGCCTGGTCCCGGTTCTACATTCATTCAATTTTGTCATTAAATTTTCATGGTATTTTTTATATACCGCAAGAGAAACTTTGGAAGTCTCATCCAGCACACAGGTTTCATCAAAATGTTCGTGAAACGAATTGAAAAAATAAATACCATTGAATTGCTCAAAATCCAAATTCGTAAAATCATCATTGATAAAATGAGCGTTTTTTAACTGATGCGTCTTTTTGATCCTGTTCGAAACATTGGTCAGTATTTTACGTTTTTCAACGCCATAAAATTGAGCACCTGTAATACAGGAACCAATACTGCAAAATTTACCAACTCCCGAGCCAATATCTAAAATTCTGTCCGCAGGGCTGTCGACCAATAAGCGGGAAGCTTTAACAGCGATACGAACCGGAGTGAAATGCCGTGCTGAATGGTCCTGGTATTTTTTGGGATAAATGGTATCGAAGGCAGCATCGCTGGGATATTTTTTTTGTTTGAGCTGCTCAAAAATCATAATGTAAAGTTAATTCTTAAATATCAGAATACGAATTAAATCCACAAATGATATGCGCCCTTCATTCACCGGTTCCAACACAAGTATTTACGGGATTCCCGGGTATAATTCGTATCTTTATTTCATGACAAACCGCTCAGAACAATTAAAAAGTATACGCCCCATCATTGATATCGACAATTCAAAGTCTACCGACCTGGAGCTATTTCAAAGTCAAAGTCTGAGGCCGATCCTGAAATTACAGAATGAACTTATTCTATCCCTCATGAATCACCACCTGGCGGAACATAAAGTAGTTGTTAAAAATTTAACCGACCACAAAAAAACAGAACGCATTCATGACCTGGTGAAAAACAATTTGCCATTAAAACAGTTATTGTTAGGGATTGTGATTGCTCATTTTACGAACGAGGAACTAGCGTTTTACTATGCCAATAAAAAAGAAGTGGTGAAACGAATCATCACCATGGTTTTGGAGCGCATCTGCTCGCAGATTTCTGAATTAACCTTTTAATGTCCGTTAACAACGAATGGTTTCGATGACCTTGCATTATTAGTAATAATAGTGATGTAATAATATCCATTGTCAAGATTGATATCAATATTGCATGTCCTGCAGTCTAGCTCTTTAACTAAGACAAGTTTTCCAGTCGAACTATAAATTTCAATTTTTGTTATTTCCTGATCAGAAGAAATGCTTAAACCTTTACCATTATTAGGGTTTGGGGATACTTTAAAAATTACAGAAGAATTATGTTTAAGCCCAACCGTGTTGTAATAATAGGGAGTAGATAATACAGATTCGCAACCCAAAGAATCAGTGATACTATTTGTATAGTAGCCAACGCCGGTTAAAGGGATGTACCGGGTAGTATCCTGCAGCAATGCACCATTTAAATACCATTGGTAATAATATCCTTGCTGGTCACTAAACAACGAATCCTGACCAGCCGTTACAAAGATGAGCGGCTGAGGAAGTTGCGGATTGATAATAACGTGCACACTGTCAGAAGCGGCACTTGTACAACCGTTATCACTTACAGTCGCATAATAGTAACCGCTTTGATTTACTGTAATAGAACCCGCGGTCGAAGAATTATTCCAGTTTACAACCTGATGAACGCTCGTTGGCTGCAAATTTAAAATTTCTCCAAAACATAAAGTAGTATCCGTTTTATAATTTAGACCAGGCTTTGAAGGTGTAGGTGCTATAGTTATATAAACAGGGGATTTCCTGCTTTCACAGTTGTATAAACTGTCAGCAATGGCATAAAACAAGGTGTCAGATTGAGATAAAAGATTTGATGTGAAATTATTTCCCCTGAACGCAAAATTATTTCCGTCCTTATCATAATACCAATTGTACGGATATTGATTTGCCGGAGGAATATTAAGATTTACAATTCCTGAATCGCAAAACGAAAAATTATAACCGGCAGGTTCCGGATATCGATCGTACAACTTGATTAAATTTCCCGCTGCCGTTGCCCAAACGGTGTCTTCATCAATTGCTCTAACATATCCCAGTGTATTATACAAATAACAATAATCCCATGTCTTCCAGGTAAGGCCGCCATTAATTGTCTTTTCTACTGTTGAAGTGTAACTGGGCCCGTAAGTGTTTAAATATCCTACTTTTGAATTTACAAACTGAATGTCGGTAACATAGTTTGAATAGGAAGCCTGCTGAGTCCAGTTAGTTCCTCCGTTCACAGTCATGTAAACCTTACCGGTAGTTGTAGCGACAAAACCTTTTAGTTTATTTAAAAAATATATATTCATTAGATGGCCGGTTATACCGGAAGGCTTCAACACCCATGAAACGCCACCATTAGTGGAAACAGATACTTTACCATTGTTACCGCAGGCATAAACTGTATCCCTGTTTAAAACGTAAAGATCTCTTACTGCATTAGTATCTCCACTTAATACTTTTGTCCAGTTAGTGCCTGCGTCGTTCGTATAATAAACCCAATTGTAAAACGACAAGTAACCTTTATCTTTTGTCGGAAACAGAATATTTGACAGTGTCGTAGGCAACTGCGACGTACCGTACGCGGGGACATTTTGCCAGGTGACTCCACCGTTGAATGTTCTTCTGAAAAAATAAACTGATGACGCTTGCCCGTATGCGTAGCCTGTATCCTTGTGTGGCCAGGCAATCTGTGAAATAACAGATGTTGTATTAGTCGAAACCGTTACATTTGAAAAAGATGAACCGCTATTTGCAGTTGAATATATTTTACCACTGGAAGATCCAAAATAAAATTTATTAAAATTAGATTTTGTTAAACAGGGGCCTGCTGGCAAAAGCGTGACTTTTCTGTTTACCCATGTTACGCCCTGATCATCAGAACTGACGATATCACCGTACTTTGATACGGCTAACCATCTCCCATTGGTGTTAACGGCCATACTTCTCAAATCAAAATCCTGGTTATTCAGATAAAACAAATTGCCTGTCCATGTTGTACCCCGGTCGTAAGTCTTCATCACATAACCGTAACCTATGCCTCCTGACGTTGAAATGTAACCGGTATCCTTATTAATAAAATCGATATCACGAATTACTTTATTAATGTCCATTTGCATCGTCCAGGTTGCACCACCGTTTATTGTTCTGTAAAGCTCGCCACCCAAAGAACCAACATAACCGGTATCCTTATTTACAAAGTTAACCGCATCAAAGTTTACACTTGCATTGTAATATACCTGAACCCAAGTGTTACCTGCATTCTGGGTTTTATAAATATAAGCGCCATTTACAGCAAAGCCGGTATCCTTATTTACAAAATGAAGATCAACCACACCACCTGTTCCACAACTTTTTACCTGCCAGTTAAGTCCGCCGTTCGTCGTCTTTGCAACTCTACTCGATTGGCCAACATATCCAGTGTTACTATTTTTACTGAACCACAGGCTGAAGGACATATTATAAGATAATGTACCATAATATTGTGTCATCCAGTTTTCACCACCATCAACTGTTTTCAACATAACGCCATAGCTACTGGCATCACCTGCGATATAACCTGTGTCCCTGGATGTGAACCAAACAGAATTGAAACCATAAAAACTTAATTTAGGCTGTAGTTTCCATGTTACTCCGGCATCAGTACTTTTAAGAATGGTACTGTTAGCGCCAACCGCCCAAACAGTATCGTTTGTTGCAAAACAAATACTGTTCAACTGATTACCCGGCGTGGAAGAAGTATATAATTGTTCGGTACCACATGGCCGAACGAGTTGAGCATTCGCACTAAAAAAAGCTAGAGCTATAAAAAAGGATAAAATTCTATTCATTTGATTTTGATTTGCCTAACGAATTTACAAAAAAACAGCGTTGAACTTTTGGAAAGACATTAATTTTTCAGGAAAACAGCCTTATTTAACACTATAGCTCTGATTAGCTTTAAACCATAAAAGAATTAACTTTGGCGATAAATCAAACTAAAAAGACATGGAAGTTAAAGACAGCAACGGATCACTATTAAGCGATGGAGATACGGTAACATTAATTAAAGATTTGAAAGTAAAAGGTTCTTCTCTAGTTTTAAAAAGAGGTACAACCGTTAAAAAAATAAGATTAACCGACGATGCGGATGAAGTGGATTGCAAGATCAATGGAAGCAGTATTGTATTAAGAACAGAATTCCTCAAAAAAATATAAACTGATATTTCAATTCATGTAAACCGAAAGAATATTCTTTCGGTTTTTTTATGCATTTGAGTAACTAATGTTTTTAGCATTCGTATAAAAAAGCATGGAAACTTTATCTGAAAACTGGATGACAGAACGACTTATTGATTTTGAGTATAAAAAATATGTTCTGTTGGATTATCTTCAAAAAGTAAAGGCGCATTTCAATGAACAAAAATTGTATCCGGATTTCGCCGAGCTGATTGCTCACTACAAAAATCTGATCGCATTAAAAAACAATACCACCTCTCTTGAAAATGGATTTAAGAAAACGGTAAAGGGTATTGACTATGAAAAATTAAAACTGGTGTATGAAAATACAATCAATGACGAAACTTTAAACGAGCTCAAAAAAATTATTGAATTCAGCGAACCTTTATTTATTGATGAATTACAAAGAGGCAAAACTATCTTTGATTTTGCAGAGAAGCATATCCTCACCAATCACATTGGAATATTACCGATCTATAAAAAAGAAGGTTACTTTATTTTGTATCCCTATCAATCCAGGCAGGTATTTGCCTATTACTATACGTTCTCTAAAATCAATTTATTGCAGCAAGAAGTATACGGACTAAACTGCTCCTATTTTTCAAGTTATATTTTATCGCTTTCAAATACCGTGGATAAACTGAAACTGGAATTCATTGAGGCAAACCCACATTTACCAAACCCTGCTGTCTATTTATTCAAAGCCAATGCGAATTTACCAAACGACGAAACTTTTTTGCCGATTGCTAAACGCTTATTGTATAAGAACCTGATCAATTAGGGATTTTATCCTGGAATGAATTTCAGAAAAAGTGGGGCGTTCTTCCGGAACGATTAAAAAACATTCATTACGCCATGTCATAAAAGTTTCTGCTACCGGGTGATCTTTCAGCTCAGGCTGCATGTTTTCAAGAATGTCATCGAGTAAACAGCCATAGGCTCTGACATCCAGTTTTTCATGGAGTACGCCGACGGGTAATGAAACATCATACATTGTAGCGGCACCAAAATCACCCAATAACACATTTGATTGATCATCGATCATTAAATTATGTGCGTAAAAATCACCGTGCATAATTCCCTTACTGTGTAATTGCTCTAATACCGAAGCAGTCTGAAAAGCGATCCGGGTAAGATCCTTTAAAGAAAAAAAAGTATCGGGCTCAAAAGTGTCCCTTGTACAAGTGATAAAACTGGGAGGCTTACCAAGGTTTCTGAAAGAAGAAGGAACCAGATCAAACACCAATCCTTCTTTTTGATGTGGATGATGACTGATTTTCCCCAACAGAGTTACAAGCGACCGGTGATTATCAGCAGCCGCACAGGTGTTCATTTCACTCAAAGGAAGGCCATCGCTGGTGACTTCTCCTTTAAAAACTTTAACCGCCACTTCCTTTCCGAAAAAAGGAATCCAGACCGCTTTTGAAATAACGCCCGAGGCGCCTTCTCCCAACTGTTCTTTTACCTCCAGTTCACTCCATGGGATATCGGGCAGAAGGACATTACTTTGCTGAGCAACACTGCAAGGATTATCCGAATAAGCAAGCCATGATAATTTCGGCAACCTCATTAACCATTCAGGTAATTTTTGAATTTGGTTCGCTGAAATCCTCAATAGCTCAAGATTAAGGCATGCAGCCATTTCATCAGGCAATACTTTAATGCGATTCCCGGCCAGGGCCACTTTTTGCAAACGGAAACAATTTCCAATGGATGCGGGCAATCGTTCAATTTTATTATTGGTTAAAATGAGCCAGCGAATATGGTTTGATAATGCTTTTTCAGACACTGTTACAATCTGATTGGACTTAAAACCTACCATTTCTAATAACGGGCAGTCCGCCAACACTTCCGGGTATTCCGTAAACAAGTTGTCTGAAAAAAATGCAATTTTCAGTTTTGAAAACCTGCCGAAATCATCCGGTAAATTTGTGAGGTGATTATTAGAAAGATCAAGCAATTCAAGAGTGTCAACCAGCTGAAATAATTCAGAAGGAAATTCTGTTAAGCCACAGGATAATCTGATGGAAGTACTCCCGGCTAAAGCCCCGGACCGTAATTGCTCCAGTGTTTGCATCCTGTTATTTTTTTGGAATGCGAACTAACGTCTCTAACAAAAAGCCCCAGTATTTTTGCACGGAACTGATTTGTACTTTTTCATCCGGCGAATGTGCTCCTGTAATATTCGGGCCAAATGAAATCATTTGCATATCGGGATAATTGGTCCCTAAAATTCCACATTCCAAACCGGCGTGACAAGCGCTTACCTTTGCTTCCGTCTTATACCTTTCCTTATACAGATCGCTCATGAGCTTTACAATCGGAGAAGAAGGCTTCGGCGTCCATCCGGGATAAGAACCGGCCGTTGTAATCTCCGCTCCTAATAATTCAAAAGACGCGGTAATGGCTGATTGCAAATCTGTTTTCTCTGAGTCTACGGAGCTACGCGTTAAGCACTGCACCTGGTAGGAACCATCTTTGATGAATACCCGTGACACATTGTTAGAAGTCTGCACCAATCCCGCAATATCCGGACTCATTCGGTAAATTCCAAAAGGACAGGCGTATATGCTTCGGATTAATCTGTACTGAAAATCTTTGCTAAATACATGTGAAGGCGTTTCCGAATCTTCGATAGTTATAGCAAGTTTTGGATCCGTTGTACTATGCTCTCCTTTTAGAACTGTTTCGAATTGCTGGACTTGTTTTTTTAATTTTTCTTTATTTTCCTCTGCAACAGTGATTAGCGAAACAGATTCGCGAGGAATCGCATTTCTTAAACTCCCTCCATCGATGGATGAAATTTCAATTTGAAGATCCTTGCTTAAATTAAACAATAAACGGTTCATTATTTTATTAGCATTTCCTCTTCCCTTGTGAATGTCCATTCCGGAATGTCCACCGGTTAACCCTTTCACTGTTATTTTAAAAGCGTTATTATGTTTTGGAGATTCCTGTGTGTATTTTCCGTTAGCGGTAACATCTACCCCACCGGCACAACCAATGGTTAATTCATTATCGTCTTCTGTATCCAGGTTCAGCATAATACCACCGTCCAGTAATCCTCCCTTTAATGCCAACGCACCGGTCATCCCTGTTTCTTCATCAATGGTAAACAGAGCTTCTAAAGCCGGATGCGGAATATCCGTTGATTCCAATAAGGCCATGATAGAAGCGACACCGATGCCATTGTCGGCACCTAGAGTCGTCCCGTTTGCTTTTACCCAGTCACCATCCACCAACATTTCAATGCCCTGCGTGTTAAAATCAAAATTGGTAGCTGCATTTTTTTGATGTACCATATCCAGGTGACTTTGCAGAACCACAGTCACTCTGTCTTCCATGCCTTTTGTAGCAGGTTTTTTAATAATCACATTCCCCACTTCATCTACGGTAGTCGGTAGGTTCAGCTTCTTGCCAAAATCGCTGATAAACTGAATAACACGTTCTTCTTTTTTAGAAGGGCGCGGTACTGCATTTAAATCAGTAAAATTATTCCACATCGCGGTGGGTTCCAGTTTTCGGATGGCTTCGTTCATGGTGACGTATTTTTGGATTATTAAGGTTTAAATATAATGGTTCTTTTTTTAACAGAATTGTATTTTATTACCCATTTGGCGAGATACTGTAAACATTTTGTAGAATACAAAGCAATAGGGCAAATCATTATCTTAGTTTGCTTAAATTTTTATAACCCCAAAACTAACCTAATGAAATTTTCTACAATTGTATCTATTGGAATAGCGAGCTGCATGCAATTCGCTCATATGGGATATGCTCAACAGGCTTTGCCTTTCAAGGCTCAGAAACAGTTTACCATGCCGGCTAACATCACTCAAAATGAGTACATGCCTAAGACGGTTGTTTTCAAATTAAAAGATCAGTTCAGAAGCATTGCTTCCAAAAGTGATATCAGCCATCCATTATTAAAAATGGTTTTAGATGCAGTTGGGGTAGATAAATTTGGTAAAAAATTCCCGACGCACAAGGCACCGGAAACCAAAGTTAATTCACTGGGGCAGGCTTATGCCGACCTTTCATTGATCTACGAACTGAAATACACCAATAACTTTCCTTTGGAAAAGGTGATCAACCAATTGTTAGCGATTGGAATCATGGAATTCGCGGAACCACATTATGCGTTTAAAATGCATGCCTTTACTCCTAACGATCCTTCTTTTACCAACCAAAGTGGCTTTTTTGCCCGTATTCGCGCAACGGCGGCATGGGACCTTGCCCTGGGCGGATCACAGGGAACAGCTTCTGTGGTTATCGGTATTGTAGATTCCGGAACAGATATTAATCATCCTGACCTCGTGAGCCAGTTTAAACTAAACACCGCAGATCCAATTAACGGAACTGATGATGATGCGGATGGTTATATTGATAATTACAGAGGTTATGATTTGGCCGGCGCAGATTATAACAATGTGGTCGGAGATAATGACGCAGACATTAAAGGAAACAATAACAACCATGGTTCCCACGTTTCAGGTTGCGCTTCGGCTGCGACCAATAACACTGTCGGAGTTTCAGGAATCGGCTTTAACTGTAAATTACTTCCGGTAAAATGTGCTGCCGATAATGATACGCGATCAAACGGTTCGGGATATATTATTTCGGGGTACGAAGGAATTACTTATGCAGCGGATCATGGTGCGCAAATCATTAACTGTTCCTGGGGAGGAACAACAGGTGGCTCTTACGGTCAAACCATCGTTGATTACGCCACCATCAATAAAAATTGTTTAGTAATAGCATCAGCAGGAAATTCCAACCTGGATGAAAAAAATTTTCCGGGATCTTATAACTATGTGATTTCTGTAGCTGCTACAAATTCTACCAGCGATAATAAGGCGAGTTTTTCAACCTTTAATTATGATGTGGATATCAGTACTCCCGGCAATAACATTTACACTACCCTATATAACAATTCCTATGGCAGTATGAGTGGTACGTCAATGTCAGCACCAATAACAGCAGGAGGTGCAGGACTTGTTCAATCTAAATTTAACTACACCAATGCGCTACAGATCGGCCAGAGATTAAAACAAACTTCGGATTATCACTATTCATCCGGAGGAAATATCACTGGCCCAGGTAATACCCAAGGGCTTTATAAAGACAAATTAGGCAAAGGCCGTATGAATTTACAAAGAGCGCTTACGGATCCTGCAAGCCCTTCCGTTGTATTTTCAAACCACGTGGTAGCAGATCATAACGACAATGCCATTGTTATTGGTGACAGTTTATTTATTACAGGTGACTTTATCAATTACCTGAGCCCGACAACCAATTTAACGGCGAGCATCACCGCTGTTACCGGTGGAACTTATTTAACAACCATTGACAATACAACTTCACTTGGAGTGGTTAATACATTATCCATGGTTCAGAACACCGGAGATCCTTTTAAGTTTCAAGTGAAGCCGGGCACACCCCAAAATACCGTGATCAATTTTAAAGTGACTTTAACAGATGGCACTTACACTGATGTCTATTATTTTTCCATCACAGTGAATGTAGACTATATCAACATAGCCATCAATGATGTTGCGACAACAATCACGAGCAAAGGAAAATTAGGTTATAACCTGGATGGCCAATTGCAGGGATTAGGATTTACGTATATGGGAACTAATTTATTATATGAAGCAGGCTTAATGATTGGAACCGCGAGTACTAAAGTTTCAGATGCTTTCAGGGGCTCTGATCCTGCCGCTGCAGACGCTGATTTTCAAAATATGGTTACTGTTGGCCGTGTCATTCCAAGTACCTTCTCTGAATTTGACGCTCATGGCCGTTTCAATGATGGTTTAGCTAGTCCGACTCAAAACTTAATCGTGAACCACAGCGCCTATGCCTGGAGTACACCGGGTAACCGAAAATATGTAATCGTAGAGTACGTGATGAAAAATAACGGGGCTACGCCTTTAACTAATTTATATGCCGGCATCAGTGCAGATTGGGATATAGATGAAAGCACTGCTGCACAAAATAAAGCCAATTATGTATCGGCTCAGAAAATGGGTTATGTATACTCAACTGCGACAGGTGGAAAATATGCAGGCATTAAGCTTCTTACCAGTACAGCAGGCACGAAATGTTACCACATCGATAACATGGCCGGTGGCGGTGGTGGAATTGACGTGACCGACACCAGCAACTATTTCAGTACGGCTGAAAAATATACGTCTCTTTCAACGAACAGACTGATCGCAGGCGTTACCGGAACTGCCACTACAGGAACAGATGTTATCGAAGTAGTGAGTAGCGGACCATTTACTATTAATGCAGGTGATAGCGCGAAAGTTGCTTTTGCTTTAATAGCGGGTGATGATTTGGCTGATATCACTAAAAGTGCTGACAGTGCGCAGGTTCATTATGATGGACAGGGAACTGTAACAGGTATCAAAAACCAAACATTAGCGAACAACGATGTGATTGTCTTTCCAAATCCTGCCAACAGTGATTTGAACTTTATGATCAACAGTGATAAAGCCTCCAAAGTGGAAATCACAATGGTGAACACTCTTGGCCAAACGATTTTACATGAAGTGCGTGACAATGTCACTCAAGGCAATAACATTATCAAAGCTAATGTAGAACATCTGCCTATTGGAACTTATTTCTACAGGGTTAAAGTAGATGAAGATCTGACAACAGGAAAAATAATGATCACCAAATAAAAAATTAAAAGCCCTTCTGTTTCAGAGGGGTTTTTTGTTATATCCCCACGCCTGACAGGTTTTAAAAACCTGTCAGGCGTGGGGATATATTATATTTCAACTTCAAGAATACCTCCATTACGCTTATGGACGATTATAAATTGTTCAGATCTTCAAATAGACTAATTACCTCTTCCTTTTTTAATTTAGTTGATTGTCATTCATAATCAGTGAATGATACAACTCTGCCGGGACATATGTAAAATTAATGAATGCAAAGCGCTCATCTTTGTGACAGAAATAAGTGAACATAAATTTAAAACCAAATACAAATGAAAAAAGTTATTTTATTAGCGGGAGTGTTGTTAGCAATCGGTACAACTGTAACATCATGCAAAAAAGACTACAAGTGTGAGTGTTCAAAAACATACACCAGCAGTACAGGATCTTCAACGCATGATTACTCTATGTATACTTATAAGGATACACGAAAAAATGCCGAATCAAGATGTGATGACAATACTAAATCAGGAAGTGACTTTGGTGGCGAATACAGCATCAACTGTCAAATCCAATAGTAAGGAAAAGATTATTGAGAGGCACTACATATACAGCAATGTAAACTGACTCAAAATAATCCTGGAGCAGGACAAGGAAGCTTGTCCTGCTTTTTTATGCATTCTTATCAGCTATCTGCTCTACTTCAGTCTCTTCTGGCTGAGCGTTTCTCCCAAACATCTGTGACCATCTGTATTTTAAAATATAGCCGTCATTGTATACAATGGTTCCGTTATGCAACTCAACAGGCTCGGTACTTGGTTTGATGTTATACCAAAAATCCAAAAAGGAAGAACCGGTTAATATATAAAAAGCCATTTTGATTATCTCCGGCAGGGATGAAAAAACTGCCAGATAAATACAGATACCCGCTGTGAATAAAGAGGCAATTGGTCCTCCCAGGGTAACCAAAAAGTCTTTTAAATAAGTGGTTTCCTGTTGTTCCGATTTAAAAACTCCTTTCTCGATTGAAAACGGCTGATAATTTAAATGAAATTTAAATCGCCAAAGTTTAAAATGATAGCCTTTTTCAGGATCACCGTACGATCCGATATAAATATCAAAATCACCTTTCAGAAACATCACACCAACCAATGCGTGTCCCATTTCGTGCACCATCGTGGTAAATACCCGAACGACTGCCAGTGTTATCGAAAAAACCAGCAGAATCAGAAAAGGGTTGGGCAGGTTCGGGTCGTTAACGTTCATTTAACATTTATTCATAAATATAAAGCTTATCCCAGGGACCAACAAATTTCACGGAACTACTTAAAAAAAACACATACAATTTTTGATAAAATCTTACATGAGAAATGTAAGATCGCTTATCGGTTTTACTAAGAAGTAAAGAGAGCTTAATTTTGTCATCTCATTATTTTGTTGCATTCTTAATTTTAATACCATGAAAACTCCAATCCATATTCACTTCCTTATTCTGTTAACAATTATTTCTTCCTTTGCTAAGAGCATTAATCCTGTGATTGAGAACAAGTCATTAAAATCAACCGATATTTCCATAAAAAACACAGAACCTTCCGAGCTGTTAAGTTTTGAAGCGGTACAAAAGGCGGACAAAGTTGAACTCTTCTGGGACATTAAATCTAAATCGCAGCACGATTTTTTTACTGTAGAACGTTCAAAAAATGGCATTAATTTCGAAAAGATTGCCACGATTGATGCCGGTGGTAACTCCAATAACATGATCCAGTACATTGAAACCGATCACAGGCCTTTAAAAGGCAAATCTTACTATCGCTTAAAATTAACCGATAACAAAAATAAAAGCACCTACTCTAATGTGATCGTGGTAAACAGCGCATCTGATAAAAAAAGCGCAAGTGCTTCTAAACCTGGAAATAAAATAGATTTAAAAAAATTAGGGAATAAACCTGTCCTGGTGGTATTGAGAGACGCGGGCGGCAAAGAACACTACTCAAAAGTAGAAGTGAAAACCGAAGAATCCAACATTATTGGTACGGATCAGGAAAACCGGTTAACACCAGGAACCTATACAATTAAAGCAACCTCCCATAATGCCTTGTATAGCCAGAAGCTGATAGTAAGATAAACATCCTATCCAAGCGATTTTAAATAAAAAGAGGCCTGAAATTCAGGCCTCTTTTTTTGCACTAATTTATTAGCAGCATTTGTTCGAATTGCAATTGCATGTACAATTACAACTACAGTTGCAGGAACAGCTATTGCTGCAGCTGCATGAATTAGTTGACTGGTTAGACGTTTGACCATTGTTCGTGTTACAGGAACAGGATTGATTTTGATTTTCCATGATGTTTTAAATTTTAAGGTTATACTTTTATTGATTTATAACCTATAGACGCCCTTTTTTTAAAAGGACGCAAAATTAAGATTCACATCCGCAATCTTTTTTACATTCATGTTCGGTGATGTTGCCATATTTATCCGATTCAATGGAACAACACTCATTAAACAAGCCATGTAATTGCTGACGAGCTCTTTGAATGCGTGATTTAGCGCCTGAATAGGAAATGCCCAATTTTGCGGCATATGCTTTCTGGGATAATGACCCCATCTCTGTTTGCAGAATGGCTTCTTTATAATTGTCCGGTAATTGGTCGATCATGGGTTTTAAACATTTCACCAGTTCGGAATTAAATACCTTTTCTTCTTCCAGTTCCACTAAACTATCGGACAAGGGAACTTTGTTTTTTTGTTTTCTGAAATGATCCAGGATACTATTTCTGGTGATCTGGTAAACCCAGGAAGCCAGTTTATCATGGTCACTCAAAGTGCTGATTTTTAAATGAATTTTGATAAATACGTCCTGTAAAATATCTTTGGAGGCATCTTTATCATTCACCCGTTTATTGATGAAGTTAAACAGTTCCTGGTGAAAGGCTTTCCATATGGTTTCGGTGGTTGTTGTCATAACCTTAAAGACGCAGCAATTTAAAAAAGACGCAAAGAAAATTCCTACATTAAAGGTAAGCATATTTGAAGACATATGCCATTTGGTCAGTTATAGCCTCAGAGCCTACGGATTACAAATTACTGCACTTCCTGGATGACTATTTCTTTCTGCGACTTTTTGAGAGCAATACACAACTTTTGCTCATTAACTGCATAAAACTGAATATTCGAGTGTACTTCATGGATTTGCACGACTATATGACTCGCAGTTTCGAAAACGGCATACACTTGTTTTCGGGAGCCCATAGATGGGCTTTGATACCTTATAATGAGCCCCATCTCTTTATTATTAAAAAAAACAGGATGAAATAAACCTTCAGAACAGTATTGCGACATAAACGTAATATAATCAATATCGATTTTAAATATATAAGTCCCTTCAGGCATGGCTTTAACAAATCCGGGGCTCGCATATCTAAATTTATAAGCGGAATCAATAATCACCTCATCATTTTGAGACAGAGCAACCCTGCTAAAGCAAAGGAACATAACAAAACAGAAAATAGTTTTTTTCATCACAACTGAATTTATGGAATAAAAATAGCCAACAAAACCAGCCAAACTACCGCCACTTTATATCTGGTGGTTATTTCTCTATAAGTGGTATTCTATTATCAAGGATTGATAATTGTTGACCTTGTGCTTTTTTACGAATTATGAGGGGCTTGCGATTTTATTAACCGGACTCCTTTTCTAAACAGCCAGAAAGCGATGAAGCCTATCAAGGCGGTAATCAACCACTGCCCGATATGGGTTCCGATCTCGTGTGCCTCCCATGAAGCACCGGATTGCATCTCCGATAAAACCATGGCAAGGGCAAACACCGCGGCATAAGCAAAAAATGCTGACAGGATAATTAAGAGGATACCGAGGAGTTTTTTCATTGCTGTTTTATTTATACCCAATTCTGTTCTGGGGTTTTGGATTCTGTTTCTTTTTTAACTAACATCCCAAACTTGAGTACCAAGTTGGCGTCTCAAGTTTAGCTATTCTGCTTTTGTTAGTTATTGGAATGCTTCCATATGATTTAGGTTGTGTTTGTCATAACACTAAAGACGCAGTATTTAAAAAAACATAATTTTGTTATACAAAGGTAAGGGTAATTGGGAAAAAATTATGCGGTAGTGTTACAAATGCAGCGGAGCGAGGATATCCTTTTGATATAACACAAAACCCTGTCAGAATTTTGAAGCCTGACAGGGTTTGCCTTGATGTTTTTATTTAGGATAATTTGAAACAATTACTTCTCACTTCACTTGAAATTAAGCTATTCAATCCTGAGCCATTTACAGCTAAGCGCTTCATCATATCTACATGTCTTTTTCCTGGTTTAGAATTGTTATAAAGATATAGTGCACCTGTATTAAATTGAATTGTTATGCTCTCATCAGCAATTTCATACGCATAAACGCCAGAAGTTCCTCTTATATTTTTGTATTTTTCCATTTCTTGGTTTTAATTATTATAAATAAAAAGAGGCTGACTAAACAGCCTCTTTTATTACGACATTATTTCTTTTTTTTGTCGGTTTCTTTAACTGTTGTCTTTGGATGCGAATCAGCATATTTTTTTGTAACATACTGACCAGTTTCTGCATCTCTGTGTTTTGGAGTAGATTTCTCGGCCATACTATCAGGATTAAAATTTTAACCAACTTTTGGCTTGGTATTCGACCAAAGTATTTTTTTATCCCGAAAACATTAATAGATTTGCCGCCTCTTACAACAACAACTTAATACTTCCGAAAGGTTAGAAGATATTACTTCAAACTTTTAACCTTCGGAGTATTTTGATCAATGTTCATGCCGGACTTGAAAACACTGACATTTCACTTAGATTTTATTTTTTTAAGACACACTGACACTACCATAATGAGTGTGCTTACCTAACGGATGAGTGAAATAATTCTAAAAAAATAAAGCGAAGTTTTGTCATAAAATTTAATCTTTTCAACAACTTTCTATATCTTCTTTGAAGCAGACTCAATTACATTCGTCACTAAATTAGGACTTAATTGTTCGCTTTCTTTTCCGCTATAACCTGTTTGTTGATGAGAGAAAATTGCTTGAGTTGCTTGAATTAATAATTTATCGTTTCCATCTTCTGATTTAGCTGTATTTAATAAACTAAGAGTTGATCTAAACGCATTGGATTTATGAGTATTAATTACATGATTATGCATCTGCGCATTATAATTTTTAACGCAAAAAACAATTGAATACAAAAGCAAAGTGTACAACATTAATTTAGTAAACATATACTTTGCATATGTAAAATAGATTGTATTATCGATGAAATTATTATCTAATAGGGCCTTACTAATTACCATTTTGCCTTTAATATATTCTGCAATGGACGAAAATCCATCCTTACTATCTAAACTAAAACATAAAATAATTAATAATGCGGCAATTAACATACCTGATGCCACCGCCCACAGAATTGCCTTGTTTTTATTATTCTCAGCCTGAGACTGAAAATCAAGTTTTTTATCCGCTATTTCTAGTTTGGCTTTAAACTCATCAAATTTTGCCTCCTCGACCATTAATCTTTCCCTTTGAATCATCAATTCCTCCCTCATAGCTCTTATTTCATTGGCGTCTTCCTGTATTCGTTCTTGTTCGAATTTAATTTCCCTTTTTATTTTATTAAAAGATTCTCTTTCACTTTCACTATTTGACTGAAATTCGTTTTGAGACAACTCAATATCCTGCATTAGCGTTGTAATTAAACTTTTAAACTCTGCTAAAGAAATGGAAAATAAACTTGTCGAGTCAGGATTAGGATCAATTTTCTTTAGAATACTTAGATATTCCGGACTTCCTTTAAAAAATTTTTGGATATATAAATTCAATTTGTTTTTAATGTCAATTAAAGTTTCAGAATCGAACCCCCTGATTGACTCCACTCTTGAGAGTAATTCTTGTAATTTTCTTATTGCCTCTTCCATTGACTTTTATCTTTCAAAAAAAAAACCTCTCTAAAATTTCAGAGAGGCTTTTTCTTAGGGTTAAAACTTTATTATTTTGTTCTCACTTCTCGACTTCGCTCGAAGTGACAAGCCCGAACTGGCATTCTTATGATCCGCAAGCTTCGCAACCTTCTGGATTATCCAGTGAGCAGCTTAATTGAGCTTGTTGCTCTTCAAAGCTTAATAGCTGTGTTTGTCCACGCTCTACTAATAAGGCATCTTCGTTACCTAATACCGGTACTGATAATGCCGCCTGGTCAACCGTAAACTTAATCGCATCAGCAGCAGCTTTTGTACGTAAGTAGTACATTCCTGTTTTTAATCCTTTTTTCCATGCATAGAAATGAGCAGAAGATAATTTCGCAAAGTTCGCATCCTGGATAAATAAGTTTAAGGATTGTGACTGGCAAATGTAAGCGCCACGGTCAGCAGCCATATCAATGATGGTACGTTGCTTAATTTCCCAAACTGTTTTGTAGATATCCTTAATGTTCTGAGGAATTTCAGGAATGTTTTGTACTGAACCGTTTGCACCGATGATTTTGTTTTTCAACGCATCGTTCCACATACCTAATTTCACTAAGTCACGTAATAAATGTTTGTTCACTACTGCAAACTCACCTGATAATACACGACGACTGTAAATGTTAGAGGTGTATGGTTCAAAGCATTCATTGTTTCCTAAAATCTGGGAAGTAGAAGCAGTTGGCATTGGAGCAACCAGTAAAGAGTTACGCACACCGTATTTCGCTACTTCTTCTTTTAAGATGTTCCATTCCCAACGTGGGCTTGGAGTTACACCCCACATATCAAACTGCATGATGCCTTTTGATAAAGGAGAACCAGGATAAGATTCGTAAGCGCCATCTTTGATCGCTAAATCTTTAGAAGCAGTCATCGCTGCATAATAGATTGTTTCGAAGATCTCAGAATTTAATTTCTTCGCTTCTTCGCTTTCAAAAGGGAAACGCATTAAGATGAATGCATCCGCTAAGCCTTGTACACCTAAACCAATTGGTCTGTGACGCATGTTTGAGTTACGCGCTTCAGGAATTGGGTAGTAGTTACGGTCAATTACTTTATTTAAGTTTTTAGTGATGATATATGTTACGTCAAATAAACGCTGGTGATCAAAAGTTCCTGTTTTCTCATCCACGAAACGTGGTAGAGCAATAGAAGCTAAGTTACAAACCGCTACTTCATCAGGACTAGTGTATTCAACAATCTCCGTACATAAGTTAGAAGACTGGATTGTTCCTAAATGTGTCTGGTTTGATTTTAAGTTACAGGCGTCTTTGAATAACATATATGGGTTACCGGTTTCGATTTGAGAATCGATGATAGCTGCCCACAATTCACGCGCTTTAATTTGTTTGCGGAATTTTCCTTCTGCTTCGTATTTAGTATACAATGCTTCAAATTCAGCGCCATGAGAAGTATGTAAGCCAGGGCATTCGTTAGGACACATTAAGCTCCATTCGCCTTCTGCTTCTACACGTTTCATGAACAAATCCGGGATCCACAGTGCAGTAAATAAATCACGTGCACGCATTTCTTCTTTACCATGGTTTTTACGGATATCTAAAAACTCATAAATATCAGCATGCCAAGGCTCTAAGTAAACAGCA
>JAJNBG010000008.1 GCA_021155905.1 Bacteroidota bacterium
TAAAAGGTTAATTAGTGGAATTATATAAAAAGCATATCTTTGCAAAATGTCTGATTTAGCCTATAAAAAAGCCTTAACCGAGTACCTGGAAGGATTTGTAAGTGAACGCCGCAGAGGCAGGTTACACGAAGTTTTAGAAGAAAGAACCAATCACATGACGCTGGTCCTCGAAGACGTTTACCAAACCCATAATTTCAGCGCGGTTCTGCGAAGTGCGGATATATTTGGCATTCAGACCACCAATTTTATTGAGAACCGGAACAAATACAAAATCAGCGAAGACGTTTCCATGGGTTCCACTCAATGGCTGACCTTAAACCGTTACCAGAAATTTGAAAATAATACCCAGGCTTGTTTGTCGGATTTAAAACAACAAGGCTATAAAATTGTGGCCACCTCTCTGCAGAAAAACAGTGTGTCTTTGGATGAGCTGGATATCTCAAAACCATTTGCTCTGGTGTTTGGCACGGAGTTAACAGGCATCTCCAAAGATGTGGAAGGCATGGCTGATGAATTTGTGAAATTACCCATGTATGGCTTTACGGAAAGCTTTAACATTAGCGTATGCGCCGCTTTATGCATGCACCAACTCAGCACCCGCATCCGCAAGGAAGTTCCGAACTATGGATTGACGGCTTCAGAGAAAGAAGATATTTATATCGAATGGCTAAAGGCCTCTATCCGTAAACATGATCTCATCATCAAGGAATTTGATGAGAAGTATAAGGCTGTAAACTCATAACGCGAGAGGGATTGTAGCGAAAATCCTTTTTGCCTGTCTCCCGCAAAAAGATTGCAGCGTAAAGCCCGGTGCCTGCGTGCTTTTTTGCAGGCACTCGCCCAAATCTTTTTATCCTCAAACACACACCTTCCTGTCAACAAATAATAGGCTTTTAAGGATACTTTCTATTGTCTTTTTGTAGAAAAACCATATATTTGAGAGATGGAATTTTCTGCAGCTCAAATAGCAGCCTTATTAGGCGGAACAGTAGAAGGGAATGAAAACACCGCTGTGTCAAACCTTTCTAAAATAGAAGAAGGTGTACCCGGTACTTTGTCGTTTCTGGCAAATCCTAAATACACCAATTACATATACGATACGGACGCCAGCGTGGTGATCGTAAATAAAACACTTGTACTGGACAAACCCGTAAAATCAAGCTGCACGCTGATTCGCGTGGATGATTCTTATGCCAGTTTCGCCACGTTACTGGAAATGTACAATCAGTTCAAGGGCAACAAAACAGGTATTGAACAACCTTCTTTCATCAGCGAATCTGCCAAATACGGTGCAGATTGTTATGTTGGGGCTTTCGCGTATATCGGTAACAATGTAAAAATTGGCAACAATACCAAAATCTATCCTCACGTGTACATTGGCGATAATTGTACAATTGGTGATAATACCACGTTATTTTCAGGAGTGAAAGTGTATCACGAATGTAAAATCGGGAACAATGTGACCGTCCATTCAAGTACGGTTATTGGTAGTGATGGTTTTGGATTTGCACCACAGGATGGAAAAGAATTTGCCAAGGTACCACAGATCGGAAACGTGGTGATTGAAGATAATATTGAAATTGGCTCTAACTGTTCGATTGATCGCGCCACCCTGGGTTCTACTATTTTACGCAAAGGTGTGAAACTGGATAACCTCGTACAGATTGCCCATAATGTGGAAGTCGGTGAAAACACTGTAATTGCCGGTTTATCAGGTGTTGCAGGTTCAACCAAAGTTGGAAAAAATGTAATGATTGCTGCACAGGTAGGTATTGTGGGGCATATTAAAATTGCCGATGGCGTGAAGATAGCCGGACAAGCCGGTGTTGGTTCGTCCATTGAGAAAGAGAATGAAATTGTACAAGGCTCACCATCCTTTCCCCTGGGGGATTTCAGAAGAAGCTATGTGCTTTTCCGTAATTTGCCAAAACTGAATGACCGGATCAAGGATATTGAAAATAAATTAAAGTAAATGTGTCGATGAGTCAATTAGACCATGTGACAATTAATGAATAAAATAAATAAGAACATTGGCAAATTAACAAATTGCCGAATTGACTAATTAAGCACTATGGCCGATAAGCAAAGAACAATTCAAAAAGCAGTATCCGTTACCGGAAAAGGCTTACATACAGGAGCACCTGTTACATTAACGTTTAATCCTGCCCCTGAAAACCACTGGTATAAATTTCAACGCATGGATGTAGAAGGGCAACCAACTATTGATGCTGATTGCGATTTAGTTGTAGATACTTCCCGTGGTACAACCCTGGAACAAAACGGTGCACGTGTTCATACCACCGAGCACGTTTTAGCGGCTTTAGTGGGAATGAATATCGATAATTGCCTTATCCAGGTGACAGGCCCTGAAATGCCGATCATGGATGGAAGTTCTTTAAATTTTATTGAAGTTCTTGAGACAGCAGGTGTTGTTGAACAAGAAGCATTTCGTGATTACTACGAGCTAACGGAAAACCTGACCTATGAAGATCCGATTAAAAAAGTAGAAATGCTGGCTGTGCCTCAGGACGAGTTCCGTGTGACCGTAATGGTTGACTATGGTAGCGAAGTGTTAGGTACGCAACATGCGTCCATGTATAACATCGGACAGTTTAAAGAGGAAATTGCTCCTTGCCGTACCTTCGTTTTCTTAAGAGAGTTAGAAGCCCTTATTGCTCACAACCTGATTAAAGGTGGTGACATGGATAACGCCATTGTTTTAGTAGATAGCGAATTGCCTGAAGACAAATTAAATTACCTGCGTAAAGTATTTAATAAACCGGATGTTGAAGTAAAAGGAAAAGGTGTTTTGAATAACACAAAACTACGTTTCTTTAATGAGCCTGCCCGTCATAAATTACTGGATATTGTTGGTGACCTTGCTTTGGTTGGTAAGCCGATGAAGATCCATGTATTAGCTGCTTTACCGGGTCATGCAGGGAATGTTGCTTTTGCAAAAAAATTAAAGGCCTTAGCCAAAATTCAAAAAGCGGAAAAAGATTATCCAAAAATTGATCTGAATAAGCCGCCTTTAATGAATACCATGGATATCATGAAATTACTGCCGCACCGTCAGCCGATGATGTTGGTGGATAAAATCATGGAAATGTCTGAAAAACATGTGATCGGTATTAAAAATGTAACCTTGAATGAAGAGTTCTTTAAAGGGCATTTCCCTGACAATCCGGTTATGCCGGGTGTTTTAATCATCGAAGCGATGGCCCAATGTGGAGGCGTTTTGGTATTAGGAACAGTTCCCGATCCTGAAAATTACCTGACCTATTTTATCAAAATTGATAATGTAAAATTCAAACAAAAAGTAGTCCCTGGAGATACGCTCGTGTTCAGTTTACATTTAGTAACTCCTATCCGCCGTGGTATTTGTCATATGCGCGGTGTGGCTTACGTTAATAACAAGCCGGTGATGGAAGGTGAAATGATGGCGCAAATTGTTAAGGTAAAAGGACACGAAGTAAAAACAACCGAAGCTCAATTAGCTTAATATTAAAAATAATTTATGATTTCACCTCTTGCCAACGTCAGTCCTAAAGCCAAAATAGGTAAAAACGTCACCATTGAGCCCTTCGCAACGGTATATGAGGATGTTACCATTGGCGACAATACATACATTCATCCTAATGCGATTATTTATCCGGATACGACCATTGGCAGTAACTGTCAGATTTTTCCCGGTGCTTTAATCGGTGTCGTATCTCAGGATCTGAAATACAAAGGTGAGAAAGCAAAAACAACTATAGGAAACAATACCATTATCAGGGAATATGTTACCGTTCACAAAGGAACAGCTGACCGTATGGTGACCTCTGTTGGAGATAATTGCCTGCTTATGGGCTATGTACACGTAGCTCACGACTGTATCATCGGCAACAATGTTATTTTAGCCAATTATGTAGGTCTGGCCGGCCATGTGACAATAGAGGATTTCGTGATCATTGAAGGATATGCTGCTGTCCAGCAATTTATTGTCATAGGCGCTCATAGTTTTTTAGCTGCAGCCACCCAGGTTCGCAAAAATGTTCCTCCCTTTATCAGGGTAGCAAGAGAACCGTTACAATATATTGGTGTTAACACCGTGGGGCTTTCCCGAAGGGGTTTTGAAAAAGAAACGATTAATCAGATCGAGGATATTTACCGTTTGATTTTTGTTCGCGGTCATAATGTTTCAAATGCCCTGGATGTAGTTGCACAGGAAATACCGGACTCGGAAGCCAGGAAGCAAATCATCAAGTTTATCAAATCTTCCCAGGACGGAATCGTCAAAGGAATATAAGATGAAAGATGAATTGTTGAATTATAGATTAAATCCAAACTCATTAACTCTCTTTCTCAATAACTCAAAACTAATATGTCACGCATACTTACAGGAATAACCAGTAATAATATCCCACATTTAGGAAATATATTGGGAGCCATATTACCTGCGATTGAATTAAGTAAACAACCGGGAAATAATTCTTTATTATTTATTGCTGACATGCATTCGCTTATTTCACAAAAAGATGCTGCATCCAGAATAAGCAGCGTGAATTCGGTTGCTGCTACCTGGCTGGCATTTGATTTTGATACAGAAAAAAATATGCTGTACCGCCAGAGCCGTATTCCCGAGGTATGCGAGTTAACCTGGTATTTGAATTGTTTCACACCTTATCCTATGTTGGCCAATGCTCATTCATTTAAAGATAAATCTGACCGTTTAAGTGATGTAAATTCTGGGCTGTTTACCTATCCGGTATTAATGGCCGCTGATATCATTTTATACGATGCTGATTTCGTGCCGGTGGGTAAAGACCAGATTCAGCATTTAGAGATCACCAGGGATATTGCTTCAAAGTTCAATGCACAATACAACCAGGATATCTTTGTGATCCCTGAGGCAAAAGTGGATGAAACCGTGATGATTGTTCCGGGAATCGACGGACAAAAAATGAGCAAGTCCTACAATAACTTTATCAATATTTTTTTACCGGACAAAGATCTTAAAAAAGTGGTAATGAGCATCGTAACAGATGCTAAAACCCTGGAAGAGCCAAAAGATCCGGATACCTGTAACGTTTTTAAGCTATATCAACTGCTGGCTGATAAAGATCAGAATTCCGAAATGCGTTCGAATTATACCAAAGGAAACTACGGCTATGGCCACGCCAAAACCGCCTTGTATGAATTGATCATCTCCAAATTTGAAAAACAAAGAAACCGTTACTGGGAGTTAATGAATAACCCTGCAGAGCTGGAGAGAGAATTGCAGGTTGGTGAAGAGAAAGCCAGGAAAATGGCCGCCGAAAAATTAAAGCTGGTAAGATCCGTTCTAGGATTTTCATAAGAAACATATAATGTTTTAACCAACATTATTATATAGCTTTCCTCCCGAAAAAGATGTCATCGGATCAGTTCTCGTTCCTGAAAATTAACTTTTTAAAACCAATCGTATGAAAAAAATCTACTCTGCTTTATTTTTAGTAATCGCCATGGCTTTCGGGATGAAAGTGAAGGCACAGTGCACAGGATGCACCACCAACATTACGGGATTAAATACCTCTAATCACATTATCTCCTCGGGGCAAACCATGTGCATATCCGCTACAGGAACTGTAACCGGTTTAATAACCGTGTCTTCAGGCGGTATATTGTGTAACCAGGGAAAAATTGGCTCCAGTAATGTACTCATCGCCGGAGGTACTTTCAAAAATTACGGAACCATTGACACCTACAGCGTTACCGTGTCTTCGGCTGGAACGTTTACCAATTATGCCACGGCTTTAATCGATAGTTTGTGGATCACCCAGGCAAACACAACCTTCATCAACATCGGTACGCAAACAGGAACAGCCTTCGCCATCACCGAAAATGCTTCGGCCACCAATAACGGAACCATGACTGTTTTTAACCAGGGCGATTCCTTAGCTACGTTCATTAATAATGGGAACATGACGGTGACCCATGATTGCGCACATTCATATACCAGCACCTGTATCAATAACGGAAACATGACCATTAACAATGATTTCTTCTCAACCTATAGAACTACTTTTACGAATAATGGCTATATGAATGTCGTGCGTGATTTCGTTAATTCGTATGGTGCCAATTTCACTACCATGTGCATGATCAATGTTGGAAGGGACTGGTGGAATACATATTCAGCCGGCATATACGGGCCTGCTCTTGCAAGTTGTGGCGGATTTTCCGTGACCGGAGCAAGTTATAATACAGCAACACTTGGTTCATCAACGACCCATATAGATATTTGTGATGCCGGGCATCCCGGAACAGGAATAGATGGTGCCGGAGGAACGATTGCCAGTACTACCACTTACTGTACCTGCACCAACAGCTGCGCATTGGTAGCAGTGGGGGTGAATGAACTGGAAAATAAAAATTCTGTTTTTATCGAAACCATTTACCCGAACCCAACATCAAACACCCTTAACATTAAACTCAATAATACAAACAGTGAAACACTGTTGATAGAAGTGATGGATATGATGGGGAAAACAATCAGCACCAGAACCTATGCGGCTTATATCGGTGAAAACGAATTGCAGTTAGATGTGAACGCACTTTCGCAAGGCACTTATATTTTAAGTTTAACGGATTCAAAACAGCTGCAAGCGAAGCGCCTGTTTAGTATTACAAAGTAATTTTACTTGCTACAAAAAACGCCCGGTGTTCCTACCGGGCGTTTTTTTTGCCGAATACAATTGCTTAGCATTTTTATGGTACTTTTTTTTATTGATGAATTTAGAACTAACTTTTTGTCTTGATACAAAAAGTTAACAAAAAGATCAAGGCTTATTAAAATATAGCTAAAATCTACGCGGCATCAAGCTGATGCTTTGAAAGCGCTTCGCGAACAGCCCAAACCATCTACGCGCATGCTCCCGCCTTTTGATACCGCTTGATTTATACGCTAAATTTTAATAGGCCATCAATACCTAGCCAGATCTTCATCATTCTATTGTAAGATATAGATGTGCTATAAAAAACCTGACAGCATAGTACTAGCACCTCTATCATACGTTGGTAATAGTGCGGCTGGTTTTGGCGAAAGAGTGCGGGGCTGAGCGTTGAGAAAATGTTCAGTGAACATTTTTAGCGAAGAGCCAGCATGTGTGTAGTTTTTTTCACTCCGTTTCCCGGGCCGCCTTGCGCGCAAAAAATGGCGGTTGGTCTTTCGCCTTGATTTTTTTGTTACTTTTTTCATCAAGGAAAAAAGTAAACTAAAGATCCTTTTGGATTCACGCCATGGCGTGATTGCAAAAGGATCAGATGATGTTTTCAATAAGAAAATGAAAATTGATTTTTCGGTTCTCGACTACGCTCGAACTGACAAATCAGGTGATCGTCACCTGATTAAATCCCTAACTTCCTTCTGCACTTCCAGATCAATACAAGATCTTTTTCAATGCTATAATCTTTAGCATACCGCAAATTAGCAAGCTTGATTTTATTGCTATCCACGTCCGGAGGTAATAATAAAGAAGGTGACAACACGGAACGCTTGATCTCCGGCAGTGATTTATCGGATACTTTGCCGTAACCTACCCAGGAATAAAATCCGAATAAGACATTGAAACAATTGATAAAATAATTTTTCTTGTTGTCCTGGATAGGCAACAAAAGGGGACTAAAGAAAATAGCCAGCACGCTAATACCAATATCCAGCAAACGTTTATTACGGCGGTTCTTGGATTTAGAAATACTGTTCACATCAATCATGTACAAATCACCGGCCGTATCAATGTTATTACTTCCAATGATGGACAGACTTTCCGGTGGCGCAATTTTAAAATCAACGCCACTGGAAACAAGTGTGAGCATGTTATTGATGATGAACTGTGAACTGATATCCTTGGCACAGAAAATAATTTCATTGATCTGGTGTACTTTAATAATCTCATCAATTTGATTGATCTTACCAATGTAATGAGGATTGTGAACCCCGTTGATCTCTGCACTTACAAAACCAACAAAGCCTGGATTCGCACGCGTTTCTTTGAGCAGGGCGGATACACGGTTAAATTCCTGTTCCTCCCCGATAATGGCAATGCGCTTAGTTTTAGCACTGCTTAAACTATATGACTTTAATTTCAAAATGTGGAAGAGTAAACGCGTCACGACAAAGCAAATCAATGCCCAACTGGTTCCTAATAGAATTAAAGCCCTTGAAAATCGCAGGTACTCCGGCAATAACGAATAACCCAACAAAATAAAGATGGTTCCCACCAACACGCCACGGATGATCCTCAGCAACCTGATTGGTTTATCGTATCCACCGTTAAAGTATACCATGATGATCCAGGCAGTGGCGTATAAAGGAAACGCGACACTCAATAACTTCTCTGAATAGATATTACCGTCGACACCGGTGTTTTGCTGATATATATTTTTGATGGCAAATAATCCAAGGGTAATGACTGTAAAGTCGAGAATAGGAACCGTAAAAGCTTTAAAGAATCTTGACAATAAAGCAATGCCTGCCTTCAGAAAAATAGCCAGGTGAATCATGGCATTGAACCAGAAAGCATGTGAACCACTGAAATGTTTCTTGGAAAAAATAGCCATGGCTTTGTAAAAAATCACCACGTAATTTAAGCTGCTGCGCTTGGTACTCTCTCCTTTATAATGAATAATCTGTGTATCCGGGAAATAATAATTCTTATAGCCGGCTTTCTTAATACGGTAAGAGAGGTCAATATCTTCCCCATACATAAAAAATGTTTCATCCAGTAAGCCAATCTGATCCAAAACCGATTTGCGCATGAGCATAAAAGCGCCACTCATCACATCAATCTCGTTGATTTGATCTTCGGGTAAATAAGACAAGTGATATTTTCCAAAGCGTTTTGATTTCGGAAAAAACCTTGAAAAGCCAAACATTTTATAAAAGGCCACTTCCGGTGTGGGGAGGCCTCGTTTAGACTCCGGGGCAAAATTCCCCTGTCCGTCCAGCATTTTCACACCCAATCCCCCTGCTTCGGGGTGAGCATCCATAAAAGCAAGTATTTTTGTAAAGGTATCCTCCTGTACCACAGTGTCGGGGTTCAGGAGTAACACATATTCGCCCTTTGCCACACGCAGGGCCTGATTATTAGCCACAGAGAAACCGGTATTGGTTTTATTGACAATCAGGTTGATTTGCGGAAACTTTTCTTTGATGAGAGTAACAGATCCGTCTACGGAGTTATTATCCACTACAAAAACCTCGCATTCAAAGCTTTCGGAAGCCTTTAATACAGAAAACAAACACTGTTCTATAAAGTGCTTGACATTGTAGTTTACAATAACAACGGATAGTTTAGTCACAGGCTATAAAGTTCTAAAAATAACAAAATATTGTGAAAACCGAAGATTTTAAAAAAGTAACTATTAGTATGAAAAAAAACAGTAAATTCGCATTCCAATTTCAGATGTAATGATTTTTACCCTGAATCTGGTCCCGTAGCTCAGCTGGATAGAGCAACAGCCTTCTAAGCTGTGGGCCATTGGTTCGAATCCAATCGGGATCACTCCTAAAGTTTAGGAAACTTTGAAACCTCAGTATTTACTGGGGTTTTTTGTTATCTGTACTTATCGTTGATAAACTGTTGGGTAAAAATGATAAGTGAATTGCACAAAACACTTGCATATTACCAAAATTGTCTTATTTTTAATGGGCAAATTTTTTTAATATTTCCATAACGTTGATGATATCTTCACATACTATTTTTACGCGAATCTTACATGACATAGTTTTAAAAGCTTTTGGGCCATCAACCCGATTGGTTCTTTGTTATGTTTGCCAAAAAAATAAACAATGAAAGTTATATTCCTGATTCTTAGTTTCATATTTACACTTTTTCCTAACAACGAAAAACTGGATAACTGCAATGGTATCGACCGTTTCATTTTTGGTACGCCCAAAGAACAATTCAAGAACATTACCTTAGAACTGGAACAAGGCAATGCGCAATTGTACACGATGAATCCGGAGGCCATGAAGATCCCCGGTGTACAGATAGAGGACCTGAGAATATCATTTATTAAAAACAAGCTTTCTGCAATATCTCTTAGTACAAAAAATGCATCCGGGGCAGCCCTTTTTAAATATTTAAAAGAAACCTATGGAGCTCCTACCAAAAACAAAAACCAATTTGAATGGATTGGAAAACGAGCCTCTATTATGCTTGAGTTATTCAAGAACAACAAAGACGCAGCCGTTGATGTTTACAGTAAATAACTCACTGTAAATCGATCCTTAAAAATTACACCCTTACCGTTTTTAATGCCGTACCCCAACTTATCACCTGATCGATCAGTTTGTGCAGGTGTTTTTCATGATGCTCTGTTGGCTTAAATACGGTGTAATGTTCAAAGTCCCGGTCGGTATAAAGCAATACCTGTGCATGCACATTAGCCATTTTCAATTCTGTAGCAATACCCCGAAGATGCTCCACCGCCCTGGATCCGCCAACCGATCCATACGAAACAAATCCTGCCACTTTATTGTTCCACTCGGCATACACAAAATCCAGCGCGTTTTTTAAAGCCGCGCAGGTACTATGATTGTACTCAGGTGTTACAAAAATAAAAGCGTCGAAGGTGCCCACTTTTTCCGCCCATTTTATCGTATGTTCGTTTGCATATTTGTGGCGGGAGGGCGTGATAGGTTCATCCAGTAAAGGCAGGTTCTGATCCCTGAGATCTATCAATTCAAACTCCGCCCCTCCTTTTGCTTTTGCTGTTTCGTAGGCCCATTTGGCAACGCCTTCACCTATCCTGTTCGGACGGGTACTTCCCAATATGATTGCAATCTTTATCATAATCTGTTATTTAAGTTCTTCTTATATCCTTTTCAAAATTAATCAGGAATCATTTTTCTATGTTACACGTTTTTAAAGAGAATGTCTTTGTATCATTTGTATAAAATAAAATTTAAAAAAAACATGTAAGGATTTGCAATGTTTAATATTCGCAATAACACCAGGTTTGATTGCCAGAAAAAAAATGCATAGAAATTTCTGCGCCAGTCATAGTAAAAAGTTCGCTGGAAAATTCCACTCAAAAGCACAAGTTACAAAAGCGTTATATCAAATACACATAGGGCTATGCTTCGCCCGATATTACCGAAAACTTAGGCAAATGCGATGATCACGATAGTAACTTTACATCAAAGAACAAGAGTACTAAGAACTAAAGAACTGAATCATGGCACTAGATATTAATATGTTTTATTCCTGCACCGTTGAAGAACGGCTGGAAATCATCAGCGACAGCGGTGAGTACATTAACAGCATCAAACACTTCGGATACTATATTCACCTGTACACAGCAGAAGGCGACTTTATAGAAATTTATTACAACATCGACACCAACGAAATAGAAGATGTGGAAATCCTGGATCCGGACAATGAACGCTTAAACTGGTTTGCCATTGCGGTCGATATATCGGATTTGTACAGATAGAGAAAGCTGTCCCCTTGTATGAAACCCAAAGCAAATATCATTACTTTCCAAACTCCTTTGGCATCCTGTTGGCTAGAGGGTAAAACCCTCTGCATATCTTCAAACAATCTCCCTCGTACAAAAGAAAATATCCGTGAACATTACCAGGTCCTGAAAGGCATCGTCAGGAGAAAAGTTTGCTGGATGCTTCACTTCGAAACCTGCCAGAACTTTGATGAGGAAGTGAGTGCTGTAATCGATGAGGAACTTCCACGCATCTGTACCTGCATTGCCATCATCGCTAAAACAGATTGCGAAAAATTAGCTGCCAGCTATTTTCAGCAATTTAAAAAGGTAGGGATTCCAGTGAAACTTTGTGAAAGCGAGCGGGAAGCTAGGGTTTGGCTAAAGCGTTTGGATAATCAACGGCGCGGGATTTCCAAAGCATAAAGCTTTGGAACAATTTTAACTTATTTTCTTTGTTCTAAATGCAATGTTCGAATGTTTCAGATTCCGAGAGATATCAGAACGTATATGCACTTGTTCCTGATACTTTTGGACTTCGGCACGCTCAGTCACCGAGTATCCAAAACTTATTCTTTCTATTCTTTTTCATTGATGAGGGCAATTGTGCAGTGCACAATTGAGCCAGGCTGTGGATGGAGTAAGCAAAAAAGTCAAGTCAAAACGATCTCCCCGCGCTCTTTTCTTTTTTGAGATTCGCAACCACAAGAGGAAGATACTTTTTGAAAAAGTATCCAAAAGCGATTTCCTATTTTCTTTTTGCTTGAACAAAAGAAACAAAAATTCAAGTCAAAACGATGTCCCCGCGCTCTTTTGATTTTTAAGTTTCGCTACCAAAAGAGAACTAAAGCTCTTTTGGGCTCAACTAAAATAATCAAAATTTACAGCTTATCCGCCGCCGCGTTTTGACAGGCCAACCCCCTTTCAAGTCGAAATTTTATATGAGAGATTGTGCTGCGGTATGCTGTCGGAGTTTACTGTACATCTATATCTCACAAGAGCATGATGAACATTTGACTTATAATGGTGCGTGGACGTGAACGAACGGTGCGAACTACAATTTTTTTGCGAGTTCTTGCGCTGTGCGTCCCAAAAAAGATTGGAGTTGGCGTTCGTTCTTGACTTTTTTGATTACTTTTTTCGTCAAGGAAAAAAGTAATGTAAAAGATCAGCGATTATTAAAAGCATTACACCGAAAACAAAAAACGACAGTATGTTTTATCTATAACTTTGGTAAAAAACTAACGCATGAGACAGTTAGTGTTATTATTGTTTAACAAACAAAACATGGCGCATGATCATGCACATCATATTCCGGCGGGGCGTTCACTGAACACAGCTTTTGTGGTGGGTATTATTTTAAATTCCGTTTTTGTGATTATTGAATTTGCCACCGGTTTCTATACCAATTCACTCGCACTGCTTTCAGACGCCGGACATAATTTAAGTGATGTGGGTACCCTGGCCCTATCGCTCTTTGCGTTTCAAATGACCAAACAAAAAGCAAGCGCCACCTACACCTACGGTTTTCATAAAGGCACCATTCTGGCATCACTGGCAAACGCTGTCATTTTGTTGATCGCTGTGGGAAGTATCGGCTGGGAAGCCATTCAGCGATTCATGACGCCCGAAGAAACACAAGGAAATATAATTAGCGCTGTAGCCGGCATCGGTATCATCGTGAACACCGTGTCTGCTTTCATGTTTTTTCGCGATAAGGAAAAAGACCTCAATGTGAAAGGCGCCTACTTACATTTGGCAGTGGACGCCCTCGTGTCTATCGGTGTGGTTATTGCCGGTTTCCTGATTTCCTATACCGGACTTAAATGGATTGATCCACTCATCAGTCTGCTGATCATGGTGGTTGTACTTTACAGCAGCTGGGGTCTGCTCACCGAGAGCTTACGCTTATCCCTCGACGCGGTTCCAAAATACATCGATCCGGAAAAAATCAAAAACAAACTCTTAAACATGAAAGGCGTAAAGGATATTCACCATATCCACATCTGGGCAATGAGCACCACCAAAAATGCCATGACCGCGCATTTGCTTCTCCACGAAGGTCTTTCAGAAAAAGATATTGCCGATCTTAAACACCAGGCCAAACATGAACTGGAGCATCTCAATATTCAGCATGTGACCTTAGAGACTGAGGTTAAGGTTTGTGATGATGAAGATTGTTAATCTTCATCTAATAAATTTTTCTGATTTTTCTCCTTGATACTTTTTGCAGCCTTAGAACTAACTTTCTGTCCTCATATTTTTTAAGATACTTTTTGCAGCCAAAAAGTATCCAAAAAGCTTATGATTTTGTGATAGGCAATTTTTGGATGCCGTTATCACTCCATCCAAAACCGCTGATAAAAGCAACCCGCTTGCGCATGCCGACCCTTCGTTGCTCTTACAGCTATTGCTGCACAAAATCATAGTCCCACACCTGATGTTCATCATGCTATTGTGAGATATAGAGGTGCTATAAAACTCCGATCAAAGTTTTACTTTTTAATTAAACGTCCAATGCTGCTGTAAACTTCCGACAGCATAGTGCGGGGACGTGAACGAACGGTGCGAACTACAATTTTTTCGGGAATCCTTGCGCTGTGCGCCCCGAAAAAGATTGGAGTTGGCGTTCGTTCTTGGTTTTTTGGTTCTTTTTCATCAAGGAAAAAGAACATAACGAATAAGCCTTTGGATACTTTTCGCAAAAGTATCGTTCTCGTTTTAGTAGCGAGCCTTATAAATTTAAGGAAGCGAACCTCCGCGCGTAATTTTCAATAAATGAGACCCTGAATCCGCCAGCTGGCGGACAGGGTGACGCAATAAAGAAAGCCCGGACAAACCGGGCTTTCTTTATAATAATAAAAAGAAAATCTATTTAAAAATCACCTTCTGTGTTGTAGAAGCCCCTGACTTATCCGAAACTTTTAAGAAATATAATCCCGCGGAAAGATTATTCTTTTTAATACGGTAAGAAGTATTTTCGGTAACATCCGATGAAATGGTTTTACCTGTTATGTCTACCAATTCAATACGGTGTGTGGTGTTGGAATTGGAAAACTCAATGGTCATTTCATTGTCTGATGGATTTGGATACACGGACGAAATAACAGCGTTAGTACTTAACTCCGAAATGCTTACAAAACCGGGAGAAGCACAGGTCATGACAACATTAGCCGTGCAGGTTGTGTAGGAATACAAGTTGGCAGTTTGTGCTGTGGCATTTTGTGGTAATAATGGTGCATCGCCGCAGGTTAAATTAGAAACCAAAAAGTCACGGATAAACTTCACGGTAGAATCCATGTAAAGTGTTGAGGAATTAAAAGGTACATGGTCTTTGCCATACCAGGTATAAAAAGGATTGTTGATACCAATCGCATTGGCATGCTCTTTCAACATACGGCTACCATCCAAAACAATTAAGGGCTGACCCAATGGTGCTGCCAGACCACGGTTATATTTTACAGTCCCGTCAATCGTACCATGCATGGACACAAAAGGAACATCACCCGGTTCAATCCATCCGTATTTTCCCAAAGCTCCGCATAAATTAATGACACCTTTTATTTTAGCTGAGTAACATTGATTTCCGCTGTATCCTTCCATCCCTCCAAGGGTTGTCAGGGTACTAGGGTTCACGTAGTAATTTACTTCACAGGATTTATTCAGGTAAGCTGTGTGCAAAGCCGTGATGGCTCCTGCAGAGCTTCCACCGATAAAAATACTATTGGTATCAATTTTATAGGTATTGGTAGTTAAACGGTCTTTGTAGAAAAAGCGAATAGACGCTTTCATATCCTGTACTGCTCTCAACACCGCTTTCACCGCTCCGGTTGAATCAAATGGCGTTAAACCTAAACGATAATTAATAGACACACACACAAATCCTTTCTTCGCAAATTTCTGGGAAAGTGCTACCATATCCGCATCTGTTTTGGAACCTCCAATGAAACTTCCACCATGTGCCCAGATGATTAGGGGACGAGCCGTTTCCAAATCTCCGGTCGGCTGGTACACATCCATCGTTAACGATTGAGTAGTACCACTCGCTGTAGTATTTGAACCAAATACAATGTTACTGGACGTTGTATAGGCCGTAAACGTATCTGCGGCATACCTTCCGGTGGCACAGGGCGATTGAGCACTCATCCATCCGGCGGATGCTAATAAGGTTAAAGAGAGTAAGTAGATTTTTCTCATGTTGTTTAATTTAGGTTATTATAAATTTAATAAAATAAATTAAAGCACAAAGGCATTTCGACCAATTCAGAAGATCGCGTGACGAAATTTACTATGGAAAAATAACGGCCGGATATTTCATGGCATTGGTTTCGGGAATGGTTGAACCATACTGCGTGTTAATGGCTTTAATGAATTCATTGGCCAGTAAAGCATTTCCGCGTGGTGTTAAATTTAAACCATCCAGTGAATAGAAGCCTCCGGAAACAAATGCAGCGTTCACGGCCACACCGTTATACATGTATCCCGCTTTTACTTTCGCGAAGAAGCCATTCACATCCACAAAAGCCAGTCCTTTCGCATTGGCGATATTTCTTAAAATGACATTGTAAGAGTTGATGGCATCCTCGATGGAATCTATTTCAGAAAGAGTTAATGAATAGCGGTCGGGTATCGGATTCAGGGATCCCCATTTATGACATTTGATGGAGTCCAAGGGAACGTTCAGTAAAATGAGTTCTCCGGCCACGGCTTGTCTGAAACCTAAAAAAGGATTTTTGGAATCCATGATCATGAAGCCGTTATCGCCTTCATAAAAAGTGGTACCGTCCAGGGCGGAGTAAAAGCTGGTGAGGTTAGTCGCAGAAGTAGCATCCAGTTTCAGGGCGTTCCAGGCGATGGTATTAAAATAGGCCATGCTGCGGATACTCGGGATATTGGCGATCACACCTTTGGAACCATTGGCGCTTAGCTGATCAATCACCTGGTTGATACTGGCTTCGAAACCAGTACCTACTGCACCGGCAACAGGTGTCAGGCTTTCAGACGCGGCACCCTTTAAGGCAAAGCTTAACGCATCATTCACTCCTAACATCACCGAAAAGAAAGTCGCGTTTTTAGCCACGGCATCGGACAGTACAGATGAGGATGCACTGGAAGACATGCGCTGATAAAATGGATTGGTATAACCGGATACAGTCGCATCAATCACCTTCATGTCCGGAACACCCATGTTGTTGAAAGGACCCTGGTTATAGACGTTGGTAGAAAAAACCGATGCATCTCCCTGCGTGGCAATTTTCACCGGACCCAAAGACACTGCACCCAAACAATCGGTGCGATCTCCCAGTTTGGAAGGCGCGTTATTGGTATTACCCACACCGATAGAAGCAGGCGATACGTTAGGAATTTTAAAGTCTCCACCGCCCACTAGTTTTAATTGTTCGGCGAGGATAGCAGCATAGGAATTCTGTTGTACATCGTAGTACAAGGCACCATTGGCATACCCCGCCGTCATGGAAGAACCCAGGGCCACATAGTTAGAAGCGTCAATGTCACCACCGTCGGCTTCGGGGGTATCAAATTTTGGTTTGCAGGAGGTGAGGATTCCCAGGCCCAGCACTATAAAAGAGAATTGTTGAAATGTCATGTTCTTGTATTTTAAAATTTATAGCCAATGGAAATACCAGGGGCGCAAACGTTAGTCTTAAAGGTGCCGCTCAGATTAGTTTCTTTGTTGGTACCGCTGCGCTCTAAATGCGTGAATAAAAAAGACGCGTCGAGTTTTAAATGTTTGCCGATTTCATAACCAATACCGGCGGTATAGTTCACACGGTTGGCATCCGGTGTTTCAGGAGTCACGTAGCCATCCTGCACCGGCGTAATTCCGTAGGCCAAACCCAAACGTGCCGCGAAATGTTCTGTTACTTTATACTGTGCTCCTCCGCGAAAGGCAAAAGTATTTTTATACATACGGGCCGACTTCGTATCGATCAAAGAAGCCGTATTGTTTTCGTAATCAAACGACAAGGTATCGTAAGCTTTCCAACCCACGTAATTAATGTCTAAAGCGAAATCCAGTTTAGAATTTGCCTTATAGGCCATGCCTAAGCTCAATACACTTGGCAGCGGTAATTTGGATTTGAATTTTCCGTCGGGGAAATTTGCCGACACTCCTTCCGGTACATCAAAGTTGGCCTGTCCGTCGTTCACCGCCATGTTTACTTTAGAACGGTAGGTTAAACCGATACTCAATTTTTCAATGGGCTTAAAATAAACCCCAACGTTAAAACCATAGCCATGGGCTTTTCCGCTAAGCTCCGCGTGTCCGTAATTGCCATTGGCATCCACCAATGGAATGTCTTTTTGTAAATTTACTTTCCCGGTAGCGTACACAAACCCCGCTCCTATTCCTAAATTCTTCGTGAGCTTATAACTCACCGTAGGCTGAATAAAAATAGCCCTCAGTTCCAAACGCGTTAAAGCAAAACGACCTGTCCAGTTATCCTCCCACTGCACCGTACTTCCAAAGGGTGTATACACGGCCAGTCCTAGTTTTAACTTGGAACTGTCTTTCAGTTCAAACATCCCATAGGCGGCAAAGGGTGTACTCACCGGGGAGTTGGTTCTTGATACCTCATGGGTTTTATCATCCATGAATGCTCCCCGCGCAAACGTAGGTGTTACTCCCAAATTGAATTGAGTACCATGCACAAAAGAGGCTCCACCGGGATTAAAGAATAAGCTTGAAGCATCCTGCATGAAAGCGGTTCCTGCCCCACCCATGCCTTGTTGTTTCTGACCCTGTAAGTTTACCTGGAAGCCCTGTGCGTAATCACGCACAGGAGATACCATGATGATAAGTATTATTATTTTGTAGAGTGAACTCATAGAATTAAATTTTAATAGAGATAAATGTACTAAAATGTTTGAATAGTAAAAGTATTGGTCAGGCTGAACTTGATTCAGCATCTGTTCTTTTCATGCTGAAACTGTCACATCGAGCGGAGTCGAAGTGCAGAATCTCTTTATTTTTTATTTAGTCACTTTTTGCAGCCAAAAAGTAACCAAAAAGCTTATGATTTTGTGATAGGCAATTTGCTGCTTCCGCTATCGCTTCAGCTGCAACCGCTGATAAAAGCAACCCGCTTGCGCGTGCCCGCCCTACGTTGCTTTTACAGCTATTGCTGCACAAAATCATAGTACCTCACCTGATGTTCACCATGCTCTCGTGAGATATAGATGTGCTTATTAAAACTTCAAATGCTGCTGTAAAATTTCCGATGAGAAAGCGCGTAGGTCCGTCAAAACGCGGCGCCGGATGAGCTGTGAATTTTGATTTTTTTAGTTGAGTCCAAAAGAGCTTTAGTCCTCTTTTGGTAGCGAAACTTAAAAATCAAAAGAGCGCGGGGACATCGTTTTGACTTGTTTTTTTTGGTTACTTTTTTTAACTAAGAAAAAAAGTAACATAAAGAAGTCAGAGATATTTAAGTATCAGTAAGGCTATTTCTTAGGCTTACTGGACTTTGACTGAGCAAGCATCCCTTCATACAGCGCAATCCATTCCTTCGGCGTCATTTTTTGACTAAGCTCAGCAATGAGCTTAAAGGGAATCTCCTCCGGTTTCTTAAACCGAATACAACTCTTGCCCATATCCAGTTTGGATTTAACATGTTTGGGATATTCGGTTACGAACCAGTTGAGGAGTTTGGGATCGGAATAAATGCCCATGTGGTAGAGGGCGATGAAATTCTTTTGGTTGGCAATGGCCATGAAGCCCAGGGGTAACGAAGGATCACAATGATAACCGGCGGGGTATGTTTTGAGGGGCACCATGTAGTTGATCATGCCGTAGGCCATTTTTTCTTCAAAGCCTTTGGGCAGGTTTTTGAGGATGGTATCGCGTAATTTGCTGAAGGCTTCCTGCCTGTCTTCAGGAACTTCCTTTAAATACTCTTTGGCGGTGGCAGTTTCGGATCTCATAGCAATAGGGGTTTAAAACAGGAATAAATATAGGGGATTTTGCTTGTAAAATACAACCGGGAACTGGTAGAAAGAACCATAAAAATTAATAAGATAATGTTACATAATTCACAGGAAAGCTTATTTTTGGGTAGATAAGTACTATAAAATGACTCAGGAACAATTAAAAGAATTAGAAGATAAACTTTGGTCAGCGGCTGATAAGCTACGTGCTGATAGTGGACTAAAATCAACTCAATACTCCGCCCCTATTTTGGGATTGATATTTTTACGGTTTGCCTCCATAAAATACAAAAAAGCGAAACCGGAAATTGAAAAAGAACTAAAGGCACAGGCAGGAAAAAGAAAACAACAAACTATTGATGAAATAGCTTTGTTAAAATGTGGATTTTATTTGCCACCGGAAGCGGAATATGATTATCTATTAAACCTACCGGAAAAAGAAAACATTGTTAAGAAAATTAAGGCGGCAATGGAAGCCATTGAAACTTATAAGCCGGAGCTTGCAGGATGTTTGCCAAAGGACGAATACTTTAATTTAATTTTAAAAGACAAGAACAATCCTAAACACGAAGATTTTAGCTTACCAAAATCATTGCTCAAAACTTTTAAAGATATTCCAGAAGATGTAACGGGTGATGTATTTGGTAAAGTATATGAGTATTTTTTAGGTGAATTTGCATTAGCTGAAGGCCAAGGCGGAGGGCAGTTCTTTACGCCTACATCAGTAGTAAAGCTAATGGTAGAAATTATTGAGCCATATCAAGGGACTATTTATGATCCAGCCTGCGGTAGTGGTGGAATGTTTGTACAAAGCTCTAACTTTATTGATAAACGTAGAGAAGAGTTGCATGACACAAACACAAAAGATTTAATGGTGTATGGTGGCGAAAAAGATACTGAGACTGTAAAAATTGCAAAAATGAATATTGCAGTAAATGGATTAAGGGGCCAAATTATTGCATCCAATGCTTATTATGAGGATCCTTTTGAAAGCTATGGCAAGTTTGATTATGTGATGGCAAATCCTCCGTTTAATGTGAATGATGTTAACCTCGACAGAGTAAAAGGACAGAGACGCTTTAATGAATATGGAATTCCTCAAAATAAAACAAAAAAAACAGGAGCAAAGAAAAACGACGCTAATACTGTACCTAACGCTAATTATTTATGGATTAACCTATTTGCATCTTCTTTAAAACCAACAGGACGCGCAGCGTTGGTAATGCCAAACTCAACCAGCGATGCAAGAAACAGTGAGGCTGATATAAGACAAAAATTAGTAAAAAGCGGTGTAATAGATATGATGCTCACCTTACCTAAAAACATGTTTTATACCGTCACTCTACCAGCCACCTTATGGTTTTTTGATAAAAACAATGCTGGCAAAAAAGATCGTAAAATATTATTTATTGATGCACGTAATATTTTCAAGCAGGTTACACGGGCGCATCGTGTGTTTACTGATGAACAAGTGCAGAACATAGCGAGTATTGTTCGGCTTTACCGTGGCGATACTAAGCAATTTAAAGAATTGCTTCAAAAATATAGAAAACAAGTGATTATTTTTGAAAAACAATGTAATGCTGTTTCCTCTCTTGTAAATAACTTAACAGCTTCCCTTAAAAAAGAAAAGGATATTAAAATAAAAAGAAATATTGAAAAAGAATTAGACGAAAAGCAAAAACTATACAAAACTGCAGTTGATCAACAAAATTATTTTATTTCTCAAATAACTTGGTTAACTGATCGATTTCCAAATAATAAATATGAGGATGTTATCGGCCTATGCAAAGCAGCTTCTATAGCAGATATTGAAGAACAAGATTGGAGCTTAAATCCTGGCAGATATGTAGGAGTTATAATCGAAGAGGATGGTCTAACAGAAGAGGAATTTATGACAGACATGATAAATAATAACAATACTTTAAATATTTTAATGGATAAATCCGCTAGATTAGAAAAGTTGATAAATGAAAATTTAGTGAGATTGTAATGGAAGAATGGAAGGAAATAGAATTAGGTAAAATAGGAAGGGAGATTAGACGTTCTTATAAATATAATAAAGAGGATAATTTATTATATATAGGGTATGAACACATTGAGCAACAAACACTGAAGCTCCTAAATTATGGCACCTCGAAAGATATACAAAGTGACAAAAAGAAATTTATACAAGGTGATATCTTATTTGGTACACTAAGACCATATTTTAGAAAAGTAATAATTACAGAGTTTGATGGAGTTTGTTCAACTGACTTGGCTATTATTAATGCAAATAGTGGATATGATCAAAAATTTCTTTTTTACATTTTAGCTTCACAAGCTCTGATAGATTTTGCTAACGTTACTTCAAATGGAACAAAGATGCCGCGTGCAAAATGGAATATTTTAGCAAAAACTAAATGGAACGTCCCTTCGCTAAATACACAGCAACAAATTGCTTCTATACTCGGAAATTATGATAGCCTAATAGAGATAAATAGTCAAAAAATAAAAATTTTAGATGAAACATCACAACAACTCTATAAAGAATGGTTTATAAGAATGCGTTTCCCTAATTATAAAAAAACAAAATTTGAAAAAGGAATACCTAAACCTTGGAAATTAGAATCTATGGAAAATGTTATCGATTACCATATTGGTGGTGGTTGGGGCAATGATGACGAGACAAATGAATTTTCTGTTTCAGGTTATGTAATAAGGGGAACAGATATACCAAAGGTAAAAAAAGGCGAGGCAAATCATGAGGTGTATCGTTTTCATAAAGCTTCAAACATTAAATCGAGAGAACTTATAGAAGGTGATATTGTTTTTGAAACAGCTGGAGGTACCGAGGGGCAGCCATTGGGAAGAACTTGTTTTATTACACAGGAAATTCTTGATCATTATGGAGACAAGGTTATGGCTGCAAGTTTCTGTAAGCAGATAAGAACCACAACAATACCTTCTCTTTATTTATATTATTATTTAAATTACTTATATGATACCGGAATGATCGAATCATTTCAGGTACAGTCTACAGGAATAAGTAACTATCAATTCGAACCATTTTTGAAGTTTCAACAAATTATACTTCCTAATGACGATTTAATGAAGTTATTTCATGATAAAGTCATGCCAATACAGAAACAAATAGCAATTCTTGGTCAGCAAAATGCACAGCTAAGACAAATAAGAGATCGGTTATTGCCTAGATTAATTAGTGGTAAGCTAAAAATAAAAAAAATAAAAAATAAAAAAGAGGCAATCAATATATGATATCTACAAACACAGGAATTTTCACCCCTGACAGCAAAACAATTGAACAAGTATTTGGTGATACAAAGGCATATTATTCTATGCCAGAATATCAAAGGCCTTATAGCTGGGATGATGAACGCGTAAATCAATTATGGGATGACTTAAAAACAGCTTATTTAAATTATTATGAGTCTATAATTGCAAACGAAAATCCAATTGCTGATGAGAATTATTTTTTAGGTTCAATAATATTAACGCCTGGGAAAAATTGTTTTGATGTTGTTGATGGACAGCAAAGATTAACAACATTAATGATTATGTTTTGTGTCATTCGGGATTTATACCCCGCTCTTAATGAAGGAGACGATTCTGATACAGAAAGCATAAGCGCAAATGATATTAAATCATTTATAAAAAACAAAAAAAACAGACTCCATCTCTTAACACACTTAAATAATCAAAATGATTTTGAACAAGAGATTGCAAACGAATCAATAAAATGGCCGCAAAAGTTTACACAAGCTGACAAGAACAATAAAAAATACATAAATACAGCTATACTTTTTAAAAAACATTTTGAGGAATTTGTTAATGAAAACCCAACCAAGTTAAGTTCTTATATAAATTATATTTTTAAAAATGTTAGATTAATAACTATAGTATGTAGTAGTCAGGCCTTTGCTATAAAATTGTTTCAGGTATTAAATACGCGAGGTATGGATTTAGCTCCTGCTGACTTAATAAAAAGTTATTTATATGGTAACCTCTCAAAATTTGCTACTGATGAAACAATAGTTGATCAGAGGAAAGCATTTATGCAAGAATGGAATGCTATTGAACAGATGCTGAAAACCACTGATGATAGCATTACTGACATGCTAAATATGTATTTATACTATATATCAAATGCTAATCCACGTAGAACTTTATACGAAGAACTTCAACCATATATCGAAAATAAAAATCCAAATAGTTTTTTATATAATTTAAAAAAATTTACAGAAGATTACATTAATATATACAATACTAAAAATCAATACATATATTCATTATTCTATTTGCAGCACCAATTATATTGGAAACCTATTTTAACCGGCTGTAAACAAACCAATTTTGTTTCGGTAAATGAATTTGTTCCAGTCTTAAGTCGTTTCTATTACTTGTTTTGGATTGCCGGTTATACATCACCTAAGATCAAACAAATTTCATTTAATATTATGAAATGGATAAAGGGCAAAGTTGATTTTTCCATTAAGGATACTGATAACGAATTTGAAAAATTTCTTTTATTTACAAATACTATAGAATCCCAGTATGTAGAAGCATATACTAGCCTTACAGATAATACATGTGAGATTGATTTTTCTAAAGAAACACCTATTAGATTGCTCGATGCCCTTAACTTTAAGCTAGAGGAGAAGCTAACCCTAGAAAAGGTCTACGATTATGCCAAGTCCAGGATATTGGATGATTGTTATGGTGAAAACTGGCTCAAACCTTTATTAATTTTGATTGAATATAAACAAGTTGAAAATGTTGATTATATCGCTTTAGATAAAAATATTCATGCAGAACATATAATGCCACAAAACAGAGATTTTCAATACTGGAAAGATTTGTATTCTGAAATTGAATACAGAGAACGCATTATGAAAATAGAAAATCTAACACTTTTGTCCGGAACAAAAAATATTCAAGCGAGTAACAGACCCTTTAATATAAACAGTGAATCTGCATTAGAAGAAGAAAAAATTAAATTATTAGATGAGGGATCAGGTAACTACCATGATAAATTATTTATATATACCGGGAAAGGAATTGACGGCACAACTAAATACAGGATAACGCAATATATCGTAGATAAATATACAGAGTGGAATAAGGCTGAAATGCAAGAAAGAAAAACATGGATTATTGATCAAATTGAAAAGGCACTTAAAATCAATCTTACAAGTGATAAGCTTCATCAATAATAATTTTTAATTAATATTATGGCAAACTATATATCGGAAGATCAAATTGAAAAAGGTATAATCCAGATTTTCGAAAAAAAACTTGGTTACCGTCATTTAAATTGTCATGATAGTGATATAACAGGCCGTGAAGCCGAAACCGATGTCATCATTAAACCATTACTAAAAAAACAACTTGTCAAACTTAATGAGGACGTACCTGAAAGCGCTATTGAAGAAGCTCTTTCAGTTTTGATAAAATCAAATAATGCCTTAAGTCCTATAGCTGCAAACAGGGAAATGTTTGGTTTAATAAAAAATGGCGTTCAAGTCGAGATTACTAATGATGAGGATAGAAAAGAACCGGTAATTGTAAAAATAATTGATTTTGAAAATGAATCTGAAAATGATTTTTTAGTTGTATCACAACTATGGGTGAAAGGCGAAGTACGACAACGCCCTGATTTAATTGTTTATATAAATGGTTTGCCACTGGTATTTATTGAATTAAAAAATTCAAATATTGGTATCCGTAATGCTTATGATGATAATTTAACACGGTACAAAAAAGTCATTCCAAATTTATTTCATTATAACAGTATTTGTATACTAAGCAACGGCTTAGAAACTAAAGTTGGAAGTTCCTTCGCCGGATACGAACACTTTTTTAACTGGATGCGGGTTGAAGATGAAAAAGAAGTCCCTGATAAAAAAAGAATAAAAAAATTCGGTGTTAGTTTAGACTATGCCGTATTGGGGTTATGTGATAAAAAGAGATTATTAGATTATTATGAAAATTTCATCTTCTTTTATAAAGATACTGTAAAAATTTGTGCAAAAAATCATCAGTTCTTGGGAGTAAACAATGCCGTAGATAATTTTAATCTCAGATTGCAACATGATGCCGATGCAACTGATACAGCAAATAAAGGGAAATTAGGTGTGTTCTGGCATACTCAAGGCAGTGGAAAGAGTTACAGTATGATTTTCTTTACACGCAAAGTGTTCAGGAAGTTTACAGGAAACTATACATTTTTGATCGTTACAGACAGAGATGATTTGGATGATCAGATTTATCGTAATTACCTGGGTGCAGGGGCATTTTCAAAAAGTGAACGATGCCGTCCAAAAAACGGTGAAGAATTAAGGCAAATGTTGCAAACTAACAAGCGCTACATTTTTACTCTTATTCAAAAATTCAGGTTCGATAAAGGGAAATCATATCCGGTTATTTCAGATCGGAATGACATCATTGTTATTGTTGATGAAGCTCACCGTACTCAGTACAAGGATCTCGCTGGAAACATGCGAATAGCGCTTCCAAATGCGCAATACATAGCCTTTACAGGAACGCCATTATTAGGGAGTAAAAAACTTACAAATGATTTGTTTGGTTCTACTGTTTCTGAATATAACTTTCAGCAATCTGTTGAGGACGGAGCAACAGTTCCATTATTTTATCATAAAAGAGTACCGGAAGTGCTTTTACAAAATGATACGCTGGCAGAAGATTTTGCTGAAATTATAGAAGAAGATAATCTAACACCTGAACAACAGGAGAAATTAGAAAGAGAATTTGCCCAGGAGTTATCGGTACTAAAAGCAGATGACCGCTTAGATACTATTGCAAAAGACATTGTTTACCATTTTCCAAGGCGCGGGTATTTAGGGAAAGGGATGGTAATATCTGTAGATAAATTCACTGCTGTAAGAATGTATGATAAAGTTCAGTATTTCTGGAAAGAAGAAATTCAGAAATTAAATTCAGAAATTGCTAAAGCAAAAACAACTGATGAGAAAAACGAACTGACAGACATTAGGAACTGGATGCGAAAAGTAGAAATGGCTGTTGTAATTAGTGAAGAAGCAGGGGAAGAAGAGAAATTCTCTTTAAAAAATTTAGATATCAAACCACATCGTAAAAAAATAAATGATGTAGATGAAAATGGGAATGAGTTAGAAGATAAATTTAAAGACCCAAAAGATCCATTACAATTAGTTTTCGTATGTAGTATGTGGCTAACCGGCTTTGACGCGCCGACAGTATCTACATTATATTTAGATAAACCAATGAAAGATCATACCCTCATGCAGACCATTGCAAGGGCAAACAGGGTAACTGATTTTACACTAAACAATAAACCAAAGAAAAACGGATTAATTGTAGATTATTATAATGTATTTAGAAATTTAAAGAAAGCATTTGCTTCTTATGGTGGTGGAACTATAGAAGGAACGACCGATGAAACACCAGTTAAAGAAAAAGACTATATATATGATCTGCTCAAAACTGCTATTGATGAATGTGTTACTTGGTGTACATCGATTAATATTGATTTGGAAGCAATTATCCGGTCAAACACTGTATTTCAAAATTTAGGTTTATTTGATGATTATGCAAATACAATTTTAGGAAATGATGAGCATAAAAAACAATATAATGTATATGACAATGCGATTGATGCACTTTATGAAGCGTGCAGACCGGAAATATTAAATCGTAAAAAGGAATTTGAAATGGCCTCTGTTATACACTATTTAAGAAATGTAATAGAAGGAAAAGTTGATAGAGGGGATTTAGATAATTCAAAAAGAAAAATAAGCGAATTATTGGACGAGAGTATTATTGCTCAAAACACTGAGCAAAGTAATGAAAGTGTTATAATACATGACGTATCTACATCAGCCGATAAAAAAGAATATTATATTTCCGCGTGGAAAAGCATTGATCTAAGTAAATTGGATATTGATAAGCTTCGCGAAAAGTTTAAAGAAGCTAAACACAAAAACATCGAGATTAATGATTTAAGAGCTTTTATTCAGGAAAAACTTGAATTAATGTTGTCTAAAAACAGTACACGTATAGATTTTGCACAGAGATTACAGGAAATTATAGATAAATATAATTCTGGTGGGGCGTTAACTGAAAGCTACTTTAGTGATTTAATGAATTTTGTCGATAATTTGAAATTGGAAGAAGAACGTCACATTAAAGTAGGTTTAACCGAAGAGGAATTAGAGTTGTTTGATTTACTAAAAAAAGACAGTCTTACAAAAGACGAAGAACAAAAAGTAAAGAATGCAGCCAAAAATTTATTGAAACGTTTAAAAGAAGAGCAACCAAGTGTATTAATAAATGATTGGCATAAAGATACAGTAACCAAATTACAGGTACAATCAGCCATTAAAACAGTACTTGATACTTACCTACCTGATAGTTACGATAGAACCGTTTATAGTGATAAGTGTGATACTATATTTGAGCATTTAATTACTATGGCAGCAACTGGAGATAAAAGAGCATTTGTTAATTAACTATTACTAATCACTTGAAAACATGATTAAAATTGATAACACTATTAAACCACCTTCTTTCACCAGTGAAAGTCACTTAAATATAAAAAAAGATTTAAAAAAATATTATAAAGATGAAAATGTAGCTAATAAACAAGGCTATTTTAAGTCGGGGTTGGCGTTGATATTAAATGCGGACGCAAAAGAAGCTTTGAAAAAAGTTTTTCGCAGTAAATGTGGGTATTGCGAAAGTGTAACAAATGGCGATATTGACAATTTTAGGCCAAAAAACGGCGCTAGAAACTTAGATGGAAAAGTATCTTCCAAGCATTATTGGTGGCTAAGTTTTGAATGGGAGAACTTTATTTATTGTTGTCCAACTTGCAATAGCTTCAAAGGCAATTGGTTTCCGGTAGTAGGGAACAGGATGAAAATAGAAAGTACAGATACGCTATTGGAAAAAAATTTACTAATTGACCCAACTACAGAGCATACTGAAGAACACTTTTCTTATGCTGATAGTGGTGAAATAATTGGTATCACAGAAAGAGGGAAAATTACAATTGAAATTCTAAAATTAAATCGACAAGAATTAGTTTCTCAAAGAAGAAATGTCTATAAAGAAGAAAGTAATAGATTTAATTTAACGAACTTAGGTTCAAATAGAGTAGAAAAAATTGACTTTGTCGATTATTTAGCATACTACCGCTCATTAATTAATTCACAATCAGATTTGCCTTTTATTGGAATTAGACTCTTTTTTATAAGAACAAACATAAATACCAAGCCAAAATTAGCATCAAAAATTAATGCTGAAATTCCGGGATTCTTAAATATAAAAACTACAACAAAAAAACAATCTCACTTCAAATTTAAAAAGCATCCAAACTTAAAAAGTTCGGTTATAAGTAAAATTGAAATTGAGAATTTCAAAAGCATTGAAAATTTAACAATTGACATTAATAATCCACAATTCAAAAATGGTCAATCCCCATGGTTGATGTTATTAGGGGAAAATTCAGTTGGAAAAACATCAATATTGCAGGCAATTGCAATAGGATTAGCAGGACAAAATTATTTAAATAAAATTTCAGATATATATGATTTTAATAGATTTATAAATATTAATGCTCAAAAATCAGTGATAAAAATTTGGTTTTTTGGAGAAGATAGTCCTAATGAAGTAACAATATCTAAAAATAGAGTAACATCAAATGAGACTATTAGTCCAACTTACATAATAGGTTATGGTTCTACACGTTTATTTCCAGATGGAACAATAAAACACGAAAAAGTAAATGGCCATGTTAAAATAAAAAATATTTTTAAGCCTTACGTTACTCTCAATAACCCAAATGAATGGTTAATTTCAAGAAGTGAAGGTGCATTTAATAAGGCGGCTAAAAGAATTAAAATCGGGTTAGCATTAAATGATGAAGATAGATTAATCAGAAGAGGTAAAGAAATAATTTTACTTAGAAATAATTTAGAAGCGTCATTAGATTCTTTAAGCGATGGATATAAATCATCAATCACTTTAATAGTGGACATTATGAGTACAATGAGTGCCGAATCTTCAGATTATTCAGATATAAACGGCATAGTATTATTAGATGAAATTGAAACTCATCTGCATCCGAAATGGAAAATGAAAATTGTAAAAAGTATTCGAGAAGCTTTTCCAAAGTTAACCGTGTTTGCTACTACTCATGATCCTTTGTGTTTAAAAGGATTATATGAAAACGAAGTAATTGTTTTGAGTAAAAACAAAAACAATAAATTGAAATTAATAAAAAATTTACCTTCTACTGATGAATTAAGAGCAGATCAACTGCTAACTTCCGAGTTTTTTGGGTTAAATAGTACTTTAGATGAAGCAACTGAGAATAATATAGAAAGATTTTATTTTCTTTTATCAAGAGCAAATTTAACACTTGATGAAACAAATGAATTAGATGTATTAAAGATACTAATGGACAAGAAAATAACCATTGGCGATTCATTAAGGGATATAATTCTTTATAAATCAATAGATAAAATGATTGCTGAAAATAAATTTTCAAATGTAGAAATCAGTGATTCAATATTAAATGAAAAAACATTTAATAGAATTGACAAACTTCTTAAAAGTTTCTAATATGATTTTTTTTGATAAGACAAAAGGCATTAGACCAACCTGTTTTGATGATATACACTCAGATCTAAATAAAGAAAAGCAAGAAGCTATTAATTTATTTAAAATTAAAAAAAATTATCTGGAGAAATATAAATATAAGGCATACAATAATGATGAAATAAAGACTGCCCTAATAAAATTATTCCATGGTAAGTGCTGTTACTGTGAGTCAAGAATTGCAGGCACACAACCAGGAGACATTGAACATTTTCGTCCTAAAGGAAAAATAATAGATTTTGACTCTAATGAATTAAGGCCGGGCTATTATTGGCTAGCATATGATTGGGATAATTTGCTTTACGCATGTAGAAGTTGTAATTCACTATGTGGACAAGAACTTGAGGATGAGGATGAAGTGAAGGTTGTAGGTAAAGGAAATAAATTTCCTTTAGTTAAACCATATAGAAACATTTTAGATCATAAAATCGGGATAAATAATGAAGAAGCATTTCGGCTGTTAATTAATCCATGCATAGAAGATCCTGAAAAGTTTTTTCAATATGATGAGCAATATGCAAGTATTAAACCTAGTTTTAAATCTGGATTCAAAAGCCAACAGGCACAAACATCGATTGATATATACGGATTGACACGTCTACAATTGGTTATAGACAGAAAGCGAGTACTTGATGATGTGTTTTTTTTGATAGAGCAATTGAATTCTTATTTAGATGATTTGAAAACTGCACAGAAAAATAAGACCATTGACAAGGTTAAACTTGAGACGAACATCGATAAAATCACTGACAAGCTTGAAGAAAAGGCAAAAGAGGGTGAGCCTTATGCTGGGATGGTGCGACAGCTATTGAAAAATCATATAAAGACTGTTAAATAGTATGTTATCTTTCTTTATAAGAAACCGGTCTATTAAACTGGTTGGTACTGATGCTCATTTTAAATTCGTTGGAGTATAAGGAATCCCCACCGTTTAATACTTTTAGGCGGCAGGAGGTTAAAAAATCACCGCTACACTTAACGCCCCGTGTAAACGCAAAATACTGTGGCGGTATATCTAAGGTATAATAACTGTTACCGCACCAGCTATGACTCCAGTATTCAATAGCTCTCCATTTGCGGTGCTTGTCCTGCGCTTCCACGATCATCATGATGCTTCCGTCCTGTATTTCTATAGTAGCGGTTTTAGTATTAGAAACATTGGCAATATATACAGGAAAACTTTTTACGTCCTGCGTGAGCGTATCATCCTGTAACAAGGGTCTGTTGTCATCAAAACTCCGGTGAAATAAATAGCTTGCCCAGATAGGACGTTTCGTCATTGTAATTTCGTGAATGGTATCCACGATCACTACCAACCCTTTTTTGGAATAGGTTTGTTTAACTTCTTCGGTAGGTTTCCAGAATTGATGAGTCTTCATGGTATCCGCATACTTTCTATCGGGATCAAACTCTGAGCAAAAGGGTTTCACACATTCCAGGTCGTACCAGGCATTCATCATATATTGTGGCATGAGGCATAAGCTGCTTTTTTGTTTATCGGTTTTAATGATGGGAATTTTAAACTCAGGCTCTTGGGGAGGGATTCCGCAGGATGATAATACGGTAATGATGCTTACAAACAATAAAATCGTAAGTATACTAACGACGATTAAAATGGGATTAAAGCTTCTCATAGTTTCAGGTATTAAGAGATTAAACGAGGGATGCTATGTTAAAGTTAATTTCATTGCCTCTCAACAACTACGACAAACTCATAAGCAGTAACATCTGCTTGGCAACTGGTTAGTAATAGTGTATAAGTGGTATTTATTTTTATAATGTAATTGCTTTATTTAGATACAGGAGGTGGTTTAATTGTATCTTCTACATAGTTCTAAGAGTACGCTCCCGCTCCGCCGCATTTGTAATGCTGCGGTACATAACAATGCCTACAAAAACCTCTAAAAAATCCCTGAACTCTTTCATTTCTTTACGGAATACTGCCATGTCTTTAAACAGGTAGTCATCTTTCTATATATGGACATCCACCTTTACACGCATAGATAATCTCCTTTACACGAACAGAAAAGTACTTACTCACTTGTAGACTAGTACTTATCTACACAGGGATAAGCACTTTACCGTAAACAGACAAGCCTTTATCCACGTGGGCATAGCCACCTTTCTATTCACAGGCAAGTACCTTTCCACAGACAGACAGCTACCTTCCTCTGAACAGACAAAGTCTTTCCATCAGGTAGACAATCCCCTCTTCCGACGAAAAAATACCCTCACTACAAATGGAAATCGTGCTATCTATGAATAGAAAATAGCTTAGGCATTTAAAAAAACGATGGCTTAAATGGATTGAAATGTTAAAGCGATCATGCCAGCTCCTGGCTCTTCAAAAAAATTTTTCTCTCAAACATCCAATATTTACAGGAAACAGAAAATTTCTTTGCTTCCTTAACATTTTTTTGGCGCCTGTTAAATTGCATTTTGGCACAGAGCTTGGAAATTGTGTTGGCGAAAGACCCAAAATAAAAATTAAAAGCGCTTCGACTCCGCTCAGCGTGACAAAAAAAATAAACCTGATGAATAATTTTTACTAAACCACCTCTTGATCTAAAGTAGCAGCGCAAAATTGATTGAGCGTGTTTTTTGAACAAAAACTTTTTAACGACATTAAATAATGTTTTTGAAAAAATTTAAAATGTAAAAATTATGTCACAAGCAAAATTTATTCCGACATCGGATTCAGACAAAGTTGTTTGGTTAAACAACTTCACCACCAAAATGAGTTTATATGCCACTCCTTTAGGTGTAACCACAGCAGAGTTAACCGCCCTGCAAAAAGACAATGCTTACTTCTCTTACCTCATTAGTATGATGGAAGTGTATCGTCAGAATTTATTAAACTTAGCCGGTTACAAAAACATGCTCAAGCGTGCCGTAGGTCAACAACACATTGGTGCTTTACCAGCACTCCCTACCCTACCCGCTGCTCCTCCAGCCGTTTCGGAGGGCGTGTTCGATAGAGTGAGCAAGCTGGTAGCACGTATCAAAGCAAGTTTAAACTACAGCGATAACATTGGTTCCGATTTGGGTGTTATTTCTCCAACCGAAACGATTGATGTTACCACCATGCAACCCGAAATTAAAATTAACCTCGAAGTTGGTAAGCCACACCTCAAATGGAAAAAAGGTTATTCCGATGCCATCGATCTTTACGGAGATCACAATGACGGACAAGGCTTTGTATTCATCGGCCGCTTCACCCGCAACGAGTACCTCGACATCACACCTTTAGCCACCGGCAAAGTGTTTGATGAATGGAGCTATAAAGCCATCTATGTGATTGCCGATGTACAGGTAGGCTTGTATAGTAAGGTAACCAGTGTGGATGTGAAGAAAATGTAGCCTATTCTTTTCTCTCTCTTTAAAGGTCCTCCAGCAATGGAGGACCTTTTTTATACTTGCTTTTTTCATTGCTAAAAAAAGAGAATGATACTTTTGCGATCCCGATAGCTATCGGGAGTATCCAAAAGCGTTTCTTATTTACTTTTTTCCTTGACGAAAAAAGTAACAAAAAAGTCAAGGCGAAAGACCAACCGCCATTTGCCCCGCAAAAACCTTTATGAATGGCGGTTCACACTCTTTATTCATGGCTTTTCTATTTTTGCCTAAGGTATAAATGAGTGCTTCGCAATTCACCAAAATCACCCGCACTATTACCAACGTATGAGTTAGGTGCTGGCGCTTTACTGTCAAAGTTTTTACTGCAGCATTCGAAGTTTAATAAAAAGTAAAACCTCTGATCGAAGTTTTATAGCACACCTATATCTTACAATAGCATGATGAACATCAGGTGTGGGACTATGATTTGTGCAGCAATAGCTGGAAAATGAATAAAGGGAAGGTATGCGCAAGCGGATTCATTTTAACAGCGGTTGATGCTGAAGTGATAACGGCAGCAGCAAATTGCCTATCACAAAATCATAAGCTTTTTGGTTACTTTTTGGCTGCAAAAAGTGACTAAATAAAATTCAAATAAATTTAGTTCTAAATTGTTTGCATGGAAGGCAAAGAAAGGAAGTAGTAAGTTTGGCTGCAAAAAGCATCTTAAAAAATATCAAGACAATTTAGTTCTAAAATTGCAAATTGCAAAACTCAAAGAAGCATTAGCTAGAGGCAATAAAAAAATCCCCTCAGTAATGGGGGGATCTTTTTTATTGGGGTTAAACTCCAGGCGAAAATTTTTACCAAATCAATATCCTTCCGGGCCTTCGCCATCCACTGTGGCGCCAGACATCGCGTAGGTATTTTGTGTATCAGTTTGAAGGTGGGATATTTTATACTTAACCTCTTTCGGAGGAATTCCTTTACACGATAAGATGGTGATGGTCGTTACAAAACACAAAAGCGTTAGTAAACTGATACAGATCAAAGTGGGATTAAAGCGTTTCATAGGACCGGATTTTAAGAGATAAAGAACAGGAGCATGCTATTTTTATTTACTACATTTTTACCGTTCAATGCTTCATGAGCTTATCGTCAAAATAGTCATCAGGCCTTCTGGTCATATAAATGGTTCTGCCACATTTAGCGCAAATGGTTTCGCCACTGTGTTGTTGTATAATTAAATGTGGGTGGGAACAAGTTAGGCTTTTGCCTAGTTCCAAAAGGAATAATCCTCTTATTTTGTGTAACCGGAACATGTTGTATCTTTTTTCTATGAAATTAAAACATTTTGCAAGTGAGCCCGATATATTTAGTTAAGGACTGTTTTTAAATAGCCGGATATAACATTTCCTTGCTTAGAATGATACTTTTTGACTTCGGCACGCTCAGCCGCCGAGTATCCAAAAGCGATTTCTATTTTTTCTTTTTGCTTGATGAAAAAGAAACATTTAGAATTACTTTCTATTTCCTGTCGCGAAAAGAAGATCACAGATGCTCTGTATGTACTTTTGGACTTCGGTACGCTCAGCCACCGAGTATCCAAAAGCGATTTCTGTCTTACTTTTTTCCTTGATGAGGGCAATTGTGTAGTACACAATTGAGCCAGGCAGTGGGTTGAGTAAGCAAAAAAATCAAGAACAAACGCCAACTTGTTTTTGCCTACGGCGTTCCCTTTTCTTTTTCTTTTTGCTTGAACAAAAAGAAACAAAAATTCAAGAACGAAAACCAACCGCCATTTTTTGCCCGCAGGGCTCCCCAGGAAACGGAGTGAAAAAATGGCGGTTCGCACTTTTCGTTCACGTCCCCGCGCCAACTGTGGTCATAGCTTTATCATTCTCTCGTGAGATAAAGACGTATAAAATAGATCGAAATTTTATAGCACACCTCTATCTCACAAGAGTATGATGAACATCAGGTGTGGGACTATGATTTTGTGCAGCAATAGCTGTAAAAGCAACGTAGGGACGGCATGCGCAAGCGGGTTGCTTTTATCAGTGGTTGCAGCTGAAGCGATAGCGGAAGCGGCAAATTGCCTATCACAAAATCATAAGCTTTTTGGATACTTTTTGGCTGCAAAAGTATCAAAGAAAGTAAAGAAGAGAGTTTGTCTGTAACTATTACACAATTTTAAGTTATAGTTAAAAATAGTAAATATGAAGGCCATGGCATATATGTTGCATTCTTTTAAGAGCACAACCCACATTAAAGTGCAAGAACCGATGAACACTCTCAGCGTAACGACATTAAATCAGTTTGGATTCATGGAAGACAGTATGAAGTCTAACCAGATTATTAAAGTGTTTACTAAAGACAAACTGGAAATTATTTTAAAAGATAACTCCTTTTACTACTCTAATATGGGTATCGACTATCCATTAAATGATTTGAGCGCCCTCAAAAAATTATACAAAGAGAATCGTAAAACCGAATTGAAGCCGGTTTTTTGACCAACTATTCCAAGTTCTATGGCTGCAAAAAATCAAAGAATCAGTCTGATGTCATGCTGATTTTAGCTAATTTTTACAGGCCTTGATTTCTTTCTTAAACGTCTTCTCATTCGGTCTGCAATAAACCGTGACCAGGTACACCACCTCCCAGAATACTTAAAAAATCCCCTTCCCGTGATATACTGAATGCTGCTTGCTTTTACCTGTAAAAATGAAATTCAATTATTCGCGGGGTTTTTTAGCTGGTGCTGCCACCTGATACCAGTCCCTCCGGACGAACCTGAACAATTGTCCTTTATTATGTTACATTTGGTAAACATTCAATACTTAAATCATACATATGAAAAAAAAATTACTCGTACTTATCTTTGTCACCATGGCAATAATAGCGAACTCTCAAAATAAAACGGTTTGTTTTGGAATTATCAATACGCCTACCACTACAGGAAACCCCAATGGAATCACATCGGGAGATTTCAACAATGATGGTAAGATGGACATGGTTACCTGCAATAGTGTTTCAAATAACATATCCGTTTTTTTAGGTACTGGAACCGGAACTTTTACACACAACGGAAATGTTTTAGTTGGAACCAACCCGTATGCTGTGATTACTGCGGATTTTAATAAGGACACCATTCTTGATCTGGTTGTTACCAATCACAATTCAAACAACTTTTCGGTTTTGATGGGTTTAGGAACAGGTGGATTTGCAACGGCAATCAATTATACAACAAGTGCCGGACCAACCGCGGTAACTACAAGCGATTTTAATAAAGACGGCAATTTAGATTTAGCCTTATCGAACGATGGCGGATCAAATGTTGTGTCCTTTTTTTACGGAAATGCGAGTGGAGTTTTTGGTGCCGCTCAGAATAAGAATATAGGGACGATATCTCTTATTATAGTTTCCGCTGACTTTAATGGCGATAGTTATCCGGATATTGCTACGGTAAACGGGCCATCCAATAATGTTTCCATTAAACTGGGATCTGCTTCCGGATTTGATACTACGTTTATTAATTATAATGTTGGAACCTATCCGGCATCCTTAGCCTTTGCTGATTTTAATAATGATGGAAAACTGGATCTTGTTGCTGCCAATGCTAATTCCAATAATATCTCTGTTTTATTGGGAACAGGTTCCGGCTCCTTCGCCGGCATGGTGAACTACGCTGCAGGATCGGGCATGTCCTCAATTGTTGCCGCTGATTTAGATGGAGACTCTTTTAACGATGTGGCAGTTGCCAACTATAACACAAACACCATTTCTGTTTTGCGTGGCAATGGAAGTGGAACTTTTGGTACAGCCATTAATTTTGCTTCATTAAACGGGCCTACAACTTTAACTTTTGCAGATTACAATAACGATTCAAAAATGGATTTAGGAGTTACAAACAATAGTGCTAATTATGCGTCAGTATTATTAAACTCAACTTTTTCTGTGACGATCAGTTCAGGAAACACGACATTGTGTTCGGGGGACACGGCTATTTTAAACGGAGCGGGAGGAATGACCTATTCATGGAGTAACGGTAGCACATCATCAGTCATTGCTGTGAATCCAACAAGTACAACAAATTATTCTTTAACGGGAACCAATATAGATGGTTGCACAAACACACAGGCACAATCAGTAACAGTTAATCCCAAGCCGGTTTTAACCGTGAGTATACCTGATACGTTAGTTTGTAGTGGTAGTTTAGCATTCCTGACTGCCTCAGGCGCAACTTCATATATCTGGAATACAGGAGCAACTACCTCTCAAATCAATTTTCGGCCAACAATGAATACCAGTTTTACCGTAACCGGGACAAACGTCCAGGGCTGTTCGGCTTCTAAAGTCAGAACTGTGTATGTAACACCATCCAAATCTTTAAGTGGAACAGTAACCAGCACCCTGGGAACTTCCAGTGGCAACATGGTTTTATACAGGTATAGTTCCTATTTAAGTAAATGGGATTCTGTTGCTTTTACGCCATTCAGTTCAACTTATAATTTTGGCGCGGTTGATAGTTCCTTATATGTAATAAAAGCAATACCTACTGCCACAAACGAGCAGGCAACTTATGGTACCAGCGCCATTAGCTGGCAGGACGCTGATGTGATAGCTCATGGCTGCAATGCTAACACAAACCAAAATATTACCATCATTCCTTTAGCCAATATTGGTACGGGCACAGGTTCGTTTACAGGAAAAATATATAAAGGAAATGGTTTTGGGATGCGAACAAATGGTGTCACTGTGCCTGGTAACCCAATTGGCGGAATCATTGTTAAAGGTGGTAAAAATCCGGGTGGACAAATGTTTGTGCAAACCCTGACGGCGACTGATGGAACTTATACTTTATCCGGAATGCCAAATAATGGCGCGATGGATGATTATTTTATCTTGGTAGATGTTGCAGGATTAGATACAAATGGAACCTATCATCGCAAAATTACCTCAACTAATAATACCTTTACAGGTTTGGATTTTACGATTGACTCTATCTATGTTAATCCACAAACTTTTATCAGCGTAAATGATCTCATCGCGAAAGAATATTCCATCAAAGTATTCCCTAATCCTGCGAGCAGTGAGGTAACAATACAATACAACCCAAAAGGTGATTCAAATGTGAAGATTGAATTGTTTGATGTTTTTGGAAAACCTGTAAGAGTTGTTATTAAGGAAGGGGAAATAGATCAGCACTCTTCTACAATTGCATTGGGCGATCTGGCGTCCGGCATGTATTTTATAAAATTAAAAATTAATAATAGCGAGAGCACTATTAAATTATTTGTAACGGATTAATTAAATAAACAGATTTAAAAGCCATCCATTTCTTAGTGGGTGGCTTTTTTATTTAATACACTTTTAAAACAATGGTTATATAGACTGCTTCGCGATATTGAAACCCCTGATAATTATCGGGAGAGCATGATTATTTATTCATCGCCTTCAATTGCTCTTCCAGGAATTTGATTCCTTCGGTAAAGCTATGTGGGTTATAACCTAAATCCCGTTTCGCTTTATCAATGATGAAGCCCGTAATTGGTGGGCGCTTAGCCGGCTGTTTGATGTCGGCTGATTTGGAAGGCTTGATCAATGACTTATCCAGTTTATAATAATCTGCTATCAGGTGCGCCACTTCTAAAATATTTAAAAAATCTTTTCCTGAAATGTTATAAATGCCGCTCGCTTTTTTCTCAGCAATCAAAATACAACCATCCGCCAGGTCTTCCGCCAGCGTTGGAGTACGGTACTGATCGTCCACTACATTAATGGTTTTGCCCTGCTCTAAATTTTGTTTCACCCATAACACAATATTACTGCGACTCATATTATCCACGATGCCATACACCAGTACCGTACGTGCAATGGCCCAATGTAAGGAAGAAGCCTGCACAATATTTTCAGCGGCCAGTTTACTTTCCGCGTAGTAACTTAAAGGATTGGGTTTTTCATTTTCATCCAACGGTCCATGGCTGCCATCAAAAATGAAATCAGTGGAGAGGTGAATGAAATGAGGTTTATAATCAGGATTCTTTTTGCATAACTCTTCTAAAACACTTACCTGGTGCTGCACTGCGGTTACGTTCATTAACCAGCAGTTTTCTTTGTCTGTTTCGCAGGCATCCACGTTGGTCATGGCTGCGGTGTTGATGATCACGTCCGGCATGTATTTGGTAAATACGGAAGCTACATTTTCGTAATTAGTAATGTCCAATGCGGCATACTCATAACCCGATGTATTCACCAAACGGTTTTCGCCACGTGCGGTTGCGATACAGGTAATATTTGTTTTGTCTTTTAGTTTGTATACTAATTTTTGGCCTAACAGGCCATTTGAGCCGGTGATCAGAATTTTTTGCATGAAGTAAATATACGAATTGGGCCTTACTTTCTTTGCCTCCCATGCATAGGAAATAGTGATACTTTTGAAAAAGTATCCAAAACTTAGCTTCTCTTTTTCTTTTTGCTTGATCAAAAAGAAACAAAAAATCAAGAACGAACGCCAACTTCAATCTTTTTAGGGGCGCACAGCGCAGGAACTCCCTAAAAAATTGTAGTTCGCACCGTTCGTTCACGTCCACGCACCATTTGCAGGCAGAAATTTTCAATGCTTTCGTGAGATATAGGTGAATAACAAATCTCCGGGCCTTTTAGCACTTCTCTCTCATAAAATTTCCGATCGGAAAGCGCGGAGACCGGTCAAAACGCGGAGGCGGATAAGCTGTGAATTTGTATTTATTAGATGAGCCCAAAAGAGCTTTAGTCCTCTTTTGGAGGCGAATCTTATAAATACAAAGAGCGCCGGGACATCGTTTTGACTTGATTTTTTCGTTCTTTTTCATCAAGGAAAAAGAACATAGAAAAGCGGTTTTGGATACTTTTTCAAAAAGTATCGTTCTTGTTTAACGATGAAACTAAAAATGAAATTGTCTAAGACGTTTTGTCCCGATAGCTATCGGGATGATTTTTTTGTTAAGCTACACACGGTCTGGCTCAAATGTATACAATACATTTGCCCTGTATCAAGACAAAAAGTAGTTCTAAGGCTGCAAAAGTATCAAAGAAAATAAGCTAAAAAGCAGCTTCTCGACTTCGCTCGAAGTGACAGTATTAAAATATGGTAGCTGAGGAGGTTGCTGAGCTTGCCGAAGTGTCCTCGAAGTTACCACTTGCAGCGGCAACTCGGTGAAAGATACACCTTCGCATTGGGCAAACTGTTGGTGATGCTTTTTTGAACCTCATCGCTGATTAAAATATTACGAAGGTCAAGGACGCGCAAAGATTTTAAATTGGCGAAGGAAGGGTATTCCTCAAAGTTATTACTCCAGAGATCCAGGATCTCCAGCTTTTCGAGGTTAGCAATTTGTGGGGGAATGCTTTCAAGATCGTTCTGGTTGAAGTTGATGTATTTCAAATTCACCAGCTTACCAATTTCTTTGGGTAAGTGTCTTAAGCCGGTTTTACTAACTGCGAGGTATTGCAGGTTAGTGAGTAAGCCGATGCTATCCGGTAATTCAGAAATGGAGTTTTTACTGAGGTCGAGATACTGCAGATTTTTCATTTGCAGGATCTGTTTAGGAAAGGATTTTAAGTGCTGTTTTCTTAAGACCAGTTTAATAACAGCGTCCGGATTTTTCATCGCTTCCTGGAGTGATTCGAAGCCCTGCAGGGTATCAAGTGATAAAGAATCCAGTAATTGTGCTTTAACGGAAGTTGTCGAAAAAAACAACCCCACGACCAGCACTATTCTAATTAAAATTTTATACATCATTACAGGCTATTTTATCGCTTGCCAGGGCATGCTTGAGTTCCTCTAAGTTAGCAAATTTTTTCTCATCACGGATGCGCTTAACAAATTCTAACCTCAATTCCTGCCCATAAATCTCCTGATCAAAATCAAAAATATTCACTTCAATTTTTATGTTGTGGTCGGTATCCGTTGTTGGATTGTAACCAATACTTAACATGCCTTTATAGATCGAATCATGCAAAATAACATTCACTGCATACACGCCTATTTTCGGGATCAGTTTATCCTCGTCTTTGATGTAAATGTTGGCTGTGGGATAACCGAGCGTTCTTCCTAATTGTTTTCCTTTCACCACTTCACCCGAAATGAAAAAAGCATAGCCCAGGTAATCGTTGGCGGTTTTAATATCGCCTTCTTCAATGGCTTTACGGATGCGTGTGCTACTGATATTTAACTGGTTGATCTCCTGTGCAGAAATTTCTTCCACTTCAAAATGATAAACCGGGGCCAGTTGTTTCAAGGTTTCGATGCTTCCTTCGCGGTTGCTTCCAAAACGGTGATCGTAACCAATCACCAGGGTTTTTGTTTTTAAGCCTTTTGAAATAATATCGGAGATATAGTCATTGGCATTCATTTGAGAAAACTCTTTGGTGAATGGAAAAACCAATACATGATCAATTCCGTATTGTTTCAGGAGCTCACATTTTTCGTCAGTGGTCGTGATCAACTTCAGATCTTTTTGCTCAGGAAATAAAATTTTGCGTGGGTGCGGATCAAAGGTAAACAGGACAGTTTCTCCACCTTGCTTTTGTTTCAACTCTACTAAACGGCTGATGATTTTTTGATGACCCTTATGTACACCGTCAAACGTCCCAATGGTAACAATGGAATTGGAAAGGGAAGCTAACTCAGAGATATGATGGTAAATGTGCACAGATTATTGAGGGACAAAGATAAGAGAAATACATTTAACTGGTGAGAACATCGGTAAGGGTTTAAAATACTTTAACGCTTCCGTTTTTGATGATGTAATCCACGCCGTTGATGTTGAACTTTTTGCCCGTGCTTTGTTTCATCAAATCGGTAATGTCCTGTTCGATCGTATGCACGGAGCCCTTGGTTTTATAGGCAATGTTCAGGTAATCTTCATTGATTTCCATGCCCTCATAAACACCGCATAACACCACCCTCACCGGAACTTTGATTCGTGACAGCATTTTGATGTCACGTGCTTTTGCCCAGTTATCTGCAATCAATATCACATCTTCTACCTTGCCGCTTTTATTTAAACCAAAAATAATAGCTTCCACCGGGTTCTCAGGCGCATCTCCACCCTGTCCTTTCCGGATGGTCGACTCCATGGTAGAGATCAGTTCTTCTACGGTTTTTGCTTTACAGTGATATACCCCACCGGTAGCGCCAATCTTTTTATTTTCGTCCTTCTTGTTATCCCCGTCATTAAAAAAGACAAAGTGCTGGCTCGTCGTATCCTTCAGAAAATGTAATTTCAACCAGGTACTGATTTGCTGCGCGTAGGGATACATGCTCCCCGTTAAATCCGCCACAATCAGTTTATTTTTCCAGGTTTTATTCCGGTTCAGCACATTAAACACAACGCTATTGGCCGTGTCTGCCTCATTAGGCTGCAGGTTCGTCTCCGTTTCGGTGCTTCTGCTTTCGAACGAAAAATTTCCTTTCTTATCATACACGCGATAGTATCCATCCAGGTTACCCTTCTTATATTTTCCTTCGGCTTTAATGTGCCCGTTGGCATAATACTCCAGTTCCAGTCCCTCTTTAATCCCGTTCTTAAAGGTCTCAAACAAAAGTTTCCTGCATTTCTTCGTGTAAGAAATTGACGGCCCGTCGAGTGCACCATCTTTAAAATAGGCTTCCTTTTCCACACAGTCAGGCTCATCATACCAGTTGATTTCAAGACCCTGTTTTTTATTGTTTTTATAGGAAACTTCTTGCTTTAAATCGCCGTTTGGCCAGAATTCTTTCCATACCCCCTGCTTCAAACTGTCGCGATCGATGACATTGATTGTATCGTGGTCATAAATCCGGTAGGAAGTCATGGATTGCGCCCTGGATGTATTTTGATCCAGGAGAAAACCAATAAAAAGGATATAAATGAACCGTAGTATTTTCACTACCTAAAATTGCTTAAATTTGCGGGAATTATCAAATTTATTATGTTAGAAAAAATAAATAGTTTACTGGCAGAAGTGGAAGAGTTCGCGGCTCAGAGTAAAGAGCAGGTGGAAGAATACCGGATTAAATGGTTAAGTAAAAAAGGAGAGATCACTTCTTTGTTTGACGATTTTAAATCGGTGGCTCCGGAAATCAAACGTGAGGTTGGCCAGAAATTGAATGAACTGAAAACAAGGGCTCAGGATAAAATCAACACCCTGAAAGAAAAACATGATAATGCCTCTGATAAAGGCGCTTCTAAGGACATTGATCTTACGTTACCGGGTGACCCAACGATCCAGATTGGCTCCCGTCATCCTTTATCACTGGTGAAAAACCAGATTATTGATGTGTTTGCGCGCATTGGCTTTACCGTGAGTGATGGCCGCGAAATTGAAGATGACTGGCATAACTTTACTGCCCTCAATACTCCTGAAAACCACCCGGCGCGTGATATGCAGGATACCTTTTACGTGGAACTAAACCCGGAAATGGTATTGCGCACACAAACCTCATCGGTACAGGTGCATATCATGGAAAATCAAAAACCACCGATCCGTACCATTTCACCGGGAAGGGTTTACCGTAACGAAGCTATTAGTGCCCGTGCGCATTGCCAGTTTCACCAGATTGAAGGTTTATACATTGATGAAAAAGTGTCGTTTGCTGATTTAAAGCAGACTCTGAATTTCTTTGCCAAAGAATTATTCGGCACCGAAACAAAAATACGCATGCGCCCAAGTTATTTCCCCTTTACCGAACCAAGTGCGGAAGTAGATATCAGCTGCACCATATGTAAAGGAGAAGGCTGCAATGTATGTAAACACACCGGCTGGGTAGAAATTTTAGGTTGTGGCATGGTGGACCCACAGGTGTTAGACAACTGTGGTATCGATTCTAAAAAATACAGCGGCTTTGCTTTTGGAATGGGTATAGAACGTATCACGATGTTAAAATACCGGGTGAAAGATCTGCGTTTGTTTTTTGAAAATGATGTGCGGTTTTTAAAACAGTTCTCAGGAGAATAATTTGACCGATAATCCTGTTTGAATAAATCAGACAAGAGTATGTAAATTTTAATCATCACATGGAAAAGCTTCCAAGGAAAGAACTCATTTTTGACATGTTGGAAAAAGAACCCAACGATGTGTTCCTGAATTATGCTTTAGCCATGGAACATTTGGCAACCGGTGATTATACCGATGCCGACGCGCAGTTTAAAAAAGTACTGGAAATAAACCCCTCTTACCTACCCTGCTACTATCAGTTGGGACAAGTGAACGAAAAACTAAACCATACCGACATCGCTTTAGGTTATTACAAGTTAGGCGTGGCATTAGCACAATCCCAAAACAATAAAAAAGCTTTAGGGGAATTGAATGAAGCGATTTGGATGCTTGAAGATTAACCGATAGTGATTATGATACTTTTGCGATCCCGGTAGCTTTCGGGAGTATCCAAAAGCGTTCTTCTTCTTACTTTTTTTCTTGATAAAAAAAGTAAGCAAAAAAATCAAGAACGAACGCCAACTCCAATCTTTTTTGGGACGCACAGTGCAAGGACTCCCAAAAAAATTGTAGTTCGCACCGTTCGTTCACGTCCCCGCGCCATCTACAGTCAGAAATTTCTTATACAATTGTAAGATATAGATGAGCTAAAAACTCGCGTGGCATAGCGCTAGCACCTCTCTCATACGTTGGTAATAGTGCGGCTGGTTTTGGCAATTCGGTGCGAACTGCCATTTTTTTACTCCGTTTCCCGGGCAGCCTTGCGCGCAAAAAATGGTAGTTGGCGAATTGCCTTGATTTTTTGTTTCTTTTTCATCAAGGAAAAAGAAAAAAGAGATTAAGTTTTGGATACTTTTTCAAAAATATCGTCCTTGCCCTTGACTAGAAAAAAGTAACAGAAAAATAGTTCACGATATGAGTATCCGGTATTTTTATACCTTTAATAAAAATACCACTGATGAACCCAATCGAATTTAAACCTTCCAAAACACTCAATGTTCTTGTGTGGTTAGCGATCATACCATCTTTAATAGGGGAATTTTTTAAAGTCATGCATTGGCCGGGCGCGGGACCGCTGATGATTCTGGGAACATTTGTGTTTGCGTTCATGTATCTTCCGTTATACATAATTGAAAGCTGGAAGACCAAAGAAACAACAAAGTCAAAACTGATGTTGATCTCAAAAGGGTTAGTTGTCCATCTTTTTTCCCTGGGATTTTTATTCAAGATCCAGCATTGGCCAGGGGCCGGCATCCTTTCACTTGCTAACAACTATCTCTTGTTTTTTGTTATTGTTCCGTTTGCTTTATATCATTTAGCTAAAGCCGGCAAAACCAGTCTTACACAAACTCATTCCATCCTCATTGTGTGCTATTTCTTCAGTCACATGCTGAGTGCTCTTTTAAATTCCGGATCAGGCAGGGTTAACATCGACACCGTTCTTCAACAGGGATTAAACACCGAAGAGGCGTTGAGAACCGCTTCGTCCCGAAACAAACAATTATATGCGACACTGAATAATATCCAAATCGATGAAAACAACGCCATTAAATACAAAGCAAAAAAAGTAAAGACTCTTACCGATTCTGCAGTCAACCATATTAAAAACCTAAAGGCACATTTATTAATCAGTATCGATAAAATTCCGAAGTCAAAAGCCGACAGCCTCTCCTCCATTGATATTGAAAATAAAGTCAACGCTGACATTACTACCATGATTCTGATTGGTAACGAATTTAGCCCTAATAAAGATATTCACTCAGCTTTAAAATTAAAGTCAGTCATTAACACCTACAGGGATTCTTTATTAAGCCTGGTGCAGGAACAAAACCGGGCCATCATGAAAGAAGGTTTGAATCTGAGCACGGATAATTACACCAGCGAGGACGGAGAACCGGTAAGCTGGGAAATGACCAATTTTAATTTTATGCCCTTGATTTATGTCTATAATCTCCTCACCAATATAGAGTATGAAATTAAAAATGCAGAATACCAGGCACTCACAGATATTATCAATTCCGGAAACAAAGAATTGAACACGGCCCTCTTCAGCCAGATTTCAGAACTCAACTCAAAATATGACGCAGCAAAGAAACAGGAAGAAATCGCGAAGCTGCAAACCGAAAACGAAAGAGGCATGAAATTATTGAATGCCAAAGACATGGAATTGAGTGATTCTAAACAAACCATTATCTATTTTACGCTTATCATCATGGTGTTCTTTTTACTGGTGTTTTTTGTGATACGAAGTAATTATCTCAGGAAACAAACCAACAAAACACTCCTGCAACAAAAAGAAATCATTGAAACTCAGAAAACGGAAGTAGAGAATCAAAAACATCTTGTGGAAGAAAAACAAAAAGAAATCATTGATAGTATTTCTTATGCCAGGCGTTTACAGGAAGCTATTTTACCTCCCCGGGAATTTTTAAATACTTATGTGCCTGACAATTTCATTTACTACAAACCTAAGGACCTGGTTGCCGGCGATTTTTATTGGGCAGAAAGTATTGGTGACCTGTTTTTTATTGCCGCTGCTGACAGCACAGGACACGGGGTACCGGGCGCCATGGTTTCCGTGGTTTGTTCAAACGCTTTAAACAGAACAGTAAAAGAATTTGGATTAACCGAAACAGGTAAGATCCTTGACAAAACCAGGGATCTGGTCGTACAGACCTTTGAAAAAAGTACCAGTGAAGTGAAGGACGGGATGGACATCTCTTTATTATGCATCGACTCCAAAAACAAAAAAATTACCTGGAGCGGAGCCAATAATCCTTTGTGGTATATTTCTCCTTTGGATGGGGATGTTATACTAAAACAAATCAAAGCCGATAAACAACCAATTGGTAAAACTGATTATCCAAAACCATTTACCACACATGAGATTGAATATAAAACCAACACTACCTTTTATTTATTCACGGATGGTTTCGCAGATCAGTTTGGCGGTCCCGATGGTAAAAAATTTAAATACAAACAGTTTTCTGAGCTGTTGATCAATAATCAAACACTCAGCTTGCCAGAGCAATCCGATTTTCTAAACGGCGTATTTGAGAACTGGAAGAAGGACCTTGAACAGGTGGATGATGTTTGTGTTATTGGCGTTAGGGTTTAACAGAAATATTTAGCATCTCCTAATATTCTATTTCATGATACTTTTGCGAAAAGTATCCAAAAGCGTTTTTATTTGTTCTTTTTCCTTGATGAAAAAGAACCAAAAAATCAAGTCAAAACGATGCCCGCGCGCTCTTTGTATTTATAAGATTCGCTGCTAAACGAGAACTAAAGCTCGTTTAGGCTCATCTAAATAAATACAAATTCACAGCTCGTCCGGCGCCACGTTTTGACAGGCCTCCGCGCTTTCCAGTCGAAATTTTATAAGAGAGATGTACTAGCGCTATGATATCAGAGTTTTATAGCACATCTATATCTTACAATTGTATAAGAAATTTCTGACTGCAAATGGCGCGGGGACGTGAACGAACGGTGCGAACTACAATTTTTTAGGGGTTCCTGCGCTGTGCGCCCCTAAAAAGATTGGAGTTGGCGTTCGTTCTTGATTTTTTTGCTTACTTTTTTTATCAAGAAAAAAAGTAAGATAAAAGATGCTTTTGGATACTTTTTTGCAAAGGTATCGTTCTAACCGGTACACAAGCCATTAACATTTTATAATACCTTGGTAACTACCATTTTATTTCCCACACGATCAGTAACCTCTATTTTAAGCGTTCCGCTTTTCGTAGAAAGCGCGCAGGAAATCGTGCAGGATTTCGCGTCGTATTCAGCAATCTGCCATACATCATTCAGGTAGATGTGATACTCCGCAATGCCACTTTGGGTATCGGCCACTTTAAACGATAAAATATTGGTGGCCGGCGCCTTCTTTTTGGGTTGTGGAAAACCAATCACCGGCGCGATGGTATCATAAGCAATACTGAATACCCCGAAGGATTTACTTTCGGTTTTAAACCAACCGTTTTCATACTTGCCGGTAAGACAAGTTTCTTCATTCATTACAATCATTTTATCTTCTTTTCCTTTGATGGGCTTGTACACTTTTAATGATATCGAAAAAGGTTTTAATAACACATCGTTCTTATTGCCAATAATGGCTTTTCCCAGTTTATTGAAATAAGCGCCTACAGAGGCCGCCTTCGTTAATGAGTTCGCTTTGATGCTGTATTCAATGTCTTCTTTTTTGATATTAAAATCTTTGTCACAACTTACATTCATTCCGGGACTTACTTTGTAGCCTTCGAGTTTTGGTGCTTTGACATAAAAAGCAATTTGGCTGACATTGCCTTTCTCATCTGTAACCATCAACTCCAGTTTATGCGACAAGGTATCCCTGAGCTCTATTTTACCGCCATTCACGCGGGTCTTATAAATATCAATGTCGTAACAGGTGGGAACAAAACATTTTTGAAATTTCACACCATTCACTTTTTCACTGAAGTAATTTACATAACGCCCGTTATCAAAGCTGATGTAATTTAACTGATGCCGGTATACCAATTGGCCATCCATTTTTAACGCGGCTTCATAAATATTATTTTTATTAGTACTTCCATTGGCCTGGTCATAACCGGCGAAAGCAATAGCAAAAGTGTTTTGCTTCAGGATAAAAGTGTTTTTAGGAACCGATAATTTTCCACCGGCACTCACAACAGAAACCAATTGTTGTGTGATCCTGTTAGTATCCTGCGTATTATAAATGGCCAGGTGTGTTAAAACAGGTTTCAGATCATCTTTGATATCATACACTAATAAGGGATTGACAGGAATTTCTGATTTTTCAGTCCTGATCTCAAAATGCAAATGTGGACCGGTCGAGCTTCCGGAATTACCTGAATAACCAATCACATCGCCCTGTTTCACCTTTAAATCATCGGGTTTAGGAAACAGCTCCAGTTCATTCTTTTTTAATTCCTGCTGGTGATCTCTGACATACAATTCTATGTTTCCTGCAAACTTTTTCTGGTGTGCATATACAGTGGCGTAACCGTTAGGGTGTGTGATGTACAACACTTTTCCATAACCGCCACTACTGATTTTTATCCGGCTCACGTAGCCATCTGCCACACTTTTAATAGGTAAATTATTTTTTGGGTCGGTACTGAAATCGAGCCCCGCGTGAAAGTGATTAGGGCGGATCTCTCCATAATTACCCGTCACTACCACCTCGCGATCGATGGGATAAATAAAACCGAAACCGTTAGTTTGCGCGTAACAAAATTCACAACAACTTACTAAAAAAAGGAAAAACGGTGCTCTGAAATTTATCATTATGCTAAGGTTAATTTGTATGAAGTTAATTAACAACGAGTTGTTGATGCAAAGTTAAAGTCTTAAGTAAAATGAGTTCGTCTAAACTCTATTTTTAACCAACAACAAACTGTTTATTGAGCATGAATGTAGAAAACATAAAATCAGAATTACAACAAGTGTTAGACAGCGATGTAGCGCTGCGTAAGGAGTATAACGAGATCAAACGTTCGTTAAGCGACTACCGCAACCAACTCATCCAACGCGATGAAGATTGCAAGCGTTTGCAGGTCTCTATCGACGTTTTAAACACCAAGCTGGTTGTTATGGAGCGTGATAACACGAACTACAAAAGCGAAGTGAACTCGTTCAAGGAGTTGCGCAACAACATCCGCGAACAATTACAGGAAAAACAGGATGAGATTACCAACCTGTTGGGCCGCATCGATGAATTGAACAGCCAGTTGGCTTCAATTTCCTCGGAATACGAATCAAGGATTTCTGAACTACAATCTTCCTCGCAGGAAGAAATAAATAATTTAAAATCGTCTTACGAAGCGCAGTTAGCGGAATTAAAATCCAATACTTCCTACCAGCAAAGCGGCATCCGCAATGAACTGGAAACAAAGATCAATGATTTAACAGCTACTTACAACACAACCTACCAGGAAACAGTTACTTCTTACGAAAGTCAGATCGAGCAATTGAAATCTGATTTTAACGCGCAGTTGGAATTCGTGAAGCAGGAATCTGAAAGCCGTATCGCATCTTTATCAGATTCAAGTGAAGAAAGTGTTTCTAATTTAACCAATGAGTACGAAGCGAGAATTAATTCTTTGTCGGCACAGTGGGAAACTGAAAAAACTGAAATTACTTCGTCATACGAAAACCAGATCTCTTCATTAACAGGTGCTTATAGCAGCGAAAAGTCTGAGTTGATCGGTTCTTACGAATCACAAATCTCTGAACTGAATACGCAATTAGAAACGAAGCAGGCAGAATTTGAATCAGAATTAAATTCTACCATTGAATCGTTAAACGCATCCTATACTCAAAAAGAAAGTGAGTTAAAGGCCTTCTATGAAAATGAATTAGCGAATACCTCAAACTCTTCCGGATCTTTACTGGAAAGCATCAAGGCAGAATACGAAGAAAAATTAGCCAATGCTGTTCTTCACTCCAATACTCAGAATTCGAAGTTATCAGATGACATGAGTAAGATGGTTGTTGAAAATGAACACTTCAAAGAGAAGATCCGCGAAATGGTGTATCACATCGATGCACAAAATACAAAAACGGATGAGCTGACTTTAGAGATCCAGCGTAAGTCGGATGAGATTGCTCAACATATTAATAGCTATTCTACCTTATCTTCAGAATTTGAAACTTATAAGAATTCTCAGTTAGCGAGCATAGATGAGCAGGTAAGCGTTTTAAATTCTAAAATCACAGAATTAGAAAACCTGGTTTCTGAAAAAGATGAAATGATTGCTGAATTGACTTCTTCTGTAGAAGAGAAAATCAGTCAAATAGAGAGTTTAACTCAATCGGGTTCCGAATTACAGGGACAGTTTAATGAGTTATCCTCTACCTATGTAAACGAAAAAGAAAACTCGCAGGTTGAATTCAATAAATTACTGGCAGAGAACAGTTCTTTGATTTCTGAAATTGACGCGACTGCCGATAAATTAGAAACTACTGAAGCGGAATTACAATTAGTACAGGCGGAACTGACCGAATTGAAATCCGTTGCGGAAGGTAAAGCGGCTGACTTAAAGGAAACGTTGAACAGTAAAAATTACGAGATCACAAATTTAACAGCCAATAATATGGCTTTGCAAACAGAGCTGGATTTGTTAAAAGCGGAACTGGATAATGTCCGCAGTGAATTACAGTCGGCTGTTTCATTAAATGAAGGAAGCTCATCTTTACAGGAAGAATATAACAATTTGCTTTCCCTGAAAGCTGAAATGGAAACCGAACTGAGTTCATACCAATCATCGATTGAATTTTTAAATTCACAGGTTGCAGAATTAACAGGTTCGATTGCCGGGTTCCAGTCAGAGATTTCCGAACTTAAATCTGCCCAGAAAACTGAAGAGCAGGATGCGTTTATTGACCGTTTATTCAAGCAAATTGATATTTTAAGTGATGAGCGTATGAGCTTGTTAAATGAAAAAGAAGAGATGGCCAACCAGTTGTTAAAAATGAACGAAACGGTTGCTTCTATTTCGCAACATGTTGATTCTCATAATATTGACATAACTGCATTGGATAGTCACAGAAAAAATGTTATTTTAGCAGGAAGTTCAAGTAATGCCGGTTCTGAAAAAACAGTCATGAAAAAACAAATAAGTGAGTTGGTGCGTGAAATTGATAAATGTATAGCTCTGTTGAGTGCTTAAAAAGAAAATTAGCTTAGTTTAATGAGCGATGTAAGTGTAAAAGTAGAAATTGCAGGCGGTTTATATACGCTGAAAGTTAAAAGCGAAGACGAAAACAACGTTAAACAGGCAGTTGAGTTAATAAATCAGAAGATCTCGGAATTTGAAAGAAATTACGGGGTAAAAGATAAAAAAGATGTGTTGGCAATGGTTACTTTACAGTTGGTTAGCCAACTTGGAAAAGAAAAGAACCAGGCCGAGCAGGAGTTAAGCACTCTGAGATTGGTGTTAGAAGATGTAGAGCAAATGTTGGCTCAGCATAAAGATAACATACAGCAAACAGAAGATTAAACAGATATAAGTCTTTAAAACAGACCTTTTTTGACGCACAAATTTTGAAGCAATTCAAAGGTTTGTGCGTTTTTTGTTAAGGATCATTCGGATAGTCGCCCTGGATAATCTTTAAATAGTATAAACAATGTGCGACAATAAAAAATTATGTTAACAACCATATTTATCGCCATTGCATTAATTGCAGGTGTAGTTGCGGGTTTTGTGATTGCCAATTCCCGGTTAAATAAAAGCAGCGTTCAGGAAAAACAAAACCTGATTAAAGAAGCTGAAGTAAAAGCGGAAACGCTTAAACAAGAGAAAATTTTACAAGCCAAAGAAAAGTTTTTGCAATTAAAAGCAGAGCATGATAAGGCAGTGAATGAACGTAACCAACAATTAGTGGTTTTAGAAAACAAAGCCAAGCAACGTGAAGGTGATCTTGCTAAAAAAGTAGAAGAGGTTACTAAAAAGGATAAAGAATTAGAACAACAGAAAATACAATTAAACTCACAGGTAGAGGTTTATAAAAAGAAAAGCGAAGAGATCGAAAAGTCTCACCGCAAGCAGGTGGAGTTATTGGAAAAGGTTTCCGGCTTAAGCGCGGAAGAAGCAAAATCCCAGTTAATTGAAAGTGTAAAAGCAGAAGCTAAAACCGATGCTATGGCTTTTATTAAAGATACCATGGATGAAGCGAAGATCAACGCTAACAAAGAAGCGAAAAAGATCATTATTCAATCTATCCAGCGTTTAGCAACAGAAACAGCCATTGAGAATTCAGTGACCGTTTTCCATATTGAAAGTGATGAGATCAAGGGACGGATCATCGGTCGTGAAGGTCGTAACATTCGTGCTTTAGAAGCAGCCACCGGTGTGGAGGTGATTGTGGATGATACCCCGGATGCAATTACTTTATCCTGTTTTGATTCTATCCGTCGTGAAATCTGTCGTTTGTCATTACATCAATTGGTAACAGATGGACGTATTCACCCGGCACGAATTGAAGAGATCGTGGAGAAAACGAAGAAGATGATTGATGAGGAGATTGTGGAAACCGGTAAGCGTACATGTATCGACTTAGGGATTCACGGCTTACATCCTGAATTGATCAGAATGGTAGGTCGTATGAAATACCGTTCTTCTTACGGACAAAATTTATTACAACACAGTAGAGAAGTAGCCAACTTATGTGCCATCATGGCCAGCGAAATGGGTTTAAATCCCAAAATCGCGAAGCGTGCAGGCTTATTACATGATATTGGAAAAGTGCCGGATGAAGAACCGGAATTACCACATGCGATCCTTGGTATGAAGCTGGCTGAAAAATATAAAGAGAAACCGGAAGTATGTAATGCCATTGGAGCCCATCACGACGAAATTGAAATGACCACTTTATATTCACCAATTGTTCAGGTGTGTGATGCTATCAGCGGTGCAAGACCAGGCGCAAGACGTGAGGTGGCAGAACAATACATGAAGCGTTTGAAAGATCTGGAAGCATTGGCCCTGGCCTATGAAGGTGTAGAAAAAACCTACGCCATCCAGGCAGGACGTGAAGTGCGTGTATTGGTATCAGCAGATAAAGTAGATGATAAACAATCAGAACAGTTAGCGTTCGATATCTCTCAAAAAATTCAAACCGAAATGACCTACCCGGGTCAGGTTAAAGTTACCGTGATACGTGAAGTGCGTGCTACGGCATACGCGAAGTAAAAAATGTCAGTTTGTCCCGATAGCTATAGGGAGTCACACTGAGCGTAGTCGATTGCATGAACAACATAATCTTACAAAAAGCTGCATCATATGATGCAGCTTTTTTATTTATATTTGGTAGACTAATCATTTATTATCTGTTGTAAATGTTGTAATGGAAATAGCACTTAGTGAGTAATTATAAGAAGCCAAATACCCGCAACATGGTAGCTGCAAACCGTAATAAGTAATGTGCCTAAAATAGCTATATTTAAATTATGACAGACAAGTTCACCTATAAAATAAAGACACCTTCTGAATGTACCGACAAAGAACTGAAGGAATTTTATGAAATTGTTTTGAAAGGCGGGAAAGTCCAAAAAGAGGGGCTGGAAAACCGAATTCGTAAGTGCAAATATCTGGGTTTTTGTATGGATGATGAACATCCGGTTGGAACTTCTGCCATAAAACAACCGTCTGAAAACTATATTAACACTGTTATTAAAGACCACTTAATAAATAGAAACGCAAGCGAACTTAAGTTTGAAATGGGCTACTCATGCACTATTCCGGAATACAGAAAAAGGGGTATCAGTTCTGAGTTAAAAACATTGTTGTTAAACAAAATGAGTGGTGAAAAAGGAATTATCTACTGTACAACTGCAATTTTAAGCAGTCAACATTTTTTAGATGATCATGGCTTTACAAACGTGGGAGTGGATTATGATGGGAAAAATGATAAAAATATCAAATATTATGAAAAACAATTGTAGGCAAAATTATATTAAATTAAGCTTCACACTTTATAAGGACCTTAAAAAAAACGTCTTAGTCAAATGCGAATTACTTTAGATACGTTTTCATTTGAGGATTAATTAAAAAATAAAATTTGAATAACAATTAAAAATTAAAACTATGGCAAGTATCAATCCACATATTAATTTCAACGGTAACGCAGAAGAAGCATTCAACTTTTACAAATCAGTATTTGGCGGAGAGTTCGCGAAAATAACGCGTTTCAAAGATTTGGCAAGCGCTGAATTTCCCGTAGCAGAAAATGAAGCAAATAAAATAATGCACATTGCTTTGCCAATCGGTAAAACTATTTTAATGGCTAATGATGTACCTGAAATATTGGGACGAACAAACGAAAATGAGAACAGAAGCAAAATTGTAATTAGTGCAGAAAGTAAAGAAGAAGCCGACAAATTATTCAATGGACTTTCCGCAGGCGGACAAATTGAAATGCCTATTTCAGACAGCCCCTGGGGTTCATATTTTGGTATGTTTAGAGACAAATATGGCATTGAATGGATGGTAGATTTTGACTCAACTCCGATAGCTATCGGCGATAAGGAACGAATTTAGCCGAAGAAAAACAAACAGATATAGCAAAAAGAAAAATTGACTATGGCAAAAAGTAAATTAATGGAAATGAACAATGTCGGTATTGTTGTAGACTGCTATCAAAAGCTTTTCGCTATCTTTAAGTATGAACAAAAAACTCATCAAATTTTTTAAGATCATCGGGATCATTATCGTGGTGATTTATGCAAGCATTTGCGCTTTACTGTATTTCAGTCAGGATAATTTGTTGTTTCATCCTCAGCCTACAGACAAGACAGAGATTGCAAAAATCATTGAAGCCAATCCAGGTTTTGACACCGTTTCATTTATCATGAAAGATGGTAACCGGACTTACGGTTTCTTATCTAAAGATACGCTGGAAGAAAAGCTGCCATTGGTTTTATATTTCGGAGGTAATGCCGAAGAGGTCTCTCATTTAATGGAGTATCGAAACTATTTTCCAAATTCTGTTATGGCCCTGATCAACTACCGAAGCTTTGGATTGAGCAGAGGCATCATATCGGAAAAAACCATGTTCAGTGATGCCCTGGAAATATATGATCAGTTGATCAGCAATCCCAAAGTAGATGCTAATAAGGTGATCGTTATAGGCCGCAGCATCGGAACGGGTGTGGCCACTTATTTATCGTCACAACGTAAAACAACAGCAACCGTATTGATTACACCTTACGAAAATATGATCGAAGTGGCTTTTGAAAAATATCCCTTTGTACCAATTGGCTTACTGATCAATCACCGCTTCGAATCTGATATTTACGCCCCAAAAATTGTGACGCCCATGTTAGCTCTTATCTCCTCTAACGATCAGGTTATCCCAAAACATCATGCCTATGCTTTAACCAAAGCATGGAAAGGAAGCACCAGCGTTTTGGAAGTAAATGAGGACCACAACTCCATCATGAATAATGAAGTCGTGTGGAGGAGAATTGAGACCTTTGTCACCGAACATACGAAGTAAGGTATTCGTTATTACATCTATCCCTGTCTTTTTTGTCAATTTACATGAAATGTTAAAAATCTATTTTGTGCTAAATACCCGTTTAACGGTAGTGGTTAACTCACAGAAAGCTTTAATTTTATTTTTATGGGAAACCCGGAAAATAAAAAGATTTCGATTGAATTAGTCAACGGCATTTTAGTGGGCACCTATCTCTGTGAAATTGTTGATTTGGAAACAGCCAAGGCAGGAGTTTCCGATAGGATGGAAAATTTTGGCCATAAAGCTTTTCCACTGTTGGTATACACCAATAAAGTAAAACACATCTCAAAAGATGCCAGGGAATATTTAGCATCGGAAGCAGGTTGCCAAAAAGTAAAATCCTGCGCAATCATTACCAATTCTATCGTAACCCGGGTGATTGCCAATTTTTTTTTACATATTAACAAACCATTAGTGCCTACTAAATTATTCACTGACGAAGAGAGCGCCACGCAATGGCTTTCCAAAAAGAAAACTAAAAATTCCTGATCGCTATTGCTACACAGGCGATGCGTTAAATATGCAAGCGTTTAAAAAGAGATAATAAATAACATGCAATATTGCATTGAGAGAAAAACATTAATTTTATTATCACATGATTATAACCGAACATATCACTGATTTTGTGTCCATTGAATTAGTCAACGGCATATTGATTGGCACCTTAAAATGTGAATACGTTGATATCGCAATAGCACGGGCGGCAGTTAAGTACCGACTCAAACATTTCGGGGATAAAGATTACCTGATGATTATAAACATGAACAATGTGAAACATATAACCAAAGAAGCCAGGGAATATTTAGCTTCAGAAAAAGGGTGCCGCAAAATCAAATGCGGTGCCATTATTATTAGTTCGGAGGTAACTAAAATCATTGCTAATTTTTTCATAAGAATCAACAAACCTCTGGTACCTACCAGTTTATTTACGAGTGAAGAAAAGGCCAGGCAATGGCTTTTATCCTGCGATAAAAGTTAAATGCTCTTTTTTCTGGTATTAAAATACGTCATCACTACCGGAATCGCAGTGATGACAATTAAGGCGATAACTATGTAACCAAGGTAATTTTCAATCCATGGGAATTTAATCCCTAAAAAATAAGCAATGCTGGCAATGCTACCGATCCAGGCGAAAGCGCCAATCACATTATGGATCATAAAGGCTTTAAAATCCACTTTTATAACGCCCGCCAGTATTGGCGCAAAGGTGCGGATGATTGGCAGAAACCGACCCAAAATTAAGGTCTTACCGCCATGTTTATCATAAAAAGCCTGGGTCATAATCAGATGTTTCTTTCTGAATAATAAACTGTCTTTCCTGGCATATAAATTCGCACCGGCTTTTCTGCCAAACCAATAACCAAATACATTTCCTAAAATAGCAGCTAACATAAGTAATGGTAAAACTACCAGAAACGGCGCACCTAATAAATCGGGCTTGGTGGCGCACACCAACCCTGAAATGAAAATCAAAGAGTCACCAGGTAAAAAAAATCCGACTAACAAACCTGTTTCCGCAAATACAACAAACAACAACAAACCCAAGCCGCCATAATGTATGATGCTTTCAGGATCGGTTAATGTTTTTAGAAATTCAAGCATGTTTTTATAAGACAAAAATAAGAGAATAAAAACAGTAACCTAGTTATAATTTTTCATGTTTCTATTATAGTGTATAGGACATAATACACTTTTTATAACAGGTTACATCGTCCAAGAAGGATGCAAGGATAGCTTGTGGATTAGTTGTGAGATGCTGAACTAAGTTCAGCATGACAATTACTAGGCGATATCAAAAGACATTCTTTTTTTCTCAATACTTGCCTTGATATCAGTTAACTGCCCTTTTGGAATAGAGCTGATCAGGTTCTTCGTATACTGGCTTTTTGGATTCTGGTAGATCTCATCGGCATCCCCCATTTCTTCGATTTTACCTTTGTTCATGACAACCATCCGGTCGCTCATAAATTTAACCACCGACAAATCATGAGAAATAAAAATATAGGTGAATTTGAACTCACGTTTTAAATCATTCAACAAGTTCAATACCTGCGCCTGCACGGACACATCCAATGCACTCACACTCTCATCGCAAATAATAAATTTAGGATTCAGGGATAATGCCCGGGCAATACACACACGCTGGCGCTGCCCACCGCTAAACTCATGCGGGTAACGGCTAAATTGTTTTTCCGTTAAACCTACTTTATTCAATAACTCGTATACTTTTTCTTTACGCTGGTTATTGTTCGCTAAAATATTATGAACCTGCATAGGTTCCATTAATGCTTCACCAATGGTAATACGAGGATTCAGTGAAGAGTAAGGATCCTGGAAAATGATCTGCATGTCTTTTCTCAACTGCCGCATATCATTCGGTTTCAAACGCATCAGGTCATTCCGCTGAAAAAATATTTTCCCTTCCGTTGGTTCGGTTAACCTTAAAATGGTACGGCCCAAAGTTGTTTTTCCGCAGCCACTTTCCCCTACCAATCCCAATGTTTCTCCTTCATATACATCCAGGGTTACATCATCTACCGCCTTGATATAATCCAATGTCCGGCCAAAAAATGTTTTGTTATTCGGGAAATAAGTTTTAAGATTCTGGATCTCAAGAATCTTGGAACGCTCATATAATTCTTTATGCTCTCTTGCTCTTTGCTCCTTAGAAATGATCACGCTGTTAATGGCCTCGCTTACCGTTGTTGGAATTTCCAACATATTTCCTTCTTCATCCGTACTCATAAAATCCGCAGACACCGGCAACCGCATTAAACGCTTGTCTAATGGCGGACGGCAGGCTAACAAACTCTTGGTGTACGGATGCTTTGGATTGCTGAATATTTCAAGTACAGGCCCCTGCTCCACTACTTTTCCTTTGTACATCACCATCACCTTATCCGCCAGTTCGGCAATTACACCAAGGTCATGCGTAATGAACATTATACCCATGTCATGCTCCCTTTGCAATTGCAACATAAGATCTAATATGGTTTTTTGAACGGTCACATCCAAAGCAGTTGTTGGCTCATCCGCAATTAATACACGCGGATTACAGCTCATAGCCATAGCAATCATGACACGCTGCTTCTGACCACCGGAAATCTGGTGTGGATACACATTAAAAACTCTTTCCGGATCAGGCAATTGAACCTGTTCAAATAATTTTAAGGTTTTCTTTTTGGCTTCCTTACGCGAAACTTTCTGATGCAATATAATAGCTTCCATTACTTGGTTACCACAAGTGTAAACAGGATTCAGGCTGGTCATCGGTTCCTGGAAGATCATGGCAATTTCATTCCCACGGAACGCACGCATTTCTTCAGCTGGAAGGTTTCTAAGATTAACTATGCCTTTATGTTTTGAATGGTAAAGCATTTCGCCACCAAACACACGGCCCGGAGGATTTGGAATCAACTGCATGATGGATAAAGACGTCACCGATTTCCCTGAACCGCTTTCTCCAACAATACCAATAGTTTCGCCTTTATGAAGCGTGAAGGACACATCGTCCACCGCTTTCACAAATTCGCCGTCTGACTTAAACTCAGTAACTAAATTTTTGACTTCCAGTAATACCTCTTTTTGCATAATATATCATACGAATATAGGAAATTTGAATGAACCTCAAAGTTTTTGGTTGGGCAAAATATGCTATTTATCGAATTTCCGGAAGATGCTTATCCCTTATAAAATAACCATTTTCCGAGCTCTTTCCAGGTAGTTTTTTTACCATACATTAAGATCCCGGTGCGGTAAATTTTCCCGGCCAGCCATGTAAAGAATAAGAAGCCCACCACCAACGAAACCATTGATAAAGCCAGCTCCCAAACCGGAACACCAAACGGTAACCTGACCATCATAACGATGGGTGAGGTCAATGGAAAGATCGAGAAAAACTGTGCCAATCCACTGTCGGGATCAGTTGCTACACCCTGCGCAATGGCAAAACTGATAATTAACGGAGCTGTGACAGGGATCATAAATTGTTGAGTATCTGCTTCGCTGTCTACCGCCGAACCAATGGCGGCAAACAATGCTGCATATAACAAGTAACCGAACAGAAAGTAAAACGCAAAAGATAAAGCAATGTGGGTTTTATCCACTTTTCCCAGGTTATTCATAAAATCCAGGGCCTCATTCGGCGTTTTTACTTTTTCCATTTTATCAGTACCGGCCGTCAAATCGTTTTTCATGACCTTTTCAATTTGCTGGTTCTGTGTGATCTGATCCGCAATCTGGTCCTTTAGCAGCACGCCATTAATAAAGGTACTAATAAGGAGTGTTAAAATAATCCAGAGTAAAAACTGCGTCAGGCCAACCATTGCCACGCCTACAATTTTCCCTAACATCAACTGGAAAGGTTTCACAGAAGATACAATGACTTCGACGATGCGGTTTGTTTTTTCTTCGATGACGCCGCGCATCACCTGGGCACCGTATAAAAAGATCATGATGTAAATGGCAATGGCCAGGGTAAAGCCGATTAACATATTAGTTTCCGAATTTGTTTTTTGATCCTCGCCATCTTCAGTGACTTTAATGGTAGCAATTTCCACCGGTCGTCTCGCCCGCTCAATTTTACCCAGGTCAATACTATCTCCCTGCAAGCGGTAATCAAACAAAATATTTTCCATCGTATTATTGATGTATTGTTCAATGCTGATTCCTGGCTGTTTTTTATAATACAAATGCGGCGTCGTTTTTTGATTGTTGATCGCTTCAATGTCAATTTCCATCACCAGGTCAAACGTACCTTCCTTTAATTTTGCTTTGGCAGCATCAATACTTCCTACGCCATATGTAAATTTAATTTCTTTGGTATCAGGAAGTTTATCAATGAATAAGCCGCTATGATCCAATACAAAAATTTTATGCTCGGTTTTATCCCGCATGGCCAACCATACAGGAACCACCATGATACCGGCCATTAACAAGGGGCCTAAAATAGTCATCACCAGAAATGATTTTTTCTTAACCCTTGAAAAATATTCCCGTTGGATAATTAAAAATAATTTATTCATTGTTTAAATGCTGTTTAAATTAAGATTATTCTGTAAATGTGCTTTGTGTATTTAAAGTCGTTTTATTTTCCACCACGGAAATAAAAATATCGTTCATAGAAGGAACAATTTCGTTAAAGGATAAGATCTCCGCATTGGCCAAAACAGCCTGCAACAAATCGTTCGGTTTATTCTGGCGAAGCATTTTAACTGTTACAGTATGTACGTCTTCATCAGAGTTTTTTTCTATTAACTCCGCTCCCGCCCACAAGGCATTTGTAAAACCCATCATGTTTCCTTTGAAAGTGATTTTAAACGTATTGCTTTTATAGGTCTTACGAATTTCTTTCACCGAGCCATCCAGTAATTTTTCCGCTTTATTGATCAGGGCGATATTGTCACACAGCTCTTCCACGCTACCCATGTTATGAGTGGAAAAAATAATGGTCGCTCCTTTATCCCTTAATTCTAAAATTTCATTCTTAATCAGTTGAGCATTGATTGGATCGAAACCACTAAAAGGTTCATCAAGTATCAATAATTTTGGCTCATGCAACACCGTGACAATAAACTGAACTTTTTGCTGCATACCTTTACTTAACTCTTCAATCTTTTTATCCCACCAGTTTTCGATTTCAAATTTTTTGAACCAATGCTGTAATTTCGCTTTAGCCTCTGCTTTTTTCAAACCTTTCAACTGCGCTAAATACATGGCTTGTTCACCAACGGCCATTTTTTTATAAAGACCTCTTTCCTCAGGAAGATACCCGATAAAATCCACGTGCTTTGGTGCCAGATGCTCTCCGTTAAATAACACTTCACCTTTATCTGGTCCGGTAATCTGGTTGATGATCCGGATCAAAGAGGTTTTTCCCGCTCCGTTTGGTCCTAATAAACCAAATATTTTCTGGGGCTCCACTACCAGGCTGACATCTTTGAGAGCAACATGGTTGGCGTAATTTTTATGAATATTCTTTACTTCTAATATGGGTGTCATAATATAAATTGATGTGCGAATTTAACTTACTATTTACTAAGATACATTGCCACTCAACACTATTTTACTCTACATAAAACGCCAGTCCTTTTAAATATTCTCCCTCTGGGAAATTTGGCGTGATGGTATGATCGGCCGGCTGGGATAAGGTATGCAATAACTTCATATGCCTTCTCGATTCTATGGCTGCCGCTGTGACCGTGTTATAAAATAATTTTTTATCAATGACACCAGAACAGGAGAAGGTAAATAAAATACCGCCTTTTTTGATGTTCTGCAGGGCCATCTGATTCAATCGTTTATAACCAATTACCGCATTATGGGATACATCCCTGCTTTTAGCAAAGGCCGGAGGATCCAGGATAATGATATCATAATTTTTTCCGTGATCCTTTAAGTAGTCAAAAGTATCCACCGCAAAACCTTCATGATTGGTTGCATTATTTAATACAGCATTTTTATTGCAAAGGTTAATGGCCTTTGCGCTTGAATCTACAGAATGAATGATCTCACAACCATGCCTGGCAGCATACATAGAGAATCCACCTGTATAGGAAAATGTATTCAGGACACGTTTTCCTTTACTGTAGTTACCCAACAGACTTCTGTTCTCACGCTGATCAATGAAGAATCCTGTCTTTTGTCCGTTGATAAAATCAATGTAAAACTTCACATCGTTTTCGAGCACGACTAATTCCTCGTTCAAAGAACCATATAAAAATTCATTCGCTAAACCGGAAGAGTAATTATTCGGCAAAGTTTCCGAACTCTTATCATACACACTCTTTAAATCAGCGCCGTACACTTTTTTCAATGCCTCTGTTATGTCAACCCGGCACTTGTGCATACCAATACTATGTGCCTGAAAAACCACGTGCCCATCATAAAAATCCATGATCAAACCCGGGCAACCATCTCCTTCCCCAAATAACAAACGGTATACATTCGTATGTGGATTTTTTGCCAGGTTTAAAAACTGACGGTATGAAAAAGCCTTTTCTATTTTTTTTACCCAAAAATCAACGTTAATCTGTTGTTTACTGAAAGAAATGATCCTGCCGGTAATACTGCCTTTTTGATATTGCGCCATTCCAAGGAACTGCTGCTTGGCGGAATAAATCTCCACCACATCGCCATCATTAATTCCCTGATCCTGAGTCTTAATTGCTCCAGAAAAGATCCATGGATGAAAACGAAGCACGGGCAATTCTTTGCCATTTTGTAAGGTAATTTTTGGGTATTCTATCATATCACAAATGTATCTTATTATCCCTATTTTTAAGCCTCTAAAGCAAAATTTTTAACTAAATTTGAACCTTTATAACAATACGGATATGACAGATTCTGACTTATTCATCATTCGAACAAAAAAATCGATTTTGATGTTGAATAAACAAGATGATAAAAAAAACAAAAACTAATGACAACATCTGAAATTAAATTAAAAGTTACCGTTGATGAAAATCAATTACCTCATAAAATTGAATGGGAAGCAGCTGACGCCAATGAAGGTAGTATTTGCAAAAGCATGATGCTGGCTTTGTGGGATGAAAAGGAGAACAACACCATGCGCATTGACCTTTGGACCAAAGATATGAGTGTGGATGAGATGAAAAAGTTCTTTCACCAAAACATTACCACATTAACCGACACCTACCTGAGAGCGACCAACGACGAAACGACCGTTAAAGAAGTACGTGAGTTCATGAGTGGCTTAGGGAAGAGAATGGGCGTTTTAGCATAAGATTTCAATGAAACACTATTTATGTTTATTATACGTTATAATTTGCCTGAATAGTTTTTCTCAGAAAAAATCTTTTGATGTTCAGAAAAAATACTCCGTTGACCAGATTTTAGCTGACATCGATTACACAGAGAAGTACCTGATCAAATTTCATCCGGATCCCTTCCGCTACATTTCAAGAGACTCCCTTCACGCTTTTGTATTATACACCAAATCCAAAATTGATACGCCATTAACCGAAATGCAGGCGCGTTTTTACATCAAGCGTCTCGTAGCAAAAATAGGTTGCGGACACACCGATGTTGGCGCTTCAAAAAAATATACAAAGGCTGTGACTAAACTCAGCCGTCCGGCATTGCCACTCAATACTTTTGTAATAGACACCAACCGGCTTTTTATTCTCAATAATCTATCTAAGGATACGACCATAAAACCCGGTGACGAAATTTTAAGCATCGATCGCCGTTCCGTTAAATCGATCCTCTCTACGATTTACTCTATTTCAACCACTGATGGCTTTAATACCACCTATAAAAAACAAGGCACAAAATACCAATGGTTCAAATACTATTATTCTTTTTGCTATGGGTTCAAGCCAAATTATTTAGTGACGTTAAAACATAAAGATCATAGTATTTCAACCTATACACTGGAGGCCATCTCTTCATTGAAAGACACATTGATCGCTCCAAAAAAAGATACGGTGATTTGTTTGGCTAAAATCAAAACCTGCAACTATTCCATTCTCAAAGATGACAAGTCTGTGGGTGTTCTTGATATCAATGGATTTAAAGGAAAGAACTGGCATTCCTTCTTTAGAAAATCGTTCAGGGACATTCAGAAAAAAAAAATAGAACATTTGGTGATCGACCTCAGGGATAATGGCGGAGGGCAAATCAACGACGGGATGAATTTACTTTCCTACCTCATTGACAAAACTTTGTATTTACCATTTGACAGGAAGCCAAATTTAATGATGTTTAATCCGAAATATAAAATGGGATTTGGCAATCGGCTTACACCATTAGCCTTCGCGCTTTTTATGCCAAAAACATTTTATTACGGACGCTTACGTTATTTTTTTATCTCTTTCTCTAAACGCAAGTATGCCTATAAAGGAAACATTTATGTGTTAGTCAACGGGAAGTCCTTTTCGATGAGTGCGGTGGCAGCCAGTTATTTAAAATACAAAGCCAATGCCGTTATTATTGGAGAAGAAACCGGAGGAAACCTTACCGGGAGTAATGCCGTAGTCAGCGGAAAAATACTTCTGCCAAATACAAAAATACAGGTTTTTATTCCCATGTATCACTTGTACCACGACATTGATGCGAAAAATGAAGGCACAGGATTAAAACCTGATTATCCTACACATTACAGTCAGGAAGACATCCTGAACGGCGTGGACATGGATCTTATTAAAGTATTTGAACTGGTAAAATAATCAGCTGATGCTATTCCGTACACGCTGGCTAAAATCCCTCAGAGCCTGGTTAAATGGTGTAGCGTGATGTTCCATTCTGTCTTTGATATAAATAGAAGCGAGGATATGCGTTAAGCATTCTCCCTCATCATCTCCTTCCACTTCAATGACAGGTTTTTGCTCCTCCAGGATTGCGTTTTCTGCTTCCTGTAACTGAGCCAAAGAATAATTTTCAACGAGTTTTTTTATGGCTGGTATTTTCATCTTTTACGAATTTAGTACAAATAATAATTACGAATTTATACGAATATACGAATCTGTGCTTCCTGAAAATTGTACTCCTTAGTGCACCATGATTCGTATGGATTCGTATCAATTCCTTAAATCATCAATCATTTTCTGAAGGTATTCCTCTTTACTAGTTGCTGAGCCCTCCACTAAAATACCATTCTTAAAACTTGCCAGGTAAGGCAGGTTATCAACACCGGCGACGCGTCGTGCATTTTCATTTTCTTCGGCGTTTACTTCCAGGAATAAAATATCTGTATTATTTCCATCGTTGGAATGACGTTTGAATTTCGGTGAAAATAGTTTACAGGACCCACACCAGTCGGCAAAGAATTTTACTACCACCATTTTGTTTGTTTGTACCAGATATTCAAAATCTGCATCTGTGCTTATTTGGACCATGATTTTTTTATTTTAAAAGTAATACTTTATTATTCAACTTAAAACGTTAATCTGTATTGAGGGATTACGAAAAACTTTAACTGGTAATCCGTTTTGATCGTCTGCGTATTCAGGTCATATTGCTCCTGGAAAATATTATCATGTTTCGTTACATTCTGGATATCAACACTCAATTCATGTGTAAAACGTTTGGTGTTTAATTTATAAGAAGGTTTCACATCGATGCGGAAATAAGGGTTGTACTGCGGCTGATAGGCCACTGATCCGTCTCTCACTTCATCCTGGTAGGCAATCGATGCAGGGATATCAATCGGCACGTAACGCTTGCCTCCCGCATACGTGCATTTTACATCAAGGGCCAGGATATGTTTTTCTTTGATCTTAAATTCTTTTCCTGCTAATGCATTCAATACATAATTTCCGTTAAAAGCCGTGTTCCGGTATACTCCATCACTTCCGGTATATTTGCTTTCAAACAAGGAAGCGGTGACCAAAAAATAATAGCCTTTACTATAAAATTTCTCCAGCGTCAATTCAATCCCATAGTTCTCTCCTGTTCCATTATTCACCAAACTATCTACATTGGGACTATTGAAATCTGCGCCCAAATTAACTGTGCTGAAATAATCTTTTTTTCTTTTTACAGGAACACGATACAGGTACTGGTAATACAACTCAGTTTTAATCCGCACACTGTTAAACAAATTGACATCGTAGGCTAACACCGCATGAGCTGCTTTGGTAAAATCCAGATTTCGGTTGGTCTCCACTACTTGTCCATTCCCTAAATTAGCGGTCGCGAAATACACATACAATGGTTGAACCTGGCTGTGCAATCCTGCTCCAAAACTGAAAGATTGTTTTTTATTCAACTCATATTTCAAACCCAGGCGAGGCTCCGGAGACTGGGAATTGTTCAACAAAAGATACTGATAGGTAAAGCCGGTATTAGCAGAAAATTTTTCACTGAAATGATGTTTCCATTGAATAAACCCACGTGCCAAAACGGTTTGTCCCGTATAATTTCTTAAGGTCACAAAGCCTGTCCCGTCACTGTCAATACTATCAATGAAAGACGTATTATACACATCAGCGTAAATACCGGCATTCACAAAATTTCGTGAATTGAATTTTTTGTTATAAGTAAAGTTGCCGGAGTAGCGGGTGGTATAAGACGTGTTTCTGTACTCCGGCCTTATCGTCACCGGATTTGTACTTGTATCCACACGGTCTGCACGTATGCCATTATATTGTCCCGATACACCAATATTGGTTTTAATGTAAGAGCTACCGTTGATTAAATAAGTGTGTGAAATTCCCCCGGCGCCAACGTTTGACCGAAAGTATGTATCACGACCACTATAACCATATAAATTATTATCCTTGGATTGCTGACTTTGCAAGAGCTCCGCGTAACTCAAACCTCCAATGCCCCATACCGAAAACTTCCCGGCCTTTTTTGTAGGCAAATCTACTTTAAACGTAAGGTCCTGGTATTGAGGGACTGCACTGCCGGTTCCAAAATCCAAACCAATGTATTTAAAAATGGATAAGGTAGAATAACGGTAATTGATCAGAAAAGATCCGTTCTTTTTCTTTTTGCTAAAAGGTCCTTCCGCGCCTAATTCAAAGCCATTGAAACCAACCATTCCCAGGAATTCATATTTTTCATTATTACCTGTACGCATTTTTAAATCAAACACACCAGCCGTTGCGTTTCCATAATCTGCCGGAAAAGCACCAGTCATGAAATCGGAATTATCCAGCGTATTATTATTTAAAATACTGATGGGACCACCCGATGAACCCATGCTTCCAAAGTGATTTGGGTTAGGAATATCCAAACCATTTAAGCGCCATAAAATGCCCAGGGGTGAATTACCACGGATGATGATATCGTTCCGACTGTCGTTCGCGCCACTAACACCTGCAAAATTTGCTGCCATACGCGCAGGGTCGCCACGGCTTCCCGCATAACGGTTTGCTTCCTCTGTACTGAACACACGGGAACTTACCGTGGCCATTTTATTATTGGTTTTCGTTTTGTCAACCTCGGCAGTCACTACCACTTCTTCCGTTTGAACAGCCGATTCTTCCAACTCAATATTTAAAACTGTTTCCTTACCGGTAGTTAATACCACGATATGAGATTTTTCTTTATAGGAGATCAGTGTGATCTTCAATTGTTTTCGTCCCAACAATACATTATCAAAACGGAAAATACCATTCTCGTCCGTGGTAGTTGCTTTCAACGGTTCCGTGTTTAATATACTGATTACCGCCCCCGGCAAAGGACTTTGAGTCTGCTTGTCTATCACCGTTCCCCGAATGGTTTGTGTTAATTCCTGTGAATAGGTAATTTGAAAAACAAAGCAGCTTAATATAATTAAAACGTATTTCATTTATCTTGGCAAATGTTTATTGATCAAACAAGGGAACTGATGCGCACATTTAGGATACTTTAAATTATTGACCACCTGTGTCGTTTTCTTAGTAACGGTAATCTTCAGATCTTCTTTGAGCCACTCTTCTTTTAAACAATCCATTTGAAGATTATTTTCCTGCATTCCTTTTGGAATTGTTTTATAATATTTCCAGGGTTCGTATAGTGTGTAGACACCATAGGGTAATTTTTTACTCAAACAACCTTTAACATCTGTGAGAAGTGTATCTACTTTTTGCTTATCGGAAACAGAAATTAATTTTTTATTCGCGTAAGCAACGGGAACTTCTGCTGCTTTCTTCATTTCCTCACTTGGTTTGGCGCCACCGCAATAAGGCATGACCTGAACTAATTTTAATTTCACTTTCTTTGATTGAGAGAAAGCAAAACAGGGAATTATTAATACTATTAAAAATAACTTCATACACTAAGGTGTACTGGAAGACACCGGTAAAATTTTTCCATTATAAAATACATGACCTTTGCTTGCAAACTCAAAAATGTATTCTGCCATTTGTTTGGGTGTTAAAGGTGCCTGGTAACCAGGGAATGCCTCCGCCAACATTTCAGTTTGCACGGCTCCAATCGCCAAACAATTCACGGAAATATTTTTGTCCTTTAACTCTTCAGCCAAACATTCCGTTAAACCAACAATTCCTGCTTTTGAAGAACTGTAAGCCGATAGTCCCGGAAATTTGACACTCCCCTGAAAACCTCCAATGCTACTAATGTTTACAATGTGTGATTTGGTTTCTTTACCTAACACCGGCAACAATTGTTGTGTTAGATAATAAGGGGCAAAAACGTTGACTTTATATACTTTCTCTAATTCACTATAGGCTATCTCTTCATAAGGCTTGTTGACCAATGCGCCCGCATTATGAATGATACAATCAATATGCTTCATTTCGCCTTTAATCTGATTTACAGCTGCATCCATACTCGCCTGAGAAGACAGATCGGTGGAGATTGACTTTAAGTTAGAGTGCGCAATTTTTTCTAACGGTTTTAAATTCCTGGTCAGGCAAAAAACGGTGTGACCAGCATTTAAAAACTGTTGCGCTAATTCAAACCCAATTCCTCTGCTTGCTCCTGTAATAATTACGTTCATACATTAATAATTTACAACCTGCTCGATAATTTCTTTTGGCAATTCACGTTCACCATATTGCTGGTTTCTTAATTGTGGTTCAAAACCGGCTTCGCGAATGGCATCCTGTATGGTTTTGTATGTAAAACGATGCGGGGCACCTGCGGCACTCACCACATTTTCCTCGATCATGATACTGCCAAAATCATTGGCTCCGCCATGTAAACAAATTTGCGCCGTTTGTTTACCAACTGTTAACCAACTTGCCTGGATATTTTCAATATTCGGCAACATGATCCGACTTAAGGCCAGCATACGAATGTATTCATCCGCACTCACGTTATTCGAAATTCCCTTTACCCGTTTCAATAAGGTGCCATCATCCTGGAAAGGCCATGGGATAAAGGCCAGAAAGCCTTTAGCATGAGCAGGCTTTTCAGACTGCACTTCACGTAACCATACCAAGTGTTCAAAGCGCTCGTATATTGTTTCTACATGTCCAAACATCATAGTGGCTGATGTGGTAATATTTAACTGGTGACAAGCGCGCATGACATCAAGCCACTCACGCCCTGTGCACTTACCTTTAGAAATTAAACGACGCACACGATCATTCAGGATTTCCGCTCCTGCACCCGGCAAACTATCGAGTCCGGCCTCTACCAAAGCTTTTAAAACTTCGGTATGTGTCGATTTCTCAAGCTTAGTGATATGAGCAATTTCAGGCGGCCCCAAGGAGTGTAATTTAATATCCGGAAATAATGATTTCAATTCCTTAAATAAATTCACATAAAAACTTAAGCCCAAATCAGGATGATGGCCTCCCTGCAATAGTAGCTGGTCACCTCCGTATTTAATGGTTTCTTTTATTTTGGCTTTATAGGTTTCAATATCGGTGATATAAGCATCTTTATGGCCTGGAATGCGATAGAAATTACAGAACTTACAATTGGCAATACAAACGTTAGTAGTGTTTAAATTACGATCGATCTGCCAGGTAACTTTATTAGAATTATTTTTTTTTATATTTCTGATTTCATTTGCCACGAACATCAGTTCTGATGTCGAAGCATTCTCATACAAAAACATTCCCTCCTCGATGGATAAAAATTCGAGGTTTTGGGCGCGTTTTAAAAGTGTCTGAACGTTCATTAAAATTAATTTTTCTTAACAAAAGTACGTTATAATTGTATAAACAAAAAGCCCTTTTAACGATTTAAAAGAGCTTCTCATTATTGAGGTTTTAGGCTTTTTAAGCGAGTTTTTGGTAGGTTTGCCACCAACGGTCAGGTATCTCGTTATTCACTGCCATTTCATAATCTTTATAAGAACATGGCAATAAAGTATGCCTTTCGAATTTCAAACCTTTACTTGGAGGGTACGGGATTTCCATCCACCAGCGATCACTTTTTTTACTTTTAAAAAAATTGATCTCATACTTTTCTTCCTGTAAAACCACATGAAATTTTACATAGTCTGGGCTTGTCCGGGAAGGATAATCACTCTTACGGTTATAAAATCCGTCCATGAAACACCAGATCATTTGTGCTGCTAAATTAACAGTCTTTCCCTGTTGATCGTATTCAGGATTGATCTCGTAAATTCCGACAGAAGACAATTTATCGTTCATCCCGGCATAACGCATCATCTGACATGCCTCTTCCGAATAAAAACCGTTGGGTGAAGCGTTAGGGTTGGCGGGAGCATCACTATGCTTAATGGCTGTAATATCAAAACTCAGCATATCCGCATGACGAATAATAGGCTCCGCTTCCTCAATGGCATCGCGCACCTGCCCTAAACGATAGGTATCAAAATACAATCGGTTCATCATGCTTAAACCGGTTTGATCAACCAGATAAGTCTGGTAACCGATATTGCTATAATTAAATAAGAAATTGGGCTGGTGTAATATGATTTTTCCCAAATAAGCCGTGTTGGTTGTATCTTCATCCGGGTTGCCTAAATCGAAAGTTGAATCAATGGTCGCCACGTTAATGGTTTGCTCTAATTTTTCATAACCTAAAAACTGCGCATAGGTTAAATCCTGGCTACCACCAATGATAATCGGAATGACATTGTTGCGGATCAAATAATCCACCGTGCTTTTAACAGCATAGTAGGTATCTTCCACATCATGACCCTGCTGGATATTTCCAAGGTCTGCAATACGTGGTCTGAAACTTCCCGGGTACAATGAATAGAAATACTCCCTTACTTTATCCGGCGCAACAGCACATCCAATATTTCCATAGGCACGCCTGTCTTCGCAAACACCAACAATCGCCATGTCAACCTCCGTTAAATCAGGGAAATCGGAATTGGTTGTATAGGCGACAACTGCCCTGCCAATTTGATTCTCGGAGAATGAGTCAGTTTCTAATTCTATTGGCTTAAAAAAATGCTGTATATCACTCATCGTTCATCTGTTTTTGTAACAGATTAAATATATTTATAATGAAGAGAGCAGGAATTTGTTTCAACCAAACTTATTAACCTTAACGGGTTAGTAGTTAATCAACGATTGCGTCCCTACGGGACTTAGTTTAAAATATCACCTATTCTATCATATCTAATCCCTACGGGATTTCAATACTTTTTAATACCACCAATGCCCATTTGTCCTGTAGGGACAAAATATAATTAGATCAAAAAAAGCAGGTGTATTAAAAATCCCGTAGGGATGATATACCCTAAAAACAAACAACAAAGGGCGGACTAAAGCCCGCCCTTATAAACAAATAAACCAATTTTTACCAAATATTTACACGTTTAGCAGCCGGGCGGTACATGCCGTCTCCTTCTTTTACACCGAATGCGTCATAAAATTCCTGCATGTTGCTCAAAGGACCAACAGCCCTGAAATTACCCGGAGAGTGTGGGTTTGTGGCTATCATCTGTTTTAAATAAGCATCGCGTGTTAATGTTTTCCATCCCTGAGCCCAGGCAAGAAAAAACCGCTGTTCACCCGTAAAGCCTGCCATCACTGGTGATTTTTTTCCATTTAAAGATTTCTGGTAGGCATAGTAAGCCATGGTTAAACCACCAAGATCAGCGATGTTTTCTCCCTGAGTTAATTCTCCATTAACATGCAACGTATCAATAGCTACAAAATCATTAAACTGCTCAATGATTAATTTCGTTTTATCAGTGAAATTCTTATAGTCCGATTCTGTCCACCACATTTTTAAGTTACCATCAGAATCGAATTGAGAACCCTGATCGTCAAAACCATGCGTTAGTTCATGTCCGATCACGGAACCCATGACACCATAATTGAATGCATCGTCGGCATTTACATCGAAAAATGGAACCTGCATAATTCCCGCAGGAAACGCAATTTCATTAGAAGTTGGATTATAATATGCGTTTACTGTTGGCGGTGTCATACCCCACTCCATTCTGTCAACAGGCTTTCCAATTTTATCAACCATTCTCTTAAACTGAAATTCTCTTGCAGCTGTCACGTTCTTCCAGTAAGATTCCTTACCAATCGTTAATGACGAGTAATCGATCCAGGTATCAGGGAAACCTAATTTTTTAATCAATTTATCGAGCTTCATTTGTGCCTGAACCTTCGTTTCCTTGCTCATCCAGTCACGGGAATCGATACGAACCCTATAAGCAGCTATGAGATTATCCACCATTTCACTCACCCTTTTCTTGGAGTTCGCATCAAAATACTTATCCACGTATAACTTACCTAATGCCTCTCCTAATGCCTCATCAGTTGAAGCCTGAACACGTTTATATAGTGGTTTCATTTCTTTTTTGCCGGACAATACCGTTCCGGTAAATTTAAAGTCCTCCTTTACAAATTCACTGGATAAAAAAGGAGAAGCAGCTTTAATCAGATTCCACTTAAGGAACATCTTCCATTCGGGAATGGAAATAGTATTCATCAAGGCATTTAATCCTTCATAATATTTTGGCTGATTCAGAACGATATTCTCAGGAGTTTTAATACCAAGAGCTGTAAAATAAATATCCCAGTTTATGTTTGGCGTTAATTTGGTTAATTCAGCTTTTGTAAAAGGATTGTACTGTTTTTGCGGATCTCTTTGTTCAACGGCATTCATCGAAATTTTAGCCAGCTCCGTTTCAATCTTCATGATCGTTACTGAGTATACACCAACCGATTCAGGATACTTACCCAAACAGTTGAAACCACGAACGATATGTTCGGCGTACTCTTTCTTTACTGCTTCATATTGCGGCTCGAAATAAAAATCCTTGTCCGGCAGACCCAATCCTGTTTGCGCTAAATAACATGTATTGGCATTGCTGTTTTTAAAATCCGAATACACATAGAAACCAATCATACCCGGAACGCCTTTCTTATTAAGCGACGCCGTTCTTTTTAATAAGTCATCTTTGGTTTTAATTAAATCAATGGCAGCAAGATCAGCAGCTATCGGCTTCATTCCCTCTTTTTCTGCTTTAGCGGAATCAATCGCTGTTAGATAAAAATCACGGAGCTTCTGATTATTCGTCCCGGGTAAAGCTTTCGTGTCTTTTGAAATATCTGCCATCAGGGCTTTTAGGTTGGCCACATTGCGCTCGTGAATTTCATTAAAGCTACCCCAGCTTCCGTCACTGGCAGGTATTTTTTGTGTATTCAGCCATTTACCGTTAGCGAATTTATATATGTCATTCCTGGGACTCACGGAAGAATCCAAATAAGATAAATTGATACCCGGAGTCAGAGTTTGAGAAAACGCCAGATTCACTAATAGAAGTGAAACTGATAAGAGATTTAATTTTTGCATGAATCTGTTTTTTTATAAATATAAAAGGAAATTATCGGAAATAAACATAATTTATATAAAGTGCGCATTTTCCGGATGAACGGAATTAAGATACAAAAATCTGAGGGGCCACCCCTTCAATTAATTTATTTTCGATGGCTTTATCAAACAACAATTGAATGGCATTTTTACCAACGCTGCCAAGGTTTATAGAAAATTCATTCACGTATAACGCTATATGCTTTTTCATGACTTCCTCATTCATTTCCTGGGCATGTTGTTTTACAAATGGCATGCAACTCTCTGGGTTAGCAAAGGCAAACTCAACACTTTGTTTAATCAAACTATCGATCGTTTTTTGCATGGAGCTCTCTATGCTTCTTTTAACAACAATACCCCCTAAGGGAATCGGCGCATGAATGAGGCTCTCCCAGAACTCTCCCAGGTCCATTATTTTCTGCAAACCTTTTTCTTCATAAGTAAAGCGGTTTTCGTGAATTAACAAACCGGCATCCACTTTCCCTGACAACACCGCTTCCTCTATTTCACTGAATAAAACCTCTTTTTTATTTTTTGAATTGGGATACGCTAAGGACAACAAAAAATTCGCAGTGGTGTATTTACCCGGAATAGCAATACTGGCCGTATCCATATTGTCAATCCTATTTTCAGAATTTTGAACCAGCAAAGGACCGCAATTAAATCCCAGGGCACTTCCGCTATTTAACAATGCATATTGATTCGTTAAATATAAAAAAGCGTGGTAGCTCAGTTTTGTAATGTCCAGTTCCTGTTGAAAAGCTCGGTTATTCAAGGCTTCCACGTCTTCCATGATGACCGTGAAATCCAAGCCTTGTGTGTCAATTTTTTTATGAATCAATGCATCGAAGATGAAACAATCGTTGGGACAAGGAGAAAAACCGAGGGATAGATTCATGGTTACTTGATTGTAGTTTCTTTGATAAAATTAATCAAAAATGCATTCAGATTTTCAATCGCCAATGCCATTTGCCATTTACTTTTGTCGCGTTTTTCTACATAATTTGAAACAGCACGGATCTGGATATAATTCGGGCCAATACCATGGCAAGCGGCAAAAAAAGCCGCGCCTTCCATACTTTCCACATCCGGTTGGAACAGGCGTTTAACTTTTTCAATACTCTTTTTCTTTCCATGAACCGTATTCACTGTGATGCCTTTTGCTTTCCTAAGTGAATCAATTAAGGGATCAGACATACTATAGCTTTCGGAAAAAATAAAATCTCCAGGAAGATTGAGTCTATCGTAAGTTAAAAAATCCTCTCCGTCTTCCGCTCCCAGTTCACTTAAAATATCTTCATTTATACGCACCAATTGCCCTAATTCGAAAGACTTGTCGAATGCCCCGCAAACCCCTACATTGACTACCAGATCATACGAATTATCCAGATATCTACCAAGCTGTACAGCCGTATTGACCATGCCGACGCCAGTAATCAATACCTGAATATCTTTTTCTTCAAAATCCATATTTGCATTGTTCATGCCTGTAGAAGGAAGCGCAATCCCAAGAAAACCCAGCAATGGCTTGACTTCAAAATGTGTGGCTGATACAATAAGAATCTTCATTTATAATTAGTATTTTTACACCGTTAATTTACTATGATTTACATTACCCGCAAAGAACATTTTAACGCCGCGCATAAATTATTTAATCCGGCGTGGACTGAAGAACAAAACAATACAACCTTTGGCAAATGTGCCAACAAAAACTGGCATGGACATAACTATGAATTATTCGTGACGGTTAAAGGAGAAATCAACCCGGATACCGGTTTTGTCGTTAATTTAAAAACGCTGAGTACAGTAATCAGAACCGACGTGACCGACATCCTGGATCACAAAAATCTGAATATGGATGTAAAGGGCATGCCCATTATGCCCTCCACTGAAAATGTTGCCATCTTTATCTGGAATATATTAGCGCCTAAAATCAAGGAAATGGGTGCCGAACTTCATGGCATTAAATTATACGAAACCGACAGCAACTATGTTGAATATTTTGGGGGATAAACCGTCTCTTAATTCATTTGTTACTTAAAAAAACAAGAACATGCTAAACGAAGAATTTGAACACGACATCAGCGGATATAAAAAAGTAGATCAATACAATGATAAGCTTGTTGATTCTATTTCTGACATGTATAAAAATATTCTCGATGATGTTGGAGAAAATCCTGCCAGAGAAGGCCTGTTAAAGACACCTATACGTGCAGCCAAAGCCATGCAGTTTTTAACCCAGGGTTATGATTTAAATCCTGCCGAAATTTTACGTTCAGCGATGTTCAAAGAAGACTATAGCCAAATGGTCATCGTGAAAGATATTGAAGTATACAGTTTGTGCGAACATCATTTATTACCTTTCTTCGGTAAAGCACATATTGCCTATATTCCTAATGGTCATATTGTAGGTTTAAGTAAATTACCACGTGTGGTGGATGCCTTCGCACGCAGATTACAGGTTCAGGAGCGCTTAACAAACGAAATAAGAGATTGCATCCAGGAAACCCTAAATCCTTTGGGTGTTGCAGTAGTTATGGAATGCGCTCATTTGTGTATGCAAATGCGTGGTGTTCAGAAACAAAACAGTGCAACCACTACATCAGCCTTCACTGGCGAATTTTTGAAAGACCCTACACGCAAGGAGTTCATTAGCCTGATCGGCACTAAATTGCATTAACAACTTACTTTCTAGCAATATTGTCTACAAGAATTTCTGGTAGCATTCCTATTCTTAATTTATAATTTTATTTCGAATTTGTTTGAGGTATCAAATAATTTATATATTTGCTCCGTGAAAAACACATTTAAACATATTTTTATTTGTAATCGATATCGCCAGATTTCCATGTGGCATATCTGTATGTGCTAGTCCATACCCCTAATTTTCACTTTTTTTCATTTTAAAATTTTTCCCAATGTTTGCCATTGATATACAGGATCAAATCCTGGATAAACTCAACACACTGATAGTCGTTTTAAATAACGATGGAAGTATAGACTATGTTAGTAAATCTGCCCAACACTTATTGGGATACAAATCCAATGAACTGCTGGGCCAGAACTGGTGGGAAGTAACCCGCTTTTCAAAACCCGAAGGAGAACAGGTAAAGAATAAAATTCTCGGGATCTTCAGTAATCAAAACATTTCAACGCAAACATTTGAACACGAATTGAGAACGTCGATGGGTGGCCGAAAATGGATTAGATGGAACGTATCTTACCTCAACGAGGATCAACTTGTTGGGATCGGCTATGATATTACTGACAACAAGAATAATGAACGTCGTTTGATTGAAAATAACAAACAATTGTTGGAACAAAATAAAGATATCACTGATAGTATTTATTATGCTCAACGGATACAACAATCCATTCTTAAAACACCAGAACAATTGCGTGAAACTTTTGAGAATTCTTTTTTGTTGTACAAACCTAAAGACATTGTCAGTGGAGATTACTACTGGTTTTACGAAGATGACGTTTACAAATACCTGGCAGTGGTGGATTGTACGGGACATGGTGTTCCCGGCGCGATGATGAGCATGGTGGCTAACTCAATGTTCAAAGAAGTGTTCATCAATCGGAAAGCAACGGAGCCTTCGGAGATTTTAAAAGCGTTGGATGAAGAGCTGGCAAAATCCATTAATAAAAACCAGGATGCTTCCTTTAATGACGGAATGGATGTAGCGTTGATTCGAATTGACAAAACGAAAAATGAGTTATCTTTTTCAGGCGCCTTCCGCTCTCTTCTCATATCAAGAGGAGCGCAGATCACCGAACTGAAAGGCAGCCGTTACCCGATTGGTTTTTATTCAGGGGTTGAAAAACAATTTGACACGGAAACATTTCAATTGCAGGAAAACGATAGTCTGTATTTGTTTACGGATGGATTCATAGATCAGTTTGGTGGCGAGCGGAACAAGAAATTAAACAAATCCAATTTCAAAGAACTGTTAAGCTCAATTACGGATATGAACATGGAAGAACAGGAAGCGTTCCTGGAATATGCATTCAATAACTGGAAACAGGATAATGATCAAACCGATGATGTATTGGTCATTGGAATCAAAATTTAATAAATGAACTAATTTTTGTCACTTCGAGTCAAAAAGGCGTCTCTTTTTCATTTTTTGTATCGAGAACTTCTCGATACAATTTTTGCAAGAGGCAGACAAAAATCACTCGAAGTGACACTATTATAGATTCTTAGTTTCCAGTCCAATATTAAATAAGGCATCCAGGCAGCTTAAATTAGAAACAAATCCTGAACTTCCGGAAAACACTTGATAATAGGATTTTGCGTCGGGAAAAGACTGCTTTATATCTGATAAATTTCTCAGATCCACTGAACTACATGGTGCTGACTCAAAATGAGCCGTGAATTGAATGTTCTTTTGAATTCTTAGAATATGTAGAATAGTTTGCAATAGCTTTGTATTAAAATCAAACAAAAGCTCGAATCGGTTTTCATAAAAAGGTTTAAATTCATCTTCAAAATACTCGAAGTACGGAGAATTTTTGTAGGCGCTGGTAATGGCCCGCCAATGTTGTTTCTGCCAATCTTCTGCATAGGATATTTTTTTTTCGGAAATCAATTCCTTATCGCTTTGCTTGATTAAGGGAAGGCTCAGACTTAGTTTCCCATTGGCCGTCAGGATCTCACACCGATTGCGGTAAGTTTGTTTTACAAAATGCTCGTGTTTTTCCAGAACAACGTCCTCATGATTAATGACAGCAGACAGGTAATTAACAGGAGGTAAATAAGCCGTAGATAAAAGAATACCATTCATTTAATCGATGCTTTGAAATAACCGGTTCCACCTCACGCCTTTTCCGTAGAGTTTATCATTCGAAAAAATAATTCGGGTTGCTTTCCCAATAATATGATCTTCCGGTACAAATCCCCAGTGCCGGCTGTCTTGAGAATTATGACGGTTATCGCCCATCATGAAATAATAATTTTGACGGATCACATAGGATGTTTGATAAGCAGCATTAATAAAGATACTGTCATTTTTAATTTCCAACTGATTATTTTCATAAACTGAAATAATTCTTTCGAAAATACAGAGATTTAAAGAGTCCAGTTTAATAGTATCGCCTTTTGCGGGAATTTTTAAAGAACCATAATTATCAACGTTCCATTTATAACGGGCATTAAAGGGAAAAACAAATTCATCCCACATTTCCTTTTTTTCTTTGTTCCTTTCGATCGTTGTGATATAGGTTTTACTTTTTAAAGTATCGGCTAATGCCTGTGTAAGGGTAAACGAATAATCGTTGTTATCTGAAATCTTCCCTCCTTCATTCAAATCGTAATGTACAATGAACGCAGAATCCAATGAACGTTCAGACTTAAAATGATAATTAAACTGAAGCGTTTCTTCGCGGTCTATTAATTTATTGTTGACATATACGAGGCCGTCCTCAATTTTAAAACTATCGCCGGGTAAGGCCACACAACGCTTCACAAAATAGGCCCGATGATCAACAGGATGTGCATCATCCAAAGGATAATTAAACACAACCACATCGTTCCTTTCCACATCAGGACTACCGAATATACGCAGGTACGGCAAGGATATTAAAGAAGAATAATATTTTTGATTGACAAAAGGCACACTTAAAATCGTTTTTACCAGGCGCGGACCGTATGACAGTTTATTGATAAACATATAGTCACCGGTCAGTAATGATTTTTCCATGGAAGGCGAACTCACCGGTGAAATCTCAAAGAAAAAAGTCCGGATCACTAAGACGCAGAAAAAAGAAATTCCAATCGCCTTAAGCCATTCGATGACCGTTTGATTATGTGGAATAAACCTTTTCAATTTATTTATTTAAAAACCTGTACTGAGGATTTATTTTTATTGACGAGTTGACCACAGGCTGCGTCAATATCTTTACCACGGCTCCTTCTCACATTCACAATAATTCCTCTGCTCTCGAGATGTTTCACAAATGCCTCCAATCGTTCCGGAGTAGTTTGTTTGAACTCGCCATCATCGATGGGATTGTATTCAATGATATTCACTTTGGCTGTTGTCTTTTTACAGAAATCTCCAAGCTCACGGGCATCCTGAATTCCATCATTAAAATCTTTGAACACAATATATTCAAAAGTAACCCTTGAACCTGTTTTCTCATAAAAGTAATTCAATGCTTCTTCTAAATTATCCAAAGAGTTGGTTTCATTAATCGGCATGATATGATTTCTTTTCTCATCATTTGCCGCATGCAGCGATAAAGCCAGGTTAAATTTCACCTGGTCATCACCGAGCTTCATGATCATTTTAGCAATGCCGGCCGTACTCACGGTAATTCGTGAAGGGCTCATCCCTAATCCGTCCGGCGAAGTAATCCGATCAACCGAACGGATGGTTTCCGCATAATTCAATAAAGGCTCACCCATTCCCATGTAAACGATGTTTGTGAGGGCCTGGTTATATTTTGTTTCCGCTAAATTTTTTACTAAAGCTACCTGGTCATAAATTTCATCCGCGTTCAGGTTTCTTAAACGCTTCAATTTTCCTGTGGCACAAAACTTACAGGTTAAACTACAGCCCACCTGCGATGAGATACAGGCTGTCATTCTTGTTTTTGTTGGAATTAAAACACTTTCTACCACATTCCCATCGGCAAGCTTCATGGCGCATTTTATTGTGCGATCGGTGCTCACCTGCATATCACTTACTTCAACAGCATTAATAACAAAAGTTTCTTTCAACCAATCCCTTAATGGTTTGGATAAATTAGACATGTCATCAAAACTATGCGCGGTCTTTTTCCAAAGCCATTCATAGATTTGTTTAGCACGAAATTTTGCTTCTCCTTTTTCTTTCAGGATTTCAATAATTTCAGCTTCGCTGAGGGCGCGTATGTCTTTTTTTGCAGGCATTTTAGTGTTTTACAAAGTTATCTATAAATACTGAAAAAGACACACGATT
>JAJNBG010000009.1 GCA_021155905.1 Bacteroidota bacterium
TGTAGCCATTAGACATATCTTTAAATACAACTAATCTGTAATTTTCTGGGTGAATTTCTGCTTTCATTTTATATTCAATTATTTTATTTCAAAAAATTTGGAATGCAAAGATAGTAATAATCTTGAAACTACAAGTATTTTCATCAAAAATATAATATAATTTCTGCTTTATCGTTATTAAAATTATAAATTTGCTTTATGACCAGAGTTTTGCTCCTTTTAATCGTAACTATTTGTTTTTCAGTGTGTTTTGTGTCTTGTAAGAAAGACAAGCTCCTGATGGACCCTTCTGCTACCGTAGCTTTTTCTCAGGATTCCATTTTATTTGACACCGTTTTTACTACCATAGGCTCAACCACGAGGAATATTCGTGTAATTAATAAAAATAATCAAAAAATCAATATTTCTTCTGTTCGCCTTGAAAAAGGAGAAGCTTCCAGTTTTTTTTTAAATGTGGACGGTGTTCCCGGGAAAGCTGTTGACGATGTCGAAATCCTTGCTCATGACAGTATATATATCTTTGTGCAGGTTAATGTGAATCCTACAAATGCTCTGAGTCCACTTATTATACAGGACAAGATTTTGTTTGACCTCAATGGGAATACACAGAGCGTAAAACTGGAAGCATGGGGTCAGGATGCGCATTACCATTTTCCGGACAAAGCCATTCAATACAAAAATGGATTTTTACCTTATTCGACGGTGTCTTCAGGAACGAATGTGACAGTTACCTGGGGTGGTGGCGCTGTTGGGCAGCCTGATGATAACAGGCCGCATGTGATTTATGGTTGGTTGGTAGTGGATTCTGCCCAGAAACTGGTTATTAACCAGGGAGTTAAAGTTTATTTTCACCAAAATGCCGGTTTATGGGTATACCGGTATGGGACGCTACAGGTAAACGGCGCTTTAAATAACGAAGTAGTTTTCCAGGGAGACAGGCGAGAGGCCGATTATGCCGATATGCCGGGCCAATGGGACAGAATCTGGATCAATGAAGGGCATTCTGATAATTATATTAATTATGCCATTATTAAAAACAATTTCATTGGTATACAGGCCAGTATTTTGTTGGATCCAAATCCACCGAGAAGATTGAAAATAACCAATACCACTGTTAAAAACTGTTCGAAATGGGGTTTATACACCCAGTATTTTGAAATCTGGGGTGCAAATAATGTGTTTGCCAACTGTAAAGAATATTGTGCTGCCCTTTCATGGGGAGGCAAATATACTTTTCTACATACCACTTTTGCGAATTATTATGCACAGGAAGGTGGTCGGGGAGGGCAGCCATGCCTGCACATCGATAATTTTGACGGAACATCATCATGGCCCATGGACAGTGTCTATTTTGCCAATTCAATCATCGACGGAAGCCAGGGAACCGAATTTGAAATTGATGTCAGTCCCTATTCACCATCTCCAAAATGTAAATTTGCCAATTGTCTCATAAAGGGTTCGATCCCTACAAGTAGTTTAATTACCAGCTCAGCAAATATTTTAAATGGAAATGCAGGTTTTGATAATCCGTCTTCTTACAATTTTAAATTGAGTTCAGGTTCGGCGGCCAAAGGAATTGGAGATCCGGCTATAATTTCTACTTATCCTATTTGTGGGCAGGACATTGGTGGAAAACTACGACCAACAATGTCCTCTTCTGTATCGGCTGGAGCCTACCAATATTATTAAGTACATCACCGGTACAGTGGCCAAGAGCCTCTATTACATGTATTACATTCTTTCGGGCACATCAATTCCCAGACATGACATACCATTTTTAATGATGTTCGCTGTGGTTTCGATAAGTTTGATCCTGAATTTTCTGACCTCCGGATTTCCTTCTTTTAAAACAGAGCATTCGTTATAAAACTGGTTAAATAACCTGGCAAGCTCATAAATGTAGTTCGCTACAACAGCAGGGTTATACGTTGTCGCAGATTCTGAAAGAATTTTCGGAAAATCGTATTGTAATTTAATCAGTTCTTTTTCTTTTTCATGTAGAGTAATTGAATCGGAAATTGAAATAGTCTCAATGTTTTCGTCGTAGTCTCTCAATATTGATTTAATCCTCGCGTGAGCATATTGTATAAAGGGACCGGTATTACCATGCAGATCAATACTTTCTTTCGGGTCAAATAACATTTTCTTTTTTGGATCGACTTTTAATATAAAATATTTCAAAGCGCCCATTCCTATGGTATTAAATAACTGGTCTTTTTCTTCATTGCTGAATTCGGAAACTTTACCGGATGCCTCTGTTGTTTCCTTTGCGGTTTCAACCATACCATCCATCAGGTCGTCAGCGTCTACAACGGTTCCTTCACGGCTTTTCATTTTTCCTTCAGGTAATTCCACCATGCCATAGGATAAATGATAGCATTCATTGGCCCAATCATACCCTAATTTTCCAAGGATTTTGAACAATACTTTAAAGTGATAATCCTGTTCATTGCCAACCGTGTAAATCATTTGACTGATTTTCGGAAATTCCTTAAACCGTTCAATGGCGGTCCCGAGATCCTGGGTGATATACACGGAAGTGCCATCACTTCTTAATACCACTTTTTCATCCAGTCCTTCCTGTGTCAAATCAATACAAACGCTGCCGTTTTCTTTTTTATAAAATATATTTTTTTCCAGACCGTCCTGAACAACCTCTTTGCCCAATAAATAGGTATTACTTTCGTAATACATTTTATCAAAATCAACCCCCAGTTTTTTATAGGATACTGCAAAGCCTTGATATACCCAGTCATTCATCATTTTCCATAAGGCAATGGTATCAGGATCGTTAGCTTCCCATTTCAATAACATTTCCTGGGTCTGTAACATAATGGGTGCTTTTTTTTCGGCATCTTCCTTTGATACTCCGCCATCCATTAATGTCTGAATTTCTTTCTTATAAACTTTATCAAACTCCACGTAATATTTGCCGACTAGATGATCTCCCTTCAAACCACTTGATTGTGGTGTTTCTCTATGTCCAAATAATTTCCAGGCAATCATACTTTTGCAAATGTGAATGCCACGGTCATTTACCAGGTTTACTTTAATAACCTCATGACCCTGTGTCTTCATGATAGTCGCAACGGAATAGCCTAATAAGTTATTACGTACATGACCCAGATGCAACGGCTTGTTAGTATTCGGGGAAGAATACTCTAACATAATTTGTCTGCCACTGCTGTTTGCCGGTTTTATTCCAAAATTTGTTTCACTGCTGATAGCTTTAAATTCGGACAGCCAAAAATCATTGGATAAAGAAAGATTTAAAAAGCCCTTTACGACATTGAATTGCGTAATAGAAGGATGTTTTTTCGTCAATTGTTCGCCAATTAGCTCTCCGGTTTTTTCAGGTGTTGTTTGCGCTGCTTTGATATAAGGAAAAGTCACTAACGTATAATCACCCTCGAATTCTTTTTTTGTTTTTTGAAGTATAATATCGTTTGGAGTGGTTGTCAAACCAAATAGTTCGTTAATAACCGGTGAAATGCCGGAAGACAGAAAATGCTCTATGTTCATGGTCTAAAAGTACACAAATTTTAGAATTGGAATTAACTATTTGGTATCATTATATAGCTAAAATTATTATATTCGCTACTGATATCAGATATCGTGTATGAGAAAAATATTAGTAACCGGAGGAGCCGGAAATGTTGGCGGAGCACTAGTTGAAAAACTGGTTGAGGATAAAGCAAATTTTGTAGTAATAGTTGATAATTTATCCACTGGTTTTTTGTCTAAACTACCTTCTGCGGAGCATGATAATTGGAAGTTTATTAAAGCCAATGTCAATGATTACAGAGAAATATCTTCTATTATGTTGGCATATAATTTTCATTATGTCTATCATTTCGCCGCTGTAGTTGGAGTAATTCGCACCCAGGAAAATCCGGTAAGTGTATTGGATGATATTTCGGGAATTAAACATATCTTAAATTTAGCTAAGAATTCGTCGGTTAAACATGTATTCTTCTCTTCCTCATCGGAGGTTTATGGAGAACCTGTTGAATTGCCTCAGCATGAGCATAGAACTCCCTTGAACTCACGGGTTCCATATGCAGTAGTGAAAAATGTTGGTGAAAGTTTTTTGAAAAGCTACCAGCAGGAATTTGGTTTGGCTTATACTATCTTCCGTTTTTTTAATACCTATGGGCCAAATCAGAGTACGGATTTTGTTGTATCCCGTTTTTTAGCACTTGCTCTTAAAAATGAGGATATCACCATTTATGGTGATGGCTCTCAAACGCGAACCTTTACATACGTGGATGATACCGTTGATACATGTGTCACCATTATGAATAATAAACTGCTCGAGAATGATGTCATCAATATTGGAAGCGATAAATTAATGACGGTTATTGATCTGGCCAAACTTGTTGTAAAGATTTCCGGTAGTAAATCCAATATTATTCATTTACCGCCTTTGAAGGAGGGGGATATGACCCGTCGCCAACCTGACAATACTAAAATGAAAGAGATTTTAGGAAGGGAATTAATCTCCGTCGAGGATGGGATTAAACGAATGATGTCAAACAAAAAGTACCTGCAATCTATTGGTTTATAAATTATGTGTGGAATTACCGGGATCGTAGGGAAACAAATAAATAATTCGGCCTATCATTCTGCAATAAAGAAAATGAATGATGCTATTGCGCATCGTGGCCCTGATTCAGAAGGCACCTGGAATGATGAACATTGTTATTTAGGGCACCGACGTTTATCCATCATTGATTTATCGGAAGCAGGCAACCAGCCATTTTTATCACAGGATGGGCGTTATATATTGATTTATAACGGCGAATTATATAATTATAAAGACATTAGACTTGAACTTCAGAGAGCTGAACATGGAACAAAACAAATACCTTATATTTTCAGGACAGATACCGACACCGAAGTTGTTTTAGCGGCTTATTTACGCTGGGGGAAGGACTGTGTGAAACGGTTTAATGGCATGTTTGCTTTTTCAATATGGGATACCGCGGACCAAAAATTAGTTTTGGCCCGTGATCGCATGGGAATCAAACCGGTGTATTATCAATTTAAGGATAATGTTTTATTATTTGCTTCTGAGATAAGAGCGCTTCTTTATTCAGGATTAATTGAGAAGAAAATCAGTTTAAAATCAGTTGCAGAATTTATCCAGTATGCAACGGTTCACGCGCCGAATACAATTTTACAGGATGTTTTCATGCTGATGCCGGGACATATCCTGGAATACCAAAATAGGACCATAAACATTCAGAAGTATTGGAATATTAATGATTTTGCGAAATCAAAACAGGACTTATCCTACAAAGAGACTTGTACACAAATTAATGAATTACTAACGGCTTCGGTTGAAAGACGTCTGGTTGCGGATGTCCCTTTTGGGGCTTTTTTATCAGGGGGAATTGACAGCAGTGCCATTGTGGGATTAATGAGTAAAGTATCTTCCGAAAAAGTAAGGACCTTTAATGTCAGTTTCGATGAAAGTGAATTTTCTGAAGCGAAGTATGCGAAACAGATTTCTGAAAAATTCAATACGGAGCATCACGAAATAAAGTTAACCCCGGATGATTTTTTAAAACAATTACCCGAAGCATTAGCAGCTATTGACCATCCCAGTGGTGACGGACCAAATAGCTACATTGTTTCCAAAGCAACCAAACAGGCAGGAATAACCATGGCACTATCCGGATTAGGCGGTGATGAATTGTTTGCCGGTTACGATATTTTTAAACGTTATTATGAACTGGAAAAAAAAGGCTGGTTAAATATCATACCAGCTAAAGGATTGGCCGGAAAATTACTGGCCGCTAAAAAGAACTCTGTACAGGGTGATAAAACTGCAGAGATATTGAATTTGGATACGATTAATGGTTTTCATGCCTATCCTATTAACCGTAAATTATTTAATCAGAAGGATTACCGCTCTTTATTGAAAGAGCAGTTCAATGATTCTAATTTTATTAAAAATGTCATTCAGAAAATTGAAACTGACAAGCAACATGTGTTAAGCCGGGTTTCTTTATTTGAAATACAAACCTATATGCAAAACATCTTATTGAGAGATGCTGACCAAATGAGCATGGCTGTAGCTTTGGAAGTAAGGGTTCCTTTTTTGGATTATAAACTGGTTGAATTTGTTTTGGGCGTAAAGGATGAATACAAATACCCGCATTCACCAAAAAAATTATTAACCGATGCCTTGGGTGAACTTTTGCCCGATAATATTGTGAACCGGCCGAAGATGGGTTTTACATTACCATGGAAAGATTGGTTAAAAGGTGAGTTGAAAGATTTTTGTGAAGAGAATATTGTTCAGTTTTCTAAACGGTCATTCGTTAACAGAGACTCTGTATTACTAATCTGGAATCGCTTTTTAAATAATGATCCTAAAATAACATGGAGTAGGGTATGGCACCTGGTGATCTTAAATAACTGGATAAATACACATCAGGTTGAATGCTAAGAAAACCATATTAATACTTTGTGATTGGTTTTTACCGGGTTATCTGGCCGGAGGGCCGATTCAATCTATTGCTACTTTAACCCGGCATTTAGGAAACGATATTGATTTTAAAATCATTACCACCGATAGGGATTTCAAATCCGGTAAGGCATATGATGATGTGAAAGTTAATGAATGGACTATGTTTGCAGGTAGGCAGGTGTTTTATGTGAGCCCAGAAAATATGAACCAAGGTTTTATTTTGAAATTGATTGGTGATACGTCCCATGATACTTTATATTTAAATAGTTTATTCTCAAAACTATTTACAGTATATCCATTGAAATGGAAACAACAAGGCCGGTTAAAATCTAATATTATACTGGCTCCAAGAGGCATGCTTAGAGATGGCGCTTTAGCTGTGAAGCCTTTCAAGAAACAAGTCTATCTTTTATATACAAAATTGACGGGTCTATTTAAAAATGTGCATTGGCAATCCACTTCTTCCCAGGAGACGGCAGAGATCAAAAAGCGGATTGGTGATCATGTTCAGATCTCAGAAGTTTCTAATTTACCTGCCGCTCCCGCAGAAATTAAGTCAATCGAAAAACAACCGGGGATTTTAAAATTATGTTTTATAGCCAGGATTGTGGATATTAAAAACCTTAATTTTGCCATTGATGTATTAAAAGAAGTCAAAGATTGTCAGGTTTTGTTTGACATGTATGGGCCAAAAGAAGATGAACCTTATTGGGAACAGTGCGAACAAAATGCAAAAGCCTTGCAGGAAAATATCGTATTTACTTATAAATCTGTTTTAAAACCTGAAGACATTGGTTCGACTATCAGTCAGTATCATGCGTTATTCTTGCCCACTCGAACCGAAAATTTCGGGCATATCATTGTGGAAAGTTTGCAGAATGCAAGGCCGGTGATCATTTCAGACCAAACTCCCTGGAGGAATTTACAAAAGCAGAATGCCGGTTTTGACATTTCTTTGCATGAAAAAAATAAGTTTGTAAAGGCTATCACCCAATTAGCAATGATGGATCAGACTGAATTTGATAATATATGCCGTTCAAGTGCCTCCTTTATTAACGAAAAACTAAACATCGAAGAGATTAGAAAACAGTATTTAAGCCTGTTCTCAGCATGAATTATTTTATTACAGGAATAGGAACTAATGTGGGTAAAACGATCGTTTCTGCTGTTTTAGCAGAGGCGTTGCATGCAGATTACTGGAAACCGATACAAAGCGGAATTCATGAAGGCAGGGATTCAGCACTTGTCGGATCATTGATTAGTAATTCGAAAACAGTAATTCATCCTGAGGCATATTTACTAAAGGAACCTTTATCTCCTCATTTCGCAGCTAAACTGGATGGGATCACGATTGAAATGGATAAAATACAAATACCCATTACAAACAATCATTTGATCATTGAAGGTGCCGGAGGAATACTAGTTCCAATCAATCAATCGCAGTATGTCATCGATATTGCAAAGAAACTGGATTGTGAACTGATCCTGGTTATTTCTAATTACCTGGGCTGCATCAATCATTCCCTTTTATCCATCGATTATTTGATGAAAAATAGCTACCGGATTAAAGCTCTGGTTTTTAATGGGGACTTTGATGCGGAAATTAAACAGGCCATAATAGCTTACGCTCCACAGATAAAAACCATTGATATACCAACTTTTAATGCGATGTCCAAACAGCAAATTAGGGAGGTTTCCAGTCAAATTAAAGCGCAGTTGCAATAGGAATTTATAATTCTCTATTTGGTGAATGATTTGTATCTTTACAACTCTTTAAAAATAAAGTATTTATGATTAAACCGATAAAATTAATTGAGGTTAAAAGTGAGATAGGGGCAGGTACGCGTGGAGCGAGTATGGGTGTTGATGCTATTAAAATTGCCGCTTTGGATTTTGGAAGTAACTTTTTCAAAAAATTCAAGTCTGTTGAAGTTCAGAACGAGAATCATTTATTGCTGGAACCTGTTGTAAATGATTATGCCAAACGGATCAAAGGAATCTATACCCTAAATGACCGTTTAGCGAATGAAATTAAAAAAACTCTTTTAAAAGAAGAAGTGCCTATTGTGTTGGCAGGAGACCATAGTTCTGCGTTAGGAACTATCAGTGGAATAAAAATGGCCTATCCTAATAAACGGGTAGGTGTTATATGGATTGATGCACACGCTGATTTACACACGCCATACACGACTCCAAGTGGTAATATGCATGGAATGCCCATTGCCTGTGTGTTAGGTGAAGACAATAAGGAAAGGTTGCAGAACAAGCCGGATGATGAAACTGTTGAATATTGGGAAAAATTAAAAAATCTTGGCGGCATTTCCCCTAAGATTTATTACAATGATTTGGTTTATATAGCACTTCGTGATTTTGAGCCGCAGGAAGAATTTTTAATTAAAAAGAATAAAGTTCGTGTGTTCAATTTACAGGAGATTCGAAAAAAGGCGGTTGAGCGTGTCGCTATTGAATCATTGAATTATTTGGATCATTGTGATATTATATACGTAAGTTTTGATGTGGATAGTATGGATAGCCGTATCTCCAGTGGAACCGGGACGCCAGTGCCAAATGGTATCACAGAAAAAGAAGCAGGTAATTTAATTTATTACATCATGCGTTCTAAAAAGATTGTATGCTTTGAAATGGTGGAGATCAATCCAACGCTTGATAAAGAAAATTTAATGGCAGAGAATGCTTTTGAAATTCTTCAAAAAGCAACCAATCAATTGAACAACGATTTTTAGAAAAATTAAGTTACATGCTTGTCACCCCCTGAGCGGAATCGAAGGGTATTACGACGAGGCTTCGACTCCGCTCAGCCTGACAAAAAATGAAATCACTTCAAACCATAAACGCTTATTTTATCAAGTATAAATGGCGTTTATTGATGGGAGCTTTATTTGTTGTCCTCTCAACATTATTTTCTATTTACCAGGGAGTTGTAGTCAGAAATGCCACGAATGAAATCGTTGACCTTATTGCGAACCACAGGCAGGTTGATTCCATGAAATTTATTATGTTTGGGTTAACGCTTCTGGGACTGGCATTAACCAGTGGTTTCTTTTTATTTCTCATGCGGCAAACCATCATTGTGATGAGCCGCCATATTGAATTTGACCAGAAAAATGAGATGTATGCTCACTACCAGACATTAGACGCTTCATTTTATAAGAATAACAGTACCGGTGACCTCATGAACCGCATCAGCGAAGATGTTGGAAAAGTGCGTATGTATACGGGCCCTGCCATTATGTACCTGATCAATACGTTTGCTACAGTGGTGATAGTGTTGGTATTTATGTTGCAGATTAACTGGCAGTTAACCTTACTGGTTTTTACTCCTTTGCCTTTTTTGTCTTTTGTGATTTATAAAGTATCAGATCTTATTAATAAAAGAAGTACTGTTGTTCAGCAGGAATTGTCAAAATTAACCTCGCATGCCCAGGAAACCTTTTCTGCTATCCGGGTAATAAAAGCATATGCCAGGGAAAAACACTATATCGGTGAATTAGAGTCATTGAATAGTAACTTTAAAAAACAGAATTTACGGCTGGCAATTGTGGAAGCCTTTTTTCAACCCGTTATGGTGTTGATGATTGGAGTGAGTGTTATTGCTACGGTTTGGTTAGGCGGACATTTAGTGATCAATAAAACGATTGAACCCGGAAATATCACCGAATTCATTTTATATGTCTATAAAATGACCTGGCCGTTTGCTTCTTTAGGTTGGGTAACATCTTTAGTCCAAAGAGCGTCTGCATCACAGACACGGATCAACGAGTTTTTAAATACAAGGCCGGATATTATCAATACACCTGAAGTTAAGCTGACGATCAATGGAGAAATTGAATTTAAAAATGTCGGCTTTGTTTATCCGGATAGCAAGATTGAAGCGCTTAAAAATCTGAACCTTAAAATCGAAAAAGGACAGACCATCGGAATTAAAGGACAGATCGGCGCCGGTAAATCTACCCTGGCCAATTTAATTACGCGTCTATACGATGCGACTTCGGGTGAAATTTATATCGATAATCATCCGATAAAAAAAATAGATCTTTTTGAACTACGGAGAAGTATTGGATATGTGCCACAGGAAGTGTTTTTGTTTTCCGATACTATCCGGAATAATATTGCATTTTCAACCGGCCATCATTATACGGAGGAAGAAATTCACCAGGCAGCAAAAGATGCGGGCGTTTATGAAAACATCGTAGCTTTCCCGGATGCATTTGATACTGTTGTTGGTGAAAGAGGAATTACTTTATCAGGAGGACAAAAACAGCGTATCTCGATTGCCAGGGCCATTATCTCCAAGCCACAGATTCTGATTTTTGATGATTGTTTATCGGCAGTAGATGTGGAAACAGAAGAATTGATTTTAAATAACCTGAAATCAATTATGAAAGGTAAAACATCTATTATCATTAGCCACCGGGATTCCGCTTTACGCTATGCTGATAAGGTTGTAGTGTTGAGTTAGGATCTTTGTCTCCCTGAGCGGAGCCGAAGGGCGTTCTATTTTATTGATGATAAATATTTTGAGTCTTCGACTCCGCTCAGACTGACAAAATATTTCTTAAGCGTTTCCTATCCTTTCAGTTTGATCAATGCGAATACAGAATAATTAAGCATATCCATATAATTTGCATCCACACCTTCGCTTACAATGGTTTGTCCTTTATTATCTTCAATCTGTTTAACCCTGAAAATTTTCATTAAAATCAAATCGGTTAAAGAACTAATGCGCATATCGCGCCATGCTTCTCCATAGTCATGATTTTTGTCCTCCATCAATTGTTTGGTTTGCAGGGCATATTTGTTGTACAATTGTTCCACTTCTTCATATGGTAATTCTACCCTGGCATCATCTTTTAATTCTAACTGAATCAAAGAAATAATGCAGTAGTTAATAATACCGATGTATTCCCCGGTGATATCGTCAATAACCTTCTGAGTGCCTTTCTCTTCAATACTTTTGATGCGCTGAGCTTTAATGAAAATCTGGTCTGTTAGAGAGGTAGGTCTTAAATTTCGCCAGGCGGTACCGTAATCCTTCATCTTCTTTAAAAAAAGTTCTTTGCATAACTTAATGGCAGCGTCGTATTGTGAAGAAGTATTATTCATTTGTCCTAATTTCTCGTTTGTCTAAATGTTTATTTATTTATAAAATTTTATTGCTACCTTGAACAGTAGTATTTTATAAACATTCGAACGCTAATTTATAAATAATGTATAAAACGTATTTAACAAATGGTAAACAATTGAGCTTTGAGAAGGCTCAGGTGATGGCTATTATTAATATTACGCCGGATAGTTTTTATGATGGAGGTAAATTTTCATCGGTAACGGACATTATAAAAGATGCTGAAATGAAAATATACCAGGGAGCTAACATCATTGACGTTGGAGCCGCATCTTCCCGGCCTAAAGCACTATCGGTTACTGTAAAAGATGAGATTTTCCGGTTAAAAGAACCTTTGACTAAACTCAGGAAAGAGTTCCCGAAAATGTTGATATCCATTGATACGTATTTGTCAGAGGTGGCTCAGTTCGGTATTGACCATGGCGCGGATATTATCAACGATATTTCAGGTGGCGAACTGGATGATAAAATGATTGATGTGGTTGCCAAACATCAGATTGCTTATGTACTGATGCATATGCAGGGTACTCCTCAAAATATGCAGTTGAATCCTACTTATGAAAACGTGGTAAAAGAACTGGGCGATTTTTATAAAGGAAAAATAGATTATTGCAAGGCAAAAGGATTTGATAAACTGATCATCGATGTTGGTTTTGGTTTTGGTAAAACAGTAGAACATAATTACGAGCTCTTAAAACATTTGCATGAATTTGCCGGTTTTGGATTTCCACTTCTGGTAGGACTTTCACGTAAGTCAATGATTAACCGGGTTATTCACACGTCTCCCGTTACCGCTTTAAATGGTACAACTGTTTTGAATACCATTGCTTTACAGAACGGCGCTAAAATATTACGGGTACATGATGTGAAGGAAGCCAAACAAGCCATTGACCTGTTTGAATTTTACAAGAGCGTTTAAAATTTATTTTAATTGCCTTAAATACAATTGGATGGTGTTTTCCAAACCAAAGTAAAGGGAATCGCTGATCAACGCATGCCCGATAGAAACCTCCAGGAGATTTTCAGTATGGTTTTTAAAATAAGCAAGATTTTCCAGGTTGAGATCATGTCCGGCATTCACGCCCAAACCTAATTTATTGGCCAATTTTGAGGCCTCTGCAAACGGTTTAATCACTTTCGCTTTATCTTTTGTATAATGCCTGGCGTATTCTTCGGTATACAGTTCTATCCTATCTGTACCGGTTGTTTTAGCACCTTCAATCATTTTAAGATCCGGATCTACGAAAATGGAAGTCCGTATTCCTGCTTTTTTAAATTTCGCTATTATCCCGGTCAAATACTCCTTATTGGCTAAGGTATCCCAGCCATGATCAGAAGTTAACTGGTTATCACCATCCGGTACGAGAGTAACCTGTTCTGGTTTAACTTCCAATACAAGGTCTACAAATTTTTGAATTTTAGGATTTCCTTCTATGTTGAATTCAGTTTTTAATAATGGTCTTAGGTCATAAATATCCTGGTAACGAATATGTCTTTCATCAGGACGTGGATGGACCGTGATCCCTTCCGCGCCAAAGCGCTCAGCATCCATTGCTACTTGCAGAAGATTAGGTGTATTTCCCCCTCTCGAATTGCGAATGGTGGCTATTTTATTAATATTGACGGAAAGTTTTGTCATGGTGTAAAATTAAAATTAAAAACGTGTTTACAAAAAACGTTTGTTTAATTCCGCATTTGGAACCATACAATTGTCTTTTTTTCCAAACCATTTGTATCGGTTTCTGGCAATAAAATCATACACGCTGTTTCTTATAAACGTCGGAACAATCATAAATCCAAACGCCAGAGGATAAGCTCCTTTTAAATGTTTTGCCAGGCGAAGTGCAGCGGAAGATTTAACATAGGCTTTGTTATCCTCTATTAATACAAGGCTATCTGTCTTTTTGGGGTCGATGGAATATTCATTCATTAATTCAATGCCAACCGGTGACTGAAGGGATGCGAAATAGAGATTTGATTTTTTTTCATGATCCAAAACAAATTGAACGGAAGAGTGGCACAGATTACAGTATCCGTCAAAGAGTAGAATCGTTTTATCTTTTAATTCGCTTTTCATTATGGTCGCACAGCAACAGAATAAGGATCTGATGCAATTTCGGTTTTTTTGTTTAGTAATTCCATTGTACTAATTTTGAAATAATTTACAAAGCCATTTCGCCCGCATGTTCCACTGTGATGTGGAATAGGACCGCCTGATGAAATGTTTCTGCTGGCAACAATCAAAAAACCGTTTGTTTCGTCAATAGCCAAACCATGCGGCTGGTAGCCAACAGGGAAGTTGGCTGCCTGATAGGTGGACATGTCGATTACAGTCACGCACCCTTTGGAATTGATGCCGGTTCCGGGTTCATCCTGGCAGGAAACATAAAGTTTGTTTTTTGAAACGCTTTTAATGATTTCCAACGGGTATTGTCCTGTTGGAATACTCTGGATCAATACATCTCCTGCTGTGCTCATTACTTTCACTTCATTGGATTTTTGGCAGGTTACAAAATAGTAAGCGCCATCCGCTGAAAAAATAATTTCATGAGGATCAAGAGAGGAGGTCTGATTTGGAAGAGATGATCCATCCAGGGTGACTTCATTAAAGCCGTTTAAAGCTGTATCAATTTTATAAATGTAGTTTCCGGTTTGGCGGGTAATGTATACTGTGTCATTTGTGCTGTTTAAAGCTACGCCGTGCGCATCGCTAAAATTACCACCACCAACATTGTTGATTAGAGTCATCGTTTCAAGATTGACTACCGCTAAACGGCTGCTGGTTTGCCAGGAAACACAATAAGCTTTTTTGCTATCATTACTAATCACCATCGTGTTCCAGTTTTGAGCAGAACCAAGGGTTACCTGTGACACAAAACTATCATCGGATGTTCTGAATTTCTGCAAGATATTATTAGCAACAAAAATGACATACCAGTATTGCCCATCTGGTGACACACGTATCATGTGGGGACTTTCAGCTGCATTGGCACTATTTCCTACCGTAATATATCTGATTGGTAATTTGGTAGCTGCGTCAAAAACAGTCACTACATCACATCCCTGGTTCAATACATAGTATTTTTTACGATCGGGATTGTCGGACCACATGATATTTCCATTGATATCCGGAGCGCCATTGTCGATCCAGCTTTTAATGGTTTGCACCTCTTCTCTGCTCAAGGCGGCACCATTTAACGGCATTCTGGGCGAGTTGACCGGGCCGAGATCACTATAGGTATTTATATAATAGCATAAAGAGGAGAAATCACTCCGGTATGGAACAACCGGGGAACCATTATCTGAGCCAAGAAATAAACTGGCATAGGAAGTTAGGTTTAATCCATCTGCGGCCTCATAACTTTGGTCATTATGACATCCCGGAGTCGCGCATTTATATGTGATGATCTTTCCTATTTCAGTTGGGTAATTCCCAAAAGTAGGGGGAGCAGAATCTTTGGTACAGGCCAGCAAAAAAATAAATAAAAAGGACGCAACGACAAAGCTTAAATGTCTTCTTATTTTTAATTTTTTGAGCATAGAATAAAGGTACGAAAGCCTTTTGTTATTAGAAATACAAATTATTAAAAATAAAGAATTACATGCATGCCGAGCGGAGCAATTGCATGTATTGTAACCCTCTTTGTCTGGCAAACTCAATATTGTCCTGTGGGATTTTTTCAGGATGAGGGTAGAGGCTAAGGGCTTTGGTTAAACTGTCTTCTCTTAATATATGCAGCATAGGATATATAGAGCGGTTGGTATAATTCGCAGGATCTTCGTTATTCGAGCCTTCGAAACAATAATCCGGATGAAAACTGGCAATCTGGTAAATGCCATCAAAGTCTTCCTGTACCAAAAGATTGTCTGCTGCTTCAACAAGATCCAGGTAATCATCAAAATTTTTGAAGTCCTGGGAAAGAATGATAAAGCTCGTTTCTGTTTCCGGGTCAGTTTCCAAATAAAGTAATTCTTCTTTTAAAGCATCCAGGCATTGATCCATATCAATATTAGATTTTACGATATAGCGGACGCTTTTTTTCAATATTGCTTTCGCAGCAAAGGGGCAAAAATTGCAGTCAATGACAACGGATTTGATCCAGTTGGTTGTTTGTTCTATTATTTTTTCAGGACTCAGGACCATAGTAATTTGTTTATTTTTCTTGTCGTTTCAATCTTTTTGCCTTGCGAATAGCCACTTTTACTTTATGGCCGCGCGTACCTCTTAGTCTTTTTAATAGACCTTCTCTTTTAACTATTGACACAAAATTATTTACAAATGCGGTACTCTCATCGATTGGTTTTAATTCGATATCCATTTTTTTTAAACTATCATCAACGATTGGAATAAAGTCCAGATCTAATTTAAATTTTCGTTTAACCGGTTTCATGAAACTGGTCTGCGCGCTTTCCGATGCAAATGCAATGGATTTAAACCCCAGATCTTTGGCTTTCAGATAAGAGTAGTATAAATTTTCCGTTGTATGTTCTGCATTGGTTTCAATAAAAATATTTTCATTTTTGACTCCTAATTGCAATGCAAATAGTCGCATAACTTCTGACTCGATGTACGGTGTATAGACGGCAGATCCTGAAAAAATAATATTTTTCACGTACCCGTTGCGATAAAGATAATAGGCCCATTTTATTCTGTGTTCGAGTACGATATTCACTTTCCCTGAGTCATGTGGGTAACCAGGAACGATCACCGCATCATATGGTTTTTTGTCACAAGCTGTTTCAAAACAAGCGATTGGGTCTGTATAGAATAAGTTGTAATACCAACCACAGCTATTAAAGCCTATAGACAATAGGCAAGAAGCACCGATGAAAAAAAAGGTCCTGATAGATTTATAAGATTCATATAATTTCATGGTTATTCAAAACTAGTTAATTTTAAGAATTTAATAGTATTAAAATATTATAAATACCTTTATCAGTAATGAAATCAAATACTCTCATTTATACTGACGGTTCCTGTCACACGCAACTATGTCTGGGTGCCTGGGCAGCAGTTATTTTAGTAAATGATGAAAAAATAATCCTTAGTGGAAAGGAATCCGATACGACCCATAACCGAATGGAGATACAGGCAGTAATCCAATCTATTTTGTACGTGAAAAATAATTTTAAAGACGTAAAGAACATACATATTGTTTCAGATAGTCAATACGTGGTTGGGTTAATTGACAGGCAAGCAAAATTTATTGCAGGGAAATTCCTGACGAAGTCGGGAAACGACATTCGTAATAAAGATCTGGTAAAAGGATTCCTTGAACTTGTTTCGTCAATGGATATTCGATTTGAGAAGATCAAGGCCCATCAGAAGGCAACGGAGGTTATCAATTACAATATAGAGGTGGATAAGATTTGCAGGCAGCTCGTAAGAGAGTCGGTAAAGCAAGATGCTTAAATTCATAGTTGAAAGCGAATATTATTTGCTTTTTCGCCTTTTTAAAATCCAATAAATTCCTTTCACGTTTGCTTCCCATTTTGGCAACATCAGGATCATAATTATTTCTTCGATAAGGTTAAGCCCGGTAATAATTGCGGCTGTATAAAACAGAAGGTAAATGGGCTCGATGATAAAGAATAACAGAATAAAAAAAGATCCCTGGAGTATAGCGGCAATCTTGGCGAGATAAGTGTGAAAACTCGTCATTTTTTTATATCGAACAAACGCCAAAATATTTTGAACAATAAATAATCCTAAAAGAATTCCTAAAGGAATTATTTCTTCGACAATAAATTGAAACTTAAAAACAAATACACCGATAATGGCGGCAACTATCGTGAGATCATCCGCAATTGAATCCAATTTGGAACCTATTACGCTTGTGGCATTGAAACGTCTTGCTAAATATCCATCAATCACATCTGTCAGGAAGCTGATACAGAGCATCCATTTAAATACATCCAGGTTTCTGGTAAACGCCAGGTACGCTAATACAGGAGCGGTAATAATCCGATAGATCGAAATACCATTGACTATTTTGTAGCTGAGTTTTTGCATTGAAATTAATCTCATTTAATAAAACCACACAAAACACCTCTCTTTTGCATTGATATTCTACAATATTTTAATTTTTTGACCCGTGTATCAAAACTAATAATTTTCGTGATTTTTTTTAGAACAGAATATTGCAAATACCTATTGATTTAATATTCCACGCACTAAGAAGTTATTGACGTGTTGTAAAAAACTGATGAACGCTTACATTGATATGATAAAAGCCCTGACGTAGCGATTCGAAAAAAAGAATTACAATAAATGTGATTAGATTTTTATCAATAAAAAAGCCCTTAAAAATTAATTTAAGGGCTTTCTAAAACCGAAAACTGAAAATTCTTGTGATCCTGCTGGGACTCGAACCCAGGGCCCATACATTAAAAGTGTATTGCTCTACCAGCTGAGCTACAGAATCATGAAGTTAAGAACGTTTCTACCTTTTCGGGCTGCAAATATATAAACCAATTTGTAACTAGCAAAACTTTTTTTATTATTTTTTTAATTTATTTTCTTGGCTTGTTTTTACTGGCTATTAGCGTTATTTTTATGATCACTTATGGATTTTACACCTCAGATAAATTTGTTAAAAGGATTTTGTACATTGAATTTTGGCGTATCATCTGTTGACGCAGAATTGGTTTTTGGAAAACCGGAAGAAATGCAGGTGTTAGATGATCCGATTTTGGAAACTTCATGCACGGTGTATCATTATTGGGATTCCGGATTTTCTTTATTTTTTGATAATAAAAATGCCATGAAATTCGGAAGCGTAGAGGTTGATAATAAAGATACTTTATTGTTTGGACAAAAATTATTTTCCTTAAACGAGAAGCAATTAACGGATTTGATGAAAGAACACAAGTATGAATTGTCGGACACAGAGCGGCAGGAATGGGGCGAGAAGCGTTTGAGTTTCGATGAAGCAGGTTTGGATTGTTATTTTGAAAACGGAAAACTGACTTCTATAAATTTTGGGGTCATCGATGAACCCGGTACTTTTGAATTCCTTCCCAATTAAACTATTATAAGAAACTGTTTACGTTTTAAACGATTAAGATTAACCATTAAAATTAAAAGAAATGCCTGGAACTGAATTATTTGGCGCAGAAGAGCGCAAGGAAATTGAAGATGTATTGTCAACCGGAGTTTTGTTCCGTTATAACCATGATGCGTTGCGAAACAATCACTGGAAAGCAAAGGATTTTGAAGCAGAGGTGAAAAAAATTACCGGTGCAAAATTTGCGCATGCTATGAGTAGTGGCTCGACAGCAGTTGCGACGGCTCTTGCCGCAAGTGGTATCGGAACAGGCGATGAAGTAATTGTGCCGCCGTTTACATTTATGGCAACGGTTGAAGCCGTGTTATTTGTTGGAGCATTGCCAGTGTTTGCTGAAATTGATGAAACGCTGTGTTTGAGCGCTGAAGGAATCAAAAAGGCCATTACTCCAAAAACTAAAGCAGTGTGCCTGGTGCACATGTGTGGTGGTATGGCAGACATGGACCCAATTATGAAAGTGATTAATGATCACAACTTAATTTTAGTGGAAGATGCGGGACAGTCTTTTGCTTCCTCTTATAAAGGTACCGCTACCGGTTTATTTGGAAAAGCGGGTTGTTATTCTTTCGATTTCTTTAAAATTGCAACAGCGGGTGAAGGTGGTGTCATGGTGACTAACGATGAAACTACATACAAGAAAGCGGATGTGTACAGTGATCATGGTCATGATCATATTGGTGCTGTTCGTGGTATGGAACAACATCCATATTTAGGATTTAACTATAGGATTTCCGAATTGCATGCGGCGGTTGGTGTGGCTCAAACACGCAGAGTGCCTCAGATCAAAGAAAAGAACCGTACCAATAAAAAATTCATGACGGATATTTTATCTAAGGTTCCCGGAATTTCTTTTGCGAAATTAGCGGACCCGGAAGGTGATTCTGCTACCTGTTTAAATCTGTTATTACCTGATACTGCTACGGCTCAACGCGTGGTGGATGAAATGAAAGCTTCCGGCGTGGTTGGTTTTGATTATTGGTTTAAAAATATGTACCATTTTATTAATCAATGGGATCACATTAAAGAATTACGTACCGTTTCCAAACTCCCAATTGAAGTATTAGGTGCGCCACAGGATTACAAAAATCTTCAGTTACCAAAAACACAGGAGACAATTGGCCGTTTAATTTCATTTGGCATTAAATACAAGTGGACAGAAGAGGATATGAAAACGTTGACTTCTAAGATAGCGGATTGTGTTACTAAAGCCTTAAAAACTGAAAACGTATAATGCTTCATAAAAATTTTAAAAACATTGATAAGGTAACTTATGGTCGTGGTTCTTTTTCCCAGTTAGCTGAGACAGTTGAACCTATCCGCAAGGAGAACAATAATTATTTCGTTTACGTCGTGGATAATTATTTTAAAGGAAAGGAGTTATCCAATAAACTACAGAATAAACCGGAAGATTTGATCTATTACATTGATGTGGATCCTCATGAGCCGACGACAGATCAGATTGATACTTTACGGGATGAAATACTTTCCAGGAAAGGACTTCCGAGTGGAGTGATTGGTATTGGTGGAGGAAGCATTATGGATATTGCGAAAGCATTGTCGTTAATGCTTACCAACGAAGGATCCTCCAGTTTATATCAGGGATTAAATCTAATTAAGAAAGCCGGAGTATATCATTTAGGCGTTCCAACTATTTCAGGAACGGGTGCGGAGGTGTCGATGACAGCAGTGTTAACCGGACCCGAAAAGAAGTTAGGATTGAAATGTGACTGGACGGTGTTTAACCAGGTAATTCTTGATCCTGAATTGATAGCATCGGTTCCTACAGATTGGTGGTTTTACACAGGGATGGATACATACATTCATTGTATTGAATCTGAAACAGGCATTAGAAACAACGCATTCAGTCTTGCCTATGGGGAGCAATCCTTAAAATTGTGCCGTGAAGTATATTTGGGCGAAAACGCGGGAAGAACTCCGGAGAATGATGATAAATTAATGGTCGCTTCGTTGATGGGTGGTTTAAGTTTGACCTACAGCGAAGTGGGTGCTTGCCATGCAATCAGCTATGGATTATCAAAAATATTAGGGACGCGCCATTGTTACGCAAACTGTATTATTTTTCAACACCTGGGAGATATTTATAAAAAAGGACATAGTGAGTTCATGGAGATGATTAAAAAACATAAGATTGAATTGCCTCAAAATTTAAGCAAAGAATGGAGCGAAGAAACGATAACGGCTATGGCAACAGTTTCTTACAATTTGCCTTTTATGTGGAATCATGCATTTGGGGACAATTACAAGGAAATTGCAACCATGGATTATATAAAAGATTTATTCAGAAGATTGTAAATGAGTAGTGCCCGCAGATTTCACAGATCTAGGGGAAATAGAAAATAATTAAAAAATAAAAATAAGCCAGCGCAATCTGCGAGATCAGCGGGACATAAAATAAAAAAAACATGTCAAGAAAAATAGTAAAAGTAGGAGATATTGAGTGCGGAAGTAAAGACCTGTTCCTGATCTCAGGACCATGTGTCATTGAAGACGAATTAACCATGATGAAAACGGCCGAGAAGCTGAAAGAAGTTTCGGAGCGTCTTAAAATCAAAATCATTTATAAATCATCTTTCACAAAAGATAATCGTAGTAGCTTAAGTTACTACCAGGGACCGGGTTTAACTAAAGGTTGTGAGATGCTTGCTAAGATCAGAACACAATTTGGTTTCCCGATTTTAACGGATATTCATTCACACGATCAGGCAACTGCTGCCGGTGAAGTAGTTGATGTATTGCAGATTCCTGCCTATTTGTGTATGCAATCATCCTTGTTAGTGGCATCATCAAAAACCGGGAAAGTAATTAATATTAAGCACGGACAGTTTTTAGCACCGGATAATATGAAACACCCGGCTCAGAAATGTGTTGATTCAGGTAATGATCAGATTATTTTAACCGAGCGCGGTTTTTCATTCGGATACAATGACTTAATTGTTGATCCCCGTGCTTTTTACCACATGAATAATATCGGTTATCCGGTAGTATTTGACGTGACTCATTGTGTTAGAAAATATGGTATCCCGAGTTCGGATAAAAAAGGAGGCGCAAGAGAGTTCTTACCAGTATTGGCAAGAGCCGGTGTAGCGAGCGGAATCGATGGAATGTTTATTGAGACTCATCCTGAACCGGAAAAAGCCTTATGTGATGCGGCATCTCAATTATGTGTGTACGATCTGGAAGAATTTTTAAAGCCTATCATTGAACTACATAATGTAGAAGTGAAATACAGATAGAAGTAAACTTAAAAACTCATTATTATGCAAACTATTAAATCATTTAAATTACTGATTATTGCTTTGGTGGTTTGCAGTAATGTGTGTTCTCAAACTAACGTGTATAAACCATTTCCTGAAGGAAATGCAATTTGGTCCGTAAATAAAAATTCTACAACGGTGTCTGGTTATTATAAGTATCAAACTTCGGGAGATACATTAATCGGAGCTTACACTTACAATAAAGTGTTATATGCTTACAATCTTACGCCTGGCCCTTTTAATTTTAGTCCCTATACTTTTGAGTTTGCCTACAGGAATGACTCCATCAATAAAAAAGTGTATTACCTGGATGTTACAGGTGGTGCAAATATTGACATACTATGGTATGATTTCAATTTGAATGTAGGCGATACGGTGCCCAGTACATATGCATATGGAAGATATATGACTAGCAGAGATAGAGTTGTTCAATCTATAGATAGCATATTAATTTGTGGTTCATATCATAAACGATTTAATTTTAATTGTATTGATGATGCATCTGATTTAGTTGAGGGAGTTGGATTTATGGATCATTTTGTTCAGTCACGTCGTGATAATGAATGCCCTTTTGAACCAGTGGAAGTTTACTATACAGGGTTTTCAACGTGTTATTTTACTTCTGTTAAAGAACATTTAAAAAATGATCAGATCACACTATATCCGGATCCAACAAGTTTAGAATTAAAAATTAATAGTTCATTGCAAATATCTGAATACACAATCATTAACAATATTGGAGCAATTATTTTAAAGGGGAATTTAGCAGATTCCAAATCAATAGATGTGTCTTCTTTAGCCAATGGATTATATGTTATTAAACTGAAGGATAAGTCAGGGAAAAATTATCAATCAAAATTTATAAAGCAATAAAAAATGAAAAAATTAATTTTTATTCTTGCATGCGGGTTTATCTGCACCACAGTATCTGCTCAAAGCCTTTACATTAATGGAAGTAAAAAAGGTGAAATAGAGTCGGATGGAGACGTTTATATTGGCGGGTCTAAAAAAGGCCAGATTGAATCAGATGGTGACGTTTATGTCAATGGTTCAAAAAAAGGTCAGATTGAATCTGATGGCGATATCTATCTAAATGGTAGTAAAGTAGGACAGATTGAAAGCGACGGGGATGTTTATAAAAATGGTTCCAAAATCGGTCAAATAGAATCGGATGGCGATATTTACAAGAATGGTTCTAAAATCGGAGATTGTAAAGGAGTGAAAAAAGAATGGGTTGGGGCGGTTGTTTTCTTTTTCTTTATCGAAGATTTAGCGTATTAATGAGTCAATTAGTTAATGAGTCAATTCGAATTATTTTTTACACATAATTTCATTGTCACATAGACTAATTGTCAAATTGTCAAATTAAGTTATGATATTATCAAGTATTGTTGCGGCATCCCTGAACAATGGGATAGGAAAAGATAACCAGTTGCCCTGGCATTTGCCGGCAGATCTTAAATTTTTTAAAACAACCACGATGGGATGTCCTGTTGTGATGGGGCGTAAAACATTTCAATCGATTGGTAGAACATTGCCAGGCAGAAAGAATGTAGTCATCACACGTGATAAAACATTTAATGCAGATAAAGCATTTGATATTGAGGTTGTATCCGGTATTGAAGAAGCAATCACCAGTTTACAATCAGAAAGGGAAGTGTTCATTATTGGTGGAGGAGAAATTTTCCGACAATCCATGGATCTGATCGATACTATTTACCTGACCGTAGTTAATACAACACTGGAGGCAGATGTTTTTTTTCCTGAAATTGATAAAACTAAATTCGAATTGGTTTGGGAAGAGGCGCATCTGGCAGATGAAAAAAATAAGTTTGATTACACGTTTCAAAAATATGTAAGAAAATGAATTCAGTAAAATTAGAAAATATTTTATTTCTTGATATTGAAACCGTTCCTGTACAATATCAATATTCGTCCCTTTCGGAGACGGAAAAAGAATTATGGGATAAGAAATTTTTTTATAGTAAAGAGATAACCCCTGAACAACAATACGCTAAGGCAGGGATTTTTGCGGAGTTTGCAAAAGTTGTGTGTATTGGACTGGGTTTTATGAGTGAGCGTAAATTCAGAACGAAAGCCATTGCAGGAGATGATGAATCAGCTATTCTAAAAGAGTTTTCAGATTTATTGGAACAATTTTTTAATACCAAAGAACATTTTTTATGTGCCCACAATGGTAAAGAATTTGATTATCCTTTTTTGTGCAGGCGTTTTTTGGTCAACCGCTTGCCTTTGCCAAAGCTCTTGCAGCTACAGGGATTTAAGCCCTGGGAAGTAAAACACCTGGATACCATGGAAATGTGGCGCTTTGGAGATATCAAAAACTTTACGTCACTAAATTTATTGGCTCATGTGTTTGGGATTCCTTCACCAAAAGATGATATTGATGGAAGCCAGATCGCCAAAGTATATTATGAGGAAAAAAATATTGAGCGAATTAAAACCTATTGCATCAAAGACGTGGTGACTTTAGCGCGAATTTACCAGTCATTAAAAGGATTAACTCCTTTAAGTGAAAGTGATATCATTTATACATAACGAAATTTCCCGCAGATTACGCAGATTTGCGCGGATAAAATAAATTGCATAATAGTTTAAATAAAAATCTACGATAATCTCCGCGATCGGCGGGACAAGTAAAATGACAAACGGAAAGAGAATAGCAGTAATTGGAAGTGGAAGTTGGGCAACCGCTATTGTAAAGATCATTTGCAACAATGCCGGTAAAGTAAGTTGGTTTTTCAGGAACCAGTCTGACATAGATCATATGACTAAATATGGTCATAATCCTCGTTATTTGAGTTCTGTTCAATTTGATTTAAATAAACTGGAGTTATCTTCCAATTTATTGGAAACGTTAAGGAAAGCAGATATTATTATTTTAGCGGTTCCTTCGGCATTTATTCATAATACGTTAAAAGATATTCCAGCCGATGTATTTCAGAATAAAACCGTTTTTTCTGCCATTAAAGGTATAGTACCTGAATACAACCTCATTGTGGGAGAATATTTAAACACGGTTTACCAGGTTCCGTTGGAGCAAATTGGAGTAATTACCGGCCCCTGCCATGCAGAGGAAGTTGCACTTGAAAAATTATCTTATCTGACATTGGCTTGCCGTGATGTAGCCAAAGCGGATGAACTCTGTGATTACATGCGTTGCCGCTATATCAAGTGCTCCAGTAGCGATGATATATACGGAACGGAATTATCAGCAGTCTTAAAAAATGTGATCGCTGTAGCGGGTGGTATTTGCCATGGCTTAGGATATGGTGATAATTTTTTATCAGTGTTGGTAAGTAACGCCATCCAGGAAATAGATCGTTTTGTAGCGGCTGTGCATCCAATTGATAGAGATACCAAAGCCTCTGCTTATTTGGGTGATTTGTTGGTAACCGCTTATTCCCAATTTAGCCGTAACCGTATGTTTGGAACCATGTTAGGCAAAGGCTACAGTGTAAAACAGGCCCAGTTAGAAATGAATATGATTGCTGAAGGATATTACGCGGTGAAATGCGTGGTAGAGATCAATAAGAAGTATAATGCTCATATGCCAATCACCAATGCCGTAAATAATATTATTTACAATCAAAAAGATGCCAGGCATGAAATGGAATTGCTGGCGGAGCAATTGAGTTAATCCTTCCTAAATGTCACTTCGAGTAAAATTTACCTGTTCCTTGCAAATGGTTCTCGATACGAAAAATGAAAAGAAAGCCATTTTTCACTCGAACTGACAAAGTTTTACTTTTTCACTTTCTTATTTTCAATTCCTTTCCACTGAAAAGTCTGAATCATGTGAACAATGTCTTTTCTGAGATAATCCACGACGATCTTTAAGGAATCTATATTTGGTACGACATTAAAATATAAAGCACCACGCATAAAATGGTGCGTGCTATCGGTCAAATAAAATTGTACGTTAGAGGCTGTATTTCCACCGATATCATAAACCAAACCATATACCTGCGCGCTATCCCTCACAATAATGGTTTCATCCAATCCCGTTGCTTTGATCTGATGTTTAATCGCAAAATCACGGCTGTCGTTTAAAAAGGTATCCAGGTTATTAGTGACCTCTTTATAACTCAAATGGATCTGGGCGTTGTATTTTGGGAAATTCACGTTGATCCAACAGGGATCTGCACCTTTGTGTTGATCATTATTGATAAAGGCGTAGGTCGGTATTTCAAAACTATAAGGACAAAGACTATCGTAGTTACGGTAAGTCTTTTCCGGAAAATCAATTCTTGGAAACCCTTTTGGTTTCGGTATAAAAACTTCATCCTCATCATCGCCACAGGAAAAGCATGCGATTATAAATGCTCCGACAGTAAGTAATTTAACGATGGTTTTAAACGAAGCTCTTATCATGAACACAAATTTAATCATTAAAAAACCCCAACAAAGAGTCGAGGTTAAATATTATAAAAAACATTTTCCGCAGATTTCGCGGATATTCGCGGATTTTTTCTGCGTTAATCTGTGTGATCCGCGGGAATAATTTAAAAAGGTAAATTATCTTTCTTTCCAAGGTCTTCGAAATTCACATTGCTGGTATCATCGTTAATGTTCGGATTAGGAACATTACTGTCTTTTCGTTGTAGTACTAAAAAAGATTCCCCAACTATCTCCGTTATGTTTCTCTTATGCCCGTCTTTATCGATCCATTGCCTGGTCTGGAGTTTTCCTTCCAGGTAAATCTGTGTTCCTTTTTTTAATAGTTTTTCAGCACTTTCTGCCATACTTCTCCAAACAACAATGTTATGCCATTCCGTTTGTTCAATTTTGTTCCCGCTTTTATCTTTATGGAATTCACTGGTAGCGATGCTGAAATTCGCCCGGGCGATGTTCCCTTCTAGATATTTTAATTCAGGGTCCTTACCTAAGTTCCCTACTAAAATTACTTTATTGATACCTGCCATGTTCTAGAAATTAGTTCCGATTTTTACTATAACAAACAAAGTAACTTTTTTTTATTTCTGCAACTCGTTCATCTACGCAAAATGGCGTTTTATAAGGATTATTCTCTGTTTATGATAGTTTATAAAAAATTAAGGAACTTATCTTTTCAAACACTCATAATTGCGTATTTTTGTAGTAATGAGTGACTATTTAAATGAACTAAATCCGGTTCAAAGACTGGCAGCTGAAACTACAGAAGGACCGGTTATGATTATTGCGGGTGCCGGCTCCGGAAAAACACGTGTATTAACGTATCGTATTGCCCATATCATGGAGAAAGGTAATGATGCGTTTAATATTTTATCCTTGACATTTACCAATAAGGCGGCACGTGAAATGAAAGAACGTATCGCTAAAATTGTCGGGAGTAAAGAGGCGAAAAATATCTGGATGGGAACTTTCCACTCTATTTTTGCGAAGATTTTGCGATTTGAAGCTGAAAAATTAGGATACCCGTCAAACTTTACAATTTACGATACGGATGACAGTAAGAGTGTGATCAAAGATATTTTAAAGCAATTGAACCTAGATGATAAGGTTTACAAACCTTCTTTGGTACTTAACAGAATCTCGTCGGCGAAAAATAGTTTAATCTCGGCTCATCAATATGCCAATAATCCAATCACTCAGGCGGAAGACAGGGCTTCCAATAAACCTTTGTTAGGTCAGGTTTACCTTGCTTATCAGAAACGAAATTTCAAATCCGGCGCAATGGATTTTGATGATTTGCTATATAATACCAATGTTTTATTAAGGGATTTTCCGGATGTTTTGGTTAAATATCAGAGTAAGTTTAAGTACATTTTAGTGGATGAGTACCAGGATACCAACTTTTCCCAATATGTGATTGTGAAGCAACTGGCTGCCCGTTTTCAGAATATCTGCGTGGTGGGTGATGATGCACAGAGTATTTATTCATTCCGTGGCGCCAATATCCAGAATATTTTAAATTTTGAGAAAGATTACCCGGATCTCAAAACATTTAAACTTGAACAAAATTACCGGAGTACACAAACAATTGTAAAAGCAGCCAGTGCTGTAATTGCGATTAATAAAGACCAATTCAAGAAGAATATTTTTACGGATAACGAGGAAGGTGAAAAAATAAAAATCATTAAGTCCAATACAGATAACGAGGAAGGGCAAAAAGTAGCCGCTTCGATTTACGAAACACATTTTACCCAACAGGCACATTATAAAGATTTTGCTATCCTGTACCGAACCAACGCTCAATCCCGTTCGTTTGAGGAGGCCATGCGTAAGTTAAATATTCCTTACAGAATATACGGAGGCGTGTCTTTTTATCAGCGTAAAGAAATTAAAGATGTCTTGTCTTATTTTCGTTTGTCTATTAATCATAATGATGACGAATCTTTAAAACGAATCATCAATTATCCGACCCGTGGAATAGGACAGACCACAATTGATAAAATAATGCTGGCTGCTATGGAACATGATATCAGCATGTGGCAGGTGCTTGACAATCTGAAAGATTTTAACATCGGGATCAATAGTGGTACTGCTTTAAAAATTTCGGAGTTTACTACGATGATCAAAACATTCTCGATGATGATTCCTTACAAGGATGCCTTCGAATGTGCGAATCATATTGCGGTAACGAGTGGTATTGTAAAAGACCTTTATCATGATAAAACTCCGGAAGGAGTGAGTCGTTACGAAAACATACAGGAATTATTAAATGGTATCAAGGATTTTGTAGAGCAGGAGCGCACGCCCCAGGAGGAAGAATTAAAGGGTGCCATTTTTAATAATAATACTGAAGCAAACCCCGTGGAATTGTTTGATTCCCCGGAACAGACAGTGGAATTAAAAACTCTGGATGAGTTTATGCAGGAAATTACGTTGTTAACGGATGTTGACAAAGAAAGTGAAGATGAAAAGAATTCCGATAAAGTTTCCATGATGACAATTCATGCTTCTAAAGGTTTGGAATTTCCTTACGTGCATATTGTTGGCCTCGAAGAAAATTTGTTTCCTTCTCAAATGGCGTTAAATAGTAGAAGCGAGTTAGAAGAAGAAAGACGATTGTTTTATGTTGCCATCACCCGTGCGGAGAAAAAAGCAACGATCAGTTTTGCAACTACGCGCTACCGTTTTGGAAATATTATATACTGTGAGCCGAGCCGTTTTATTGATGAACTGGATGAGGATTGTGTTGACTTCCCGAGGGAGCCTGAACGTGCCAAATTCAGCGATGACGCATTTGTAAGGTCAACCCGGCCATTTCAAAAACCGATGGAGTCTATTGATTTCAGGACGAAAGGTTCTGACTTTAACAAAGCAGAACCAAAACAAATTAATTTTTCTCCTCCTAAAAAATTAATTCCGCTGGCCAAACGTATGGCAGCCACTAATACGCCGAGCGATAACAGTGCTAATGCTAACTTAAGAATAGGTAGTGTTGTTGAACATGAAAAGTTTGGAATTGGTGAAATTACTGCCATTGAAGGAGTTTATCCTGAAGCAAAAGCATCTATTCAGTTTCGAAATTCAGGTGAGAAGAATCTCCTGTTGAAGTATGCGAAATTAAAAGTGGTGATGTAAATTTTCGGATACCTTTTTTTAGTTCCCCTGCATTTATTTGTGATTTTTTAAGAGTTGATCTCTGTTATCCTTTGCTATGACTGTGCTTCAGTCGTAAGGATATAACTATTTCTTTATTGTATGTAATGTAAACTGTCCGATTCGTTCGGACCTTTGTAATAACCAATCTAAAAATTAGAAATTATGAAAACGACGACAGTAAGCATATTATCGGGTAAAAGCAACAAAGGAGGGCATTCAAAAAGTCAGGAAGCTACAAAAAAAGGAAGCAGAAACAATGATCTTGGCTTATCTAAAAAAACATCCACGACAGATGGTGGATCGAAAACAGATAAAGCAAGAAGAAAATAATAGCACTAACCATTTAATAATTGGAACTCATGAAAGAGAATGGAAAAAATGATCCGGTAGGTTTTAATACCAAAACGGATCCGAAAAAAGAACAGGACCCTATCAATAAAGGTTCAAAAAACAACGGAACAGAAAGTCATACAGAAGTTCTTGATGAAGAAAACGGGGATATTAATAAACCCAAAAAGAACAGGGAACACGATGACACCGATCATGAACATGATTATAAGACTCCCAGTGACGAACAGAATAAAAACCAGGAGCAGTCCAAGGATCCGGTCGACAACCAAACGCCTAATCAAACGATTGATAAAACCTCTGCTAATCAAAACAGCAGTAATCAGGGAATCAATACTAATAACAAATAGAGCTTTTTGTTGTTAAATTAAAAAGGAGTATCAATTTGATACTCCTTTTTTGTTTCTGTATATTCTATTGAAGTTATGAGACGGTTTATTGCTTAGCAAAAGACTTGAAGGTATATTATGCAGTTCCGGATGAATTGTTCGAAACGGTAATTAAATTAGTAACACCTGTCACTCCATTAATATCTCTGGCAAGCAGGCCCGCTTTTAGGCGCTTAAAATCAAGATCTACGACGCCATCCAGTGTCACCCACCCGTTTTTTACCTTGATTCTTATTTTAGTTTCATCAATAGAACTATTCCATTTAATAATGTTCATCACTGATTTCTTCAAGTCAATATCATCTTTTATCGACGATTGTTGCTCAAACTTTTCACTATCCATTTTATTAAAATAGTGTTGACTACTAATCCGATTTGATTTATTTAAATCATAATTTTTTGAATCCCAGTTGAAGCCAGCCGTACCGTCATTTTGATTTTCAATTCCCGTTTTCATAACAATTGTTTTATGTATTTAATTTTCAATTTTTATAATTTATGGTTTCAATTGCTCTGTCACTTATATCTGCTTAACAACCGATATGATGTAATTGGAAACATTATTTTGATTTTCTAATTTTAACCAGGCCTTAACCAAAGATATATTATTAAGAACCGGTTACCCGAACTTATTAGGTTAATAAGCAAAAAAACCTGTTAGTCAAAGGAATTTAAAAGACAAAGAGAGAAAAACAACATCTGTTGCTTAATAGGAGGAACAAAATATGGGGAATTATGCAAGTGGTTGCTCGCTTTTCAAAAGTTGGAAAGTAGCAGCCGCCTATTTATAAGTCGGTTTGGTAAGACTGTTACCTAAGGATTTTCCATAACCAGGACTTGTATTAAAACGTAAGCTAAATTCTAATCCGCCTTTTGCTTTTGATACGCCCGTTAATTGAGAGGTATTGATATCATAGCTTACACCGAAAGCATATTTATCATATTGAAATAGCAAACTAGGAATAATGGCATCCCCAACACGGTAGAAGGCGCCAATTGCAATGGCACAGGGTTTCTTGATCCCGGTATAAACTGATTGATCCTGGATAATATATTTGAACAAGCAACCAACATTTGTTTCCTGGGAAGGCCCCTGGCGCATATATAACAAGCTTGGAACAATGGCAACACCAGCATTTTTTATTCCTATATCAAAATTAGCGTGTGCAGCAAACTTTGCGAATTGTTTGTCGCCGCTGTTTGCAAATGAATAAGTGGGCATATTGTAATGAAATGCCGAAATCCCAATATCAAACTTAGTACCGTCCTGGGCACTAATATGCCTCTCACTTTTTGCGTAATGATAAGCTAAGCCTCCTACAAAATCTGCCTGTAAAAATGAACTTCTTGGAGTAGACTCTCCCGAAACAATCGTTGCATCATAAACTGATCCATTATATTGACTTTCCCATTGCAGCTTGGAAGGATTTATTGTTCTGTAATTTATACCTCCACCTATACCTGCAGACAGTTTTTCATATTGCCCGGTTTTTATTACCGCATTAAATCCAAGGTTTGCCATAAGAGAGCCTAATCCCGCGTCGCCTGCTTTATCATTGTATATGCTAAGAGACATCCCAGTGTAGGCTTTTTTTAACTTTAAATGTTTTAACGCCCTTTCTATACTGATCCCATAAGTTTGAAAGGGACTTGTCACGCTTGCCCATTGATTTTTGTAGTTCGCAATGATCCTGGTGTCAAAAGCTGTACAGCTCATTGCAGGATTAATCAAAACCGGGGTTTCGTTAAACTGTGAAAAATGGATGTCCTGCGCTTTTGTTATTAACGAAATAAAAGTAATTACAATAAATATTTTATTTTTCATATCCAGTATGTTTTTCATTTTGATTGCTTAGTAAATTTATCGAATCAAAGTAATATTACCTTTCATGTTAAAGGATTGTCCATCAATTGAGATTCCGTCTGCTTTGTATATAAAGACACCGGTATCCATTCTTTGACCTCTGAACGATCCATCCCAACTGTCTGATTGAGTTGAAGTTTCAAAAACTTTTTCTCCCCATCTGTTGAATATCTGAAGATTGAACGTTGAAATGCAGCGTCCACGAACATTTATCACATCATTCAGTCCATCACCATTTGGTGAAAATACATTTGGTATAAAGAAATCACCACAGTTCACATCAACAGTAACGGTGACAGTATCCTGCACTTTACAATAAATTGAGTTGGAAGAAACAACTATATATTGCGTTGTTACAGTAGGTTGAACAATGGTATTGGAACAGTTAGTGCAAACGATAGATCCGTTGATATTTGGAGACCACGAGTAATTTGTACCACCACTTGCGAAAATTTCCGCGTGTTCGCCAATATTTATGGTTGTATCATTTCCAACAACCAGAACAGGGTAATCATATACATTGATAAAGTTGTTCTTAACAGTGGTATCGATACCACAGGCATTTGTTGCGATCATGGTTACTGAAAAGCTTCCTGCTGATGGATAGCATGCCTCCGGAGCAACACCAACCGAAGATGTACCAACCCCAACCTGGTAATACCATTTATAAGTAATCGGAGAACTTCCAGATGTAGTAGAACTAAAGGTTACGCAACCTCCTGTACAGATGGTATCATTATTTAATGTGGTGAAGTTTCCGTTTGGTGGTACACGGACAGCCAGTTGGATGGTGTCTTTTCCTTCGCAAACACCGTTAGAAATGATTACTGTATAAATCACTGTCGCTGTAGTAGGGGGAACAGCTACAATGCTTGATGTATTGTTGGCGCCCGAGATTGCACCAACCGGCTGCCATGAATAGGTTAATCCACTGGCCGAAGGAGCAGAAATACTTACGGATTTGGTTAAACAAACCGTGGGACTGGAAGAAGTAAGCGCCGGGTTAATTGTTGGAAGGACGCTGACTGTAACAACAGCCGGTACTTCATAACAACCCTGAACGGTTTTTCCGACAACAGTATAGGATGTAGTTGTCGTAGGGTTAACAAAAACTGTTGGTGTTGTAACCGGTCCAGCAGACCAGGTATAAGTATCAGCACCGGTAGCAGTTAAGGTTGAACCGGTTCCTCCTATACAGATCACAGAATGGCTCATGCTCGCTGTAATTGTACTAACCGGAGGTACAGTCAGTGAAATGGTTGCCGTTGATACACATCCGCTTGTTGTACCTGTTACAGTATAAATGGTTGTTGTAGCCGGCGTAGCGGTTACAACAGCAACGGTCGTTGAGCTCAGACCCGTTGGCGGCGACCAGGAATAAGTTGTTGCGCCACTTGCTGTAAAACTTACAGGAGCCACTCCAAAACAATAAAAGGATGAGTTGGAAGATATAGTTGTCGTTAAAGTTGTGACTGCAACTGTAGCTGTTGCTGAATTGACACATATCCCGTCAAATCCCACAACCGTGTATGTTGAATTTGATGTTGGAGTAACACTTAAGGTCGAACCAGTACTGAATCCGGGAGCCCAAGTGTAACTGGTGGCTCCTCCCGCTGTTAAGGTCGTCCCTGAACCAAGGCAGACATTAGTATTGGACGGCGTGATGGTTACAGTTAATGTAGGCGAAACACTTACCGTTGCAACAGCCTGAGCAGTACAGGCACCGGTTCCCGCTAAAACAGTATATGTGGTAGTTGTGGTAGGAGTTACTGTAACTGTTCCGGACGGAGATGGCGATGCGCCTGTACTTGCCGTCCAGGCAAACGGACCAGTACTACCAGAAACACTTAGACCGGCAGTTTGCCCGTTACAAATAATAGTTCCGGAAGGTGTAATATTTACAGACAACGAAGGTGTAATCGAGACAGTGGCAACTGCCTGTGCCGTGCAGGCACCTGTTCCCGAAAGAACCGTATAGGTAGTCATTGAACCCGGTGTAACTGTTACGGTAGCCGCACTTGCAGGTGTGGTACCTGTGCTTGCGGTCCATGCAAAAGGACCTGCTCCGGTCGAGGTTAATGTAACACTTTCGCCAAGACAAATGGTCGTGTTAGAAGGCGTAATATTGATCGATAGGGTTGGAGCAATAGAAACAGTTGCCACCGCCTGAGCTGTGCATGCTCCTGTTCCTGACAGAACCGTATAGCTTGTAGCAGTGTTAGGGCTTACTGTTACCGTTCCTGCACTTGCAGGATTAGCGCCGGTACTTGCAGTCCAGGTAAAAGGTCCTGATCCTGTCGAAGATAACGTTGCACTAGCCCCAAGACAGATTGTGGTATTAGAAGGTGTAATAGTGATTGATGAAGCAGGAGCAATAGAGATCGTTGCGACCGCTTGAGCAGTACAGGCTCCTGTACCTGACAGGACAGTATAAGTAGTGGTAGTGGACGGCGTAACTGTTACCGTGGCGGTACTTGCAGGATTTGCACCTGCACTTGCAGTCCAGGTAAATGGTCCGGATCCTGTAGAAGACAATGAAACACTTTGTCCAAGACAAATGGTTGTATTAGAAGGCGTGATGGTTATTGAAAGGGACGGAGATATGGACACTGTCGCTACCGCGGATGAAGTACAGGTTCCGGTACCGGATATAACCGTGTAGGTTGTAGTTGACCCAGGAGTTACCGTAACATTAGCTGCGCTTGCAGGATTTGTTCCTGTACTGGCCGTCCAGGTAAAAGGCCCGGGACCTGATGAAGACAAAGCAACGCTCTGACCAGCACAAATGGTAGACATAGATGGAGTAATGGCAATTGTAGGAGGAGTTCCAACAGATACTGTCGCAACAGCTGTTGCGGTACAGGAACCTGTACCGGATAAAACTGTATAAGTAGTGGTCGAAGCCGGGGTAACGGTAACATTCGCTGCGCTGGCAGGGTTTGTTCCTGTACTGGCTGTCCAAACAAAAGGACCGGCACCGGTAGATGACAGAGCCTGACTTTGTCCGGTGCAAATTGTGGATAGGGATGGAGTAATACTAATAGACGGTGTTGTCGTAATTGAAACAGTTGCAACAGCAGAACTTGTACAGGTTCCGGTACCGGATATAACCGTATAGGTCGTGGTTGATCCGGGAGTTACAGTCACATTAGCTGCGCTGGCAGGATTTGTTCCGGTACTTGCCGTCCATGTAAAAGGTCCTGCCCCGCTGGATGATAATGCCTGGCTTTCTCCCAAACAGATCGCTGATACAGACGGTGTAATGGCAATCGTTGGTGAGGGTGCTACGGTTACGGTTATAACCGTATTGCTAACACATGCACCTACTGTTTTTGTTACAGTATAGGTAGTCGTAACAGATGGTGTGGCAACTGTCACTGAACCCGATAATATACTTAAGGAGCCTCCAGGCGTCCAGGAATAGTTTCCGGTTCCGCCAGCTGCAGTCAAAGTTGCGCTTTGGCCGGTACAAAGTGGTCCCGCGGGGCTTTGGCTGACAGGAAGAGCAGGAGGTGGGGTTATTGTAACAACAGTTGTTTTAGTAGTAGGAACACCCGGACAAGAATTGGTATCGGAATAGGATAAGGTATAAGTAGTGGTTGACGTTGGGTTCGCTGTGACGACTGATCCTGTGGTACTGGTTAAGCCTCCGGAAGCCGGTGCCGACCATGTATAGGTTCCGGAGGCTAATCCTCCGGTTGCGGTAAGAGTAACAGTTTGTGACCCACATATTGTAGAGGGAGAAGGAGTTGCGGTAATTGTTGGCGAATTTAGACATGATAATCCATTAACATCTAAAAACACAGCTGAATCAAAAGTACCATCACCATCATCCCAAACACCAATCGTCATTGTATAGGTAGAGCATGGGACGACTGCTGTTGAGGCGGTTAATACTGTAGTTTTCCCGTCATATTCTAAACCGGGAGGAGCCGAAACGAAATATGTAGAGTTTGCACCTGCATTTACATTATTAATGGTCACCGGTGTTGTTGTTCCCGGTATCAAAGCAATGTTTTTATTATTATAAACAGGACCAGAAGGATTTGGTCCGGTGATGATAAACCCGAATACATCATTATATGTAGTTCCGACCCATTCAGGATATTCCTCAGAGGCAAAAACGTAGCTAACACTCAATGTGTTACAGCTTGGCGTAATTAAGAATTTAATATAACATCCGTCAAAAGTACTACCGCCCGCCAAGGAATTACCAAGTGTGGAACCAGGAGCTGATGCATCATAACTTAAATTATTAGAAGTCGTATTTGGATTTGGTCCTGTAACATTAGAAGCAGTCCCTGTCGTTAACAAAATACCTGAATTCAAATTAGCCCCACCTAAGGTTGCGGCTCCATTGGCAAACATCGCATAAGCATCTGCCGGGCAGGTAATTGTCAAGCCAGTCACAACTACTCCGTTTCCCTGTAAAGCCGCCTGCATTTGAGCAATAGTTGGATTTATAGAAGTTGTAATTTGTCCAAAAATATTTGTAAGTCCTAATGACAATGCAATAAAAAGAAATATTTTTCTCATAAACGTTTTTTAAAAACTGTTAACATTTCATAAATATAAAAAAAGCAGACAGTTAATGCAAATTTTAATAAGCTAAAACTAGTAAAGCTAGCATATTAGTTAGTAGACAAACTGTAAGTGAGAATTGAAGAATATTCAGGCTTAAAATAGTATCTTCGTTGAAATTTACAAAATGATACGCATAGGAAAAACAAACACATTAACTATTTTAAGACAAACACCTCCGGGCATGTTTTTGGGAGACGATGAAAACGAAGTAGTATTGCTGCCTAATAAATATATTGAGCCCGAATTCCAGGTAGGAAACCAAATTGATGTTTTTATTTACAGAGATTCTGAGGATCGTTTAATTGCTACCAGGCTCAAACCTTACGCTGAAGTAAACCAGTTTGCCTATCTCAATGTCTCCGAAGTATCCAAAGTGGGTGCATTTTTGGATTGGGGACTGGAAAAAGATCTGTTTGTTCCTTTTAAAGAACAAAAACAAAAGATGATTGAAGGCCATAGCTATGTGGTTTATATTTATATTGATGAGTTAACAGAAAGAATTGTCGCGTCCAGCAAGATCAATAAATTTATCAGCAATGAAGTTTTAAAGGTGGAGCAGGGGGAGGAAGTTGATTTGCTTGTATACAATGAAACCGATCTTGGTTTTACGTGTGTGATTAACGGAATGCATAAGGGCCTCATTTATCATAACGATGTTTTTACGGATCTGGCAGTGGGTGATGAAACCAAGGGATATGTTAAACTAATCAGAGAAGGGAATCTCATTGATTTGAGCCTTCAGAATTTAGGATTCAAACATGTGCTTTCTTCCACTGAAAAAATATTGGAATACCTGAATTCCCATGATGGTTATCTTGAGTTGACCGATAAGAGTTCACCTGATTTAATTGAACGCAGATTTGACATGAGCAAGTCAACATTTAAAAAATCAATAGGCGTTTTGTATCGCCAGCGAAAAGTCACTTTGCATGAGGACGGTGTGAGATTAAATAAGCAAATTGAGGGAGAAGAAATAAAGGGGGTGTAATTCTTTGAGCCGACTTTTTGCGTCGGTAATTTGTTAAAATTGCTGTCCCATTGCCGGCTTTTCGCTAAAAATGTTCACAGAACATTATATTAACACTCAGCCCTCATTTAAATGAACCAGGTCATTTTTTGTAAAAATCCTTACAGGGTAAACAGCGGCTAAAAATCCTATTCCCATTACAACACCCAGGATCCAGATAAAATCTTTGACCTGCATTTTTATTGGATAATAGGGAATTACTGACATGTCGTCAAATGTTACCAGATGAAACTGCTGCTGCAGGACACACACGATGAGTCCAATGACCAGGCCAAATAAGGCGCCTACAGAAGTGATTAAAAAACCTTCTTTCATAAAAATAGTACGAATGAGTTGCTGATCAGCTCCTAAATTGTAGAGCGTTTTGATATCCTTTTTCTTTTCGATAATGAGCATCGTCAGAGCTCCGATGATATTAAATGTGGCGATCACCAATATAAATGCTAAAATTAAAAATGTCCATAATTTTTCTGTTTCCAGGGTTTTAAATAAAACGTCGTTAAGCTGATACCTGTTTTTTATCTGATAATCAGGGCCCAGTTTATTTTGCAATTGTTGCTGGATTGATTTTAACTCATCCTTATCATTCACACTCAATTCAATGATAGAAAATGAATTCGGACAATCAAATAATTCCTGTGCGGCCCCGAGGTCGATCAATACATATTTGTAATCGAAATCATCGTTCAGTGAAAAAATCCCGGAAGGGACAATGGATACTTTGTTGAAAGCGTCTTCCGGGTTAATGCTTTCGACTTTGCCCCGAACCGGTGCATAGATAGAAATGGGAGAAATAAAATCATTGACGTTAACATCCAGTTTATTGGCAATGCCTCTCCCAAACACACCATAGTACTGGTTATCAAACCTGAATCTATAGGTTCCTTCCATTACAACCGTATCAAAATGAGTCAGATTTTTAAACTCGTCATCCACCCCTTTGATAGTGACAATCGCTTGTTTATCATCCAGCTTTATCAGAGCATTTTCTTCTATTGAGAAGGACATACCATTGATACCCTGGACCGATTTAATCTTATCAACCAACTCTTTATTTCGGGAGATATATTTTGAATTGACGGATGTAATTTTCAAATCCGGTTCGATGGCGTGGTAAAGATCCGCTACCACTGAAGTTAAGCCATTCATCGCTGACAATACAATAACCAAAGCAGCTGTTGTAACTGCAATCGCAATAATGCTGATCCAGGAAATAACATTAATAGCGTTATTTGATTTTTTAGAAATTAAATAACGTTTTGCTATGAAAAATGAAAGGTTCAAAATTTAGTTTTATGCGACATGGTAAAAATAGAAACTTTTGGCCTGTAATGAAATTTATACCCTATGTATTGCAAATATCACATGCTGGTTTGGATCAATATACACTTTATTGATTTTTTTTCTTTAATTTCGATAAACTTTAAAAATTAACATATGAAAAAAACTTTACTTTTTACCGCGTTATTAATTGGCGGATTATCTCAATTGAATGCGCAATGTACAATCATGCCATCTTGTTCTACCGGAACCGTGGGTTACTGTACGACACCGGCTACGGCAACTCCATTGCCAAATGCTTCAGAATTAACTCCCTATAACACGACAATACAAGTAACAATAGGAACGAGCGCATTCGGTGGAGCAGCAACGATTTCTAATGCTACAGTGACTGCTGTTACTGGTTTACCTGCTGGCTTAAGTTATTCTTTAAATCCTTCTAATGGAATAATTAACGGAGGGGCAAGCGGCTGCCTGTTAATTACCGGCACGCCATCAGCAGGATCTGCTGGAAGTTATACGGTTACAGCCAACATAACAGCCAGTACTAATTTTGGTCCGGTTCCTGTTTCCGGAACATGGCCTTTAACAGTAACCGGGTCGGCCGGCATCAAATCTTATTCAAACGCTAATATGGTGATAGCGCCAAATCCAGCTACTTCGGAATTAACGATTTCTGCAGATTTTCATTTCGGGAAAATTCAGATCATAGATGCGTTAGGCAAGATTGTTATTTCTCACGACGCTAATTATGCTTCTCAAACAATTATTGATGTTCATAATCTGAGTAAGGGTGTTTACTTTTTACAGGCGAATGATGGAAAATCAGTAGTGACCCGTAAATTCATTAAAGATTAATTTTTATAACTTATAAAAAAGCCCCTGTATGATTATATACAGGGGCTTTTTGTTTTGATCATTTCTTAATCATTGTATTTAAGAATGTTTTTCACCTTATAGGTGTGATAATTATAGCGGTAAGAATAGCTATAGACGAATACGCTATCTTTACTATAAAATTTCTTCGGAAGAAAATCAATTTTTTTAATACTGTCATTAAGTATAATAATAGTATCAGTATAAAGAGATATCCTTTGGGAATCGTGCGAATAAAAGTCGTGTCTGATTCCTTTTAAAATTTCGATTTCCGATAGAAATTTAGTTTTGAGAAGGGGATCTTTTGTTGCACACGAAACAAGAACAATGAATAGTATGAACTTTATTTTACCTGGTATCATAATAATCGAGCGGATATTTCACCAGGTTACTCTTCTATATTCCGGGATGATTAATTCTTTAAATTGGCTTATTAAAAAGCGCATTGATCTTTTCAGCATAGTCATAAGAGTCATCAAGGAAAAAGTGTAATTCGGGAACAACCCTTACCTGTTTTCCTATATTGAAACCTAATAATTTGCGGATATGTTGTTTCTGATCGTTAATGGATTTGAATAAAGCGTTTACATCCTGAGTAGCCATTATGCTCAAATATATTTTAGCTGAACTCAGATCAGAACTGATTCTAACAATAGTCACTGTAATAAACCCATTGTTAAACATAGTTTTGGAATTTGCGCGAAAAATCTCGGCTAATTCTTTCTGTAATAATTTGGCGACTTTATTTTGTCTGACACTTTCCATAGCACAAAGGTAATGATTTTTAGATTGTTTTCTTTTATATATTTTACCGCATAGTGTCGTAGGATAAATTAAGATGAAGAACTTTTAAGGTCAGATAGTGAAGCGACGCTTCCATCTATGTTTTCTGAATAGTTGCAACGAGTGTTCTCTTTTTCAAAAAAACTATGTGTCTATGTGGTTAAGAGAAATTCTTAAACCCTGATTCCGATAATTGTGACATCATCTACCTGTTCCAGCTGTCCTTTCCAGTTCGTGAAACGCTGTTTGATTATTTCTTCCTGATCCGTTAAATTGTGATCCTGAATGGACAATAACATTTCTTTTAATTGTTTGTATTTAAACTTTTTACCTTTTGGCCCTCCGAATTGATCAGCATAGCCATCGGTCATGGTATAAACAACGTCGTCTTTTTTGAGTTCTACCTTATATTGTTTAAAGGGTTTTAAATCGCTGCCAAAGATACCAACTGGTTGTTTATCACCTTTGTATTCTTCCATTAGATAACCCGATTCATTTTTTCGGATCAGGTAAAAACTATGATTGGCAGCGGCGTACTGAAGTGTTAAGTTTGTTTTATCAATGACACAAATCGTCATGTCCATACCATCCTGTTGTTCACCCGACAGTCCTTTTTGCCTGAGGGCGGTAATTACTTTTTTTCTTAAACGACTTAAAATTAACGCAGGCTCTGTCAGATCATGTTCATTAATGATCTCATTTAACAGAGAAACGCCCAGCATACTCATGAAGCCCCCGGGAACTCCATGTCCTGTGCAATCGCCTGTAGCGAAAATAATTTTGTCATTCTTTTCGGTGATCCAGAAAAAGTCACCACTGATAATATCCTTTGGTTCAAATAACACGAAAGAATCTTTAAAATAAGATGCAAACTCATGTTTCAAAGGCATCATGGCGGTTTGTATTTTCTGAGCATAACGAATGCTGTCGGTAATTTCTTTATTTTTTTGATGAATAGTACTGTGTTGTAATTCAATGATATCTGATTTTTCGAGCAATTGGTAATTTTTTAAATTCAGATCAGAATTCAGGTATTGTAATTTTTTTTCTGAGCTTAATTTCAATCGGTATTGATAAATGCCAAATATCAGAAGAGCAGTAAGAATGAGTATTCCGAAAACAGTAAAAAGTATGATCATCTTTTGTTTACGGCTTTCTGCGTCTGTTTCTGCCAGTTTTTTCGCCACTTCTAATTTTTGGAGTTCCTCTTTTTTATTGAAGTTAAATTCCAGTTCTTTTCTCACAATCTCTTTGGTTTTATCAATGTTATATAAACTGTCCCTTAAAACAATGTATTGCTTGTAGTGGTATAATGCTTTGTCAGTATTGTTCAGCTTATCATACGAATTACTCAGTAGCTGATGAGCATCTTTGATGAGGTAGGGTAGGTTTAGCATCAAGCCGGCATTCAGGGCCCGGGTTCCGTTTTCTATGGCATCTTTCAATTGTTGTTGGTTATAATTTATTTGGGAAAGTACCAGCCTGGCCGATACCTGACCTTCTTCATCACCAATCAGTTTTCTGATCTGCAGGCAACTATCCAGATGTTTTATAGCGTCTGCGTATCGTTTGGTATAATTGTAATTCTTTGCAATATTCTCATGCACTTCGGCGATTCTGTTTTTGATGTTTACCTGTTTGCTGATGGCTAAAGCTAAAAAGTGGTAGGTCAGAGCTTTTTGGTAATCGCCTTTGTCCTGATATATTTCTCCGAGATTGGTGAGACGACCGGATACACACTGCAAATCATTAATTTCTCTGCAAATGTCCAGACTTTTTAATTCGGATTCCAGTGCCTTATCTGATTCTCCGATATCTATATAGATCTTATATAAGCTCAGATAGGAGTTTGCCAGTCCGCGTTTATCGTTATTCTTTTCACGAAGCGTGATGCTTTTTTGAATGTACTCAATGCCCTGCATGTAATCGCCCAAATACGCATAAGTAGATCCTAAAAAAGAATAGCCGGCTCCCAATCCTAATTCATCGCCAATTTCACTGCGGATGATGATACTTTTTAATAGCAGTTCTTTGCTTTTCAGGTAAAGGCCTTTATCACTGTAGATAGAACCTAACAGGTAAAAGCATCCTGCTAATCCATTCTGATCATGAATCGCAGTTGCCCTGATTTTATTTTCATCCAGAATTTTTTCTGCTTTATCAAATTCATTCAAAGCGCTGAATGACTTTGCTTTGATGTTATATGCTTTCACGATATAGCGATTGTCCTTATCCTTAGCGGACAGAATAGAAATGATTGAATCTGCTAAAAAAATGGAAGCATTGTATTTGCTTTCATTATAATAAATAGTCGCTTCATAAGATAATAACGCAGAGTAGGCAAGACTTGATTTTTCGGTGCCGGATTTTAAACGGTAGATTTCTGTTTTGGCATCTGTGTAGTTGCCTGCAGTGGTCAGCTCAAAGACTGTTGATAAGCCGTTATTAAAACCCTTATTCTCTTTAAAATAAAAATCAATCAGCCATTTTTTTTCACTATTAATGGCTTTTGTTTGTGAAAAACAATAGCCACTTAATAAAAACCATATGACAACTATTTTTTTCAGTTTTAATAAAATGTTTTATAAAAGTGATTCAACAGGAGTACAGATGTTATTTTCGCAGACATAGCATTTCAATTTATCTTTGAATACAGAAGATTTATAAATGGATTTTCCTAGCAGCATTCTTAAACATTCCTGAACGCCTTCAATGATACTTGGATGCGGATGCATCATGTCTGCCAATTCCCGGATGCCCTGGTTTGTATGAATTAAATAGGCAACTGCCTGGATTGCAGAGCTGGCATGCTCTCCGACCACACGCATGCCTAAAATCCGCATGCCGTTATCATTGGTGACAATTATCTTGAAAAATCCTTTCGTTTGGCGCATCGCTATAGCACGGGCGTTTGTACTAAAATCGAGTTTAACCACCTTATGCGGAATGCCTTTTCGATCACAATCCTGGGGACTTAGCCCCACACTTGCCACCTCCGGATTAAGGAACATGATCGTGGAAATATTTTCATAGGATAATGGTTTGACGGTGGGTCCGAACATTCGCACAATGGCATGCCTGGCTTCCCGTTCTCCAACGTTTACCAATGCCATAGCAGTGGTTACATCACCGGCAACATAAATATTAGAAACGTTTGTCTGGGTGTCGTCGTTAGCAATACTTCCCCTTTCATTTAGTTTGACGCCAACCTTTTCCAAACCCAAATTTTCCACATTGGCCACACGGCCTACAGAAACGAGTGCCTTGTCAACGGTGATAATTTCGGTTCGGCCATCTTTATATTCTAACTCATATTCTACTTTGCCGTTAATAATTTCCATCCTTTTTAAAGATGAACCGTGATGAACAGTCGCTCCGTGTTTTTCAAGACTCTCCCTGATCATTTCAGATATATCAGTATCTTCAAATGGCAAGATCCTGTCTGCCTTATCAATCAGATAAACTTTTGTTCTTCCAAGATTCGAAAATATGGTGGCGAATTCACAACCAATCACACCTGCTCCCAATACAACCAGGCTTTCAGGCAGCTCCTTTAAGTTTTTCACACCATCGCTGGTCATGATGATTTGTTCGTCAATGGGAATATGTGACAAATACCTGGGTCTGCTTCCTGTAGCGATCAGGATGTGATCTCCACTTACCCTTTTTATACCGCCGTCTTCTTTTTTAATGGCGATGGTATTTCTATCTAAAAAAGAGGCACAGCCTTTTTCATAACATAATAGTTCCGGAAATTTTTTTTGTAACAGATTTAAATGCACGGTCATTTGTGTCTTGCGCTCAAATACGGCTTCTTTGATATTCCGTTCCATATCAGAATAATCTGCCTGGTAATCCGGAATCATTTCCCGGATGGAATTGACTTTCTGAGAATATTCCCACATGGTCTTAGAAGTGAGGACACCATCATAAACACCGGCTCCACCAATGCGTGTTTTTTCGATCAGTAGAATTTTTTTCCTGAAGTCTAATGCGCGCATGACCCCTGCATACCCGCTTGGACCGCCACCGATGACAATTAAATCGTAATGTTCCATATTAAAAAGCTCTGTTAATGCCAACCATCCAACGGAACTGGAAGTAATCCTTTTCTGCGAAGGGCAGGCGATTAATAAATAGCGGCATGTCAAAACGAATGGTTAATGGTTTTAACCCGTATAAAGGTCCCCATTTTTGAATGCTTACAGCAACACCGACTCCTGCATCTGCGATTATATCAGACATCACTGTTGCTTTCGTTGGAAGGTTTGTATTAATAGTTCCTGCATCGCCAAATAAATAAGGATTGATTTTGATGGTGTTATTTAAACGCTTGATATTCATAAAGCTGAACAGTTCTCCGAATTCAATTTCTGCACTGACAGAGGCTCCGGTTGTTCCTTTGTAATTACTCACTATAAATCCGCTTTCATCAGTTGCAGCCAGGACATATCCTGAATAGCCTCTTAAATTTAAACCTCCGCCGGAAGTGAAATGATTGGTCATCGCTCCATATTCGCCCCACTCAGGCGGAATAAAGCCCATCGAACGAGTGTATTTATTTTCCATCAGCTCTTCCGGATTGGCTCCAGCGGCAAACAACATCGATTCATCCGCTAACTTAGTTCCGAAACCTAATTGTGCAAATACGCGGGTATTGATATTAATCTTTCCTAAGTCATTTTTATTAATCGCTGTGTACTGCAAATTAGAATAATCATAATCCCTGGTTAAAGCACTTGCTCTCATATTCAAATTCATAAAACCGGAGCCTCTGTGATAATTGTAATTATGATCGATGCCGGCATTCAAATAACTATTCATTTTTTGAATCTGCCATTCGCTGCGATTGATCAGGTACACTAAGTCATTTGGCATATCCCTTACCATTGCCTTGTACTGAATGTAGATTCGGTTTTTGTCGTTATTACTTTTTTTCTCAAAGCCAACCAGTCCGCTTTCCAAACCATCCAATGATTTTAAAGTCATATAGATATTTGATTTTTTAATGAATTTCGCTGTGGATGTTTTGTAATTCAATAGAAAAGAAACGATGTTATAATTATTGATCTTGTCCGCGCTATCTAAATAGGCTTGTCCTAAACCGGAGCTGAACCAGGCAGTGACATCAAAGACATGTTTGGTATTCATGTATCCACCATTTAAATGAGCACCAATTTTAACGCCATCATAACCATTGTACCATAAACTTGGACGAGCCTTCATTTCGTAATGTTTCCAGTCAAGGGGATTATAAATCTTGGAATCAAAGGTGACATTCACACGGTGGTGTTTCACATTATTCAACATATCCACATCTGCTAAACGCCTGGAAGGATCAATGATCACATTTTTTAATTTACCGCTAATCTGAACTTTAGCAATATAAGTTGGCTTCACTTTTCCCCATCCGATCCAACGAGGTAAAACGTTTGATTTCACCGGTTTTTCAAACCAGGTATTTGGAATGTAATAGTGATATGCTGAATCATTTTTATCAAGGACTGTAAAATCAATTGGCATTTGCATGTCGCCCTTGCGCTTGAATTTGATAAAGTATTCGCCTTTTTGTTTCCCTCTTTTTACGCGGCCAATTTTATAATCAATTTTTTTAGTGGTTTCCAGCCATTGATCAAAAAACCAGTTCAAATCAACACCACTGTACTGGATGATGGAATTTCGGAAATCTTCAGGGTAGGGATGAGCAAATTTCCACTGGTAAAAATAATGCTGCATGCACTTGTCAAACAAGGAACGTCCTAGCACGTATTCTAAATTTTTCAGCATGGCTGCGGTTTTGGTATAAACCGCACTGTAACCGCCGCCATGACGAATACCGCCATTATAATCATCGCTGTGTGTATTGAGGGTCACTTCTTCGCCACGAACTGTAACTGCATTCATGTATCCGTTATAGATCTGGTCATCAAGGATCCTGTTTTGTTCTGTAAAGCGCCGAACGTACTTGCTTTTTGGCTGTTGTTCAATTTTATTCGGGCCATCGATGAACTGGTAGGTATCAGCCGTGTAAAACTGGGTGAAACCTTCATCTAAAAAGGCACGATACGTTTCATTATTTCCAACCATTCCAAAGAACCAGTTGTGTGTCATTTCATGTACCAATAAATCCCTGTAGTTAGGATCATAACCTCCATCTAATGTTAACATTGGATATTCCACGCCATCCTGGGCATCAGCGCAGATCATTTTTGGATAATGGTATGGGCCAATGTTGTAGGTGTTTACATCCAACACTTTAGCAATATACAAAGGGCATGTTTGCCAGCCTGCCGCATGAGGCTCCTGAACCAGCGCAACACATTTAACACCCTGCCACATGTATTCACCGATTCGGTAGGTCGGGTCGGCTGTCAGGGCAAAATCATGAACATTCAATGCGGAAAATTTCCAGGTTTTTGTTGTGCCGTCACGTTTAACGATTGTACTAGGTGGGGAATTCCATGGCTTCTTGGCAAAGTTGGCAAGATCTAATTTCTGCCGCAGGGAATCCGGTAACACTTCTTTTTCATTTTGTAGCACACCTGTGGCATCTAATACATAATTGTTTGGTAAAGTAAATTCTACGTAAAAGGAACCGAAATCACCGTAAAATTCATGATCCATATGCTGGTCGGTATCCCAGCCCATTTTACGATCGTAAACAGAAATACGCGGATACCAATGCGTCACATCAAAATGTTTGTTGCCAAAGGCATTGTACATTTTCATCCGGTTACGGATGACCTCTTTGGCATAATAGGTTTTGAAGTCAATATCAAATGTGATGGATTCTCCTGGTTTTAGGGGACGTTCCAGGTACACTTTCATAACGGTATTATCCAGTTCGGTTTTTAACTCGGTGGTACCGCTTTTGATGTTCACGACCTCTGTTCCTTTGCCGTCTTTACGATGCTTATTGAACTTTAAACGGTAATTATTATTCTTATATAAGTCAGCGAGGTAAGAGTCTTTGGTTTGGGCGTTGTTGTATAAATGGAAATACACAAAATACAATTCCTTGGGAGAATTGTTCCAGTAGGTTAACTCTTCATGGCCGGTGATGATATCAGTAGTATCATTCAGATAGGCTTTAATCGTATAATGTACGTCCTGTTGCCAGTAGTCGGCAAAGGGTTTACGGTTTTTCCAGTACAGAGGATTGGTTTGTGAACGGTAATCAACATATTCGTTTTGAGAAGTTAGCTCAGAGACTGAGAGGATGCTCAAAATAAGGAGTAGAAATTGTTTCTTCATAGTGAATTAATAACCCTTTAAATATAGGTATTTTATGGAAGAAAAAACGTAGGAATACGCTTGTAAATAAAACAGAAGAATACGTGTTTTTAAATCACTTTTATAAAAATGTTCTGAGCCATTTAATGGCTTGCTCTTTTGTTTTGAACATTTTAGTGGGACGCCCCGGTTTATTAAATTTTAAATAAAAATTACCGATCATAGCATGCCCCATATTACTGGTGACATATGCATCTGCGGAAGAGTAAGGGCAGGATTCTTTAGTTGCCCAAAATGCTCTTGTTTCAACAGGAGGAATGGCAAATTCATCCAGGGTGATTAATAATGGAACGCTCCGGTAGTTAACCATTTTCCCCATCACTACACTAAATTTTTTTAATGAATCTACATTGAAGTCAATACCAGCTGTGGTATGAGAATGGATGATGCCATCGCTTCTGAATTTAATGGTAAATGCTTCACAGATTTCCGTGGAAATAACATCTACTTCTTCTATGCTTTTTTCTAATAACATGCTTAAGATTGAGTTATAGGGCCTGTTAACTTTATAGAACAAATCTAAGATAGGATTTTAAAATTGCATTTGCAAATAGTTAAGAGGCTATTAACTCTAAAAATTTATCCAATGCTTTTTTCTTGTCTGAATCCAGGTGATAGGAGATCTTATTTTTTAGATAATCATAAGCGTTAAATCCATTGGTATTATTGGGTTTTTCTAAAACCGCTTCTTTAATATGATTAACACCAAAAGTTAAAGCATCATTAAATTTTTCTATAAAAGATTTTTCTAATTGAATATTGCTTACCCAACAGGCAAATACAAAAGGTAAGCCTGTGTGTTTCTGCCATTCTTCGGAGAGGTCGTATTGATAAGGATGTTCAGCTAATCCAAAGGTACGGTCACCGATGATGACGGCGCCGGTTGTACCACTGATTTGTTTTTCAAAGCCTTCAGAAGCATTTACAAATTGAATATCCTTTTTCCAAAAGTGTTTGTTCAACACCTGCACTAATGTGACCGAGGTTTTAGACTGATAATCCAAGAGTACGTGAGTTAATTCATTCAGAGGTTTTTCAGAAAAAAGTTTGACACTGTCTACTTTACCAATCGCGCCAATGCAGTAATCTGTAATGATATGATACGAGTCCAGTTCGGGTAAAACCGCCACAGGCACCAATCCGATTTCTACCTGTTTGTTCTTGAGTTTTGAAGCACAAACACTTGGTATATCCAGTTCCAGGTTTATCTGTGATTTGAAATCGGTATGGTTGATCCCGTATAAAAAGGGTGTGGTGTTATAATAGTTGACTATGGATACAGAATGTTTCATTCAATTTTCGTGCGGAAAGATAGGAAAAATATTAAATTAAGTTTCGATTAAACAGAGTGCTTTATGTAAAAAGAATAAGGTTTCCAGACATACTTTCTCATAAATATATTTCTAGGTTTCTATGTGGTTTTGTTTTTTATTTCCAAAGTTTTTCAATTCTAAAAAACTGAGCGTGGCTCCAACAACAGCCAATACAGGACCAAACATCAATCCAACAAATAAAGGTAGCAGCATAAAACAGGAATAAACAAGACCGATTCCGCAAATCACACCTTTATGTTTACGTGCCATGTGAATACTTTGTGATACTCCCATCTTATGGCGCTCGAAATTGTAATCGAACATGGTAAAGCCTAAAAAATACCATGAAACGACTATTAGAAAAGGACCGGTAACAATAACCAGTGGTGGAAAAACCAAAGTCAGAAGAAAACAAACGGCAATGAAAAAATATTCTAAAATCATATTTCGTATGCTCATCACAATTCCTCTTCCAATGTCCTTCATGAATTGAGCCGTTTGAAAAGGATAATGAGTTCCACATAATTTTTCCTCTACCGATTCAGATAATAGAGCAAAGAGGGGAGAAAGCAGAATCAGCGTGATGTATTTTACAAAAGTTCCTGAAATAAACCAAAATAAGATCTTTAAGATCCATACCAGGATGAAACTGAAATAGCCGGTTAAGAATGGTTTGGCAAAAGATAACAAGGCGCCGGTATCAGGAATTTCATTAAAGTTTAACTGGCGATTGACGTACTCAGAAATTTGTACCGCTATATTTGAAAATAACCAGATGCTTCCAATCCACATCAGGAACCACAAAATTAACGGATAAAAAATGCAAGGCCACAATCCTTTTTCAAAAAGTAAAGAAAAGCCTTTAAAGCAATTACTAATGGCTTTAAAAAAGCCGGTGAAAAAACTCATTTGAATATACTATTTCATCACAAATTTAGCAGATTAAACTAAAGAACAATTCATTGACCTTCATATTCGAACTGTTCACCTCATTATAAGGTTTTAAAATACTAATCAGAAACGGTCGGCGTTCTGGTTTATATATTTAAAAATAATAATTATGAAAAAAATCAAAATCACAATGGCATTGGTATTATTAGTAAGTACCATTAATTTAACTTCTTGCGGAAAGAAACATTGTCACAAGCCTGAGGGACCGAAACCAAAACCTGAATGCCAGCATCAGCCGGCAGAAGTTTCTGAAACTGTGGAAGAATAATTCAAGTAAAAGCCCGGTAATGTTTTGTTACCGGGCTTTTAACATCTGTTTTTCTCATTAAGCCAATGCCTGTTTCAGATCTTCGATCAAATCTTCCACATCTTCCACACCAACACTTAAACGCAATAGGTTTTCTACCACACCTGCTTTGTCCCGTTCCGGTTTTGGAATCGAAGCATGGGTCATAGTTGCAGGATGGTTGATCAACGATTCAACGCCACCTAATGATTCAGCTAACGAGAACACTTTAAAAGACGAAGCAATTTTAAAAGTGGCATCTAAAGAAGCGCCTTTTAAAACGATGGAAATCATTCCGCCAAAATCGCGCATTTGTTTTTTAGCGATCTCGTGGTTGGGATGATCTGTAAACCCCGGCCAGTAGATTTTTTCAATCTTAGGATGTGTTTTTAAAAATTCAGCAACCTTACGGCCATTGAAACAATGGCGTTCCATACGCAAATGCAGTGTCTTAATTCCCCGCATCACTAAAAAGCAATCCATTGGACCCGGATTAGCACCACAGCTGTTTAATATGAAATATAATTGTTCATGTATCTTATCGTCATTGGTAATTAAAGCACCCATCACCACGTCACTATGTCCGCCTAAATATTTGGTCACAGAATGCATCACGATATCAGCACCGAGAGCTAACGGGTTTTGTAGATACGGAGACGCAAAGGTATTATCAACCGCTAATAAGATGTTGTTTGCTTTTGCAATAGTGGCACAAGCAGCAATATCAATAATTTGCATGGTTGGATTGGTTGGTGTTTCAACCCATAATAATTTGGTATTTGCGTTGATATATTTTTTAATATTTTCCGCATCAGTCAGATTGATGAAATGAAATTTGATACCGAAATTTTCATAGATCTTTGTAAACATACGGTATGAACCGCCATACAAATCATCACCTGTGATGACTTCGTCACCCGGTCTCAGCATTTTTATAACAGCATCGGTTGCACCCATACCGCTACTGAAACATACACAGTGTTTACCATTTTCCAAAGCAGCAATATTCTTTTGTAATGCCTCCCTGGTAGGATTTTTTCCACGGGCATAACCATATCCTTTATTTGTTCCGGGAGATTCCTGAACATACGTAGAAGTTTGGAAGATGGGTGTCATAATAGCACCTGTTGAAGGATCCGGATCAGCACCTGCATGTATTGCTTTGGTACCAAATTTATGTTTAGAAAAGTCAGCCATGATATAAAATTTTGGGACGAATTTAAGCTTATTTTATATTGTGTATGCTATAATTTATTAGTAATTTTAAATATCAAAAATTTTAAATATATAATTGTTGTTTTGACTCTTTTTGGGGTGTTAGCCTGTAAGAAAAAGGTAGAAGAGGCGCCCGACGTGGGTTATGATTATGCTCCTGTAACTTTAGGAAAATACATTGTCTATGATGTGGATTCAACGGTTTATACTGACATAGGAGATACTATTTATAATAAATACCGAATCAAAGAGAAACTCGAAGAAAATTTTACAGACAACCAGGGTAGGGAAGCTGTAAAGTTAGCGCGTTACATAAAAAAGTATAATGACACAGTTGGATATGACAATATACCCTGGGTGCTGAAAGATGTATGGAACCTTGTAAAAACTTCAACCACTCTGGAAGTGGTAGAAGAAGATGTTCGTCTCACAAAACTTATTTTTCCTGTCAGGGAAGATGCTACGTGGAACGGAAACGCCCAGAATACAATGGGAGAGTGGGAATACCTGTATAAATATATTGACAAAAAGGAAAATATTAATGGGGCAACATTTGATAATGTATTATTTGTGGAGCAGAAGGACGATAAAAGTAAAAATGCCATTCATCGCCAGTATTTTATTGAAAAACATGCGAAAAACGTAGGATTGGTTTACAGGGAGATCAAAGATCTTTATTCGAATCATATAACAATTGTTAATGGTGGGGCCTCTCCGGTTGAAACCAGAATAGAAAAAGGAATTATATACAAACAAACGTACGTTACACATGGAACTGAATAAAATAAAAGCGCTTTTCATTGCCTGTTTTTTCTGCTCTCTTGCAGGCACTCTTCAATCACAAACCTTAACAAAATACTGGGTAAGATTTAAAGACAAAAATCTGTCACCTTATTCGGTATCAACGCCAACGGCTTATTTATCGCAGAGGTCGGTTGATAGAAGAACGGCTCAGAATATTTCAATTGACCTAACGGATATACCTGTCAACCAAACATACATCAACCAGGTAAACGCAACCGGGGCTCAGGTGTTTCAACGTTCTAAATGGATGAATGCAGCTATTGTAGTGGTTACCAATACTGTTCAGCTGAGCGCTATAAATAGCCTGACTTGTGTTTTAAATACCGCACCCGTTGGAAGGTTCAAGTTATCAGGTCCGGATATTACCATGAAGCCAACCGCTAATTCTTTAAAGACAGCGGGAACTAATTCCGTTGTTGGTTATAAATACGGACCTTCATTGACGCAGGTAAGCCAGATTGGTGCCGATTGCATGCACAATAATGGTTTTAGAGGTCAGAATATGGTGATTGCCGTGATTGATGCAGGTTTCGACCAGGTAAATATCAACCAGGTGTTTGATTCAATGAGGACTGAGGGTCGGTTATTAGGTACCCGCGATTATGTGCAGGGCAATACTTCTGTTTACGAAGATTATCTGCATGGCGCGAATTGTCTCTCGTTAATGGCAGGTAATACGCCAGGACAGTTAATTGGAACTGCGCCAAAAGCAGGATATTGGTTAATACGTTCGGAAGAAGCGGCGACTGAGAGAATCATCGAAGAATGTAATTGGGTGGTAGCTGCAGAATTTGCCGATAGCGTGGGCGCAGATATTACCACCACTTCTTTAGGTTATACCACTTTTGATATTTCTTCCCAGAATCACACCTATGCGGATTTAAACGGCAGGACAGCCATCGCATCGATTGCCGCCACCATGGCGGCCCGTAAAGGAATATTTGTACTGAACGCTGCCGGAAACGAGGGTGGTGGTTCCTGGAATTACGTTGGGGTGCCAGCTGATGCAGATAGTATTTGTACGGTTGGTTCTGTAAATGGAGGTGGTGTTCATTCCGGATTCAGTTCTGTGGGACCAACTTCAGACGGGCGGATAAAACCGGACCTGAGTTCGATGGGGGAGGGCTCTTACGTATGTGCTCCCGGGTTTAGTTTTCAATCCGGTAACGGTACATCTTATGCAACGCCGATATTAGCGGGAGCGGTTGCTTGTTTATGGCAGGCTAATCCAACTAAAACCAATATGGAGATTTTAAACGCTCTAAAAGCCACTGCTTCAAAATCCTCAACCCCGGATAACAGTTATGGTTGGGGTATTCCAAACATGTGTGCCGCGCATAATTTAATGAATGGAACAACTTTGGGCCTTACTGAGACAACTAAACCTCATCATTTTAATTTATTTCCTAACCCGGCCAAGACACAGATCTCCTTTTCATTGAATCAAAAAGTGGAAAGTGTTCAGGTCACAGATGTTCTGGGTAAAATTATAGAAGTTGTTCTGGCAGATAAAGGAAATGGACGCTATTCTCTTGAATTCAACAATGGAATGGCTTCCGGAGTTTATACTGTTTCCATTAAAACGCCTCAAGGTGCAATTAATAGCAAATTCATTAAGGAATAAATCTCAATAAACGTATTTAAACAAAAAACCTCCGTTGAAGAACGGAGGTTTTTTTATGCGAATTAAGCATTAACATAATCCCAGGTTTCCATAAACTTGGTTGTATAGTTACCGGCTTTAAAATCTTCGTTCTGCATTAATTTAATGTGAAAAGGAATGGTTGTTTTAACCCCTTCGATTACATATTCACTTAATGCTCTATGCATTTTGGCAATGGCCTCTTCACGGGTTTGAGCAACAGTGATCAATTTACCGACCATACTGTCATAGTTTGGCGGAATTCTGTATCCACTGTATACATGAGAGTCGACACGAATACCATGTCCGCCAGGTGTATGTAAGGTGGTAATGGTTCCCGGAGAGGGTGCAAAGTTTTTGAAAGGATCTTCCGCGTTGATACGACATTCAATCGCATGCAATTGAGGGTAATAATTTTTACCTGAAATAGGAACTCCGGCCGCTACTAATATTTGCTCACGGATCAAATCATAATTTATTACCTCTTCGGTGATAGGATGCTCTACCTGGATACGCGTATTCATTTCCATAAAATAGAAATTACGGTGCTTATCAACCAGGAATTCCACAGTTCCAACTCCTTCGTAGCCAATCGATAAAGCAGCTTTAACAGCAGCATCACCCATCGCTTCACGTAATTCGGGGGTCATAAACGGAGAAGGCGTTTCCTCTACCAGTTTTTGATGACGACGTTGAACCGAACAATCCCTTTCACTTAAATGGCAAGCCTTTCCATGAGCATCCCCAACGATCTGGATTTCGATATGACGAGGTTCTTCAATGTATTTTTCCATATACATGGCACCATTTCCGAAAGCTGCTGAAGCTTCATGCGTAGCACTATCCCAGGCAGCCTGAAAATCTTCTTCTTTCCAGATGATACGCATACCTTTACCACCGCCACCGGCAGTAGCTTTAATGATCACAGGATATTTAATTCCTTTCGCAAGTTCTTTTCCCTGCTCAGCGCTTTCCAGTAAACCTTCTGACCCCGGAACACATGGCACACCAGCATTGATCATAGTGGTTTTGGCGTTACTTTTATCTCCCATCTGATTAATCATTTCGGGAGAGGCACCAATAAATTTAATTTTATTCTGACGGCAGATTTCAGAGAATTTGGCATTTTCACTTAAGAAACCATATCCGGGATGAATCGCATCAGCATTGGTTATTTCTGCGGCAGCAATGATGCTGGCCATATTCAGGTAACTGTCTTTGCTCGGTGGAGGCCCAATGCAAACCGCTTCATCGGCAAATTTAACGTGCAATGAGTCTTTATCTGCAGTGGAGTAAACCGCTACAGTTTTGATCCCCATTTCCTTACAGGTTCTGATAACACGTAGGGCAATCTCGCCTCGATTGGCAATTAATATTTTTTTAAACATTTTTTTAGGTTTGAAGTTTAATGTTTCGTGTTTGAGGCTGGGAGCCGGAAACGAGAAAACACTGAACGTTAAATATTAAACTGATTAAGAAGGATCTACTAAGAATAATGGCTGATCGTATTCTACCGGTGTAGCATCATCCACTAATACTTTAACGATCTTCCCTTTTACTTCACTCTCGATTTCGTTAAATAATTTCATGGCCTCAATAATACATACCGGTTTTCCTACCGCGATTTCGTCACCTACATTCACGAAAGGAGCTTTGTCCGGTCCTGCAGAGCGGTAAAATGTTCCAATCATTGGGGACTTAATCGTTAAGTATTTAGAGTCATTTGATGCCGGAGTTGTAGTTGCCGTAGTATTTGTATCTGACACCGGATTTGGATTGGCTACGGGTGCAGCCATGACCTGTGCAGGTGCTGTAGTAATCTGAGTCGGAGCAGCCTGGTACATCATAGGAGCAGCTTGCTTTCCGGTTTTAATAACGATTTTTATTTCTTTTGTTTCCAGTTCAACTTCATTTACCCCGCTCTTTGAAACAAATTTAATCAAATCTTGAATTTCAGTTAATTTCATTTTTTAGTGTTTTAGTTAGTGGGGACAAAAGTATCATTTTTTTACAAAAACTAACTAAAATCATGCGTTTTTGATCAAAAAATGCCTAAATGTTTAAAAAAACATCTAATTATCAACAACATAAAATTGAGATTTAAGAATTAGCATTTAAGAAATGGAAAATCCACTTTAAACTTCAGACTTCTAGCTTCCAAAATCTTACTTTTTATCTAATCCGGTCGGCGTTTCGCACCATTTGCTCATCTTTTTTAATAAAATGAGAGGCCAGATACGCAAAAATGATACTGATTACCGGAATAAAAGCACCTGCCTGGTAGGTTATAGACGATCCTTGTTCAATAATTGTAAAGTCGAGAAGAAAGAAAAGACCGAGTATCATCAAATTAAATAATACAAGAAGATTCGATAATTTAAATTGAAACACCCGGTTTTTGTATAAAAAGATGGTCGCGATACTTAATATAAGTACGATAATATTTAAAACCATTGGAAAATAAATATTCGAAGTTATTTTACCGGCACTGCATCCCGACATTAAACAAATAGGCCAGGAATTTTCAGGAGTGGTCAGTTTCTGAAAAGGTAAAAAGAAAAGGATGATCGCAATTATCGCTACTGCTAAGAGAAAAAGGGTTTGTTTACGTTGAATCATGGGCAAAAATACTATTAAAGTTTTAAATTTCTTCATGTGTTTTCAATAAATGCAACAAAAAACTAAAACTATATAAATTACCCGAATGAGGTAATATGAAATTATTATAAATATCCAATTAAGTTACTTTGTGGTTTTGAAGTATAATGTAAGTACGTTACATTTGCAGCTATGGAAAATAAGTATCAGAATCTGATTGAGCAAACCTTTGACTTCCCGCAGGAATCATTTGAGGTTATTGACGATGAATTGTATTTTAATGATATCCCTTTAATGGATATCATTAAACAGTATGGTACTCCTTTGAAAATCACTTATTTACCAAAAATTACTTCACAGATACAAAAGGCAAAACGGATGTTCAATGTGGCAATGGCAAAAGCCGATTATAAAGGCAAATACGTGTATTGCTATTGCACCAAAAGTTCCCATTTCAGTTTTGTTTTAGACGAGGTATTGAAGAATGAGGTACATATTGAGACGTCCTCTGCCTATGATATCCAAATCATAAGGGAACAAATCAAAAAGAAGAAAATCAGCAAGGATACCTTTATTATATGTAATGGTTATAAAAAGACTAATTATAAACAGTATATCTCGGATCTGCTAAATGACGGGTACAATGTAATCCCGGTGTTAGACCATCTGGATGAGTTTGAGCATTATAAAAAGAATGTAAAAGTTCCAAAATGTCAACTTGGAATCAGGATCAGCACTGAAGAAGAGCCTTCATTCGCCTTTTATTCTTCCCGCCTGGGTGTTCGATACACTGATATCATTAGCCTTTATAAAGAAAAGATTCAAAATAATCCAAAATTTGAATTGAAGCTGCTTCACTTTTTCATCAATAACGGGATTAAGGATACTATTTATTACTGGACCGAGTTAAACAAGTGCTTAAACATCTATAAAGAACTTAAAAAAATCTGTCCTGCCCTGGATTCGTTAAATATTGGAGGAGGAATGCCTATCCGAACTTCTCTGAGTTTTGATTATAACTATGAATACATGGTGGAAGAGATCGTTTCGCAGATTAAAACGTTTTGCCGCCAGCATGAAATAGAAGAACCGCATATTTTTACGGAATTTGGTTCATTTACAGTGGCAGAAAGCGGAGCCACTCTTTATTCTATCATCGATCAGAAGCAACAAAATGACCGGGAACAATGGTACATGATTGATAGTTCATTTATTACCACGTTACCGGATACATGGGGAATCAACCAGCGTTTTATTTTACTGGCTGTAAATAATTGGGATAAGCAATATGTTCCTGTAAATCTTGGCGGTTTAACCTGTGATAGCATGGACTATTATAATAGTGAGGCTCATACAAACCAGGTGTTTCTACCTAAAGTCTCCAAAACAGATAAGCAACCATTATATGTTGGCTTTTTTCATACCGGGGCCTACCAGGAAGCTCTCAGTGGATATGGTGGCACCCAGCATTGTTTAGTTCCTGCACCTAAGCATGTATTAATTGATAAGGACGAGGAAGGTAAATTAACGACCAAGCTTTTTGCGAAGGAACAGAGCTATAAATCCATGTTGAAAATTTTAGGATATTAAGTTTGTCGGATTAAATCAAATGCTTACCTTTCGATTTCTATAACTTATCCTTTTGGTGGCAATTAAACGAATACTTTTATTTTTCTCTTTTGTGTCTCTTTGGATCGTATCATCATGCGGTGGTTCGAAAAAAACGGAGAATTCTCTTAGCGAAGGAACCATTGAATACAATGCTGAAGTAGTGGATCAAAGTCACCCGATGGCAGGTCTTGCTCCCGGGTCGGCGACGGTAAGATTCAAGGATAACCGACTCCAGGTTGAAATGAGTACCATGGGCATTTTTAATACGATCTTCATTAGTGATCCGGGTAAAAAAACTCTGACCCAGATGGTGAAGTTTATGGATATAAAGAACGCCTGTATTCAAACTGAGGGTGATCTGGCCCAGGAAAATAAAAATTATGAGTTAAAATTAGAGGAAACAAAACAAACAAAAAAAATTGCCGGCTATACCTGCAAAAAAGTGAAGGCCAGTTTTGTAGCAGATCCAACGAATACATTTGATGTTTATTATACGGATGAGCTGGGCTTAGACAGTATTAATAACATGGGCCCGTATAAGCAAATTAAGGGAATGCTAATGCAATACCGCTTAAAAAAATTGGGTTTAGAAATGTGTTTCACGGCCACCTGCGTAAAAAAAGATGAAATTAAAGATGATATTTTTGAAGTCCCTGCTTTTTACAAAATAGTAAACCGTGAGGAAATGGAAAAATTATTTGAAGACATTCAGAAATAATTCTTTCCCAACGCATCAATAGTTTCTTCTCATCAATAAAATTTACCATTTACCATATTTTCACATTCCAAATCTACAAAAATTGTAAATTGGCATATCAATTGAAAAGTCAAAATCCGAATTTTAAAAAATAAAACAAAAAATGAAAAAATTATTTTCTACCCTGGCTGTTGTTGCATTATCAGCGTTATCCTTAAATGCACAGATTAAAGAAGGTTCCATTACTTATGATATGAAAATGGAGGGCTTACCACCTGAGCAGGCCGCCATGATGGGAGACATGGAGTTGAAAACAACTTTTAAAAATGAAAAGGCTTTATCTGAAATGTCGTCAATGATGTTTAGTAGTCAAACCAGCATTGATGAAAAAGGAATGACCATGCTCATGGAGCAAATGGGGAATAAAATTGCCATAAAGCAAACCAAAGAGGAAATGGAAAAAGAAGCTGCTAAAGTTAAAGACAAGCCCGCTGATCCTAAAATTGAATATACCAATGAAACAAAAACCGTTGCAGGTTATGAATGCAAAAAAGCAATCATCACTATGGTAGGAAAAGATAAAAAGGAAGAGAAAATGGAAGTATGGTATAGCGATAAATTTGAAAATCCGAATAAAGAAGGAAAAGGTCGTGGACAAGGATTTATGAAAGGCTTCAAAGGTTTGCCTTTTGAGTTTTCGAATGCACAGGGAGGTATGAAGTTTACAATGATTGCAAAGGCCGTTTCTACCGATCCGGTTGATGATTCTAAATTTAACTTATCGACTGAAGGTTATAAGATAATGACCATGGACGAATTGAAAGCAATGCAGGGCGGAAAATAACTATTGAAATATTTTATTAAAAAAGCCCGGGAAAACCCGGGCTTTTTTGTTTCAGTGTATTAGCCTATGGTTTTGGTAAGGAAAAATAAAAAGCGGCACCTCCATCGACTTTCCCTTCTGCCCAAACTCTTCCACCGTGCCGGGAAATAATTTTACTGATGATCGCTAATCCGATACCGGTTCCCTCAAATTCTTCCTGGCCATGAAGTCTTTGAAATACTTTAAATAATTTATCATAGTAAAGCATGTTAAAACCAACGCCATTATCTTTTACATAATAAACATTTTCTGAATCTTCACTGAAAGAGCCGATTTCAATAACCGGATGATCTTTCTTTCTTGAAAATTTTATGGCGTTTGAAATAAGGTTAACAAATACCTGTCTTAACAATGCACTGTCACCAAATCCTGGCAGTAAGTCATGAATAACTATTTTTCTGGAACCATTTTCAATCTTTTTATTGCTGAGGCCCGTGTCTGAAAAATCAAGAAGCACTGAATCGACAAGGTCTTTGATTTCAATCGGTGTTTTTTGTATTTCGCCTTTACCCAGACGCGAAAACGATAGCAAGTCGTCTATCAGTTGTCCCATTCTTAAGGTTTCTTTTTTAATCAGGAGCATTAAGCTCTTTCCATCATCATTGATATTATCTCCATGATTTTTTTCCAGGATATAAGTATATCCGCTAATGGTTCGTAGGGGTGCTCTTAGATCATGAGACACTGAATAGCTGAAAGATTCTAACTCTGAATTTACCTTTTCAAGATCAAGCAATAACTTACTTTTTTGTTCCTCCGCCTCCAATCGTTTTGAAATATCATATACGACGGAGATCATGCAGGGTTTTCCATTTATAACAATAGGGTCTAATGAAAAGATGGCAGTCCCTTTTTCTCCGGTTTTTTTAGTAAAAGTAAATTCATAGTTATCGAGGGTACCATGTTTTATAAACGTATCTTTTATAATTTCGTGATCATCATAAGTCATGTAGCCAATCTCGAGGGCAGATTTGCCAATGATGTCCTCGTACTGATAGCCTATCATTTTTAAATAGGTCTTATTGATATCTATGATTTGAAAATTTTCGGCACTAAATAAGCAGATGCCGGAAGGACTCAATTGAAACACTTTACGAAATCTTTCTTCACTTTCCTTAAGCTGAACTTCTGTTAAATTCGCCGCTTTAAGGAAGAGAAAAAATAGAATATTGAATAGAATCATAGCCCCAAAAAAATTCGCGAGTGTAATGAATGGATAGGGTGAAGGGATGAGTTTAAATGCCTGAAGTATCACTACAACGACGAAACCTGAAAGAAGTGCCAGCATCCAGAACACTCCTTGTTTTCCTTTTGAAAGAAACAGAGCAAAGGGAAGATAGGTGAAGGCCCATATAATACCGGTCTTCTCCCATCCGCCTGTTGCAAATAGCGATATAACAATACAGGTGCCGGTAGCAAGACTAATGTTGGTCGCTCTCTTAAAATTGTCTGTTTTTTTTAAAACAGCATAGTTGACTAAAAAACTGATCAAGCCGGCAAGATGTACAGCTTGCAAAAAAATGCCACCGATCACAAAGTAAAACAGAAGAAAAAACGTAATGCAATAAAGAACTGCAATTAATGTATAGGCATTGACAATAGCAATATTTGGATCATTGATCTGGTTATTATTGGTCAATGGCTTGCTCATATTTAAGAAATGTATATGGTGATTTGGAGATTTTTTTAAATAAGTTAGAACATGTTCGGAGAGTACTGAATTTCTTTTTTTTGAAATGAGAAAATTTCGGAGAAAGAGGACGTATTAAAAAGCCAATACTTATGCGGTTGCAAGTTATTTAGAATCTTACATTATCAATGTTTAATTCGGTAGAGAAGTGTTTTGAGTAGATAAAGCCTTGTTTTTTTGAGGTTGCAGAAATCGTAATGTTTCAGATTTTTTGGAGATAAAGCGGACCATTCATCTACAAAACCAAAAGTATAAAAATTTATTTTTTACTCTTCTTTTTATAAGTAACCGTAGCCGCAATAAAAGTCATATTTACCAGCGGTACTTTGATCCACTCATCCATGATGCTTTCCCTTATCAGAAGATCTGTTGAACCAAACACAGCAGGTTTTGCCCCGATGTTCATTTGTGAATTAGAAGCATAAATACACTCTAACGCAATAATGAAATCATCTGTTACCTGGATATTTTGCCTGGATACATCAATCTCATGCACTTCGGTTTTGCCGATGGAACGAATGAGGATTGGTTCTTTTAATTCGTTGTTAGAGTTGATCACCTTTACCATACCAAGCGGAGTCAAAACTCTTTTCACTGTTTTTCCTTCCGAATAAATATTGATCCGGAAAACAGCTGTGTCATTTGGGCCGAGGCAAGCTTTAAACTGAATTTTATCAATGAAAGTCTGCTGACCTTTTTTAATAGAGATTTTATTTCCTATTTCAATACCCGCTGATTTTTCACTGATTCCTTTCTCTTTGTAGCGTCGCACGGAAGCTGAATCTTTTTGTTTTAAAGCACTGAGATTGACACACTCCAGGTCGGCCACACTTTGTGTCCCTAATATTTTTGTTTCGTATTCATCCGGCCTGACAGTCGTGGTGCTTAATTCGTACACTGCTTCGGTTAAAATGACCGGTGTATTTTGTTCACATAATTTTTTAAGATCGGCAATGCTCAAAACAGTCGGATAATAACCGATAGATGTTATCTGCAAAGTATCTGAATCTTTTTCGGAAGTGACTTTCAAATTAAATGCCCCGTTTTCATCAGTAATAATCCCGAAAGCTTTTGCCGGAATGCCTATGTTAACATAAGGAATACCTTTTTGATTTTTATCTTTTACAATACCTTTTAATTCCTGTGACACGCATAGATTTGTCATGGAACAAATTAAGCAAATACAAAGAATAATGAATCTCATCGATGATTGACAGTATGAGGGTGATTAGCTCTTCGCTCTGAAATAAAACGACAAAGGTACACCCGTAAAATTAAAGCTCTCCCGGAATTTATTCTCTAAAAAGCGTTTGTAAGCATCGGTCAGATACTGAGGCGAATTACAGAAGAACACAAAAGCGCAAGTGTCTTTAATTTGAGTAACATATTTGATCTTCACAATTTTTCCTTTCACTGCAGGAGGGGGGAAGTTCTCAATTAATGGTAAGAAATATTCGTTCAGTTTGCTAGTTGGAATCTTGGTTGATTTGTTTTGAAAAACTTCCATAGAAGTTTCAATCACCTTCATGATACGCTGTTTCTCAGTGACAGAAGTAAAAATAATTGGTACATCCTTAAACGGCATCATACTGATTCTGATCTGCTCTTCGAAATGTTTAGTGGTCATTGTATTTTTTTCTTCAACCAAATCCCACTTATTGACAACAATCACAATTCCTTTATGATTTTTGACGATGAGGTGAATGATATTCAGATCCTGGGATTCAATACCCTGTGTTGCATCCAGCATCAATACACAAACATCAGATGTTTCAATAGCATTAATCGTACGCATAACGCTATAAAACTCAATATCTTCATGCACCTTTGCCTTTTTACGCATACCGGCAGTGTCAATCAATAAGAAATCGTGTCCGAATTTATTATAGCGGGTATGAATAGTATCTCTAGTTGTTCCGGCTATGGCCGTTACGATATTGCGATCTTCACCCAACAGGGCATTTGTTAAAGAAGATTTTCCAACATTAGGACGACCCACAATGGCAATTTTTGGTAAATGACTGCCTTCAATCGCACCTGAGTCTTCAGGAAATGTTTTGACCAATGCATCCAACAGATCTCCCGTTCCCATTCCGCTATTAGAAGACACACAAAATGGATCACCAAGGCCTAAGCTATAAAATTCCGCGGCATATGAATTTCGCTCGCTGTTATCTACTTTGTTAACGACTAATAAAACCGGTTTTTTACTTCTTCTGACAATGTTTGCTACATCTTTATCAAATTGAGTAACGCCATCTGTCACGTCCACCATGAATAAAATAGTAGTGCTCTCGTCAACAGCAATCTGAACCTGTTTTCTGATTTCCTCTTCGAATATATCATCGCTTCCTTTGATATACCCACCGGTATCAACTACAGAAAATTCAATACCGTTCCAGTTTGATTTACCATAATGTCTGTCACGGGTTACTCCCGGCTCATCATCAACAATGGCTTCACGGGATTCGGTTAATCTGTTAAAAAGGGTCGATTTTCCTACATTGGGGCGACCGACGATGGCTACTAAATTTGGCATATTGCCGCAAAGGTAACAAAAAAGCCCTAAAAATCAGGATATAAAGGTGAAGAAACGTTAGAAGCTGTTTAAAATTTATTTAAATAGTTTGTTATGCATCTTTTTGCCTGCAACTTCGTTAATTTTTTCGTTGAATATGCCCGATTTCGACCGCGAAAATTGCCTCGTTTCGGCTAAAAACATGCTATAACAATTCTAAAAAATAAAATTTAAACTGCTTCATAACTTAAGCGATCGCAGGTTTTTTATTTTTGACTGTTTTAATATTTGTCACAAAATCATCAAACAAATAACGGGAGTCTAAAGGTCCGGGGCATGACTCGGGGTGATATTGTACCGAAAATACAGGCTTATTTTTGATCCGGATACCTTCAATCGTTTCATCGTTGAGGTTTACATGCGTTATTTCAATCTCCGGATTTTTGGCAATATCATCTACATTGATCGTAAAACCGTGATTTTGTGAAGTGATTTCGCATTTCCCGGTAATGATATTTTTCACCGGGTGATTAATACCGCGATGGCCGGCATGCAATTTATAGGTGGAGATACCCTGGGATTCAGCCAATAACTGATGGCCAAGACATATCCCGAAAATGGGGATACCTGTTTCAACCAAACTTTTTACAATGGCTATTTCATCTTTCATCACTCCAGGATCACCGGGGCCATTGGCCAGCATGATTCCATCAGGATTAAAAGCCAGGATATCTTCCTTTGAAGTTTTCATCGGAAAAACCTTTAAAAAACATCCTCTTTCTGTTAAGCAACGGAGGATATTTTTCTTTACGCCATAATCAAGGACAGCTACTTTGTAAGATGACGTAGAATCTCCAAATTCGTAAGTTTTTGTGGTAGATACTTTTGACGACAATTCCAAACCTTCCATTTTTGGTACTTTGGCCAATTGCGCTTTTAAAGAATCAATATCCATATTTTCAGAGGAGATGATGCAATTCATTGCGCCTTTATCTCTGATATAGCGCACAATTGCCCTTGTATCAACGTCGCTGATAGCAACAACGCCATCGTTTAAAAAATAATCTTCCAGGGATTGCTGCGCTCGTTTTCGAGAAAAACCATCATTAAATTTTTTACAGATCATACCCGAAATTTTAATGCTGTCACTTTCAATTTCACTTGCTTCGATCCCGTAATTACCTACATGCACATTATTCATTACCACAATTTGTCCATAATAAGATGGATCCGTGAAAATTTCCTGATATCCGGTCATACCTGTATTGAAACAGATTTCCCCGGTAGTGGTACCAATTTTGCCGGCTGCTTTTCCTTCAAATACTTTACCGTCTTCTAATAACAAGATGGCTTTCGGCTTGGTTTTATATTTTAATTGCATAGTTTTTAGAAAGGTTTTTCTAAAAACCAAAGGTGCGAATTATTTAAAGAATTGGAAAGAGTTGTTAATAGGTTTTTAATAAAAATGCCCTGTTAGTTATCCAACAGGGCATTCATTAAGGAGCCGGAAGTATAATTACTCTTTTATGATCTGGAAGTGTTTCAATTCATTTTCAGTCTGAACATAGATGAAATAAATTCCCGCTTTAAAATCACTTAAATTTATTTCCTGGTTATTCGAAGCCTGGTCGAGTACCATTTCTCCGGATACATTATAAATTTTTAATGAAGTAACAGATTCTGCAGACTCAACGTACACTTTATCCTTAGCCGGATTTGGATACACATTTATCCAAACAGGATCAGTTGAAATAGAAGACTCTTCCTTAGCCTGGCGCATATTTGCATCATTCAAGTCATTATTGTTTATAACGATTGCCGCAGGAGTACCATAATTCATTGTGCAGGTATTGGTGCTAGCCGGACCAAAAACATTTCCGCTTCCATTATTATAACGGACTTCAACTGTCCATACATATGCTTTGTTAAAAATTAAGCCTGGTATCTGATTAAAATAAATATACTGATTGGTATTTATCGTTGAGGTTATCAAAGCACTTGTTGCCGCATCATAAAAATTATAGCGGAACCCTGTTGCTCCGGAAACAAATGGAACTGACGTGTAGGCTGTTTTGGCATAGGTTACTCCACACGGCACAGTAGTTTTTGGAGGGTTAAAAGTGATGGTACAAGCGGTTGAACTTGCCGGACCGTATAACAAAGTAGTTCCATTGTCGTATTCAATTTCAACTGTCCATTTATAAGTGTTACCATATGCCAATCCTGGAACGGTATTAAAATAAATATAATTTGATGTCTGGGTTTTTACCGCTACTAAAGCATTCGTTGTATTGTTATAAAAAGAGAACCTGTAATTTTTAGCAGCAGATATAAACTGGCAGGCTGTGTAAGCGCTTAAGTTTGAATAGCTCACACCACAGGGAACTGTTGTTTTAGGTTCTGCGAAAGTTACAGTACATGAACTGTTGCTTTCCGGGCCAAAACCTGTTCCTTTATCAACCGCCACTGTCCATTTATAGGTGCTTCCATAAAATAAAATATTACTCATGGTATTAAATGTAAAGGTACGACTAGTCTGTACCCTTGTTCCAAGTAAAGCATTAGTTGTGTTGTCATAAATTTTAAAACGATAGCTGATTGCTCCCGTTACATTTGCTGCACTTGAAGTAGAATTTAAATTGGAAATAGTGATGCCGCATGGAAGAGTTGACGTGGCACAGGTTCCGGCAACCGTTACGGTTCTCGAAGCTGTCCTCGAACATCCATTCGCTTCGGTATTTGTTACAGAGTAGGTCGTTGAAACGGTTGGGCTTACTGAAATCGAAGGGGTGTTATCACCTGTACTCCAAATATAGGACGTGCCCCCGTTTGCTATTAATGTTACAGTACTTCCTGAACAAGCTGTGGAAGTACCTCCTGTGATACTAATTATTGGAGATGCGTTTACGTCAATGTTTTGTGTCCCGGATAATACGCAGCCATTATCATCTGTTGCGGTTACTGTGTAAACGGTACTAATAGATGGCGAAACTGTTTGATTTGCACCGGCTAAACTTCCCGGCTCCCAGGTGTAATTAAGAGATCCGGTTCCTCCCGACGCTGTAGCACTAAGTGTTGCACTGGTTCCCGCACAAACAGTAGAACTGATTCCGGTAGTTAAAGAAATGGCAGCAGGTTCCGCTATCGTTACATTAACAGTGGCTGTATTTAAACATTCATTGGAAATAAGACATGTATAAGAGCCGGCAGATAAACCGGTAGCAATATCTGTGTTTCCGCCGGATGGTAACCATGTATATGAAAACGATGCGCCTCCAGCCGCTGTTACGGAAGCCGAACCGGCTGAACCGTTACCGCACATATTATTTGTTTGTCCTGTAAGAGATGCCGTGACGGAAGAGCAAGTGCCAAATGCTCTTGCAATAGTTAATCTTGAATCACCGGAATAGGTACTGAAATTACCACCAATGATGAAATCACCATTTGGTTGTAACGCAACGGCAGAAATAGTACCATTACCTCCCGTTCCTCCAAAAGTAGCATCAAGTGTTCCGTCTGAATTTATTCTGACAATTCTCGATTTTGAAATTCCGTTATAAGATGAAAAAGAACCAACTGCAATTATTTTACCATCGGGCTGAAGAATCATATTTTTTACATAGCCACCCATTGGGCCGCTACCTGTATTAAATGTAGCGTCAAGAGTTCCATCTGAATTTAATCGAATTAAATTATTTTTAGCAACGCCTTTGTAAGATGTAAAAATTCCTCCAACTAAAATCTTTCCGTCAGGTTGAACAATAATTGAATAAACCGTTGCACCTGTTCCTGCAATACCGGTTCCGGTTATAAAACCCGCATCCAACGATCCATTTGAATTTAGCCGTGCTATTCGGACATTTGAAATACCATTGTATGTTGTGAAAATACCGCCGATTAAAATCTTGCCATCAGGTTGGAGCGCGACCGCGTTAATGTTATTATTTGCTCCAGTATTAGTAGTAAACGTTGGATCAACAGAACCATTGGCGTTAACTCTGGCCACACGTCCACGGGCTGAGCCCCCATATAAATTAAAGCCACCTCCGATAATTATTTTTCCATCAGGTTGTTCTGCGAAAGAATAAACAAAATTATTTGCGCCCACACTGGAATTAAAACCGGCATCCCTGCTTCCGTCAGCATTTATTCTGGCAACTCTGTTAGCCGCCACTCCACCGTAAGTGGTAAATTGTCCACATGCTAAAAGTTTTCCGGAAGATAATTCACCTACCTGGTAGATAGAATTATTGGCTGCAACAGTTGACGAAAAAGCCGGATCGATTGAACCGTCTGAATTTAACCGTGCGAGTCTGTTTTTTAAAACGCCGTTAAACGTGGAAAATGTTCCGGCAGCTAAAATTTTACTATCACTTTGAACTGCGACAGATATGATACCTGAACTGGCTCCTGATCCCGGATCAAAACCCGGATCATTTAATCCAACCTGAGCGTATGAATTAAAAATTGCAAAAAGAAAGGACAGGGTGATTAATACATATTGTTTCATGGGGTGGGGCGGGGATAAAAATTCAATTATTACAAAGGTATTTCAAATAAAGGTAGAGTTACAAAAATCATACTATAAAAAATCATAATAGTATTCATTTTAACATAATTAGTCCTTTTTTATATCTTTTCCTTCAAATATTTCGCCGTATAGCTCAATTTGCTTTTTGACACTTCTTCCGGCGTCCCTTCTGCAACCACAGTACCGCCTTCTTCGCCACCTTCCGGACCAATATCAATAATCCAATCGGCACATTTAATAACATCCAGGTTATGTTCAATAACGATTATGGAATGTCCTTTGTCAATTAAGGCATTAAAAGATTTTAATAGTTTAGCGACATCATGAAAATGAAGTCCTGTTGTTGGTTCGTCAAAAATAAAAAGCGTTTGGGTGGTAGAACTTCCCCCTATTAAAAAGGTTGCCAGTTTAATGCGCTGTGCCTCACCACCACTTAATGTGCTGGAAGATTGTCCTAACTGTACATAGCCTAAACCAACTTCCTGTAAAGGTTTTAAGCGCTCGATGATGCGTTTACACGCCCGGTCTGTTTCATCCTGGCTGAAATAAATAACTGCATCATCGATGGTCATTTCCAAAACATCAGAAATGGATTTTCCCTTGTACAGAATCTCGAGGGTTTCTGCCTTAAACCGTTTGCTGTTACAGGCTTCACACGGCAATGAAATATCAGCCATGAACTGCATTTCAACCGTAATCGTTCCTTCACCTTCACATACTTCGCATCTTCCACCGTCTACATTAAATGAAAAATGAGACGGCTTGTAATTACGAACTTTAGCTAAGGATTGATCAGCAAATAAATTCCTGATCTCATCATAAGCTTTGGTGTAGGTTACAGGATTACTCCTTGAGGATTTTCCGATCGGGTTTTGATCAATGAATTCCACATGTTGAATTTGTTTCAGGCTTCCTGAAATTTTATCGCTTTTGGCATTGGCAAAATAACCTTCCAGATGTTTGCGTACATTAGGATAAAGCACTTTTTTAACAAGTGTCGATTTTCCTGAACCGCTCACGCCGGTTACACAACACAATGTGTTCAGTGGAAATCGAACCGTAATATTCTTTAAATTATTTTCCGTCGCGTCTTTTACCTCAATAAATTCTTTCCATTTGCGGCGGTTTTTAGGCACTTCTATGCGTAATTTATTAGTAAGATACTTTGCGGTAAAGCTTTTTGAATCTTTTAATAATTCCTGGTGATTTCCCTGGAAAACTAGTTCTCCGCCGTTGGTTCCTGCCTCAGGTCCGATGTCAATTAACTGATCCGCGGCATTCATAATTTCCTCATCATGTTCAACCACGATGACCGTGTTGCCCTGCGCTTTTAAAGATTTTAAAACGCCAACCAGTTTTTCAGTATCTCTTGAATGCAAGCCAATACTGGGTTCATCTAAAATATACAAACTACCAACCAAACTGCTTCCTAAGGACGTTGCCAGGTTGATACGTTGACTCTCGCCACCGCTTAAGGTATTCGCTACACGATTTAAGCTTAAATATCCCAAACCAACGTCCAGTAAAAACTGTAAACGGCTATTGATTTCCAATAGCAAACGTTTTGCAATAGACGTATCATGTTCGTTCAATTTCAATTTTTTGAAGAAATCACGAATATCTGAAACCGGCATTAATACTAATTCGGAAATGCCTTTTTCACCAACCTTCACATAATTCGCATCTTTACGGAGACGTGTGCCCTGGCAATCCGGGCAAGTAGTTTTTCCGCGATATCTTGCTAACATCACACGGTATTGGATTTTATAGCTTTCTTTTTCCAGCATTTTAAAGAAGGCGTTAATACCTTCAAAATACTCATTGCCTTTCCATAACAAATCGTACTGTGCTTTCGTTAATTGCACAATTGGCTTGTGAACAGGAAAATCGAATTTATGTGCGTTTTTTACTAATTGATTTTTGTAGTAAGACATGGTTTCACCGTTCCAGCAAGCAACAGCACTATCATATACGGAAATACTTTTATTGGGAATTACCAGATCCGGATCAATACCGATAATGCTTCCAAAACCTTCGCAGGTTTTACAGGCACCAATCGGGTTATTGAAACTGAAGAAATTCATGTTTGGTTCTTCAAATGAAATTCCGTCTGCTTCAAACCTGTTGGAAAAATGATGCGGATAATAGGATTTGTCTTCTTTCTCAATAAAGAGATCACATTCGCCGTCACCTTCAAAAAACGCTGTCTGAACACTGTCAGCAACGCGGTTCTGAAAATCTTCATCTGTGATGTCCACTACGATCCGGTCAATCAGCAAATAAATGACATCGGTTTTTTTCGATTTTTTAGCATCAAATTCAGTGATCTTAACGATCTGGTCATTTACGAGGATCCTTGCAAATCCTTGTTGATTCAATAACTCCAGATGTTTTTTTAAATCCCTGTCTTTAGGAACAATGAGTTTAGACAATACCAGGCATTTTGTTTCATTGGAAAGCGTATTCACAAAATCAACGACATCGGATATCGAATCCCGTTTCACCTGTTTGCCGGAAACCGGGCTGTAGGTTTTTCCAACCCGTGCATATAATAATTTCAGGTAATCGTAAATTTCGGTAATGGTACCAACGGTACTTCGCGGGTTTCTCGAAATTACTTTTTGCTCAATGGCAATTGCCGGAGAAATTCCCTTGATGTAATCTACTTTTGGTTTTTCCAGTCTACCTAAAAACTGACGGGCATAAGCTGAAAGGCTTTCTACATAACGTCTCTGGCCTTCCGCATACAAGGTGTCGAATGCTAAAGAGGATTTACCCGAACCTGAAAGCCCGGTAATGACAATAAATTTATTCCTGGGAAGCGCCACATCAATGCCTTTCAGGTTATGCATGCGTGCTCCTTTGATGATGATAAATTCTTTAGGATCCAGGGTGGTTATATCTTTTTCAGCGGCCAAAATTCAATTTTTTTAAGAGTATCAAAGATAAGAGATTGGGGGATTTAACACTCCATTTAAGTATTAACAAATGTTATAATTGAAGGAATATTTTATTCCGGAAAAGTTGTTTCGGTTACACAGAACGTAATCGAAAGGATCGATTCTGGATCTCCCGGCAGATATCTGTTAATTCAAGCGCCTCGCAATGATTTTGGAAATATTTCCAAAAACCTGGCCCGGTGAAAATTTTCGCCATTCAAAATCATTTAATTCCCCACCTGTATTGAAATAATAATCCAGGTTTGCCTTTTTAAACTCTTTTAGTACATGATCCTGAAAGTTAAGGAAAACGATCCATCCGTCGGGTTGAACATCTTCAAACCATTCCTCGTAATAAGAATCATCGGAGTGATGGAAATTTAAAACGTTTTCACCAATCAGGATGTATTTATTGATCCCGTGAAAAGCCAGGTCATCAATAATGTCCCGTTTTAATAGCATGATGTCGTTATTGATGGCATCGTTCCATTCACCAATTAGTTCAATGATCGCGTAGTTTTCCTCATAATCTACAAACAATATTTTGAGGTACAGGGTTTCGCTTCCCATATCATCCCACTGCGGATGGATGTAGTAATTGTAAACAGTATTGGTAAAGGTGAACTCACTGTACTCCGCACCATAGAAAGGCGAATCCTCATCTTCCGAAGCGATGTATAAATGTTGCCAGTTATAAAAAGGTTCCAGTGCGTGCATTTGATTTTGATATTAGCTTGTCTTCATTCTCAAACGAATCTGAGTAACAATTTTTTTAGTGTATAAAGGGAAATCTCCGTTCATGATCCAGTTGTAATACGAAGGTTCCTTTTCAAAAACTTCCCTTACAGGTTTATCTTTATGTTTCCCAAAATTAAAAACTTCCACATCTTTATCGTTAAATACAATTCTTCCTGCTAAATCAGCGTTCCTTGTACGTGTTGTTAGGCTGCTTAATACATTCATATCATTCTTTACGGGATTGAATGTATTTCCTTTCTCATCTTCCATTTCTGTATTCTCGTATTTGCTTAACTGGGCTTTGAAAATTTCGAACGTAGCGAGTGTATCTGCCTCCGCGGAATGGGCATTGATCAAAGGTTTTTCACAATAAAATTTATAAGCCGCGCTTAAGTTGCGGGGCTCCATGATGTGAAAGATATTTTGAACATCAATTAATTTCCTGTTTCTTAAATCAAAATCAATATCAGCTCTTAAAAATTCTTCGGCCAGTACCGGCACGTCAAATTTATTAGAATTAAATCCTGCTAAATCGCAGTTGGTTAAGAACCTTGACAGGGTTGGCGCCAGCTCTTTAAAGGTCGGGCAATCTATGACGTCCTTATCATAAATACCGTGGATCTTAGAAGTAATTTCTGGAATGGGAATAGTTGGATTTACTTTCCTGGTTAAAATTTCAGTGGTGTTATCAATATTGACACGCACAATAGAAATTTCCACGATGCGGTCGCTGGCAACGTTTACGCCTGTTGTTTCGAGATCAAAGAAAGCGAGTGGTTTGGTTAAATTTAAGTGCATGGTTTAATTGGATAAATGTTTAATCGCTTCTTCTACTGAGGTTGTGCCGGTATAAAAACTGTTTATTTTATGAATTACACCTTCTATAACTGAATCGGGGCATGATGCGCCACTCGTTAAAATAATGCGCACCGGCTTTTTGTCGGGTAAAAAATGTGTGCTGGTTAAATGTTTTTTATTAGGGTAGTCAAAATGATGGATAGTGTCCTTATCAATAATTTCTTTTTCAGAGTTAATAAAATAGGTATGAAATTTACGCTCACACAATTCCACGAGGTGTGACGTGTTACTGCTGTTATACCCACCCATGACGATAGCAAGGTCCGCTTCTGCTTCTAAAAGTCCATAGGTTGCATCCTGATTTTCATTGGTTGCATAGCACAGTGTGTCACGTGTATCGGCAAAATGATCCGCAATATTTTCCGGACCGTATTTGTTTATCATTACCTGTTTAAAATAGTCCGCAATTTCCTGTGTCTCGCTGGCAAGCATCGTGGTTTGATTGATCACACCAATGCGTTGCAAATCCGTTTCAATATTCAGATTTTTTGAATACCGGTCTTTAAAATCGATTTCAAATTGTTCTTTGGGTTTATTTCCTGAGATGTATTCAGCCAGTAATTTGGATTCTTCCAGATCCCTCACAATAATGGCTTTGTTGTGTTTATCACTTCTTGAAAAGGTAGCTTTTGTTTCTTCGTGGTTATGTTTCCCATGAATAATAATCGTGTAATGATCTTTGCCGATTAGTTCTGATTTTTTCCAGACACGTTCTACAAAAGGGCAAGTGGTATTGTAAGCTTCCGTTTTGATGTGTTTTGATTCCAACAGTTCCAAAATATTCAATGGCGCGCCAAAAGCAGGAATGATTACAATATCATCCGGGGTCAAGGTATCAAAAGAAATTAACTGATTGCCATTTGTATCCTGTAAAAATTGCACTCCTCTTTCAACGAGGTCTTTATTTACGTCCGGATTATGAATCATCTGACTTAATAGAAAAATACGTTTGCCCGGATTTTCTTCCAATGCTCTGAAAGAGATTTCAATGGCGTTTTCAACACCGTAACAAAATCCAAAATGCCTGGCTATCAGGTATTGTACCGGTCCAAAATCGAGAAGAGTAGGAGAGTTGTCTCTCTTACGCGGATCCTGTATTTTCCGGTACTGTTTTATTTTGCTGATGATCGGGCTTCTATAAAACTCCGGTACTTTAAATGCTTTCATTATATTAATTAGTCAATTTGATTATTTGACAATGTGACAATTATATTAATTTTAAATTCATTTTTTTCAATTGTCGAATTGACTCATCGACTCATTTTCAAATTATTTCAATACCAACTCTTTTATCAACCTCTTCCCAACAAATTTATTTACTTTTTCAATAATGGCCTCTTTTGCATAAGATGTTTCATTCCGGATAATGGATGAATCTATGGAGACAAACAAAATTCCCTGCGCATAATTTATCTGGGTGGTATGTCTGGCAACTGTTTTGCCAACAATGCCTTCCCAACCATTTCTAATCGCAAAGATGCTGTATTTCTCATCCAGTTTTTCTTCTTTGAAAATCTGGGAAATGGCATCGCCTAATTTTATGAGGTTATTATTCTTCGCCATGTTTCTCTATTGAACCATTATTCACTATATAAATCAAATGTTCAGAATTATTCTGCTCGAACATTGCCTGGATCCTGTCCGGATGGGTATCGGTAATAAATACCTGTCCGAATTCATCTCCGCTCACCAGGTCAATCAGCTGCTTAAAACGGGTTTCGTCCAGTTTGTCATAAATATCATCCAACAATAATAATGGCTTAGTGTGTTTTTTGTCTTTGATGAGTTCAAACTGGGCCAGCTTCAATGCCAATAAATAGGATTTCTGTTGTCCCTGCGACGCGAACTTTTTAAGGCTATTGCCCATCAGTTTAAAATTCAAATCATCCCGGTGCGGACCAACCGTCGTATGGTGAACCGCCCTGTCCCTGGATAAGACGGATAGTAAAACGGTTTGGTAGGAGATGTCTTTAATAGACGAATCATATTCTAAACTTACTTCCTCTTTGCTGCCACTAATGAACTGATAGTTTTTGATAAACAAGGGAATAAATTCTTCCAGAAAATGCTTTCGGATTCTAATAATTTCCTGTCCATGAATCACCAACTGTTCATCCCAGATCTCAAGGCTCATATTGTCAAATGTCCTGCTTTCGTAAAACTGTTTTAACAGGGCATTGCGTTGATGAAGCACATGATTATAAGCAATTAATTTCTCCAGGTACACTTTATCGTATTGGGAAATGATACTGTCCATGAACTTCCTTCGAACTTCACTACCATCCCATATTAATTCAATATCGGAAGGAGAGATCATCACTAAAGGGTACAATCCGATATGTTCTGATAGACGCTCGTATTCCTTTTTATTGTGCTTGAATTGTTTTTTATGGCCGCGTTTTACGCCACAAAAGATTTCATGCGTTTCTCCGTTTTTTTGGATCCAGGCTTGGATGGCAAAAAACGGAAGATCATGTTTGATATTTTGGCTGTCAATGGCATTAAAAAAACTTTTACAGAAAGAAATGTAATGGATGGCATCCAGTAAATTGGTTTTCCCCATTCCATTATTACCCACAAAACAATTAAATTTAGAGCAAAACTCCAGTTGAGCTTCGTCGTAATTTTTAAAATTGATGAGGGATAATTTTTCTAAAATCATTGAACCTTAAAGGTACGAATGAAAACCTGATTTTAGAAGAGTGTTAATTAATTTAGGTTAATTGTATAAGTATTTACTGAACCGCAGCCCTGCGAAACGATGGTATCGTATTGCGTTTTATTCGTTTGAGTGTTTTGATCAAAGTAATTTGTTTTTACAATGTTTTTCGCATCAGAATAGCCGAATATTACGTATGCAGGACCATTGTATTGAGATTGCTGCGACCAGGTACCACCACTTTTATACTCTTTCATATAGCTTGGCAAATGGTCAATTCCCGAAGATGTTATAGTATACGTTGCCTGTTGAATCGAAATGGGAGCAGTAATGGTTAAATTTAATTCAGAATAGCACACCATTTGAATGTTTCTCATTAAACTGGTTTTTCCTACAAATTTTAAATCATTATCAGTAACGCTATGTGCTTGAGATACAGCGTTAATATCTCTGTAAATTGGATCCTCAACTACTACCCATGCTAAGCCTGATATAGTAACGTTTTTAAAAATAAAGTGTCCATTAGCATCGGTTTTTTGTATTCCAAGAGTTGAACCACCACCCCTATTTGCAGATGATGCACCGTTAATTACCACATCTATATTTGGTAGTGCTAATCCTGTATGAACATCAGTTACAAGTCCTTCTACGTTAATTTTGCGTTTTCTTTTACAGCTTATGCATATTAAGCTCATGATCAGTATTAAGTAAAAGGATTGTTTCATGAATACGAAGGTGGGAATTTTGAGAGCTCAGTATAAGTTTAACTAGTTTATTTTCTTTCCAAAATGTTGTTCAGCCATTCAATGGCTTTTGCTTCTTCATTAAATTTTTCAGTCATCACTTTTGGCTGGTAAACAGTTATCATCGAATTTGCCCCAATCCTTCCGGCTAATCCTTTAAATAACAGTGCAACGGCTATTCTGTATTTTGCAGGTTCTTCTCCGGCAGAAAACCGACGGGCTTCGTCAGAACTCATGGAATTTAACCTGGTATCGATAAGTACAACATGGGGTTGATTATTAGTAAGTCTATTTTCCGCTTCATGGTTTTCCTGCATGTCTTTCAAATCCAGATATACTTCGTCCAGCATGGTCATCCTGACAAAGTTCTCTTTTTCTAAAGTAATGATAGCTGTCCGCGTAGTAATAGAATTCATGTATTCTGAGCCTAAAGCTATAAATATAATTCAATAAAAAAGCCTCATTCGCCGCTGACGAATGAGGCTTCAAAAATATGCTTAGGATTATTTTCGCTTATCGAAATCCACAACAATTGGTGTAGAGATACATAATGAAGAATATGTACCAATGACACGTCCGATTAATAACGCGAAGATGAATCCACGAATGCTTTCTCCACCGAAGATGAAGATTACTAATAATACGAAGAATACAGTTAACGACGTTAAAATGGTACGGCTTAAAGTACTGTTTAACGCGTAGTTAATTAGAGTATTACGTTCTGCGACTGTAGAATCTGCTTTTTCATTTTCTGATAAACGCTCACGGATCCTGTCAAATACAACTACGGTTTCAGTCATGGTATAACCCATTACCGTTAAGATAGCCGCGATGAAATCCTGTCCGATTTCTAATGAGAAAGGAACGATACCATCTAAAATTGTATAGAAAGATAATACCACCAACACGTCATGGAATAAAGCGACAACCGCTCCTAAACCATATTGCCATTTCTTGAATCGAACAACGATGTAAACGAACATCACTAAACATGAGAATAAAATCGCAGCATAAGCGCCATATAAAATATCTGTTGCAATGGTAGGCCCCACTTTTTGCTGACTTACAATTTCATGTTTTACATTCAGAGTATTTAAACCGTCATTTAATGCTTTTTCAACTTCTGAATCAACCGTTGCTGAATTATCAGATACACGGTAAGAAGTAGTCACTTTCATTTGGTTACTGGCACCAACAGTTTTTACTTCTAAAGAGGCATCTTTAAATGCTGATTTTAAAGATTGTTTCACGTCTTCCGTATTCATTTCTTTTTCGAAACGAACCTGGTAAGTACGGCCACCTTTGAAATCCACACCTAATTTTAAACCACCATGAGCAAAATACATCACTGTTCCTAAAACAATAATAGCAGTTGAGATGGCGTAGTAAATCTTTCTGCGGCCAACGAAGTTGAAGGCTACATTTTTGAAAGAATTTCTTGTGGCGCTATTATCAAATGGAATATCCATTTTACGCTCCAGCATCCATTCAAAAATAACACGGGTGATTAAAATTGCAGAGAATAAAGAAGCACCGATACCGATTAATAAGGTAGTAGCGAAACCCTGAACCGGTCCGGAACCAAATACCATTAAGATAATCGCCAGGATTGCTAAGGTAACGTTAGAGTCAATAATTGAACTCATCGCGTGTTTGAAACCTTCTTTAATAGATTGGGAAACACTTTTTCCATGGGCTAATTCCTCACGGATACGCTCAAAGATAAGGATGTTGGCATCCACGGCGAGACCGATGGTGAGTACGATACCGGCAATACCGGGTAAAGTTAACACGGCATTCATGGAAGCCAGGATACCCATAATAAAGAACATGTTGGCAATTAACGCGATGTTAGCAACCATACCTGCTTTATTGTAATACATGTACATAAATATCAGGATCACAATTAAAGCGATAACGGTTGACATTAAACCGGAATCAATTGCTTCCTGACCTAAAGTAGGACCAACAACGCTTTCCTCAACAATACGGGCAGGAGCAGGTAATTTACCCGCGCTTAATACTGCTGCTAATGTGTTTGCTTCTTCTACAGTAAAGTTACCGGTGATCTGAGATTTACCACCTTTGATTTCACCATTAACAGTTGGTGCAGAATATACCATGTTATCCATTACCACTGCAATTGAGCGACCTTTCTTGTCACCCTGAGGAGAATTGTCTTTGGTCAATTTTGCCCATTTTGTAGCTGCTTCACCGGTCATGGTCATACTAATGTATGGGTGACCACCACTTTGAGCATCAAAATCAGGACGTGCATCCGTGATGATATCACCATACATAGCCGCTTTACCGCTTCTGTCTGTTATTTTGATCGCATATAATTCATAATAAGAACCGATAATTTCACCTGATTCGTTTTTCACTTCTTCAGGTTTTGCGCCCCACATGAATTTCAATTTATTCGGCAGGTAAGATTTTAGAGAAGGATGTCTTAATAAAGCGTTTGCTTTAGCTGTATCTTCCTTGCTGTATGCTCTTGCAACCACAGGACCCGGTAAAAACTGCTCAGGTTGTTGTGTTTGCTGGTTAAAAGATACATTCGCTTTTAAAGGACATGGTACATTTCCAACATAAATTAAAGGGAAACGCATGTTGAAGGAATCCAGCGACGTTGGAACGGTAGAATTTGTTTTAACTGAAGACACAGCAGCAGTATCGATTACACCTTTTGCAGTGTCATTTGCTGCGACAGATGGAGATTTAACTGCAGTCGTATCAGTTGCTTTAACAGTAGTGGTATCTTTCTTACCACTGTCAAAGTTTGGATATAATGCTTTTGATAATTTATCATTCGCTCCGATTAACAGGTTACCTAATTCAGTATTATCATAAGTTTCCCAGAACTCAAGGTTAGCTGTTCCCTGTAATAATTCACGTACACGCTCTTTATCTTTTACACCCGGTAATTCAACTAATATACGTCCGCTGTTTCCTAATTTTTGGATATTTGGTTGTGCAACCCCAAAACGGTCGATACGGGAACGGAATGTTTTTTCAGAGTTAGAGATAGACTCATCTACTTTTGTGCGGATAAATTTAAGAACCTCGTCATTTGTAGCATTATAAGCAACGCTTCCTTTTAATTCGATAGTCTGGAACAATGGTGCTAATTGTCCTGACGGCGCATTGGCTTTGTATTTTTTCTCAAACAAAGTCAGGAAATCGTCATTGTTGCCAACTCCCATGTTCGCCTGCGCATCTTTGATAGACTGGTTGAAAGCCGCATCCGGGTTATTGTTGGATAAATTCTTTAAGATGTCCGCTACGGAAATTTCCAAAGTAACGTTCATACCACCTCTTAAATCCAGACCTAAGTTGATCTCACGCTTTTTACATTCTTCGTAAGTATAACTTGCAAAAATCAAGTCATAAACCGGTGTGGTTTTAACAGAATCCAGGTATCTGTCAACTAATTTTTCTTTTAAAGAATCTACATAAAATAACTCTCTTGTAGCGTCCCCGTTAGCATATTTCTTAGCTGTTGTCTGAACTCCCGCAGAAGTGGATATGGTTTCCGCGTATTCTTTGGCTTCATTTTCAACTCCACGGGTTACCCATGTGAAGGATAAATAAAAAATACAGGCAAGCGCTAAAAGTATAGCGAAA
>JAJNBG010000010.1 GCA_021155905.1 Bacteroidota bacterium
GAACGTGCCGAAAAAATAAATGATAAATTTCATTTTATTGTAAGCCGGGCGGTGACAGCTTTTCCGGAATTTTATAACTGGATCCACAAAAAAGTTCTGAAAGATAATTTCAATGATCTTCCAAATGGTATTTTATATCTCAAAGGTGGAGATCTTCGGGAAGAGTTCGGACATCACTACGACAAAGCTGTTTTTTATGACCTTAAAGATTACTTCAACGAAGAATTTTTTGATACCAAGAAGGTAGTTTATTATAAATTGTAGTTTCGTCATTGCGATCGTCCTGATCGGAGAAGCAATGTATGATGAAAATAAAAAAGCCTCAACGTTATTCGCTGAGGCTTTTTTTTGTCAGTTCGAGCTGTTCACACTGAGCGTAGTCGAAGTGCGAGAACAACGAAATTTACTTCTTAGCATCTGCTAAAAACTGGGCCAAACCTTTATCCGTTAAAGGGTGGTTCAGTAAAGCAGTAATAGCACTTAATGGAGCAGTGATCACATCAGCCGCTAATTTGGCACATTGAACAATGTGTAAAGGATGACGGATTGAAGCCGCTAAAATTTCAGTTTCGTAACCGTAGTTATCATAAATCGTTCTGATATCGTCAATCAGGTCCATACCATCCTGGCTGATATCATCCAAGCGCCCTACGAATGGAGAAACGTATGATGCACCTGCTTTTGCTGCTAATAACGCTTGCCCTGCAGAGAACACAAGTGTACAGTTAGTTTTAATGCCTTTGTCGCTGAAGTATTTAATGGCTTTTAAGCCTTCCTTGATCATCGGGATTTTCACGACGATGCGTGGATGAAGGTCTGCCAGCATTTCGCCTTCCCGTACCATACCGTCAAAATCGGTAGCGATCACTTCCGCGCTCACATCACCGGTAGTGATATTGCAGATATCCACATAATGTTTCATAATATTGTCCTGTCCTTTAATGCCTTCTTTGGCCATTAAGGATGGGTTTGTCGTAACCCCGTCTAAAACGCCAAGGTCTTGTGCTTCTTTGATTTGTGCTAAATTCGCTGTATCAATAAAAAATTTCATAGTGGTTATTTTTTTTGTAAATTTAGGATAAGCTAAAGTATATTTTACGCTTGTTTGTAGTTTGTTTAAAGTTTATTTTTACCCCCAATAATGCCGAAAAAGAAAATAGTTGTTTTTAGTGGAGCCGGGATGAGCGCTGAGAGTGGGATCAAGACTTTCAGGGATACAGGCGGTTTATGGGAAGAATATAAGATTGAGGATGTAGCCACTTTTGATGCATGGGAAAGGAATCGCGAACTGGTATTGGATTTTTACAACCAGCGCCGCAAGCAGGTAATGAATGCAAAGCCGAATGAAGCTCATTTATTGGTGGCAGAATTACAAAACCATTTTGATGTACAGGTTATTACCCAGAATATTGATGACCTGCATGAAAGGGCAGGGAGTAAAAAAGTACTGCATTTACATGGGGAGATTATGAAAGGTCGGAGCACGGCAAAGAATGACCTGGTATTTCCATTAAAGCACTGGGAAATTAAGTCGGGAGATGTTTGTGAAGTTGGTTCGCAGGTCAGGCCGCATATAGTGTGGTTTGGGGAAGCAGTTCCGGAAATGGATAAAGCAACCGCACTGGCCGAAGAAGCAGATATTTTTATTACAATCGGGACTTCTTTAAACGTGTATCCGGCAGCTAATTTAATCCACGTGATTAAAAACGATGTTCCCAAATACCTGGTTGACCCGGGAGAATTTAATTTAGATTATATCAAAAACCTGAAGGTTATTAAAGCTACGGCGGTTGAAGGCATGAAAGTGCTGATGAAAACCCTGAAGGAGTTTGCTTAACTGTCAATAACGTATTAGAAAAGATTAATGAGTAACCCAGCCACTGTTAAATGTCCCAATTGTAAAACCGAATTCCAATTAGGTGATGCGATCTCCTCTGAAATAGAAGCGAAGATCAAAGCCCGCTATGTAGAGCGTTTCAATAAGGATCAGAAAGAATTAGCCGATAAAGAAAAACAATATGAGTTGCAGCTGGAACAATTCAAAAAACAGCAGGAAGACCAGGACCGCATCATCGCTGAAAAAGTAAAATTGCAAAAAGCCGTATTGGAGCAGGAAGCGATTAAGAAAGCTGCTTCAGAGATGCAGCAGCAAATGGATATGATCAATAAACAGCTGACCGAGAAAGAGCAAAAACTAAAGGAAAGCCAGGCAAAAGAATTAGAATTTATCCTTAAAGAAAAAGAATTAAAAACCAAGGAAGAGGAATTTGAACTGACCCTTCAAAAGAAATTGCAGGCGGAACGCGAACAATTAGCGGACCAGATCCGCAAGCAGGAATTGGAAAAGAATGCCATCAAAGAAAAAGATCATGAAATAAAATTGATGGAATTGAAAAAGCAGTTGGAAGATCAGAAGAAATTGACGGAAGAAATGGTTCGAAAACAGGGGCAAGGTTCCATGCAGATGCAAGGTGAAGTGCATGAGTTGGCCCTGGAAGAATTATTAAAAAGCACTTTTCCGTTTGATTCCATTGATGAAGTAGGGAAGGGTGTGAAAGGAGCTGATGCCATCCATACCGTTCGTAATCCTTTAGGTCAGGTATGTGGAAAGATCATTTATGAAAGTAAAAACACCAAAGCTTTTGGAGGAGACTGGATCGATAAATTAAAACATGATATGCGAGCGTCGCAGGCTGACATCGCGGTAATTGTGACGGAGACCATGCCTAAAGAAATGGCACGTTTTGGAATGAAAGATGGTGTTTGGGTTTGTGACTTTACAGAAATCAAATCTTTGGCTTTTGTGTTACGCGACAGTTTAATTAAAATTCACGCGGCACAGTCCAGCCAGGAAAATAAAGGTGATAAAATGAGTATGCTCTATTCTTACTTAACCGGTACAGAATTCAGGCAGCAGATAGAAGCGATCGTCGAAGGTTTTACTGAATTACAGTATGGGATCCAACGTGAAAAGAATGCCATGCAAAAGATCTGGAAAGAGCGCGAAAAACAATTAGAGAAAGTATTGCTCAACACAACCAACTTTTACGGTTCCGTAAAAGGCATTGCAGGCAATGCCATTGGTGATATTAAGTTATTGGAGTTGGGAGAGGATAAAGAATAGATTTGCATTCTATTTATACTCTGATCCCAATCACACAGATATCATCAACCTGCTCCAGCCCACCTTTCCAGCTATCGAGCGAGTTCTTAAGTTTTTCTTTCTGATCTGTCATTGGTAAATGAGCGATACCCTTTAATAATTCTTTTAATTGTTTGTACATGAATTTTTTTCCTTTTGGTCCGCCAAACTGATCAGGTAAACCATCCGTTAAGGTATATACCATATCTCCTCTTAGTAAAGACACAGAGTGTTGAGTAAATGGCACCTGGTCTTTGTCATGTTTACCAACAGGCATTTTATCGGAAGGTAGTTCGATGAGTTCTACATCCCACGGTCCGCTACCATCCCCTTCAAAGTGGGAATTAGAGCGAACTATCCAAACCGGGTTATTGGCTGCCGCATACGTCAATTTGCTTTTGGCAAAGTCAAAGCAAATCAAACTGCAATCCATCCCGTCTTTGCCACCTTCTTCACTACCATCTTTCTTTAGACGCTCAATAATTTTTGCGCGCGTGTGGTTTAAGATTTCGGCAGGTTCAGTCAGTTTTTCCTGCTCGACGGCTTTTTCCAGACAGGAAATATTTAAGATACTCATAATGGCTCCGGGAACACCATGCCCGGTGCTGTCTGCGGTGGCTAATGCAAAATTTCCATTATTTAATTGAGAAGCCCAATAGAAGTCACCGCTGACCACATCTTTTGGTTGGAAAAATACGAAATAAGAATCTTCTGTTCCCGGCTTTGTGTGTGCCGGAAGGTTATCATTCAGCATTTCTTTGGATGCCAAAAAACTGCGCTGGATGCGCTCAGCGTAAGTGATACTATCGGTTATTTCTTTATGTTTTTCTTCTACTAAGTGTTTTTGGTGCGTGATGATTTCGTTTTGTTTTTGTGTTTCAATCTCTTTGAGTTCGATAATTTTCTTTTGTTGATTGGTTACCCTGAAACGGTTTACCATAAATCCGGCAAAAACCAATACAAGGACCATACCACCGTATAGCGCATAATTCTTTGTTCTTGCCTGCTTCAGCTGAGCATCCTGCGCAATCAGTTGTGCATTCTTTACTTTCTGTTTTTCGGCATTTTTAATACTGTCAGCAGCTACCTTCTTCTCATAATCATACTGAAACTGTTTTTTGACAGAAGCTTTTTTAGTTTCTGCATTACTAATACTATCATTCATTTGCATTTCCAATTCATACATGGTCAAGGCATCGCTGAATTTGTTTTGTTTTTTATAAATGGATTTTAGAAGAGAAGCCGCTCTTTTGATATTATCCGGGTAACCAATTTCGCGGGCTGACTGTAGACTTTTGTTCGCATACTTTTCCGCCTCAACTACTTTTCCTTGTTTTAATAAAATAGTCCCAATGTCTTTCAAGGCGTTGGTTGAGCCATATTTATTTCCAATCTCTTCAAAGATTACCAAACTTCTTTGAAATTGTGTCAAAGAGGATGTTAAATCTCCTTTGTTTAAGAAAATGGATCCTATGGCATTGAGGCAGGAAGCAATTCCTTCCTGGTAATCAATTTCTTCACAACGTTTTAAGCTTTCATTAAAGTAATGCAGGGCTTTTGAATCGTCTTTACTGCTTAAGTGCAAATACCCAATGTTATTTAATGTAAAAGCGATGCCTGATTTGTCCTGAATTTCAGTATACAATTTCAATGCACGCTGATAGTACTCGAGTGCCTTCATCGGATCGTCCTGGTTCACATATATGTATCCCATATTGTTTAATGTGAGTGCGGTTCCTTCTTTGTCATTAATTCTTTCCTGAATCTTCAAAGCTCTGTGATAATATTCCAGTCCTTTAGGAATATCACCCTGGTTTTCATAGACCCCACCAATATTAGTTAGAGATGTGGCCAGACCTTTCTGATCTTTTATTTTCTCTCTGATTGCAATACTTTTCTGAAAGTATTCGATGGCTTTTTCGGTGTTCCCTTCATGGTCATAAAAGATTGCGATGTGGTTCAGTGAATTTGCAATTCCCTCGTCATCATTAATCTCTTCGCTGATTTTTAAACTTTTGTTCCGGTATTCTCTGGTTTTATCAATGTCCCCCTGCTCATCAGCAAGGTAACTTTTGTTATTATATCCAACGGCAAGATGTTTCAGGTATTTTTTTTTATCGTTGGGATTAGATGCACTGGCCGCCGCTTTCTCCGATAGATTAATCAATTGATCGTTGTACTCGCTCCAACGCTTGGAATCTTTCTCGGAGTTAATCAATTCATTTAAAAGATTGCAGCGGGTCGTATCGTGTTTTGCTTTTTTAAGTTCTTGTTTTAGGGAATCAATATTTTTGTCCTGGGCATCAAGGCTCAGTAAACTTAATAACATCCAGATGACCACAAGGATCCGTTTCATACAGTATGATTTATCTTTAATATATTTTAAAGATAGTCGTTTGTCCGCGTTTCCAAATGAAAGTAGTCAGCAAATTATGAAGATTTCTTTATACTTTATCAACCAGTTCGCTATAGGATTTATCAATTAATTGAAATTGTTCGAGTTCAAAAAAATGGAAATATTGATCACATTGTTCTTTCAGTTTCTCTATGCTGAAAGTATTATTATTGTCAATCGCTTCCACTTCAATAAAGGTTCCCAGTCCTTTCACAGTGTCAAAATGAAATTTGATGTTATCGATGAAATAAATCCGGCGTTTCTTATCTACCACAGTTTTTATTCCCAATTGTAAGCTGAGAATATTTTTTAAAGCAGGGTTCGGTTGGTGTTGGTATAGAATGATATCCGAGCGTTTGGCTTCAGAGGTATTTTCTCGATTGTAATGGATCAAAGAATTTTCAATATTTCCTTCGCGTAATTTTAAGCGACCTGTTGCCGCATTAAAGTAAGTATCAATTTGGTGATCGGTGCCTTTGAAAAGAGGATTGAGTCTTAACAATTTATTTTCATAGGGTTCAAGGTTGTCTACTTTTGCTTTGAATTCAAAATTCTTAATGTTCATACTTGTGTTTTATTTATGTTCCTTTAATAATTTCAAAGTATGGTCAATTGATTTTAAGCTCCTCCAGCTCTGGTGACCCGGAATGATAAACTTTGGACTCGCACAATGCTTTTTAATACGATTCAATGACTTTGGCCATTCAGACAGGTTCGCTTCTTTCACATAACCGAGGTCGGCGGCTTCCATACTTTTAATGGCGCAGCCACCATGCAGAATTTTTTCTTTTGGGAACCAGATCACAATATTGTCTTTCGTGTGGCCTTCTCCCGGATAATACGTTTCAAAAGAATATTGTCCCAGGGTGAAAGTGGTGTCCTTACTGAATAAAAACTCCGCTCGCTTTTCTCCGGTTTTTTCAGAGATGACATCGGTTTGTTTGCTCGTATAGGTTTTAATGCCTTTCTGTTTGTAGTATTCCAGACCAGCACTGCGGTCTTCGTGTGAGTGGGTGGCAATACATAAAACAACTTTTTGGCGATGCCTGTTTTCAATACTGTCGAGCAGAGGTTGAAATTGTATCGTGTCCCAGGGTGTGTCGATTATAATCACCCCTTTATTGGTGACCACATACGAACCATTCGCAGAGACTGGAGTTCCCTTGTATGCTTTGTAAGTAGTATAGACGTAGAAGTCGCCGGTGAGATGGGAGATTTTCAGACCAGGTGTTTGCGCGAAGAGAGATATAGAGAAAAGTAGAGTGATTAAAAAATGGATTGCTTTCATAATATTTTTATGGCAAAAAAATCCCCTTGTGATGAGCAAGGGGATTTTTTTAGAAAATGTATTAAGAGTTAAATTTTTAATTTTTGTCCCGGGCGCAATACTTTGCTTTGTTTGATGCCGTTCTTTTTACAAATAGCTTTAATTGAGGTGTGGTTACGCTGCGCTATTCGGCCAAGTGTATCTCCCTTTCTCACTGTGATTACTTTACCATGCTTGGATTTAGATCCGGTCACGCGGGTTAAGTTCAAATCTTTTTTCTGGCGGCTGTGTAATGCTCTTAAATCGTATTTTGTTTCCACATCCGATTTGGTAATCAGGCATTCATTTCTTTTTAACGTTCCGGTTGCAAAGTCAATGAAGTCTTCGGCATCAATTGCCTGTCCTAAATAACGCATCTCAAAATGCAGATGGGAACCAAATGAATGCCCCGTGTTTCCGCCTAAACCAATAATCTGTCCGGCTTCCAACATTTGACCAGCTTCTACTAATATTTTGGATAAATGTGCGTAAACCGTTTCCAATCCGTTTTTATGGCGAATAATAACTACGTTTCCATAACTGCGGTTCAGTTTCGCAATACGCACCATACCATCAAAGGCAGCCATCACCGTATCACCGGTTTCTAAATCAATGTCTGTTCCGTAATGTGGTCTTCTTTTTCTCCAGCCAAACTCAGAAGTAACATTTCCGGTGAATGGTAATACGAAGCCGCAATCGGTTGGTTCTGTTAATCTTACAAGCGCGGAGTCGTGTTTAAAACTTTCGGCAAAAGAATAAGGATGTATAACCGCCGTGTCCCAGGAAGAATACAAGTCATTTGAAGGAAAAGCTAACAGGGAGTCAACTTCCTCATTTTCATGTTCTTCGTGTTCGTCAGATGTAAGTACTAAAAGGGCAGGGTTTATAGAAGTTTTGGTAGTATCGTCTCTTTTTGCAACTTTCTTTTTTCCATCGTCTTTTACCGGTTTTTCATCAGGGTTAAGGACGGAGAATGAAAATAGAGATTTTGGCCCGTTATTTGCTTTATCAGTAGCAGGTGAAAACGCGCTTAACATCAATGATGCAGACATCATGATAAATAAAGCGGGTATTTTTTTTCTGTTCACTACTGGTATAAAATTTCAAGGTTTGCAAATATGTTGGTTTTTTTGATAAAAGCAAGTGTTAAATGCTGTTAATGGCATTTAAGTTATTAACAAATGTCAAAATGTTACATTCTTTACATCATTTAACTCTTGAAATTCGATAAAAGTTACAGGAAATGCAAAAAATCTAAAAATTTAGAAGATTCTCGTAAAATGGCACCTCTTTTATAATCTGAGGTCCTGTTGAATCCAGCTTCAAAAAAATATGCTGGAGTCCATTGCTTAGGAAAACTGCCGGTACTTTTAGCTCCATATTGTAACGCAGTGCCTGGTTGATGGTTAACTGGTTAATCTCTATGCCTGGAGCTTTGCATTCAATAATCAACAAAGGCTTTAGGGCTGAATTAAATACCACAACATCAGTTCGCCGTTTGGTTTTATTTAAAATCAGTTGTTTCTCCACGGAAATCATCGAGGCCGGTACCTGCCGGTGATGTATGAGAAAATGAATGACATGCTGTCTTACCCACTCTTCGGGCGTAGCATCCACAAATTTTTTCCGAATGGAGTCAAATACCTGCAGAGTTCCTTTGTCGTTCTTCTGGAAACGGAATTCAACATCGGGAAAATTCAGGACAGGCAGGCTCATGGCGGCAAAGATAGTGGAAAATGTTTTTTACTTTATCACGAGTTATTAAGAGTATTGATGTTTTTTTATTGGGTTTGGCGTGCCCTTCGGGCCGGGCTTTCGGCACTCGCTTTTTTATTTGCCCTTTGGGACAAATAAAAAGAGCTCAAACAAAGCCTCAATCCCTCACGCGAATAGCACACTAGAAGAGGAATGCAAGCGGAAATCCTTTTTTTGTGACTGAGATTTTGAAGTGCGAGAAAAGATTGTATCCGCCGGCTGGCGAACGGTTCCTGCTGTCTCTTTGCGGGAACGCCCCAAAATGATAACAAAAAATTGACTTAATAATAATGTGATTAGGAGCAAATTCTTTTCGTACCTTCACAGACTTAAAAAAAGAGAGATGAAGACGAAAGCAGAAATAAATTTTGGTGGCTACGTGAAAATGTTTGCAGAGTGGAATGGAGTAGAAGTAGAAGGTATAGACCGACCTATGCAAACAGCAACGTTTGACGGGATCACCATTATCAACTTTAGTATGGGAAGCGCCATGGCAGCTACCATCATGGATTTGTTAACGGCTATTGAACCCAAAGCGGTTTTGTTTTTAGGAAAATGCGGTGGCTTAAAAAAGAAGAACCAGATTGGTGATTTGATTTTACCGATTGCAGCCATTCGTGGAGAAGGAACATCAAATGATTATTTCCCGAATGAAGTGCCAGCCTTACCATCTTTTAATTTACAAAAAGCAATTTCTTATACTATCCGTTTAAGTGGACGTGATTACTGGACCGGAACAGTTTATACAACCAACCGGAGGGTTTGGGAACATGATGAGGCTTTTAAAGAATATTTACGGGTGATTCGTGCAATGGCCATTGATATGGAAACGGCTACTATTTTCAGCGTTGGATTCCATAATGAAATACCGGTTGGTGCTTTATTGTTAGTGAGCGATCAGCCGATGATTCCAGAAGGAGTAAAGACTGAAGAGAGTGATAAAAAAGTAACGACTGATTTTGTGACTGACCACTTACAGATTGGAATCAACTCTTTGAAGGAACTTCAGAAAGCAGGGATTTCAGTAAAGCATTTGAAGTTTTAATGCATAACGACATAGATTTTAAACTATGTCACTATGTGTTTTAAATTTATCTAAAACCTCCGGTACAATTTGGATTGCTGGAATTTCTGGTAGCCTTTGGAAGGCTTCATTTTGAAACGATAGCCCAACGAAAAATTCACGGAACCATACTTTGATAGGTATGTCACCTGGCTGGCGTTATACCAACTGAAATCGGAAGTAGCGCTCAGCAATACAAAAAACTTTTTGAAGTTGAGGCCAATGGAACCTCTAAAATCACCTGAGATGGACGTATAAAACAATGTCCGGTCAGGAGAATTGGCATCAAGGTATTTGTAATTTCGCCACTGTTCTTCAGGGCCGATAATTAGAGTGAAGTTCATGAAAAAAGCTTTCCATAACACCAGGTTCAGACTGCCACCGCCATAAACGGAGACGGCAAATACATTGAGTCCATGTAACGATTGATGTGTATCATAATAACCTCGTATCGGGTGTGGGAAAAAGGAACTGTCCGAATTCAAACGATTATAATAGATGTTAGCTGAAAGCACAAAGCTGAAAGCAGTCTTGAGCTGTTTATAGCTACAGGAATAACCGGATTTAAAAGAAAATTTATTAGCGTTGGTAAAGAAAAGAAATTTCGTTTTGTAGGCTTCTGAGTAAAGATTAGGGTACTGATCATAAATACCGGTGGTTCTAAACGAGGTATCATACAAAGATGTATTTTTATTATAAAACCCCTTGTAACTCCGATAGGAATTTTCCAGGATCCAGCGATTACCTCCAATGTTTAATGCATAGTTGCGGTATTTGGTATCTCCTTTTTGTTTGATTTGTGTAGAGGGGTTTTTAAAGCCTATGGATAGATTGAATTTATCGTAATTTAATTCAATTCCATAAATTAAATTGGCTTCCGCCACATACGCTATTTTAGATTGCCCCAGAGTATCTTTGGTAAGCAATTGACTAATATCCATCCCGTAATTTTTGTACGACTGAAAAACCGAAACAATCAGGCGGTCCTTATATTTTACATAATAAGTAGAATCCCAGCCTTTTTTTTGTGCAAAAGAATTTAGTGTGAAAACAAAACAAATTATGAATAAGGGGAAACGCATAAATAATTATCTTCGAACTTTAAATATAGTTAAAAATGGAAATTAAGACTCCTAATATTGAAAAATACATTAATCGCGTTGTGTCGATTTTAACGGAATATACTCCAAAAGTCATTGGGGCATTTGTTGTTCTGATGGTTGGCTTATGGTTGATTCAACGATTAGCGAAGTTAGCAACGCGTTCCATGGAGAGAAGAGACCTGGACGTATCACTTCGCACCTTTTTGAAAAGCCTGATATCAATCGGTTTAAAAGTGGTGTTGATTGTGACCGTAGCAGGAATGATTGGCATTGGCACAACCTCTTTTGTGACGATACTCGGTGCCGCCGGTTTAGCAGTGGGTTTAGCATTGCAGGGATCTTTATCCAATTTCGCCGGTGGGGTATTGGTTTTAATTTTTAAACCGTTTAAAGTGGGCGATCAGATTGAAGCACAAGGGCAGATAGGGACCGTCATTGAAATACAAATTTTTAATACGATACTTTTAACGGGTGATTTGAAAACCATCATTTTACCGAATGGTGCCGTATCAAATGGCACCATCGTCAATTATTCTAAGAATGGAATGTTACGTGGCGATATCCAGGTAACTGTTTCAGCAGCCAACGATATTGATGAAGTGAAAAGACTATTAACAGATGCGCTATTACAACATCCGTTAATTTTGAAGGATCCTAAACCTGAAATTGCAGCGGTGAAGATTGCGGATAATTCGGTGACCTTATCGATCAAGCCATATGGGCTTGCTGCCAATCACTCTGCGATCAATTCAGACGTTGTGGAAATTGCCAATAAAGTGTTTGAAAAAAATGAGATTTCGGCGCCGATTCAAAAACGAATTGTAATGACTGCGTAATTTTATCGCAGAGCTTATAACTTGATGCCGATAACCAGAATGTCATCTACCTGCGCATGGGCGGTACCCATCCAGTTCATGATTTTCTGATCCAATTGTTCCTCCTGGTAGTTCATTGGAAGCGTCTGTATCTGAATCAAAAAGTCTTTAAAGTTTTTCGTCATTAATTTTTTTCCTTTTTCACCCCCAAACTGATCTGCGTAACCATCCGTGGTCATATAAAATTGATCATTCTCTAAAACATCGATAACCGTTTCGTTAAAAATAGTTTCTGAATCAGTGAAACCTCCAATGGCATTTTTGGTTGGTTTGTATTCAATCAACTCGGAGTGACGGATCAGGAGTAATTCGCGGTTGGCGCCGGAGTAGGTTAGCGTTCTTGCTTTCAGGTCAATCATGCATAAGGCCATATCCATACCATCCCTCGACTCGGAAGTGTTTTGTTTAAGTACTTTAAAGATGCTTCTATTTAGGTTTGATAATATAGCTGACGGACTTGTTATTTTTTTAGTCAATACAATTTCATTCAACAGGGAGTTTCCGATCATACTCATAAATGCTCCGGGGACACCGTGTCCGGTACAATCCACGCAGGCAAAAAATAATTTGTCTTCTGTTTTATTGAACCAGTAAAAGTCACCGCTCACAACATCACGGGGTTTAAATAAAATAAAGCTATTTGGTAAATGCTCCTTGATAACGCTTGTTTCCGGCAATATGGAACTTTGAATTCTTTCGGCGTAATTAATACTGTCCTTGATTTCCTCGATTGCCATATTTAGATTAAGATTAGCGCTTTTTAGTTCTGAAGTTCTTTCTGCAACCTTATGTTCCAGTACCTCTTTCTCTTTGATGAGCTTTTGGGTCCTGTATTTAATGAAGGAAAAAATACTGACGATGATGATAATGATCGATAAAACGAAAAACCACCAGCGCATATAAAAAGGAGGAGTGATTTCAAAGGCATATTCAATCACTTCGCTTTCAATGTTGTATTTATTGATGGCTTTTAGTTTGAAAACATATTTTCCGGGAGATAAATTGGTGAATACCGCTTCGTTATTTGATTGTGATGGCGACCAATCTTTATCATACCCTTCTAATAAAAACTGGTATTGGGAAGTTTGGGTCGACAGCGCTTTGAATTTAAAAGTGATGTCGTTTTGCTTATAAGTGAAAACAGGGTTGACAGGAAGATTTAGTTTGGAGAGTTTTTCATACTTCACTTTACTGCTATCAAGTTTACTGTATTTTAAAAGCAGTTCCGTAATCAGTACTTTTGGTTTTTCATTACTCACAATGTCTTCTTTTGCATTATAAGATACAAGTCCTTCGCCCGTACCAAAGTATAAAAATCCGTTTTGTTCAAGCGTCGCGTTTTGTTCAATAGCCGAGGATTTCAATCCGTCTTCGTCCGTGTAAGCTTTAATGGTTTTTAAAGAAAGATCGTTGTTTAAAATAATCTTGTTGATTCCCAGGTCCGTTCCAATCCACAATTCATTGTCTCTGATTTTTTGAATGGCATTAATGGAGTTACTTAACAAGCCATTTTTTTTATTCAGGTTAATGAATTTATGCTGGTCATAAATAAACAAGCCTTCGTCAATGGAGCCAACCACAACATTGCCGTTTATTTCGTTAATGGAAAAGACATTGTTGCTGGTGAACCCATCCTTTTTATTAAAAGATTTTCGGGTTCCGTCTGTAATGTTTAAGGTAAGTACGCCTTCACCAATCGTTCCTATCCATAAATTATTTTTAATCAGGTATATGCATAAGATGTCATTCGTTGGTAAGAGGTTATTTTCTTTGCAGAATAATTTTGTTCCGGTACTTTCCAGTTTCACGATCCCGGTGCCATACAGACTGATCCAAATGCTATTGGAGCTTTTATCTTTTTGAATGCAGGTAATAATTGTTTTTAGTTCAATGGAATCAACTTTGTTGATGATCTTAGAAATTGTAAAATGATTTCTCGACAGTTCATTTAAAATAAATAAACCTTTATTTTCTGTTCCCGTATAAATGGTATTGCCATCACTGTATAAGGAAGTGATCAATGTTTCATTCAGTTCTTTTGGTAAATCAATCGATTCGATCAGTCCATTATTAAAATAATTTAAACCATTGGTGGTACTGATCAGAAAGCCTTTTTCTTTTTTGCAGAAGGCGATCACGCGGTTCTCTTTTAAGCCATGTTGTTTGGTAAAAACGGATAGGGCTTCGTTGGTTAATTTGTAAATACCGTTACCAAAACACGAGACCCAGATCTCACCTTCATAATCACAAAAAACAGAGGATATGTCGATCCCAGCCAAACCATTATCTTTATTAAATACTTTATAGCTAAGGTCTTTGTATAATTTAACCAGCCCATGTTCTGTCGCACACCAGATATTGTGTTGTTTGTCTTCAATGATTTTGGAAATATAATCCGTGTTGATTAACGGAATGTCCACCTGATGAAATAAATTATTATCTATATAGAAAACGCCCTTACCCGGTGTCCCAATCCATATTTTACCATCGTTACTTTCATAAAAACAAAACGCCGATGCCGAATTGAAATTTTTAGCTTCCTTAATGACGGTAATAGATTTTCCATTGTAAAGATTGATTCCACCCTTGCTTGTTCCGATCCAGTATTTTCCGTTTTTATCTTTAAACACACTAAATACCTTATCGGAGCTTAATCCGAGTCCTGTATTTAGGTATGAAAAATTATTGTTTTCCAGGATTGCAATTCCGCCCCCAAAGGTGGAGATCCATACTTTATTATCGTCACATAATACATGAAAGACTTTGTTTTCCTTTAAACCATTTGCCGTAGTATAGTTGGTGAATTTTTTTCGGTCGTATTTTGAAACTCCATCCACGGTGCCAATCCATATATTTCTGTCTTTGTCTTCTGAAATGCAAATCACATCATTACCAACCAGGCCATCCTGCTTATCATAAGTGGTAAATGTTTTTCCATCAAATTTGGAGATTCCGCCTCCCTGTGTTGCAAACCACATATAGCCATAGCTATCCTGGAAAATGCATTTGACACTGGTATTAACCAATCCTTGTTTTTGTCCGTAATGTTTGAAATTATAATCCTGTGCCCGGGCTTTGGAAAAACAAACAATACAGAAGAATATGAAAATAATTTTTTTATACATTATCAGTATAAAATTAATAAAAAAAGGCCGCCTTGAACAGGTGGCCTTTAATTTTTTGGTTTTTAATTGTTTAGAGTTTAGAAACTCTTTTTGTAGCTGTTCCCATTTTGGTTTTCACCACAACAAAATAAATGCCTGAACTCAATTCGCTGATATCAATACTTGCTTTGTCTGTATAAGTAATATGCTTTGATAATAGCAGGCTTCCTAACTGGTTATAAATCTCTACATCAAAACTATCGAAACCGGATTTGAATTCTATATCAAATACATCTTTGGTTGGATTTGGATATAAAGTCATTGAGTTTAATAGTTCGTTTTGTGATTCAATGCTGGTTGGAATACTGATCACAAAATCCTTGGTGTTTGATTTTGTTGTGTTTACAATACTCTGAGCAACTTTAGCAGTTGGGTCACATGAATTGCTCCAGATCACATCCACGCGATATTGAACGCTCAGTGCTCCTGCTGGAATGGTATAATCTGTGTAACTTGTTGCATTCGGAGCAAGGTTATTAATCAAAGGAATCCAGTTGCCTGAATTATTGGTATCTCTTAAAACCCTGTAATTGCTTACGGTCGCACCTGAATATAAATTCCAGCTCAAATCCATTTTTTGCGGAGCCGGGGTATAAATACTCTGTAAATGGATGGATTGGTGCTCACCGCTTTTCGGCCCTTCATTTCCACAGAAATCAACCGCTGCAATTTTGTATGTGAAGCTGGTGACATTTGGATTTGCTGTGACATCCACCATGCGACTTAAGTCAGCATAGTCCACTGTACCAATCAACGTATCAACAGTAACGGACTGAACTCTATATACTCTGAAACTGTCTACGTTTGATACGCCGTTTTTTTGCCAGAATATTTCGTTATGAACGGATGAGCTGTCGACAGTTACGACACAAATCTGTTGTGCCGGTAATCCGTCAATGTTTACAGATAATACGCTGGAAGTATCTCCGTTACCGCATGCATTCATCCCCACAACTTTAATAACCCCGTTAGATGCTCCAACAGATGCATCAAGGAAAATAGAATTGCTTGTTCCACCACTTGCAACGGAATAGCCAGCCGGGTAAACCCATGCATAAGCCGTTGCGTTTGGAACGGCAACTATCGAATAATTAATATTGGTAGACAAAGGACAGGTTAAATTTGAAGTAGAACCTGATATGATGCCGGCTGCTTCAGGTAGTGGGTTTACGATAATAGCTTTATTTTTAGTTCCACCTATACCACAGGTATTGGTTCCAAAGGCACTGATAGAACCCGATACAGCAGCATTCCCGTAATTTACGGTAATTGTTTTTGTATTTATGCCTCCAATAATCGTGGCGCCGTTAGGTGTTCCCCATGTATAAGATATCGCATTATTTAAATTATTTGCCACATATACTACTGCGTTTTGTCCCTGGCATACAGTGTTGCTACCTGTAATAGTTGGTGCTGTTGTAGGTAACAGACTTGCCGTTACACTTAATGTGGTAACAGAACTAGCCCCACAGGCGTTATACGCAGAGACTCCAACATTACCATTGCTTGCCGTTGTTGAGAAGTTAACAGAAATGGAACTTGAATTACCGCCGGTATTTTGTACCACTCCTGAAGGGAAACTCCAGGAATAACCGATGGCGGTAGATACCGTTGATATAGAATAAGGTTCTGCGGTTTCACCCTGGCATACAGAAGTATTACCACTAATAGCCAGCGGAGCTGAAGGCGTTGTAATGACGTTTATATAATTTGTTTTGATTTCTGTATCGAGGCCCGCTACACTGTTTATGGTTAAAGTAACTGTTTTAGGTCCTACCGATGAATAAACGACTGAAACGGTCGATGCGTTTGATACGGATGGCGTGGCGGTTGCCCCAAAGTTCCAGGTATATGATGTAGCACCAATCGATGTACTGGTATAAGTAATAGAAGAGCCGGCACATGGCGATGTATTGCTGGTTAAGAAATCAGCATCCGGATTACAGCTTGGTGATCCGTTAATATTGGTTACAGTTACCGTTGAATTGCTGGCAGGACACACACCATTAGTGACGGTCCACACCGCAGTTACCGTTTGGTTATTTAAAACACTTAAGTTTGCGTTGGGACTGGTAGTGGGCGTCAGAGCACCTGCAACAGCAGAACAAAAGGTCCACGCACCTGTACCAACAGATGGTGTGTTAGCAGCCATGCCTACGAGGTTGTTACAGATCAATTGGTTTGGGCCTGCATTTGCGGTGGTTGGAACATCGTCAAAATTAATCTGCAGGCTTGAATTGGCACCGCTTCCACAACCATTAGTATTGCTTCCATAAACTTTGACGTTGTATGAGCTGGTGGTGACGTTGAAATTCACTGTAATAGAGTTGGTATTGGCGCCAGCTGTTACGGTCGCATTTGGTGGTAATGACCAGTTATAAGTAGTTGTATTGGCTATGGCAGGTACAGTAAACACTACACCGTTTCGTACTTTACATAAAGTGGTAGTAGCTGTTGAAATAGCTCCCGCTGCAGCCGGAATACCCAGAACAGTGACTGTAAAATTTCTAATGGTGACGTTATTATTCGGTCCCCCATCATATTCGTAAACGGAAACAATAGCTGTGCCGGATTGTCCGGCGTTTGGTTTAAACGTTAAAGTACCTGTTGAATTAGGATGAGTATAAGTAATGGTAGGGTTTGGAATTAAGGTCGTGTTATTGGAGTAAGCGGCGAAAGACACAGTTTGTGTTTCAGCGGAGCTTCCATCACCGATACCTGATAATGAAACCGTGGAAGTTGGTGCATCCTGGCAAACCGTGTAATTGGAAACGGCGTTTAATGTTGGAGGCGTGTTATAGGTCGAGAATGATACCAGGTCGTAACCATAATAGTTATAGCTGTTATTCAGTGAAGAGCCTGTACCATTACAGGAATAAGCTCTAGCATGATAAGATGTAGCCGGTTGCAGATTTGTTAAGTTGATTGTTCCGTTGGGAGAGCTAAAATAAGTAGTGTAGTTATATGAACCTGTTCCACCCATTTGTGCACCAAAGCCGAAAGTAGAAGAGGGCGAATAATAGGTTCCATCTACAGGTGCCGTACCACTGACAGTTTGATTCCGTACTGAAACAACACTCCAGTTGGCGCCGGTTCCTGTCACACTTAAGGTCGCGGTTGTTGCCCCTGGAGTTCCAACCAAAGTCATCGTTGGTTCAGCCGTTGGCTTTGTAGCTAATGTGTAATGCTGCTCCCTGTTATTTGAAGTATAAGACGTATTTAATAAATAACCGATGCCTCCGGTACAGTTCCCGAAAGTATATTGCAAACAGCCATAGTTGTAGCTGTAAACTACCGCTTCGTAATTTGTATTAGGCGTCAAACCAGTTACTGTTACTGAATTGCCCGACCCTTTGTAAACGATCGTATTAAAAACGCCGTATGAAGTTCCGTTACCGTATACTGAGCTGGCTGAATACGAAGGCATGTTAGAATTGGATGGAAGACTATTGGAAGAGGATGTCTGGTGCATCACCACTAATTCATAGGTTCCGCTTCCGGAAGTCCAGTCTATTTTCATAGACGTCGGCGTAATATTTGTCATCGTAACGTTAGATGCCTGGGTTCCCGGAGTGGTAATTGCAGTCTGTCCAAAAACGATTGTAGTTAAAATGAAGAAAACAGAAGATAAAAGTTGTTTCATGTTAGATGAATTATAATTTTTCGTGCCAAAAATATAAAAAAAATCCTCACATATTATTGGAAAGTACTAACAAAAAGGCGCAGAAACTGTTAAATGTCTATTCAGACCAGCGAAAACTATTAATTTCCAGTCCTGCCAGGTCAAGTACGCGGTCAACCACTGTAGACGCAAGCTCTTCAAAGGTTTTGGGGTTGCTGTAAAACGAAGGAGATGCCGGGCAAATAATTCCGCCGGCCTGGGTCACGGTTTGCATATTGTTAATATGGATCAGGCTATAAGGCGTGTCCCGAACCATGAGAATTAATTTACGTCTCTCCTTTAAAATCACATCAGCGGCTCTGGTGGTGAGGTCATTGCTAATACCAGAAGCAATGCGCGCCATAGTACCCATACTGCAGGGGCAAACAATCATAGTTGTATATTTTGCAGAGCCTGAAGCAAAAGGCGCATAGAAGTTGTTCTTGTCATAAAAAGTAAACTGATCATAATTTTTATATGCCTCATTGCCTAATTCATGTTTCCACACATCTTTGGCATTATCGCTCATGACAATACCTACCTGTTCAATTTGAGCCGATAGCTGCGACAGCTTATCCAATAATACTTTGGCGTATATACTACCACTTGCACCGGTAATTGAGATGATTATTTTATGTTTTGCTGTCAATTTTTTTTCTTTGGAATAATCCTGTAACCTAATGTAAATTCTAAAATATTATTGTAATATCCTTTATTAAATGTTCGGGCAATAATGTTGTTGTAATAAATTGCCTGTTTGATCCGGTTTGGCCTGGTAGTAATAAAGGAATTACTGCTTCTAAAATTAACAAACCATTTTGGATTAATGTTATAACCTAAGCCGATTTTTACAGAATAATCAAATTTTTGAAACGGAAATATCCCTGTATATACCATATTCTGATCACCTTCATAATAATTAATTAAATAGGCAGCGGATACTCCTGCATCGAAAATAAATTTTTGCTGCGTATAGGTAACTAATAAGGGCACTTCCAGGTAATTTAAATTAAGGTAATAAGCGGTGAAATCATTTTTTGTGGGATTTTGATTTTTTCTTGCTCCTTTTTGAATAAATAAAAATGATAAACTCATACTTGCTTTTTCTGAAAATACCGTTTCAACTCCAATACCGCCCATGCCTCCTAGTTTATGAAAGCCACTATAAGAATCTCCATGAACCTGGGATGGTGAAACACCAGCCATTAATAGTAAATGAAAAGTGTTTCCATTCTTACTGACAGGAAGGTTCTCCTGGCTGAAAATGCAAAAGGGAAAAAGGATTAGTATGAATGCGAGGAATTTCAAAACAGTCTAAAAGTACTAAAATCTATATAAACTGGATAATCCATTCCTGGGCTTCTTCTTTCGAATTAAAAAATCTGGTTGGCCTTTCAGGTTTATAGAACTTTAAATAAAAGTTACCGAATATGCGTTGAGGCATAGAGCTTACGATAAAGGCAGAGGCTTTTGAGTAAGGCATGTTCTCATTTTTTGAAATGTATTTTAAGGTCTCAATATTAGTGGTAGAAAATAGTCCTCCTGATACCAGTATTGGGAGTTTTTGTCCGCTAACTTCTTTTTGAGCGGCTTTAATCATTTTCACATCCTCGATACGAACTTCAACCCTATCTTTTATCTCCAGTTCGTAATATCCTTTTTCATTTAAGTGAAGGATGAATTTATTATTTGAAATGGTTGTAGGCAAAATAAATGCTTTAAAGTTTTAAGAGGCCAAATAATCTTTTAACCAGATAAGTGCTGTTTCCGGTTCGTTAAAAAATCTTGTCGGTCGTTCCGGTTTATTGATCTTAATATAAAAATTGGCCAGGATTCTCTGTGACATGGAGCTCAACACAAAGGCATCCGCAACGGAATAGGGATTAAATGCTTTTTTTGCGAGCGTGTTCAGTAAATCAATATTGGTAGATGCCTGTTCTGCGCATAGCACCAGAGAGGGGATTAATTTTGCGCCCAACTCTTTTTGACCTTTTACCAGGATTTTAAGATCATCAACTGTAAATTCGTCGTCTCCAAAAATTCTGATTAGGTAATAACCATCTTCGTGAACTTCCAGTTCAAAATTGTGAGTAGTTATTTTCTTTGATTCACTTACCATAAATCACTTGTGGATATTAGAAGTTTAGTTAAATATACACTCATTTTGGACTTCTCCTAATTTTTTTCGGTGAACAGCAAAAAAATCCCCCGGTTTTGAGGCGGGGGATGGGTGGTTTACATTAATCTGCTTGTAAAAAAGGATATTTATAATCTGAGGGAGGTGTAAATGTCTCTTTAATTGTTCTTGGAGAGACCCAACGCAGCAAATTAATTTTTGCTCCGGCCTTATCGTTTGTACCGCTGCCTCGCGCACCACCAAATGGCTGCTGGCCAACAACGGCACCTGTACATTTATCATTAATGTAAAAATTACCGGCTGCGTTACTTAATTTTTTGGTTGCCAACTCTAATGCGTAGCGATCCTGACCCAGGATGGCACCTGTTAATGCATAAATGGATGTCGAATCTACCAGTTCCAGTGTTTCCTCAAACTTGTCCGCATCATATACAAAAATCGTAAGTACCGGTCCGAACAATTCTTCACACATGGTTACATATTTCGGATCTTTGGCTACGATGATGGTTGGCTCGATGAAATAACCCTTGCTCTTATCATAATTTCCACCCGCGATGATTTCCACATTGCTGTCTTTTTTCGCAGCATCGATGTACTTCGCTAATTTGTCAAAGCTCTTTTCGTCAATAACGGCATTAATAAAATTGGTAAAGTCTTCCGTCGGCCCCATCTTCATGTCTTTCAAATCCGCCAGTACATAGTTTTTTACTTCTTCCCATAAATTTGAAGGAACGTATGCGCGGGAAGCAGCTGAACATTTTTGCCCCTGGTACTCAAAAGCTCCACGGGAAATAGCAACAGCTAATGATTTTGTTTCCGCTGATTTGTGAGCCATGATAAAATCCTTTCCACCTGTTTCTCCAACAATGCGCGGATAAGATCTGTATTTATGAATGTTATTCCCGATGGTTTGCCAGATGTTCTGGAAAACTTCCGTGCTTCCTGTAAAATGAATACCCGCAAAGTCTCTGTGATTAAAGATCACTTCCGCTGCATCAGGTCCGCTTGGGTAAATTAAATTAATCACACCGGCCGGAACACCAGCTTTCATGAAAATTTCCATTAATACGTTGGCACTGTAAACCTGAGTATTACTTGGTTTCCAAACTACCACGTTGCCCATCATGGCGCAACTAGTTGGTAAATTACCTGCTATGGCTGTAAAGTTAAATGGCGTTAAGGCATAAATAAAACCTTCCAAAGGTCTCCATTCTAAACGGTTCCATACACCTGGACCGGAGATTGGCTGTTCTGCATAAATCTCTGTCATGTACTGAACATTGAAACGTAAAAAATCAATGATCTCACAGGCACTGTCAATTTCTGCCTGGAACGCGTTCTTGCTTTGTCCAAGCATGGTTGCGGCATTCAGTTTAGCGCGGTATGGACCAGCAATTAATTCGGCAGCTTTTAAAAAGATACTTGCTCTGTGTTCCCATGCAAGGTTTGCCCATTGTTCCTTTGCGGCCAATGCCGCCTTAATGGCTTGTTCTACATGGCTTTTATCACTTTTATGAAAATGCCCTAATACATGCTGATGATCATGCGGCGGGTGAATACGTGAAAGTACATGACTTTCCACTTCTTCGCCACCAATATACATCGGAATATTGATTTCTTTGCTGCGCAAATGAGCAAGCATGGCCTGTAACTCTTTGCGCTCAGGGCTTCCGGCCGCATAGCTTTTGATAGGTTCATTAGCCGCAACCGGCACTTTATAAATTCCTTTTGGCATAGTTTAAATTTTTGGTGAGCGAAGTTACTTTTTTTTGGATAAAAGATAAAGGAATTCAGATAAAAGATACGTTAAATCTCCTTAATCAAGGTCCCTAATACTTTGTCTGCTTCTTTAATTTTCCTATCTTTGCCGACTAAATTTTTGAGCAATGATTTCTGTTTCTAATGTCAGTTTGCAATATGGCAAACGTATTTTATTTGATGAGGTAAATGTAAAGTTTACTCCGGGTAACTGTTATGGTTTAATTGGAGCCAATGGTGCGGGTAAATCCACTTTCATGAAGATTCTGTCTGGTGAGATCGAACCAAATAAAGGGCAGGTAAATATTTTACCGGGAATGAGAATGAGTGTTCTGAAACAGAACCACTTTGAGTTTGATGAGTATACGGTATTGGATACTGTGATGATGGGAAATAAGCGTTTGTATGACATCATGAAAGAGAAAGATGCTATTTATGCAAAGCCTGATTTCAGTGAAGCAGATGGAAACAAAGCGGCCGAGCTAGAGGCCGAGTTTGGAGAAATGAACGGCTGGAATGCAGAAAGCGATGCAGCTACTTTATTGACCAACGTGGGTATTCCGGTAGAATCCCATAATAAAATGATGAAGGATCTTACCGGAAAAGACAAGGTAAAGATTTTATTAACGCAGGCTATTTTTGGTAACCCGGATATTTTATTGCTGGATGAGCCAACCAATGACCTGGATGTGGAAACCATTTCATGGCTGGAGAATTATTTAGCAGATTTCGAAAACACGGTAGTGGTAATTAGCCACGATCGTCACTTTTTAGATGCGGTATGTACCCATACCTGTGATATAGATTACAGTAAATTAAAGACCTACACCGGTAACTATAGTTTCTGGTACCAGATGAGTCAGTTAGCGTTGAAGCAACGCAGTGATGCCAACAAAAAAATGGAAGACAAGCGCACCGAGTTACAGGATTTCGTTCGTCGTTTCAGTGCCAATGCGAGCAAATCCAGTCAGGCGACTTCCCGTAAAAAATTACTGGATAAATTAGTGATTGATGAAATTCCCGCAAGTACGCGTAAGTATCCGGGTATTATTTTCAAGCAGGAGCGCGAAGCGGGAGATCAGATTTTACATATCGAGAATTTATCCAAATCCAATGCGGATGGCGTTTTATTTAAAAATGTAAACATCAACGTCTCAAAGGGTGATAAGATAGCGTTCATTGCAAAGAACCATTTAGCCATTACGGCTCTGTTTGATATCATCAACGAAGAAGATAAAGCGGATAGCGGGGAATATAAATTCGGAACCACCATTCATAAAGGGTATTTGCCTAACGATAATGCCAAGTATTTTACAAGCGACATGAACCTGATGGATTGGCTAAGACAATATTCTTCCAATAAGGATGAAAGTTATGTGCGTGGCTTTTTAGGAAAGATGTTATTCAGCGGCGAAGAGGTAATGAAAAAATGTTCTGTTTTATCCGGTGGAGAAAAAGTACGTTGCATGACCAGTCGCATGATGCAAGTGAATCCTAATATGTTGATCCTGGATGAACCAACCAACCATTTGGATCTGGAAAGTATCATTGCTTATAACGATGCCTTGAAAGATTATACCGGGGTGGTTTTATTAACCAGCCATGATCATGAGTTGATGCAAACCGTTGCTAACCGGATTATTGAGTTAACACCAAACGGGATCATCGATAAAAAAATGACCTATGATGAGTATTTAGCGAATGAAGGTGTGAAAGAACAACGTATGAAATTATACGGCGCTTTAGCATAATAGCATCTGAATATTTAAATAGACCTGTCAGAAAAGCTGGCGGGTCTTTTTATTTTAGTATTCTTTAAGAACATGTCACTCAGATTCCTAAATAAATTTTCTGTAACTTTCCGTCATAATCCAGTTATAAATAAATGCGGAACCTCATTCTCGTTATTTTCACAGCACTTGTTTGTCAATGCGCCTATGCTCAGTTATCACAAGCAGAGCAAAAATTTTATGCTGATTTAGAAGATTCCCTGAAGCACATTTCCCGAAAAGTCTTTTTTAGTAAAAAAGAAAGCAATCGATTTGAAGCTAATAAACAATTACTGGCATTATGGAATGAAGTATTAAAAGATGAAAAATCCATGCAGTATCCCTTTGATAGTTTAAAAAATGACATTTCCCTGTTAATGGCGCCTGATAAAAAATTCAGGATCATCACCTGGAACATTCTGAAAGAAGATCAGACACATGCCTTTTTTGGATTTATTCAGGTGAACAATTCAAAGACCGTTAAAAAAGGACTATTGAAAAAGGAAACCACATCGCAGTATGAAGTATTTCCCCTGGCTGATAAATCGGCGACCGTTAAAACTCCCGAAAATTATGTATCGGATCATTCCAAATGGTTCGGTATGTTGTACGTGAATGTTATTAAGTCAGATGAAGATTTCTATACGTTGCTTGCCTGGGATGGAAACGACAAATTAACGCAGCGGAAGTTCATTGATATCCTTTCTTTTAAACCTGATGGTACACCGGTGTTCGGAAAAGATGTGTTTAAATTCCCGGGTAAATTTGCCAAACGCATCATGTTTGAATACGCGAGCGAAGTAGCGATGTCTCTAAAATATAATGAAAACAGAAAACAAATTATTTTCAGTCACCTGGCACCGAACAGTTTGGACCCGACCCTCGAAGGACAGTTTCAGTATTATGGACCGGACGGAAGCTTTGACGCTTTATCTATGAAAAAAGGGAAATGGGTATATGAGCCGGCCATTGATATCCGGAAGGATAAGGATAAAACAGATAACGTGAAGAAGCCTGAACCGGGCAAACAAACACCGGTTTATAAACCTAAGTAAGTTTAAAAAAATATAAAGATGTAAGGCTTAACATGATTAAACTCGCTACTTTATACCTTGATTAATTTCAAAAATATGGTAAAACAATTTATACTTTTTTCATTTTTAGTTTTAAATACTTCTTTGTTCGCGCAGGAAGAAGAGGAATCTGTATCGAAGTTCTGTGTGGAGATCGATAATAAAAAAGCACTGAAGCTCTATGAAAAAGCAATTGATAAAAAAAAGTACAAAAAAGTAGAGCGCCTTGGCTTCCTGAGAGAGTTATTGGATATGGAACCCGATTTTGCAGAAGCAAATATGGCCATGGCACGCGAGATTGTGGTACATAGCAAGCTGGAAAATAAATCGTTTGGAGCAGCAGTACCATTTTTTTTGAAAGCCATTGCAGTTTGTCCTCAAATTCATTCTGAGCCTTACTATTACATCGGTTTCAATTACTATGAGGAAACCAAAAATGATTCGGCCATTAAATACCTGACGCAGTTTCTGAAGTTTAAGGACGATGATGATAAAAAATTTGCCAAGGAATACGAGGGCCAGATTTACCAGGCAAAAGAAATGATCAAGTATGCAAAAAAGGAAGGCGAGTTAAAGAAGAAAATCGTTCCTTTTGATCCCAAAGTTGTTACCGGGGTCTCAACCAAAACAGACGAATATCTGGCATATATTTCACCAGACGATAAGTTGTGTTTTTTTACGCGCAAAGTCCCTTTAAAATCCATGAATACGGTGAAGGCACTGGACGGCGAAAAAGAAATGTTTATGGTGGCAACCCGTGACAACACCGGTGTATTCAACAAGGGGGAACCAATGTCGCCACCGTTTAACACCACGGATGATAATCAGGGAGGATGTACTATCTCCATCGATAATAAATTTTTATATTTTGCCATGAGTCGACAGGAAGGTGGTGCACAACCCAATTGTGATATTTACATGAGTAAAAATGAAGATGAGTACTGGAGTGACATTGTGAAGATTGGCGCTAACGTTAATCACCCAGTATACTGGGATTCCCAGCCAACCTTAAGTGCCGACGGCAATGCCTTGTTTTTTGCCAGCGATCGTCCGGGCGGTTATGGAGGAATAGATTTGTATGTAACCCGTAAAGATCCAAAAACAGGAGTATGGGGAGTGCCAAAAAATTTAGGACCAAAGATCAATACCCAGGGGCATGAAAAAACGCCTTTTATCCATTCCGACAGCGAAACTCTTTATTTTAGCAGTGACGGGCATTATGGTTTTGGAGGCATGGATATTTTCTTTATCCGTAAAAATGAAAAAGGGGAATGGATGGAACCGGAGAATATCGGATATCCTATAAACACTGAAGCAGATGATGTTGGTTTTTTTGTGAGTACAGACAGTAAGACCGGTTATTTCTTTTCATATGATGAAGGAAAAATGAGAGGCAAAGGTGTTGGCCGTTATGACCTGTACTCGTTTGAATTATACAAGGAAGCCCGCCCGCAGGAAACCACATTTTTATCGGGAGCATTAAAAGACAAATCGGGCAATAAAATTGAAGGTGCCAATGTTGAGATTACAAATACGGTTACAAAAGAAAAAACAATGGCTGTAGTGGATTCCATCAATGGAACATATATGGTGGCCGTTAATCTGAAAAAGAAAGATGATTTGCTAATCACTGTCAAAAAGGATAATTATGCGTTTTCATCCAAAGTAGTGAGTATTAAAGAAGCGAGTTTTGAAAATAAGCCGAAACCGGTTGAAATGGAAATCAATGAAGCGTCAGAGGGTAATTCGTTTGTACTTAATAATTTATATTATAATACAAATTCAGCGGATCTGAAACCAGAATCTTTTGTAGTACTCGAATCCTTTGCAGAATATTTAACCGAGAATCCATCCATTCAAATAGAAATCCAGGGACACACAGATAATGTAGGTGCAGTAAAGGCCAACGAGGCTTTATCTGCTAACCGTGCTTATACAGTGAAAGCATTCCTGGAGGAAAAAGGAGTGGACGGAAAACGGATTTCAGCAAAAGGTTATGGTCCTAATAAACCCATAGCGCCGAACACTTCAGAAGACGGAAGAGCGAAGAACAGAAGGACAGAATTCCTGATTGTTGCGAAATAATTTATCGACCGCTTATTTTTTTTGTTGCAAATACAAATACGCTTTTAAGGTCAGAAGCTCTTCCTGCGATGTGTAAATATCCACTTCATAGGTAATGGATTGTTGAAGACTCGGATTTTGTGTGTATCCATACAGGAAATAAGAAAACATTTTGCGGCGAATGAAATAAATAAGCGTCAGGTCAGCAATATCTATTTCGCTTTTATCTACCAGGCCTACATTATTGTTGAGGTAATTATCCAGGTTCTTTTCAATATGGTCAACGACCTTTCCTTTTACCAGGGCATTTAAGGCCTGCCGGTTAGATTCCAGACTTTTTTCCACCAGTTCTTCTTCACTGAGTTTAGATAAAGGTTTCATAATCGGGAGGTCTTCTTCCCTCGCAAAGCGTATGCCTATCGTGACATACTCTCTCAGGTGATTATCCATTATATAAGCAGCGAAGGCAGGAAGGTATTTAAAATTAAATTTCTCCCGATTGGTGATGAGGTCTTTAACGTTCTTTTCCACGTGGATTTGTTAGATGATGCTGACCAAATATATAAAAATTAAATAATTTGATCCTTACATTGAGCGTCTCTCCGAATAATTGCTGCTAGTATATTTCTTTGGATAATATAAATAAGATGAGAACTAAGCAGTCCCCATCTTATTTTCAAATTGAAAGAAATTATAGTACGTGCTAAATGCTACCAATACCTGTTTCGTCATCGGATCCAGGCGATTAATATCATTCGCGGAATAACGGCTGGTCATAGCTCGCTGCAGATGGTTGAAGTTATGGTTTATTTTGGTTCTTAAAATAATAACGTCTGTCAGGGAATAATTATTTCTCCTGTAAATATCTGTAAGATCCCTAACCAGCGATGCTGTATCAAGGAAAGATTTACTAAGTTCTGCGTTACCTTGTTTTTTATAAGTTTTGCCGTACTGAATCAATTCATTTTTGATTGCTTCATGCTTCTCATAATTTGTCATAGTGCTTTTTCTTTGCAAAATAAGATCATCGATGTAATATCGTATTACAGAATTTTAAGATAGACTGTGATTTGTATTGTATTTTCTACATATTCCTGATAATATGCAATTATTAAAATTGAAAGCATATGAATTATGCAAGTCAGAATACATACAACTCGTAATACATAAAATGCAACGTTACCATCGATATTGCACTTTATCTTAGAGATGATGAAAATTGCAACCTACAATGTCAATGGTGTAAATGGGCGTTTACCCGTTTTATTAAAATGGCTCAAAATAGCAAAGCCGGATGTGGTTTGCCTTCAGGAGTTAAAATCCCCTGATGAAAAGTTTCCTATGGCTGCTGTTGAAGAGGCTGGCTACAAAGCAATCTGGCACGGACAAAAAAGCTGGAACGGAGTGGCGATTCTCTCACGTAAACATCCGATCCGGGAAATCGGAAGAGGTCTTCCCGGTGATCCTGAAGATATGCAGAGCCGGTTTATAGAGGCAGAAGTTAAGGGCATTCATATTTGTTGTTTATACCTTCCAAATGGCAATCCGGCTCCAGGCCCAAAATTCGATTATAAACTTGAGTGGTTTAAAAGACTGACAGCTAAAGCAAAACAACTTCAGAAACTAACGGAGCCCGTGTTACTTGTTGGCGATTTTAATGTAATGCCTACCGAGCTCGACGTGTATAAACCGGAACGATGGGTAGACGACGCTCTTTTTCGCCCTGAGACACGCGCCGCATTTCAGAAATTAATTAAACAAGGCTGGACAGATGCTATCCGCACTTTATATCCGGATGAAGTTATTTATACATTCTGGGATTATTTCCGGAATGCATATGGCCGCAATGCAGGACTAAGAATAGATCATTTCTTAATGAATGACGCACTATCAAAAAGGTTGCAAAATGGAGGCGTTGATAAAGAAGTGAGAGGATGGGAAAAAACCAGCGATCATGCACCAGTATGGATTACCGTGAAAGACAAATAAATTATTATGGAAAGTATTAATGTACGATTGTCACCTTTACTTTACAGTGTTCTCTAACCCAAACAGAATCAAATTCTTTGATCTCTTTTCTCAAGCCTTTATAAATATAATATTGATTGACTGTGTTGGATTTTCCTAAATTCGGCATGTGATCACTGATCATTTCTTCCGGACAGTCTTTTATTAATTCCTGGGCTGAGGTTTCGGATGATAGATTGAGTATTGTTGTTTGACAGGATAATTGCAGGAGCAAATAAGCGGATAGAATAATGACCCGTTTCATTTTTCAGACCAGTTTAGTTAACTCATTCCACACCGTATCATCCGTATTGGGCTTACAGGTAATACTGATAGGTTCCAACTTAATAGGATGGATAAATTCTGTTTTATAGGAATGCAGATGAATAAATGGTGTTGCATTCGATCTGTCGAATCCATATTTCAAGTCACCTTTAATGGGACAACCGATTGCGGATAACTGCGCCCTGATTTGGTGATGACGCCCGGTATATAAATTAATTTCCAGTAAATGGTAATTGGAAATAGAAGCAATTAAGGTATAGGATAATTCCGCTTTCAAAGCACCGGGTCTTTCCGTAGCAAAAGCTTTGGATGTATTTGTCTTTTCGTTTTTAATGAGGTAATGCGTTAGGCGTTGGGTAATATGTGGGGGCTTATTTTTAACCACGGCCCAATAGGTTTTTTGAATGGTTTTGTCCCTGAACAATTCGTTCATGCGGGTAAGTGCCTTGCTTGTTTTAGCAAAGATCACAATGCCCGACACCGGCCTGTCTAAACGATGACACACACCACAAAAGACATTTCCCGGTTTGTGATCGCGTTGCTTAATGAAATTTTTTACTTTTTCGGATAAAGGTGTATCACCGGTTTTATCACCCTGAACGATTTCAGACGCTTTTTTATTAATAATGATCAGGTGATTGTCTTCGTAGATAATCTGCCTGGCTTCAATCAGTTCGGAGGGAGGGAACATGTATTATTTGAAAATTAATTTAAATTCCAAACGACGGTTCACCGCATGTTCGTCATCGCTGCAGATCGCATTATTACCACAATTGTTGATCAGTTTCGATTCGCCATAGCCTTTGGCGGTAATTCTATCCGCGCTAACACCTTTACTGATGATGTATGCTTTTGCGCTATTGGCACGTTGTTCACTTAACTTTAAATTATAGGCGTCTCCACCTTTGCTATCACTATGGGCACTTAATTCAATATTGAATTTTTGATTACTCAGCATGGCCAGAACAACTTTATCAAGAGTTTGCTGAGACTGAGCCTGCAATTCTGCTTTATTGAATTCAAATAAAATGTTTTCAATGATGGTTTCGCCATCACCGGTTTTAGAATTTGCTTTTAGCTCTCTGTCAATAATCGACAACCACGGATCGTCTACATAGATATCTGAGAAGCGACTTTGTTCGGTTGACAGAGGTTTGTAATTAAAGCGGTGGCCTTTGATCAATGAAACCAGTTTAATGAGATTGTCCTCATTGTCAAACACTAATACGTTATTAAAAGATTCTAAAATATTTTTTTCATTTTCAGCTGTCAGTAAAAACTGTTTGGTGTACGGCAAATGCTTAAATGAAAAGTCACCCTCATTATCGGTTAGAGCTGAATCAATTCTTTCAAAATTATCGTTCAGTAACAATACTTTCATATTTGCCAAAGGATTGTTTTTGTTATCGCCATACAGTCGGCCTTTGACATTCATTTTTAGATCAGCATCGTCCATCACCAGATCATTGAACGTGCTGCTGGAAACCGATAAGAATTTATAAACGAATTTCTTTCCGGATACAGAGTCTAAACGCTTGATGAATTTATCTTTAACGCTGTATAAATTCATAATGAAATTTGTTTCCGCATCAGCGCTATCATATGCTATAGAATAAGTCTGGCCTGGTAGGATATTTGAAAACAGGAAATTACCTAAGGCATTGGTTTTGGTTTTTTGAAGAACATTGTTTTTATCACCCATCAGGTAAACTGCCTTATTGGAAGCAACTTTTTTCTCTGCACCATTGGTGGCGACCAGTTTACCGGCAATGTTATATTTAAAATCCTTATTAATTAATTTGCTGATCAGGTTACTACCTTCTTTATTTTTAAAAGAAAATGATTGATTACTACCGGTAGCAACGTCTATTTTTTCGAGCGAACTGTTCTGGAGCTTGATGTTATCGTTATTGGGATTGTCTGCACCTGCTAAAGTAATGGAAACGCCCTCTGCTTGTGCTGCATCTACGCCCTGAAACACGAACATGCCATGATTGGTAGTTTGTGAAGTAGAGATCACTTCACCTTTTTTATTTACCAGTTTAATGGTTTTGTTTTTCAGGGGAGTCTGCTTGTCATTATCGAGGCTTAACTTTCCAGCCAGCTGAACATATTCTTTTAGTTTTTCTGTATTAATAAAAGGAACGGTCGTGTCTTTCTTTACGATCTCTTCCTTTTTATAGATATTGCGGATGAATTTATTCATATAGACTGTATCATCTACAAATTTTGATTTTCCGTCAAACACAATCTGGTGAAATTGTTTTGTGAACTGAACTGTGTCGATATTCTGGTCCTTCGTAAAGAATGGAATATCCAGAGCGTAGGTGATCCGGTAATGCCTTTTGTTTTCAGGGATACCATCTGCGTAAACCCTGATAAACATTTTTTGAGATACGGCATTTATCAGGTAGATATCATACACATTGCCATATTCAAGAGCCGCCTTAAAATTGTTGTTACTTTTTGTGTTAAATTCAGAAACAACGGTACTTCCCTTCATGATCTTTACCTGTGTAAAGTTGAGGGGTTTGTTGTTTAAAAAATTTCTGCCTACAAATTGAAGCTCACCATCGTATTGTTGAGCTTTTAATATTATGCTGAGTACAGAAAGCGTAATTAAAAGAAGCGATTTGATAAAATTCATATATATAAATGTAATTTTATTTTTTTATCTTCTGAAGTATTTCAAGAATTTCTTTACAACAGGTTTCCAACGTTGAGGCATTGTACTCTTTGATTGTTAAACTTAATACCACGGTATTGATCCTGCCATTTACCATGTAATATTTATCAAGCGTTTTCTTTAGCCTTCTCAGGTAGGTTTGTTTTAGGCTCTTTTCAATTTCACGCCCTCTTTTATGGATGTTTTTTTCCAGCAACTCGGTTGATGTGTCTAGGTATACAACCAGGTCGGGCGTAGGAAGCGTTTTGCGCAAAGGCTTAAAATGCTTTTTAAAAAACTGGAAATCTACCGGTTCTAAATTGGTCTTTGCAAAACAGAGGCATTTATCAAAATGGAAGTCGCTAATAGTGATTGCACCTTTTTTTAATGATTTGAAATGATTCGTGAGCTGTTTTTGCCGCTCTATGAGAAACGAATATTCCGTTGGAAACGCGTAGGTTTCATTATCCTCATAAAACAACGGCAGCAAGGTGTTCTCTTCAAACTTCTCCGGTAAATAAGAAGCTTTTAATTTTTTTGATAATGCTTTAGCCAGAGTGGTTTTTCCTGAGCCAATATTTCCTTCAATACAAATAAACATGATTAATGACCAGCTTTAAATGGTTTAACTTCGGAAGTATCTATACATTCCTTTAGCAAATTAAAGATAGTTTTATTTAACAAAGGATGCAAATGGTTTGATGCAATTTCATCCAGGGGAATCAATACAAATTTTCTCAGGTGTAACCGGGGATGGGGGATTACTAAATGCTCACGCTCCATAGCCAGGTCATTGTAAAAAAGGATGTCGATATCGAGGGTCCGGGGTTCGTAGGTGTGGTCAAAATTTCGTTCACGGCCCAGGTTTTTTTCAATCAACAATAATGTTTTTATGAGTTCCTGAGGTGTTAGCTCTGTGTAGATTTTCACGCATTGGTTCAGATAAGCCTGCTGGTTTTCGACACCCCAGGCTTCCGTTTCATAGATCCCGGATTTGGTTTCAATTTTCCCCGCCTGTTCACTGATTTGTATGTGAGCCATTGTCAGGGCTTTTTCCCTGTCTCCAATATTACCGCCCAAACATAAATACGCCTCGTTCATAAAATTATTGGTAAAAATACAAGAATGTAGACTAAATTGGCCTCTCTGAAGGAATTTTTATCATAAAATAACAGGGTATTAAAAACTAAGCTTTAATTTAGCCCATATCGCTTACTACAATTAAATAAAAGAAATATATGAAACAGTTTTTTGGAGCATTTTTCGGCTCATGTTTAGGGATCCTGGTGACGGGTGTCATTATGATTATCATCGTCATTGCGTCAATTACCAGTGTATTTACAGAAGCTATTAAAATGAACACAAAGCAGGGGTATAAGCCAACTGAGAATTCTGTTTTGAGAATAGATCTGGACGGTGAGATCAAAGAGCGGAGTGTGAAAAATCCTTTTGGAAATCTGGACCTGGGACCTTTTATGGAGAAAGCATCAGTTGGATTGAATGATATCATTGATAATCTTAAAAAAGCAAAGGACGACAAAAATATCAAGGGAATTTATCTTGAGATCAGTGATCCGTCGGCCGGTTTTGCAACGTTAGAGGAAGTGCGTAATGCCCTGGTTGATTTTAAAACTTCAGGCAAGTTCATCTATGCATATTCTGAACTGTATTCTCAAAAAGCTTATTACCTGGCCTGTACGGCAGATAAAGTTTACCTGAATCCGCAGGGAGGCATGGAAATAAAAGGGCTAAGCACTCAATTGATGTTTTTTAAAAAAATGCTGGAGAAACTCGACATGGAAGTTCAGATTTTCCGACATGGTAAATTTAAAAGCGCGATTGAGCCTTTTATGTTAGATAAAATGAGTGACGCTAACCGCACACAGGTGGAAAAATATTTGGGGTCGTTATGGGGACACATTGTTGAGGGTATTTCAAAAAGCAGAAATATCACAGCGAAAGATATCAATGACATGGCTGATGAGCTGTCAATCCGAAGTCCCGAAGATGCACTTGCACATAAACTAGTGGACGAATTAAAATATGAAGACGAAGTGTATAGTTTAATTCGGAAACACATTAATTTAGGGGAAAGCGATAAAATTCATTTCGTTTCCCTGGATGATTATTCAGATGCTTATAGTAAATCAAAAATGTCGAAAGACAGGATTGCCGTTATTTATGCAGTGGGCGAAATTGAGAGTGGAGATGGCAATGATCAAAAAATCGGAAGTGATCGCATTGTCAAAGCGATTCGCGATGCCCGTTTGGATAAAAATGTAAAGGCAATTGTACTGCGTGTCAATTCCCCGGGAGGAAGCGCTTTAGCCTCTGATGTGATCTGGAGAGAAACTGTACTGGCTCAAAAAACCAAACCATTTATCGTATCTATGGGTGATGTGGCAGCCAGTGGCGGATATTATATCAGTTGTGCCGCCGATCGTATTTTTGCACAGCCCAATACCATTACAGGTTCTATCGGCGTTTTCGGAATGATCCCGAATGCACAAAAAACGTTGTCTGAAAAGTTAGGGATTACCATCGACACTGTAAATACCAATAAGCATAGTGATGTGGGAACTATCCTGAGAAGAGCGACGACTGAGGAGTATGAGTACATTCAGCAAAGTGTTGAACATATTTATGATGTATTCATTTCTAAAGTAGCTCTTGGAAGAAAAACTTCTAAAAACAGTGTCGATAGTATTGGGCAAGGAAGGGTATGGAGCGGGGCAGACGCTATTAAAATTAATCTGGTCGATGAACTGGGAGGAATAAATGATGCAATTCATTATGCCGCCAAACAAGCTAAAATAACAGATTATAAAATAATGGAACTCCCAAAACAAAGAGACCCCTTACAGGAGTTATTAGGACATACAGAAGAGGAAATGGAAGCCCGTGCGATGAAAGCTAGTCTTGGAGATCAGTACCTTTATATGAAGCAATTGAAAAATGTTTTAAAGTTAAAAGGTGTACAGGCGCGATTGCCTTATGAAATGATAATTCAATAGTTCGCTGTCGGCAGTTTTAAATTTCGGAAGCAGTGAGAACCTTCCCGAAGGCGTTTACAAATTGTTCTAAGGAAGATGTCAATTTATACACATCTAACATTTTTTAAGAAATGATGTTCCATAGGCTGATTTTTAATACCTATTTTCACTTAAAATTAGCAATCATGAAGCATATAATTCTACTGGTATTTTTCTTTTCAGCTGTAACCGGCTTTTCCCAAAATGCTTTAAAACCTGTTACATGGAGCGTTTCCTATGTTGAAAAAACGGCAACAGAAGGTGAAATTGTATTTAAAGCAATTATTGAAAAGAAGTGGCATATTTATTCCCAACGTCCTACGGATGTAGGCCCGATTCCTACGTCTTTCACGGTTACTACGGACTCAAACCTTGAGCTGGTTGGGAAAACCGAAGAGATGGAAGCGCATGAAGAATACGTGACAGCTTTTGAAGCGAAGGTATTTGTATTTTCCGGAGAAGCGATTTTTAAGCAAAAAGTGAAGAGAAAAAACGCAAAAGGATTTTCTGTAAACACATCTTTAGAATTCATGACGTGCAATGACGTTCAGTGTTTGCCGCCATCGACTCAGAATTTTACCGTAGCCGTGCCAGATGCTACAGTCAAAAAATAAGATTTTAGGAATCTCATAATTATAGGAGTTTAATTGTAAACTCAACGCTGTTCCAATAAAAATTGCCCTATTTTTACCAAACAAATTAATTTATGCTGAAAAAAATATCTCTCCTTCTTTTATTACTAGTCACAGGTTCTTCCCTTTTGATTTCCCAGCAGCTACATGCCGATTTAAAATTCACAACTAAAAAAGTATCTGATTGTGAATTTGACCTGCTTTTCAATGTTACTATTGACGATGGCTGGCATATGTATTCTTTAAACGAAGTAAAAGATGGTCCTTTACCAACTGTATTTAAATTTGAAAAATCAAGTGAGTACGAATTAGTTGGTAAGGTAAAACAAAGCGCACCTATTAAGGAATTTGATAAAGTATTTGAAGTGAACGTAGAATACTATGAGCACAAAGCCACTTTTACACAACGGATTAAATTAAAAACGGATAAAAAAATTAAAATAACCGGTACGTACGAATACCAGGTTTGCACCGATACTAAATGTGACCTTTCACCTCCGGGAGAAACATTTGAGTTTACTGCACAAGGAACGTCTTCTTGTCTAAATTCGGTTCTGTCAACGACATTGGCATCTAATACACCAACCTTAACCGAAACGGTGGTCGCAGATTCGGTTGCAGTCAAAGATTCGACAGCTCAGGCTATGCAAATTGAATCGGTAGCTCCGGTAATTTCTGAAGCCGACACAACCCCGGTTGAAGAGCGCTCCTTTTGGGGAATTTTCATTGCCGGATTTATAGGGGGATTAGCGGCTTTACTAACACCGTGTGTATTTCCTATGATCCCAATGAATGTAAGTTTTTTTACCAAGCAAAGTAAAACGAAAGCACAGGGAATCCGTAATGCATTATTGTATTCCATTTCCATTATCGTATTATATGTTGGTTTAGGACTCGGGGTAACGTTGATTTTTGGAGCGGGCGCTTTACATTCCTTATCAACCAACGTATGGTTTAACCTTGCCTTCTTTTTCTTATTACTGGTGTTTGCCATCTCTTTCCTCGGCGCTTTTGAAATTACGTTGCCAAGCGGGTTCGTGAATAAAATCGACGCAAGGTCTGATAAAGGAGGATACCTTGGGATTTTCTTTATGGCGTTTACATTAGCATTGGTGTCCTTTTCATGCACCGGGCCAATCATCGGAACATTATTAGTTCAGGCTTCCTCCACAGGGAATATTACGGGACCATTTTTTGGGATGTTTGGTTTTGCATTGGCATTGGCACTCCCGTTTGGGTTATTCGCTGCCTTTCCGGGCTGGTTAAATTCATTACCGCAATCAGGAGGATGGTTAAACGCGGTGAAAGTAACTTTAGGGTTCTTAGAGCTGGCCCTGGCTTTAAAGTTTGCCTCGAATGCGGATTTGGTTGTGCAGGCCGGTATATTAACCCGCGAGGTATTTATAGGTTTATGGATCGTCATCTTTGCTTTATTGACCATGTATTTATTAGGGATGTATAAAACCTCTCACGACAGTGATCTGAAACATGTTTCGGTCAGTAGATTATTTGTAGCCATCACATCTTTCTTTGTGACTATTTATTTAATCCCTGGAATGTGGGGAGCACCTTTAAAATTATTCTCAGGAATTTTACCACCGTTGGAATATTCTGAATCCCCACATGGATTTGGTAGTTCCGTGAATGGTGCAGAAGATGCTGTTTCTATGGACGCAGAATTTGGTAAGTATATGGAAGTGAATAAAAACGGAATCGTGCATTTTAAAAACGATTACGAACATGCTCTCGCGTATTCTAAAAAAGTGGGTAAGCCTTTGCTGATTGATTTCACAGGTCATGCCTGTGCCAATTGTCGTAAAACAGAAGATTATGTCTGGCCGGATTCGGAAGTGACAAAACGTCTAAATAATGATGTGGTACTGGTTTCATTGTATGTGGACGATAAACGGGAACTGGATCCGAAAGAATATATGACGGTGCACTGGTATGGTAAAGAAAGACAGATCACCGATATAGGTGATAAATTCAAATACATGGAAGAAAAGGTGTATGGACAAAGCACTCAGCCCTTGTACGTATTGGTGGATGGTAATGAAAAAGTCCTGGCGCCTATCCGCGGGTATAATCCAAGCATTCCTGAATACATTACCTGGCTGCAAAAAGGAATTGATAATTACAAAAAGTAAATATGCGTTTTGTTATCCAGCGTGTTTCTGAAGCCTCTGTGAAAATTGCCGGAACAATTTATTCTGAAATTCAACATGGTTTCCTGGTGTTGGTTGGTATTGAAGAATCCGACAGTAAAGAAGATGCAGACTGGTTGTGTAATAAGTTAATTTCTCTAAGAATTTTTTCGGACGCAGACGATAAAATGAATCTATCGTTACAGGAAATTCATGGAGATGTTTTACTGGTTTCCCAATTTACTTTATTTGCCTCTACGAAGAAAGGAAACCGTCCTTCTTTTATTCGTTCTGCTAAACCGGAGCAGGCGGTTCCTTTGTATGAGTATTGTATTACTCAATTATCCGGACTGCTGAATAAGCCAGTGAGAACCGGACAGTTTGGCGCAGATATGAAAGTGAGTCTGGTCAACGATGGACCTGTCACCATTTTAATTGATAGCAAGAACAGAGAATAATTTTATATTAAACGTTTGATTTTCATGAATTACCTTGTTGTAATATTTAGTTTGTTGATTGGCATAGGCTGTTTCTGGATAAGCCTTAAAATGATCAGGCTGTATCTGAAGGTTAAAAAATGGAGTAGGGTAGACGCGCTGGTAAATTCTAAAGAAATAATTATTCATCCGAAGTATTCTACTACCAATACACCTTATGGCTTAAAAGTAAATTACACCTACACGCTTAATAATCAAACCTACGAAGGGCACGACGTTTACCTGGCGGAGCTTGCCGGTGGTCAGGCCAATCATATGAAGAGTGATGCTGAAAATAAATTGAATAAGATTCAGGAGCACATGCCCGTTTTTGTCAATCCACAGGATCCTGCACAATCTGTGATGTATTGTGAAGGTATCGGATTGTATGTTTTTGTTTTTTGTATGGGGATCCTGTCTCTTTTAATTGGATTGGGTTCGCTGGTATAACCGAACCGCCTTATTTCCTAAACAAACATATTATTTTTTATCTAAGCTTAATCGGTAAAGCAATGTTACCTGGAATAATAATCCATCTGAAAAATCAGAATTCAATTGTTTCCGTTTCGGTCCCAGAATAGTTGCAGGGAGACCTAAATTTGCATTGTCTTTTTCGTCGTACACTTTATAACTCCTTCCTATCGAGTGGCCAAGTTTTGTTTGGAGACTGATGTTCTTTGTGAAATTAAATTTTATATACCCATATATTTCGTTGCTTGACCTGGCTATATAAGTATTGGGATGCGTATCGGTTATATGATTTAAATGATAGGATCTTATTTGTCCAACAAAATTAACACCAACATTCATCAAAGGTATTATTTGATAATTGATGTCAGCCTGCAGGGGTAACATTAAATTGGCTTCAAATTTTTTGTTAGGACTCAGGTAATACAGTCCAGCCATTGGGACAAATAGTGGCCCGAATAATTCTGAATTATAATACAGGCCAACTTTATAATTTAAATTCTCTCTTTTCCTGAATTTAAAAACGGCAAGACCTCCTAGCTGAAAATCTTTATCAGAATAAGACTTATAATCCGATGCTATTTTTGGTAATGCTACAGCCGTCACCGACCATCTGTCATTGAACTGTTTATTGATACCTAATTTCAGCGTGGTTGATCCGAAATTGACATAGTCTCCATCGTTAAACAATTTAGTTTGTATGGCTTCGTAGATTATACCGGTAATTACGGATGTTTTTTCATTGATTTTTAAAGGTATAGTCAGGTCAGCTGATAGATCATGGATTTTAGTTTTAGCAGAGCTGCTATCAAATTGATTATAGGGTGTAGTACAGGCACTGATTTTTAAGAGATCCACATAATTCTGAGAAAGAATGATGTTTCCAATTAAAAAGAAAAGTGATGCCAGAATGTATGATTTCATAGTTGAATGTATTAATGTACACAATTAAGATCAAAACTACCATCTGTTGGATGTATCAGGAAATTGATTTCCGAACCGTTTTTCTGAATAATTTTCAAAATCGCAAAAACCCGAAACTTTTTTTCCTGAAAAGCATGGCGTTTGGAACTATTTAATAATACCCGGATTCTAAGTGCAAAAAATGCAAATTATTAAGCACGGTTGAATTAGTTTATCCCAATCGTTGTGAGGCCTTGTGTTGTTGATGAATTCAGGAATCAGTGATTAATGTAACTTCTTTCTCACGGAATGTATAATTAACAGGCTTTGCTAAGATACCTTTGCAGGGTCATGAAACTTCTTTCATGAAATTAAATTAAGAAACATGAAAACAAATTTACTTTTTTCAATAGCAACAGTCGTGCTTTTGATGCCAACAGATATTTTTTCACAGGCTCCCGCTTTAGGGACAGCTGCAAATTTCGCGCTTTTTTCCACCAATGGAGCTGTAACAAACATGGGCATTTCACATGTAACCGGAAATGTTGGAACTAATAATGGTTCCAGTACAGGATTCGGAAACGTAAATGGTGTTATGAATGATGGTAATGGAACAAGCGCTCAATGTGCAGCTGATCTTTTAATTGCGTATAACCAATTAAACTCAACCACTCCCGGTTTTTTCCCTGCTTCTTTAATGGGCAACGGAGATACGCTGACGGCTGGAGTTTACCAGGTTGCAGGTGGTGCTACTCTTAACCTTGATCTATATCTTGATGCTCAGAATGATCCTAACGCGGTTTTTATTTTTCAGGTGCAGGGCGCTATGTCCGCAAATGCTTCTGCTAAAGTAAAACTTTTGAATGACGCAATGGCCTGTAATGTGTTTTGGAAGGTTGAAGGATTGGTAAGTCTTGCGGCAGGTGTTTCCATGAAAGGAACGATCATAGCCAACAACGCTGCTATCAATATCAATACCGGAGATACACTGGAAGGAAGAGCATTGTCAACAGCAGGGGCTGTAAACACAGATGGCGTTTTAGTTTATACTCCAATTGGTTGTGGCAGTCCAACATTGAACGGTCCAACTGCCCCGGTTTTAGGTGGAGCAGCCTGTTATGCGGTGTTTTCAGGTAACGGAGCTGTATCTAATTCAGGAATTACTTATTTGACAGGTGATGTGGGAACAAATGTTGGTTTAACAACCGGCTTTAACCCTTTGCATGTTAATGGTACTATTCATCCTAATCCGGATGGTTCAACTGCCCAGGCAGCTTCTGATCTCTTGGTTGCCTATACTTATTTAAACACATTACCACATGATATTGAATTATTATATCCGGCTCAGTTTGGAAATAATTTAGTATTGACTCCACATACTTATTTGCTGAATGCAGCCACTGTGTTTACAGATACTCTTTATTTGAACGCGCTGGGAAACCCAAATGCAGTGTTTGTAATGAAATGTAATGGCGCATTTTCTACAAGCACTTACTCAAAAGTTAAGTTTATAAATGGAACACAGGCGAAAAATGTGTATTGGAAAATTGAAGGTGCGGTAGCTATCAATGATTATTCTGTATTTAAAGGAACTATCATTTGTAACAACGGCGCATTGGGAGCAATTGGCACAGGTGTAAAAATTGATGGAAGAGCCTTGACAACAAACGGTGCGCTTAGTGTTACGGCATCTACAATAAACGCTCAAAATATTCCTACAAATTGTGCATCGGTTGGGATTAAAGATTTATCAGGAACTGACGCAGGACTTCAGATTTTCCCAAATCCATTTTCTTCGATGATCACTATTACATTGACTAATGTATCACAGGATATTAAGACAGAGTTCAAAATGTATGATTTAGTTGGTAAAGAGGTTTATTCACAAACTCTTACACAGCAATCAACACAAATGGAAGTGACAGGACTTGAAAAAGGATTGTATTTCTATAAAATATTTAAAGCCAATGTACTTTCCCAATCAGGAAAATTAATTGCAGAATAACTAAATACTATCAACGAAAAGCCTCTTTATTAATTTAAAGAGGCTTTTTTATGTTCTGATTTTTAAGAAGCTTTGATCTCATCGATCAACAACTGAATGGAAGTGGCCCCCCGGAACTCATTTACTTTGATTTTATAAACGATATCAACCGGAATATTGCGTTTAAAGAAATTAAGGTAATCTCCTTTATTGAAACCAATGGCTTCCAGTTTTGTTAGTTTAGTGTTGGGTTGGTAAACTTCCAGTTTCAAATGATTGTTCCCAACAAGTCTCGCAAATCCGGTATCCAACACACCACGGCTACAGAAAACCGGCGTCATGTTATGAGGGCCATGAGGAGCAAACTGATTTAAAATCCGGATGAGTTTATCATTGATGTCATCCAGTAAAATCTCCAGGTCAATCTCCACGGTCGGAATTAACATTTCAGGTTTGATGGTACGTGAGACCTCATGTTCGAAAGCTTCGATAAAGGCTTTGATGTTACCTGTTTTCAGAGAAAGCCCTGCCGCAAATTTATGTCCGCCAAATTGTTCCAACAAATGGCTGCAGTTCTCAATGGCTGTATACACGTCAAAATCTTTCACGCTTCTTGCTGAACCGGTTGCCATGCCATTGGACTCGGTTAAAATAATGGTAGGCTTATAATAGCGCTCAATCATACGGGACGCCACAATGCCAACCACCCCTTTGTGCCAGGAAGGATTAAATAAGACAGTTGATTTCTTAAATGGCGTGATCGGATCACGGTCTAATGTTTCGAACGCTTCATCAGTGATGCTGATATCAATATCACGTCGCGTTAAATTGGTCTCATTTATCTTTTTTGAAAATTCAGTAGCTTCATCTGTATTGCTGATCAACAACTCCACCGCTTTGGAACCGTGTTCGATTCGACCGGCTGCATTAATGCGTGGCGCAATGGTAAATACCAGTGTATTAATGTCCAGTTCTTTTTCCTGCTTATTTAATGCCAGTAAAGCTTTTAAGCCCGGACGAGGATCGGCATTCAATTGCTTCAATCCAAAATGCGCCAATACACGGTTCTCACCGGTGATGGGTACAATATCTGCTGCAATACTGGTTACGACCAGGTCCAGGTAATCAAATACTTCCTGTTCATCCATTCCGTTTTGAATACAAAACGCTTGCGCCAGTTTGAACCCTATGCCGCAACCGGCTAATTCTTTGTAAGGGTAAGGGCAATCATCTTGTTTTGGATCCAATACCGCTACAGCTTTTGGAATTTCATCTCCCGGTAAGTGATGATCACAAATGATGAAATCAATGTTCTTTGAATTGGCATAATCAATTTTATCATTGGCTTTGATCCCGCAATCCAAAGCAATAATTAATGAGTAATTATTTTCTTCGGCATAATCAATGCTCTTAAAGGAGATGCCATAACCTTCTGCATAACGGTCAGGGATATAATAGCGTATTTCCGGAATGTATTTTCTGAAAAAGCTATACACCAAAGCGACCGACGTTGTACCATCCACATCATAATCGCCAAAAATCATCACTTTTTCATGGTTGGCAATGGCTTTGATAATGCGTTCGATAGCCGCGCCCATGCCTTTCATTAAAAAAGGATCATGCAGCATATCTAATGAAGGGCGGAAAAAAGTTTTAGCATCGTCAAAACTTTTAATACCTCTTAAGGATAATAATTTGGCAATGGTTTCATCAACGGCAAGACTTGCCTGCAGGGAAGAAATGTCTTCAGCCTGTTTCGCCTGGTGTATGTTCCATTTTTTTTCCAAACCGTTTGTTTTTAAGTCAGTTCGTGCTGTCACCCTGAGCATGTCACTTCGAGCGGAGTCGAGAAGCGAAGGGCGAGAACAGACATTTGATATTAAGCAATGTTATGATAAACAGCCATCACATCATCGTCATCTTCCATTTTATCCAGCATTTTTTGAAATTCAATTTCCTGTTCTTCTGTTAATTCCTTAGTTGTAGTTGGAATAAAGGTTTTAATCGTTTCTTTAACAACGTATTTTTTTTCCTCCAAGCCGGCCTGCATGACCCCAAAATCAGTAAAAGCCACTTGCACGATCAGTTCATTGGCTTCATCATCCCATGTTAAATCTTCCGCACCAAAATCAATAATGTCCAATTCCACATCATCATGATTTAAGCCGGTAGAATCTATTTTAAATAAGCCCTTTCGTTCAAACATAAAGCTTACCGAACCGGTTGTTCCTACCGAACCGTTCGCACGGCTAAAATACAGACGTAAATTGGCAATTGTGCGTGTCGGGTTATCGGTGGCACATTCTACCAATACAGGAACTCCGAAAGGACCATAACCTTCGTAAACAACTTCATCATAATTACTGGTGTCTTTTTCAGAAGCACGCTTAATAGCAGCATCGATGTTTGCTTTAGGCATATTCACTGCTTTTGCATTTGCAATACAAGCCCTTAAACGTGGGTTTAACTCTGGATGAGGGCCGCTCAGCTTAACCGCCATGACTATTTCTTTCCCGATTTTAGTAAACTGCTTCGCCATTTTAGCGTAGCGCTTGAACATTGTTGCTTTCCTTGTTTGAAAAATACGTCCCATCGATTTTAAGTCTTAAATTGTCTAAATTTCGACAAATTTAACTCAAAATCCCAATAGCTTCACTACTTTTACTATAAATTAAGAACAAAAATGAACTCTTTACCATCCTTAAACTCTTTTCAGATTCACATTACTTTACCTGATTTTTTTTCCCGTCGTTTTGCCGCGTTGATTCCTCAACAGCGTGAACGTGTGAATCAGTTACTGGAGGAACGCGTGATCCTGAATTATGCCCTTGATATGGAAAGAAGCCATTTATGGGTGACGATGCAGGCCAAAGATCAGGAAGCCATTATGGATATTTTAGCGACCTTTCCTATCATCAAAGATGTGAAAGTGGAAATTTTTGAATTGGCATTTTTTGACACGGCGCATATGGGACTCCCGGAATTGAATATGAATTAACCTATTTAGAAAAAATAAATTCCGTCCGCCTATTTAACTTATGTTCTTCTTCTGAACAATCTACATTGTTTTTACAGCGGTTGATAATTTTTGTTTCTCCCAAGCCTTTAGACGTTAGGTTTTCTTTTTGAATGCCTTTTGAAAGAAAATAGTCCATCACATTTCTTGCTCTTTTCTCAGACAAATTCATATTGGCAACATCATCTCCCTGGGAATCAGTATGACTAATAATAGATAATTTCAATGACTTATTATTTTTCATTGAACTTATAATTCCATCTAAAATAAGTTTGGATTCAGGAGTTATTTCAGAAGAATTTACTTTGTAATAAACGTCTTTTGTAACTGTCAACTCATTTTTGCTTGAGCCTGAGAAATTTTTTAATGTCATTTCTGTGTCATCTATTTTTTCTTCGGAAAGTTTAGTGAGTTCAATGGGTAATAATTCATAAACAAAATTATTACCCACTTTTTTTAATGAGCGGATATCGGAACCGTCCTGTTTCGCTATAAACATTTGATCATCTTTTATTTTTGGCCCACTTACTACCTCTACTTTATAAGAATTTTTTGCGTCTATGCTCTGAAAAGTAAAATCACCATATTTATCGGTTGTGGTTGCCTGAACTTCAAAATCTTTATTATCTTTCAGTATCACTTTTTGATTTACTAATGGCTCTTTAGTATTGTTTCCAGTTAATAATTTTCCTTTATACGCGATATCCTTAGCAATACCATTACTCCCTGAGCATTTACCCCCAACTCTCGATACATAAAAAACAACGCTTTTTAAGCTAGCGATACGGCCGTCCGGATAGGATACAACTATATCATCAAAAATCATTTTCTTTGAATTTTTTTTAAGATCTTTGATAAGTTCGGTTTTTATTTCAGGATAGAGTAAGTAACCAGAATTTGGGTTGCTTTTATAGGATTTTATCTGTCCACTTGACGAAAATGTTAACGACCATTTTACCAGTTTCATTTTTTGACTTCCGTCATCCATGTTATGGACTTCTATAACGGTTGTTTTATTAAGCACTTCCAATGATAATGTGTCTCCTGGTTTGTAACAAAATAAATTGAGTTGGATATTTTGCCCATAAACAAGAGGAGATAAAAAGACTAACACTATTAAATAATTTTTCATAAGTTTTATTTTTTTACAGTCCTGCTAAATCAAAACTCTTATCCATCCTGATTCCTCTTTCTGTTTGAGCAACCGTGCAACATTCAATAGTAGGGTCATGTTCAAAGAACAAGGTCCAGTTGTTTTCTACGGCCTGTTTCAAAATGTATTCTTTTTCTTTCATCGTGTTTAATGGACGAACATCATAACCCATGATGTATGGCATAGGTAAATGTCCGGCAGAAGGAATCAGGTCCGCTAAAAAAGCAACGGTTGTTCCTTTGTAGTTGATCAAAGGTAACATCATGGCTTCCGTATGTCCATTGGCTTCATACATTGAAATGCCCGGCATAAAATCTTTGGTGGCATCCAGGAAATTCAATTGTCCGCTTTCTTTGATCGGCATAATGTTTTCTTTTAAGAAACTTGCCTTTTCGCGCGGATTTGGATTCACGGCCCACTCCCAGTGTTTTTCATTGCACCAGTATTTGGCATTTTTAAAAGCAGGCTCTAATTTTGTGCGGTCGGCATTATAAGAAATACTTCCGCCACAATGATCAAAATGCAAATGCGTTAAAAACACATCCGTAATATCATCTTTATGAAAACCATGTTTCGCTAAAGAAAGATCGAGTGTGTCATTACCATGCAAAAAGTAGTAGCCAAAGAATTTGTCATCCTGTTTATTTCCCATGCCGTTATCTATTAGGATCAAACGTTTGCCATCCTGTATCAGCAGACAACGCATGGCCCAACTGCACATGTTATTATCATCGGCAGGATTAACCCTGTTCCAGATGGATTTTGGAACCACGCCAAACATGGCGCCTCCGTCTAATTTAAAATGGCCGGTGTTTATGGAATATAATTGCATAATGTTTTTTATAAAAATAAATATTTATTTAGTAATAATTAAACTTCATTTTCCCTTCACTTAATTCCAGATTTGGAAAAGGAATTTTGATCATGTTCATACAGGAAAAAACTGACTTTAAAATTTTTGATTTGGTTTTGATGCGTGTGAGATCCACATCCAAGGAAAAATAACCCTGGCGGTAACGATTAAAACTCGTGACCCTCCCTGTTTCATCTTCAATTAAAATATTATTATATCGGGCACCCAACATGCCATCTGCTCCATAACCAAATGACACGCTCAACCATTTCGGAAACTTCGTTTCCTTTTTCATGAAGGTCGAGGGATTAATGCTCAGCCAGTAAATTTGTCCGTTATAGTCCTTTAAGATCTGAGTCGCAAAGGATTTTCCTAAAAGATCTGTTCTGTATTTAGCATAGGCAGATGAATAAAAAGAAAATTTTAATTGTATCCGTTGCTCATTCCATAAAGCTTTCTGGCCGATAGCCAGTCCACTTCCGATGGCATTAGCACCCATATCGCCCCAGCTAAATCCCCAGCCATCGCTGTAGCCATCCATAATCTCAATAACGCCCATGTAAGCAAATCCGCTTAATCCTCCAATCAATAGTTGTTTTCTTTTTGAGTAGCCGGCCCATTCCATGGCATTCATCATTAAGCGCCCGGTTTGGTAAGTCGTGTATACGTGCCCGCATTTGTCCATCTGGAACCATTCTTCGTTATCGTTGAATTCGTGAAACTTAGACGTATTATAATCCTGGTACCAGGCCTGGTTTAAATAAATAAGAGAGCCTGATGTCAGGGCTAATGAAGTAATACCCAGGGTAATCTTCCTTTTTTTAAACAGGGATAATGAATCTGAAGAGAACGAGTTAAATGGAAAGAAATAAAAAGCAAGGATGACTATCAGGCTATTTTTCAAATGGCTTTAAGCTAAGTCTTTCACCAACATGTTTCCCTTGCTGGTATTTAATACATCATCCATATCTTTCATCAGACGGTTAACAATGGCCAATTCCTTACTGTCTTCAATCGGTAATTCATTCACGCCTTTTTCATCCAGTTTATCAATGATAAATTTGACGGTCAGTTTTGAATCCGAGATACCGGGTTGATATCCTGTTTCCTTGTCCACTGGTGTTTTTACTTCATTGAATATCCCTGTTTCTGTGAATTCAAAAATGATTGTCCTGGCCAGGCGGATCGGAAGATCCAGTTTTTTAGCGATCTGCATTGCTGTTGGAGCAGGTTTTCCTTCATTAAAATTCTTCACCACATAATTAGCAATCAGTAAAGCAATAACGCGTTTATATCGGTCGCTGATATTAGTAATATCATTTTCCAGTTCATAATGATCGACATTTTGATTGGCAAATGAAAGCTCTGAACCGAACAACATGATGTACCAGGAATATTGCACCCAGATTAAAAATAAAGGTAGGGCCGCGAAACTTCCGTAAATAGCATTGTATTGTGCTACTCCAACCTGTGAAGCCACATAAGCCCATTGTAATAACTCAAAGAGAACAGCCGCTACAAAGCCCCCTTTAGCGCCGGCAAGAAAAGTTACTTTTGTGTTAGGAAGTGCAACATACACAAATATGAAGATGGCCCATATCAAAGAAAATGCAAGAAGTTTTAAAAGCACCCCACTTACAGGATCAAGATATACATAGGAAGAAGTGACTGCTTCAACACTTGTTTTAAACCCTACAGTGATAGCACCGGATAAAATCAAAAAAATGGGAGCAATCAACATGATGGATAAATAATCAGTTATTTTTCTTATCCAGGTACGGTCGCGTTTTATTTCCCATATTTCATTAAAGCTATCTTCAATACTGCTTAACAATTTCATCACCGACCATAACAATACGATTACACCAATACCGGCAATCAATCCTCCACGGGTATTCGCCAGCATTTTATCGGCATAATCAAAAGCCTGCATTAAAATATCGTGTTGATCACCGAACTTTAAAAGAATTTGTGTTTTCAGGTCTTCCTGGTAACCAAAGCCTTTCGCAATGGCAAAAATTAAAGCAATTACGGGTACAATTGAAAATAAGGTATAATAAGTTAGGGCAGATGCTTTTAACAAGCAATTATCTTCATTGAAACCTTTGATGGCCAGCATAAAAATACGGAGCTGTTTTACAAAGAAGCCCTGTTTTTTATTCAGCTTGTCAATTCTTAAACGCCATAATTTGGTATTTAAGAAATGCGATATGTTCTTAATGGTACTAACCGCTTTTGCCATAATAAAGTAAAGATAAACAAAACTATTTATTTTTTGTTTAATTCATCTCTTAATTGGCGGGAGGTTTTTCTGCTTCCGTCATGGCTCCAGCCCGGTGGCCCGAATATGTACAAAAGCTTATGTTTCAATGTGGTTTCTTTTTTTAAATCTGTGAAAATTGCATGCCATTCATGAAACACCATGGTGATAGGGTTGTAAGATTCCAGGTTCGTGGTTAAACCATATATTACTTTTTCACCCTCTTCTTCCTCGGCAAAGGTTCCAAATACTCGGTCCCAGATAATGAAGATCATTCCCATATTTTTGTCCAGGTATTTTACATTACTGGCATGATGGACACGGTGGTGAGAAGGCGTTGAAAGAAACCATTCTAAAATCCCAAGCTTGCCCACTGTTTTAGTGTGAATCAGGATCCCGTATATCTGCGTAGCCGCATACATGAACATTACATCCAATGGATCAAAACCAAAAAGAGACAATGGAATAAAATAAATAAAACGGTATAATGGCTGAAAAACCGAAGAGCGGAACCCAACGGTTAGATTAAATTCTTCAGAGGAATGATGAGTGACATGAACCGCCCAAAACAAACGGCAATAATGATCAACACGGTGCATCCAATAGAACAGGAAATCTTCTGCACAAAGCAAAGCGGTCCAATAGATAACAGGATGAATAGATTTATCAATGCCAACAAATTCAAAGCGCTGGAAATACCAAAGGACTCCTAAACAAATGCCCCTCACTAAAATGTCCAGAGAAAAATTAAGCGTGGTTAAATAGATATTCGACAATAATCCTTTTGTAGAATAATATTTTTTTTCATGCCAGTAACTATATAAAATTTCTATTCCTATGACAAGGGCATAGATCGGAATAGAAAGTTTAATCAGTAACTCTTCTCTGAATTCGTTCATTAAATGGTGCCTTTAATCGCGGAACAAATTTAAGAAACCTTTTTCAGTTGTGGCTTGATCCAGTTGATCTGTATAGTTAATAATATAAAAATAAGTACCGGCCGGCGCTACCCCGCTTTTTGCATTACCATCCCAGTAGCCGTTCAAACCATCCCATTCATGCATTTTTAAACCCCAGCGGTCATAGATAACACAATTCAGGGTTTTTAGTCCCGAGGATGGTATTTTAAATAATTCGTTACTGCCGTCTCCGTTTGGCGTAAATACGTTAGGAATGACGACAACGGCTTCTCTTACAATAGCAATGCATTTAGTAACTGAATTTGTACATGTACTGTTGGAAGCCAATAAAGATATACAGCAATTGCCGGTATCCGCATAGGTAATATTGGCATCGGTTAATGATGAAATATTGCCGTCACATAAGCCCCATGTATACGTGTTTGCATTTGTACTGGCGTTACTGAAATGCACGGTTGTTCCTACCAATACGGTATTACCTTCCTGAATATTAAAATCGGCAACCGGTGTTAAATTTACCTGAATCACAGATGGGAGCGTATAGGTTGATGAGCATCCTAATGTATTGGTACAGGTTGCTGTGACCGTATAATTACCTCCTACATTATAACAATAGGTCGGATTATTAGCATTTCCTGTCGTACCATCGCCATAATTATAACTAATGGTCGAGCAGGATGAACTGGTTATATCCGAGAAGTTAACACATAAAGGGGCACAACCAATCGTATTTAGTGCATTTACCGAAAGGGTTGGTGACGGTGAAACGGTTACGGTTGTGGTAAAAGGAACGGAATTGCAATTATTGTTAGAACCTACAACGGAATAAGTACTTGTATTAACCGGCGAAGGATTGATTGTTCCGGTTGTTTCTGATGTACTCCACAAGTAACTTAAAGCGCTACCAACAGCTGTTAACGTGGCTGACTGGCCCGCGCAAATCGATGCCGGGAGAACACTGATTGTTGGAGTTGCTGTAACATTTACCGTTGACGTTGCAGATGAACTACTGATACATCCATTGACATCAGTTCCTGACACTGCATAGACAGTTGTCGTTGACGGGCTTACAGTCAGTGAAGTACCGGTCACACTGCCTGTCCATGTATAAGTGGAAGCACCACTTGCTTCGATAGTAGCGGGTTGTCCTGAACAAATGCTTAGTGTTGGATTGTTAACTGAAATCGTTGGCGTTGGATTCACTGTAATCGTTTGAACTGCAGTGTTGGTACAACCGGCAGCAGAAGTGCCGGTTACAGTATAGGTTGCTGTTACTGTTGGTGAAAACGCAATACCATTGTTTACTCCGTTAGTCCAAGTATACGTGCCAACACCTCCGCTCGCGGTTAATGAAGTGGAATTGCCTATGCAAATCACTGAACTGCTGGCGGTTGGCGTCAGAGAAGGTGCCGGATTTTCTGTAACGATTACGGTATCAGAATAAGAACAAACCTGCTGATAAAAAATATCATCCAATGCAAAATCGTTTGCTCCCGGAGCTGTAAAGTTTTGATCGACAATGGTAATTACGGCTGACGTGTTTGCACCTGAATTCCAGTTCGTAGAAAAATTCCCCCAGACACCGGCTGTGAATGGAGCGCTATAGGTCGTACCCAATAAACCGCCATTGATAGAAAATTGCAACTGAGCTTCATTACCGGCTGACGTATTATAAACCGAAGCTACCCATGCGGAGAAATTATAATTGGTATTTGGAGAAACCGTAATGGTTTCACTCCATACGATATCATTTGCTACGGCAGATCCATTACACACCATCATGTTGCCTGTACCGGTGGTATGATCTCCAAATGTCACAAAGTTAACATGACCTGCATTAGGGTCAGTTGTTATGATATAGGTTCCCGGATTGGATAATAGACCAAAAGGCCCCGGAGTTACAGGAACTACATAATTACTGGTAAACATGGTATTTCCTAAACTAAAGTCTCCGTTGGCAACCAGGTCGTTGCTAAGCACTGTGGCTGTGCAAACATACGTCCCGGTATTTGTAGCAGTTATGTTTTGACTTGTAGCGCCACCCGGGGTCCAGGAATAAGAAGTGAACCCTGAAGGGCCATTGACGATATAATTCATAGGAGAGCAAAAGGCAGTGTCGTTACCCAAAGCAAAAGAGCACACATTATTACAATTTGTTACCGTTACATCTGAAGTTACCGAACCGGTACACGCAGCATCAATACCTGTTACTGTGTAGGTAGTATTTATTGTTGGAGTAACAGTAACAGAAGTGCCCGTTAAATTTCCGGGGTTCCATGTATAACTCGTTGCACCGCCGGCGGTTAATGTTGCCGCTTGTCCTGCACAAATAGTAGGCGAATTTACCACTACGGTCGGAGTAGCCGTTACACTGATGGTTCCGTTTGCTGTGCTCGTGCAGGAACCATTTGCTCCCGTAACTGTATAGATTGTTGTTGAAGAAGGATTATCCGTAATTGCCGATGTCAATTGCCCGTCGGGCATCCATGTATAATTGGTTGCTCCACTGGCTGTTAAAGTTGCAGACTGGCCCGGGCAAATAGAAGTACTTGTTACAGATACGGATGGGACAGAATTAACGGTTACCACAGCCGTATTACTTCCTGAACATGTACCACTCGTTCCTAAAATTGTATAAGTTGTAGTTAGAACAGGTGATACATTTAATGTACTGGTACTGGCACCTGTGTCCCAGGTATAGGACGTCGCTCCGTTTGCTGTTAAAGAAGCCGTTTCTCCGGCACAAATAGTTGGATTGTTTACACTGATGGAAATTCCGGTTCCTATAGTCACTGAGAGCGTTGTTGAGGAAAAACAGCTTCCGATCGCACCTGTTAAAGATACTGTTGCATCGGATGCAGGACTTATAGTATAACTACTTCCTGAAACATTCCCGGGATTCCAGGTATAAGTGGTTGCACCACTGACTGTTAATGTAGCTGTTTGAGTTGGGCAAATGGTTACCGAGTTAGCTACCAGTGTAGGGGCCGGAGTAACATCAACGGTCGCTGTCGTTGTTGCGCTGCACGTTCCATTTGAGCCTGTAATTGTATAAATTGTAGTAGAACCAGGACTAACAGAAACTGTTGAAGTTGTTTGTCCTCCGGGCATCCACGTATAATTTGTAGTCCCGCTTGCGGTTAAAGTAGTTGAATTGCCTGAACAAATACTGGCATTGGCAACTGCCACTGTAGGTTGCGAGTCAACTGTTACACTAACTGTTTGTGTGTTTATACATAAAGAGCTTGTTCCTGTAACTGTATAAACGGTGAGGGAGGAAGGAGAAACAGAAATGGTATTTGTTGTGGGACCAGTGTTCCAGGAATAAGTTGTGGCACCGCTCGCTGTTAATACGACTGTTTGAGTTGGGCAAATCGTTTGACTACTTACTGCCACTGTAGGATTAGGTGTTACTGTAACCGATCGGGTAATTTGTGTTGAACAACTTCCGTTCACTCCGGTCACTGAAACAGTTCCGGATGAAGCAAGGCTTATGGTAAATGTTGTTCCTGTTACGCCTCCCGGGTTCCAGGTGTAGCTTGCTGCTCCACTCGCTGTAAAGGTAGCTACTTGTCCTGCACAAATGGTTACAGAGTTTGCGGTTAATGTTGGAGTTGGAGTAACATTGACACTGGCAGTGGTTGAATTCGTACACGTTCCGTTAGAACCTGTGATGGTATAATTTGCGGCTGCATTGGCAGAAATAGTAGATGTTGTTATACTGCCCGGCATCCATGTAAAGCTTGAAGCGGTTCCCGATGCCGCCAGTACCGTTGAAGTACCTGAACAGATCGTAGCATTCGGAACGGATACGTTAGGAAGGGCGATAACCGTTACTGTGGCCATGGCACTATTCGTACAGGTGCTATTTGATCCGGTAATGGTATAAGTTGTATTTGAATTGGAAGAAATGGTTGACGAAATTATGCTGCCAGGCATCCAGGTAAAGCTGGTAGCGGTGCCGGAGACGGTTAACACGGTTGACGTTCCAGTGCAAATTGTAGCATTTGGAACAGATACCGTAGGAATATTATTAACGATGACCTGAGTGGTGTGAGACCCAACACAAGAGCTGCTGCTTCCATTGATGGTATAAATGGTAGTTGAGGTTGGTGAAACGGAAAGAGTATTCGTTGTTGGGGATCCTGCAGCATTCCAGGTATAAGATGTTGCCGAAGTGGTTACTGTAAGAATTGTACTTTGTCCGGAACAAATGGTAGGGCTGTTGATTGAAAAAGTTGGGCCATTGGTCACTGTAATAATAATCGGCAAACGATAGAGTCCGGGACAAGATCCGGCGTAAACTGTGTAGGTTCCTGTTGTGGTATAAGTAGGCGTGACATAAACTGTTCCGTTGTTCACAGCGGCAGTGCTTAGAGTGTTATACCACTCAATAGTAGCGGCAGTATTTGTAGAGCTGGCTGTTAAGGTTGCAGATTGATTGGTACAGATGGTTTGATTCGACGAAGCTGTTAACGAATAGGATGGAGCAATTACCTGGTTTTTTGTTCCCGCATCGCCGGAAGTAGCACCGTTCATAGGAAATTCTGTATCGAACGCCGAAGCGTTAGTAGTTCCATTGGAGCCCCCGTTTGTATTTTGAGTGAACCCAACGTTGGATGCCGCAATGTAACCCCCACTGCCCCCGCCTCCAGGACCTTGCCCCTCGCTGTTTGAAGTTCCTGATTTTATCTGGTTACCTCCATTTCCGCCGTTAGTGTTTGCTGTTATGCTGGAAATTGTTCCATTGCTTTTAAGGATGATTGTACCCCCGGCGCCGGCGCCACCTGCGCCATCTATTCCCTGTTGAGGATTAGAAAAAGTGGAACCACCAAACGCGTTATTACCATTAGCTCCATTTGAGGAAATATTTCCTGTACCGGAAATAGCTCCATAAGTTAAAAAATAAATTAAACCACCACCGGCACCTCCTGAGCATGCATTGCTACCGTTTGATTGGCCGGAAGACATATGGCCCGAGCCTCCGCCGCCTCCCATGAATATTTTTCCTAGAGAATAATCTAATGGTCTGCCTCCAAATCCCCCATAACTTGGCCGTCTTTGGGTACCCCATGATATGTTGTTCGGTCCAACAGTATTTGGATTATTAGTGCTGACAGTTGAAGTGCCATATCCTCCCTTACCGCCTCCACTTGAAACTAATGTTGACCTTGTAGGCCATTCAAGGTTAAATGCAACGCTATAGGTAGTATTTGTAATTCCATAACCATACCACCCGTTAATATTACCCCCGTTTGCTCCTCCACCTCCGCCGCAGTTATTGGCGTTTCCGCCGCCACCGCCATTTGCCGGCGCCCCTTTACACTGATAACCCAAAGAATCAGGCGTAGCAGTTGTAGTGGCCGCCGCTTTTAATAAACGGTCACTTCCAATGCCCTCGCCTTTTTCAGCACCATCACTGGGATTTTTAGTAACAAAATTAGTATTACCGGTTCCGCCATTACCTACTGCGGCACCACCTCTAAAACCTAATCCAGTTGCTGTAACAGTTCCGTCAATAGTTGTGAGACCGTCAACTTCAACAGCAAGAATGCCGCCAATAGTGCCATTCCAGGCATCAGTGGTTAATACCCCTGCTCCGGTTATATTTAGGCCGGAATATCTTGGAACACGCACGATCTGTGTTTTTCCAGTACTGGAGTATGAGTGCGTCAGTCCACATGTTAATTCGATCTGGTTGGTGGATATGGTAGATTTCACTTCAGCAAACTCATAATTACCACAGGATGAGTAATCATATATCTTACCATAAGTGCTATCAGGTTGCCATGGCACAGCATAGGTGCCGAGGTTCATTTTTGCACCCTGCATCTGGATGATCATCACCAGGTCTCCGGGTGTTAAAGTAGAAGTAAAACGGGCGTTCGCATTTAAACCATTTGCTGTTACATTCAATAGTGTGGCATTAGCAGCCACAGAACTTGTTAAGGCAGTAAATTCATTTACTTTTACATTTGTAACAGAAACTGTTTTGACTCCAAGTTTTCCTTTTTGAGCGAATACTCCATTTAATAAACCTAAGCATAAAATGCTGGTAATTAGTCTGTTTAGTACCATTTGAAATTCATTTTAAAAATGAGTACCAAATATAACGAAATTAGGCCTTAAAGAGAAAACTACTTAAATTCTCCAAAAAGTATCGAAAGGTATTCGGTATAATTCCAGGAATCTGAGGTAAACAAACAACTGTCATAACTAAACATGAACTTGATGTTTAGCAGGCTGCAAATAACGAGCAGGCTTAAAAAAATGGGATCTGTTTTTTTACCATTCGTAAATATTGGAACAAATAGAATCAGGACAATATCATTGATCGCGCGATGCCCGAAACCGCAACCTAATGATAAACTCCACCAGGACGCATAAATCAGAACATACATTAATAAGAGCCCGATACCCAACCTGCTTATGGTATTAAAGCTTTTTACCAGGTAAAACAGTAAAACTACGAGGATCGGATAGTAAATAAACAAACCATTATCAGAACCAAATAACAAAATTAGTATCCGGTTGAAAGATGGAAATACAAAAGGTTCGTTTTGGTAGGAATTCGTGAAATAACTTCCAAACGCATATTGATAGTAAAGTAATTGAGGTATGATGAATAAAGCGGCCAATAAAACCATCACCAGAATAAATTTTCCAGAAAATAAATAAGAGCGGATGAAGTGACCGGTTGAAAAATAGAAGTACAATAATATAGGAATTAAGAACAACAGGTTTAAGGGGCGGATTATTATGTACAGAATTGAAGCCAGTAGAATCAACATGAGATATTTTTTATAGTTAGCGTCCTTCAAATGGATTGCGAAATATAAAATGGCCGAAAGACAGGCAAAAGAATAAACATGAGACATGCCTGTTTCAAAAATGCCGTAATAGAAAATTCCTGTACTTAAGATAATCCCCATGCTTAAAGCAATGGATTGTAAAGGAGGTCTGAATTTTCGGAGGGTAAAAAAAAGGAAAAATAATCCTAGACTTAAGTAAAAACTGCCGGCTATGTCAATCGATTTCTGGTACAAAAAAGAATAGCCGTCTTTTTCAGTACTGATGACATGAGCCATTAACCAGAAAGGACTTTGCAATAACGAAACGCCGTAAGGATATTTGGTGATTATTTTACCTGACGTGGAATCTGCATGAAATCCATTACCCGTTTTAACTTCAATTTGCCCGGGTAATTGCTCCGCCTTAAAATCATAAATAAATAAAGCCGGTAAATATACATTATAACCCGCTTTATCTGCCCAGAGCTCGGAGTGGTATGTGAAATTCCTTGCGACTGAATGCCGGTTTAATGAAATAAAGGCAAACAAACCAAAAACCAAAAAAAAGGCAGATATTATTTTGAATTTGTTTTGGGACATCAGTAATGAATTGTATTTAAATATAATCAATTTTTAAAACCGGTTTCTCCATATCAATAATAAGACACCAACTAAAGCAATGAGGCATGCAAAAATAGATTGCAGAGTTATTTTTTCTTTGTATACAAAATAACTGATGGGTAAAACAAATAATGGTAATAATGCAAAAATGGTTTGCGCAACGGCTACTTCTAATTTTTGAATCGCAAACAGGGAGAGGGTTACCCCCATTACCGGACCTAATAAAGTTCCCAGGAACATATAGGGTAAATTGTTTTTTTCATTCGTGAGAATGGGTTTGCTGTTTGAAATCAATTTACCGGCCAGCAGGGAAACGATAAATGCCGCCGAAAAGGCAAATAACAAACGGATCCAAACGGCATGCATGGTAGGTAATTTATCTGCATAATAATCCATTCCGTATTTCGATAAAACCAGTCCAATACCCTGGCAGAGTGCGCCAGTGATTCCAAACAGAATTCCTTTCTTATCCCTGGTATATCCAACCTTAAGCGCCGCACCGGCGTCTTTTTTTGAAAGAGTTAACCAAATCACCCCGGCTACAGTGACCAGTATGCCAAGCATTCCAATCAGGTTAATCGTTTCGTTCAAGGCAATATAACCAACTACTAAAGCAGCACCGGGAGCAAAGGTCGTGTAGAGGCTTCCCAGTTTTGGACCTAATAGTTTGAAAGAAGTAAAGCTGCAGTAATCACCAATAGAAAAACCGATAATTCCGGACAAACCCAAAAAGACATAATGATAAGACTGATGTGTTATAAACAAATCAACAGGGTTTAATCCATTCCAGAAAAACAAAATAATAGTGAGTATGAGCCAAGCTAATAATAAACGGTACTGATTCAGAGGGGCCGATCCAATACGTTTAGCAGCTTCTGTGAACGGAAAAATACCTAAACTCCAGCAAAGTGTTGTGAGAAGAGCAATTAATTCGCCACTTAAATTCACTGTTTACTTTCTTTTTGAAATCCAATCAAGGCAATAAAAATCCAACCGGCGATAAAAAATAAACCACCGATAGGCGTAACCGGACCCAGCACTTTTAACCAATCCGCACCGTATAAATGGCGAGTACACAAAAAATAAAGTGAACCTGAAAACATGCAAATACCGATTAAAAAACTGCTGTAGGCCCATCCTATAAGTTTATGATCATGGTGTTTTGAAAATAAAAATAGTCCGAACATCGCAAGGACATGATACATCTGGTATTTGACAGCGGTATCAAATCCATTTAACTGGTCGGGCGTGATGAGCCCGGTGCTGAGTTTCCCTTTTAAAAAATGTGCGCCTAAAGCGCCTAAAGCAACCGCGATAGCGCCTAAAAGACCAATACTGATTAATTTTTTTGAGTTCATTTTTGTTGTGAAATAAATTTTAAGAATTCTTCCTTCGAATCTTTAAATTGAAATTCGTCTGCTAAAGTTGCAGCGTTTTCTTTATCCGTTAAAATATAATAAGCAGATTTTAGAAGTTCGGTCTTTTCGCGGTCGTGCGTGATTAAGTCGCTAAGTTTTTTAACCTGGCTGCAGGATAAACAAACATCTACCAGGAGTTTTTTAGCCAGGTTGATTTTTTGATTTTCATAAGGTGTATTTTTTATCCTTGAATAAATTTCATCCAGTTTATTTGAACCGATCGGTTCTTTACATTGCAATTTCTTTTGTTTGTCGATATTTTCCTGGTCTTTCAGAAAAGAAGCAAAGGATTCTCTCATGGCAGGATAACGGAACAAAATCATTAATGCATTGATATTCTCTTTATCACTAATGTGAGGATAAGCCTTTTTCGCCGAATTCAATTTATCCATATCGATATATACCGCTTCCAGTAATTCTTTTAATTGAAGTACAGTATAACAATTGTTTTCAATAATCTGGTTCAAATGGTGGTAAGCGGTTTCCTTGTCGTTGACTTTAAACATTAAGTTCAGCGCGTATTTTATTTCCTTATCCGTTAGAGCAATTTTGCAGGAAGATGTTTCCTCGTCATAATTGTCAAAGAACACTGGTTTATTTTTTACAGCCTGGTATAAATTTCCATAAATACTGTTATCTACCAAGGGCACTGTTTCTTTTGGCGCTTCCGGAACAGGAGGTGTTTCCGGCCCGGAACGTTCAGAAACGGCTTTGAATTTTAATTGCAGCTTTTCATTCTTTTCTGATAACACATAGGTAAATTCTTTGTCCAAAAATTTTGAATTGGCACTCAATAGAATGGAGTCTTTTAAACTTAGTTCTGTGTTGGTTCCCGGCATTTTAATTTCAATAAAATTCCATCCGGTTGACAGGTTAAAAACTTTCACAATAGATTCAGCTGTTTTATTAACCGGTTCACGATTCATGCTCAGGAAAAAAGGTCGTCCCTGTTCACTGACAATAACCATTGAATTGGTTTGAGATTTAGCCAAAAGCCCGCAAAAAAGTAAATAAAATAGGGTATGGATTTTTGGGACCATATTATCTGTTTAGATAACAAATTTAAGGTTATTTTTGTGGCAGAAATTATTTTTATGAGCAAAATCTTAATTATAGGAGCAGGTCGCTCTTCTTCCAGTTTGATCGATTATTTTTTATCAAATGCTAAAACCCATTCGTGGCATATAACAATCGCAGACACCAATAAACAGGCAGTAGAATCCAAAATAAGCAAGTACCAGGATGTGGCTGCGGCTGTGGCATTTGATGTGCATAATGTTGCCTTAAGAGAATCAATGATCAAAGAAGCTGATTTTGTTGTTTCAATGTTGCCGGCTCTTATGCATGGAGAGGTAGCAAGGGATTGTGTCCGTTTAGGAAAACATTTGGCTACGGCCAGTTATGTGAGTCAGGATATGAAGGATCTCGATAAAGAAGCGAAAAGTAAAAATCTTTTATTGTTGAATGAGTGCGGACTGGATCCCGGAATTGATCACGCATCTGCTATGAAAATCATTCACGAGATACAGGAGAAAGGCGGAAAAGTAACCGGGTTCAAATCCTTTTGTGGTGGCCTGGTAGCTCCTGAAAGCAACGACAATCCATGGGGATATAAGTTCAGCTGGAATCCTCGTAATGTTGTTTTGGCGGGACAAGGCACAGCACAATTCATCGAAAATGGTAAACTGAAATTTATTCCCTATAACCGTATCTATACGCAAATCGAAACCATTAAAGTGGAGGGTTACGGAAACTTTGATGCCTATGCCAACCGTGATAGTATTGGTTATAAAGAGCCTTACGGTTTAACCGACGTAAGCACAATGTTGCGCGGAACTTTAAGAATGCCCGGTTATTGCAAAGCCTGGAATGTGTTTGTGAAACTGGGTTTAACAGACGATACATATAAAATTAAGAACGCAGATGCTTTAACCTACACCGATTTGCTGGAGTCTTTTTTGCCAAAGGGAAATAGTTCGGTAAAAGAAAAACTGGTTGCTTTTATGGGGTCCGATATCAATGCTGAGGTAATGGCAAAACTGGAATATTTAGAATTGTTTGCAAACCGCCCGATAAAACTAAAAGAAGGATCTCCCGCAGAATTGCTACAGAACTTACTGGAAGAAAAATGGTTACTGAAGGAAGGCGATAAAGATATGATTGTGATGCAGCACCAGTTTGAATATGAACTGAAAGGCGCACATAAAAAATTAATTTCTTCATTAGTGGTCATTGGTGACGATGAGGTTCATACCGCTATGGCCAAGACTGTTGGCTTGCCTCTGGCTATTACCATCAAGAATTTTCTAACGGGTAAATTCAAATTATATGGTGTTCAGATTCCGACTGTCAAAGAAATTTATGAACCCATGTTAACCGAACTCGAGGAATTAGGCATCCGTTTTACGGAGACAGAAGTCGCATAAACTTAATAAAAAAATGTTGCAAAATTAACAGCATAGTGCTTATTTATTAATGCAGGGATTCGTTTAATTACTTAAATTTGGCCTAAACAATAAAAAACGATAAACATGATAAAAAATTTACTTTTTGGAGCTTTGATTTTTTCAGGCTTTTGCCTTAGTGCACAAACGTCTCAAACATTTACTGCAACTTATGATTTTGCAGCAACCACTTCTGTAACAGGAACCACGGATCCTACTCCGACACCTATGGTAACAGGATTAACCACCGGATCATTCGTGGCAGTTGGTACGCCATCAGCAAACCCGAATGCAACAGGTCGTTTTTCTTTTGTTGGTTGGCCAACAGGAGCTACAACCACTGTTGATACGTATTCAACTATGACTGGTGCAATCAATACAGGTGAGTATTATGAGGTGGTTTTAACACCTCAGGCAGGTTTCACTTTAGGTTTAAATTCTATCACGTTTACTTCTCAGCGTTCAGGTACAGGTATCAGAAGCTATGCCGTGAGAACAAGCGCTGATGGTTTTGTGATGAATTTACCGGCTTCTGTGCCGACTAACACAAATTTATCTGTAGTGGGTTCCAACGAATTTTTCTGGAATTTCGATGCAATTACTTCTGCTCAAAACGGAAATATGATTACGTTATTTGGTGCAACAACTACTTCCTCTGTTTCTTTCCGTTTTTATGGATGGAACAGCGAGGGATCAGGTGGAACTTTCAGTATTGACAACGTGGTATTCGATGGTACAATGACTTCCTTGTCAACAGGCGTTAAAGCATTCACAACAGCAGCATTTAATGTGTATCCTAATCCAAACAACGGGTTATTTACTATTCAATCTCCGGTTTTCCCGGCAACAGTGAATGTGTTTGATGTGAATGGAAAGCAAGTAGCTTCACATACGATTTCATCTAAAGAGAACATGGTAGATTTATCCAAAATGTCAAATGGTGTTTACCAGTTGAACATTTCTGCCGGAACAGATTCTTTCAATCACAAAATCGTGATCAGTAAATAAACTGGTACTATAAAATTGAAAAAGGCTTTGTTTTTACAAAGCCTTTTTTATTTTCCCATAAAGGACAAATAATCCTGTAAGATAATGGTAGCACTTACCATATCCACGGTATCTTTATTGGCACGGGCTTTTTTCTTTAAACCGCCCATCAGCATGGTTTGGTGCGCCATGGCGGAGGTAAAGCGCTCATCATAGCGTGCAATTTTAATATGTGGAAATTTGCGTGTTAAATGAGTGACAAAGGGGTCAATGTAACGGGCACTGTCTGAAGCTTCGTTTTGCAAAGTTTTTGGTTCACCCACCACAATGCATTCGACCTGTTCTTTTTTTAAATACTCTTCCAGGTAAGCAATCAGATCTTTGCTATGAACTGTCGTTAAGCCGGAGGCGATAATTTGCAAGGGATCGGTCACCGCCAAACCAACACGCTTGCTTCCATAATCTATTGCCATGATTCTTGCCATGAGGTAAAGGTAGGGATTTATGACTTTACCCGGACCAGGTTTTAAAAATAAGATATTTCTAATCAGGGAAAAAGCTTGGAACACTTTCCAGGTATTGTTCGCGACGGAAAAGCGTTATTATTCCTAAGTGTTTAAGGGGAGATGTATAACAAGTATTACATGTTTGAAAAGTATTTTTATTTTTTGCCTGTGTTTATCTACATTTGAAACAGATACACGTTAACGACATGCTTATGAAACAGATTCTTGCAATAATTTTCCTGATAGGAAGCTTTTCGCTTAGTTTTGGCCAGGAAAAAAGTAAACGATCAAACACGTATATTGATACTTACTACCATGGAGAAAAGCACTTTTCAATTAAAGATGCGTCAGTAATATCATTTAATGAAGGCAATTCGGAACTAACTTTAGTCATCGATTTTGCCAGTCTTAAAAGCGGTGTCGATAGTTTGGACGAATGGTTGCTCGACTTAACAGACAGCAAATTTGTTTTTAAAGGCTTTTTACCGCCTGGTGATTTGTTAACGCTTTCGCATCATAATTTGAAATCACTTGAGATTACGGGAATTGCCGAATTCAACGGAATAACACATCGGCAGGAAGTTCTTATAAGTTTTTATGAAGTCTCAATGGATGGCATGCTGTTCATAAACAGTGGAGCGGATTACTATGATAGAATTGCAGCAAATATTCAATTGACTTTCCTGCCAAAGTTTTTTGGTGTTGATAAAAAACCCCATCACTTAAAGAAGCAAATATCAATTGCCATAGGGAGGGGAATTATCAATAAAGTGTAAGTTGACAAATTCGGTCACGTAGCCTTGCGATTTCCTGTTTTGTTTAAATGAGTGATCTTCCACAAAATTATTGTTAAAATAAATTGCCGGTATCCAAATTCCTTATAACTTTGTATCTCAAAGTGCTTTTATTATGACAACAGAAAACCTTGAACACCTCGAAGCGATACAGGATATTCGCCAGATGATGAAGAAATCAACCCGTTTTTTATCACTCAGTGGTTTATCGGGAGTCTTTGCCGGGATCTTTGCGTTAGCGGGAGCGGCAGTAGGTTATCTCTACTTAAACTCCATTTATGAAAATTGGGTGAAAGGAAATTCAGAAGCCCTGAACCGAAATGAAATTTACCTGAATTTTATTTTAATTGCTGCCGTCGTTTTAGTCTTGTCTATTTCAACGGCTTATTTTTTTTCCAACCGCAAAGCAAAGCGAGCAGGACAGAACTTATTTGACCATACCGCTATCCGAGTGTTAATCAATCTAGCGATTCCTTTGATAGCCGGCGGTGTTTTTTGTATTGCTTTATTATTCCACGGCGCCATAGTTTATATTGCTCCTGCCATGTTGTTGTTTTATGGTTTAGCGTTAATTAATGCGAGTAAGTACACTTACGATGATATTCGCTATTTTGGGATCTGTGAAATAGTGCTGGGCCTTATCAATGCTTTTAATTTAGGGAACGGTTTGCTATATTGGGCCCTTGGTTTTGGAGTATTGCATATTGTTTACGGAACCATGATGTGGATTAAATACGAGAAAAAAGATAGAACAGAATTAAAGATTAATGACAAATGACAAATGATAAATGATAGGAACAGTTCATGTGTCCTAAATCATTTATCATAAATCAAAAAAAGAATTGAAAAGCTACATACATAATTTAAATAAAGCATTTGAGAACAGGATCCGTTTGGGCATCATGAGTGTATTGATGGTGAACGACAGTGTGGATTTCAGTACCATGAAAGAAACCCTGGAGCTAACGGATGGAAACCTGGCCAGTCATGTAACGGCCTTAGAAAAGGAAGGATACATCCATGTTAAGAAAGAATTTGTAGGTAAGAAACCCTTAACGACTTATTCCGTTACTAAGATTGGAATGAAAGCTTTTAATGATCACCTGGATGCACTGGAAAAATTACTGAAAGGACGATAATCCTTTTTTTTGTACATAAACTTTGAAATACAAAGTACTTTTAAATAGATAAATTATGAAAACGCGAACAATCAAAAACATCCGCAGAGTGGTTATGGTATTTATGATTCTGTTAGTACTAAGTGGCGTCACTGCTTTCCCTTTAGTAACGGAAGTTGATTTTATGATCACTCATATGCATTGGTTTCCTGCGTTCTTTCATTCCTGGATCAGAACGGTTTATGAGTCGGTTCACCAAACGCCCTCTATCGTGCTGTATGGCACCGACTGGCTGGCCTTTGCGCATCTCATTATCGCCTTATTTTTTGTGGGTGTTTATTTAGATCCGGTCAGAAATAAATTTATCATACTGGTTGGAATCGTATCCTGCCTGGCAGTTTTTCCTTTGGCACTGATTTGTGGACCAATACGTCACATCCCTTTTTATCACCAGGTGATTGATTGCTGTTTCGGATTGCTGGGATTGGTTCCTTTATTCTACATCAGAAACAAAATAAAATTAATAGAGAAGATGTGTCCGGCAGATGGCGAAGCTGAAACAGCTGTATAAACAAGATGACATACCGAAACTTAATTAGAAGAAAATGAAACAAGAAACTAAAAAAATTATTATCTGGACCATCCTTTTTGCAATCGCCATGGGATTTATGGAAACTGCTGTTGTTGTTTATTTACGTGAGCTGTATTACCCGGATGGTTTTAAATTTCCCTTAACCGTTATTCCCAACAAAGTGGCCGTCACTGAATTCTGGCGTGAAATCGCCACGATCATTATGCTGGTGGGTACAGGAATCATTGCCGGTAAAACCAAACTGACGCGCTTTGCTTATTTTATTATGGCCTTTGCGATATGGGATATTTTTTATTATGTGTTCTTGTATGTGTTAATTGCCTGGCCACAATCTTTACTCACCTGGGACATTTTATTCCTGGTGCCGGTTCCATGGGTTGGCCCTGTGCTGGCACCCTGCCTCGTTTCCCTGGAAATGATCGTTTTCGCTTACTGCATCATTTATTTCAAAGAAAAAGACAGCCGCATAAAAGTTTCGGTGTCCCAATGGTTATTACTTATCAGTGGTGTGCTGGTCATCATCATGTCCTTCACCACCGATTATATCGAACAGGTCTCACAAAGTTCCGTTGACAATTGGAATATATTTTCCGAATCCCAGTTATTTGAAGAACTGAAAACCTATACGCCAAAAGAATTTTGCTGGTGGCTTTTTTGGGTGGGTGATGCCTTGTGTGCCTTGGGAGTTTTGAGTTTTGTAAAAACCTGCGTGAGGGATTGCAGCGGAAATCCTTTTTTGAGGAACGAAAAAAAGAGTGAAGCGTAAAGCCCGTCCAAAACATCATTTAAAAATATAAAAATACAAACCATGAAAAAAAACGATTATCTATTGCTAACAGCCACAGGCGCTTATAGCTTTTTATTTTACCAACAAAATGCAGGAATTAATTTCTTCCTCTTCAACCTGGTTTTTTTGTCCGTATTGCTGCTGCGAAACAGAGAGCTATTAAAATCAAAAAAATGGTGTTGGGCGGCAGCCATGTGTCTGATCAGTTCTGCCTGCATCTTTATTCACTCCAGCGCGTTAAGTATAGTGGCCAATGTGTTCAGTTTGATATTACTAGCAGGCGTTTCATTTAATACCCTTACCTCGGCTTTATTTGCGTTTCTGTTCAGTGGATTTTCCGTCGCAAGTTCTGTGGTCTTTATGGTGATTGATGCGATCCGGCGTTCACAAATGCGTGAAGGCGAAGCTGAAAATAAAAAGAACTATAAAGTGTTTGCCGGCTTCATCGTGTTGTTTTTGACGATATTGTTTTTCGTGATGTATAAATCCGCCAATCCTTTGTTCGCGGAGAATACAAAATGGATCAACCTGGATTTTCTGAGTTTTCAATGGATTGCCTTTACCATTGGTGGCTTTATTTTAGTGTATGGATTGTTTTACCATCAAACCATTTCCTTCATAGCCGACTGGGAAAATAACCTGAGCCTTCATAATACGCCTGCCACGTCTCTATTAAACCTGAAACAATTTGAAGCGGAGCGTTTTGCCGGCGTCTTGTTATTTGTGATGTTGAACCTGATGCTCCTGGTACTGAACATCGGTGATATTAATACTTTGTACTTTTTAGGGATCCTGCCTAAAGGAATTTCCCATTCAGATTTTGTGCACAATGGAGTAGGGGTGATCATATTTTCCATTGTAGTAGCCACGGCCCTGATTATGTATTTGTTCAGGAAGGATTTTAAGCCGGTGAAACACAATGCCTTGTTTAAAGCATTAGCCTATGCCTGGATTTTTCAAAACATCCTGATGTTATCATCGACTCTGGTTCGAAACCAAATGTACATTCATACCTTCGATTTTACCTATAAACGGATAGGTGTATATGTGTGGTTAATTTTAGCCGTTATAGGCTTGGTGATTATGTTTTTGAAATTAAAACAGGAACGTTCCAATTGGTATTTAGTAAAGAGCAATGTGGCGGTTTGGTTTTCGGTTTTAACATTGAGCTCCTGTTTTAATTGGGATAAAATAATTACGAATTATAATTTGCATAACAAGCCATTAAGCCAGGTTGATTTTTCTTATTTGTTGTCTTTATCAGAGGCTAATATTCCTGAATTGAAAGCCATTTCTGAAACTAAAGACTTTAAAACATTGTATGAAAAAGAAACGAGAATACTGATGGCTTACCAGACAGAACTAAAAAACTTGACTGCACTGAATAACTATTCAACACCACGAATGAAGGAGCTTGAAGAACAAATCAAACTAAACCATAATTTATTCAGCGGAGACAGGAACTATTATGATTGCTTAACGGACAAGATCAAAGAGTATGTAGAGTCTTATACTAATGACTGGAGAAGCTTTGATTTAAGAGATAAGGAAATTACAAAAAGTATTTATAAATAAGACTCAAGCACATGAAAACAAATTTCAGAAAACTGCTGTACCTGTTTACCGCCTTTACATTGGTCTTATTAACTTATCGCATCTTTAGAAGCGGGAGCATAAGCTATATTTTCCTGGTTTGGAACCTCTTCCTGGCTTTTATTCCATGGTGGATCAGTAATTATATTAAAAAACAACAGCTCAATTTCAGACACCTGCCTTTATTGGGTGCGTGGCTCCTGTTTATTCCGAATGCGCCCTATATTTTAACGGATCTGTTTCATTTAAAGCAACGTTCCTATTTACCGCTTTGGTTCGACCTGATCCTCGTATTATCCTTTGCCTTAATCGGAATGATTTTGTTTTTAAAATCATTGAAAGATATGTTGACTTTATTGAAGAACTATGTGAGTCCGATTCATTTTACCTTCATAACGCCGGTTATTTTCTGGCTCATTTCCTTTGGTTTATATCTGGGAAGATACCTGCGCTTTAACAGTTGGGATATTGTTCATCCACTCCATTTGGCAAAAGCAAGTTTTGGAATTTTGTTGGAGAAGGATACGATTGGTTTCACCTGCATTTTCAGTGTATTTATATGGTTTTTGTATTATATCACCCTGTGCCTGGATCAAAATGAAAAAGCATAATAGTATGTTTGTTCTGATCCATCATTTTAATTATATTTAGTTTATGATTTCATTTTTCAGATCCTTTGGTTTTGCCTTTAAAGGAATTAATTTCAGTTTGATGCAGCGTAACATGAAAATCATGCTGATCTGTGCTTTTCTGGCTGTTATTTTAGGATTTATTTTACACATCACTTCCATGGAATGGTGCGTGATATTGATCTGTATAGGATTAGTGCTGGCGTTGGAAACTATGAATACAGCCATCGAGGCTTTTGTTGACCTGGTGCAGCCCAATCACCATCCCGTTGCGGGAAAGATCAAAGACCTGTCAGCAGGAGCAGTTTTCATATTTTGCCTCCTTGCTTTTGCCTGTGGTGTACTGATTTTTGGGAAATATATCTTAGATTTGCTTTCTATAATATAATTTTAATAATAGTTTAATATGTCACAATTTCCTGAAACCGAACTGATCATTACTAAAGAAAACCGTGTTTACCACATTAATTTAAAGGGTGAAGACATTGCAGATGATGTGATTGTTGTGGGAGATCAGTACAGGGTGGCCCAAATTTCAAAGCTTTTCAGTAAAATTGAATTTGAAATTCATCACCGGGAATTTGTGACCCACACCGGGATTTTTAACGGAAGAAGGATTACTGTTTTATCAACAGGCATCGGAACAGATAATATTGATATTGTGATGAATGAGTTGGATGCCGCCGTTAATATCAATTTGGAGACCAGGACCTTGAATCCTGTGCACCGTAAATTAAATGTGATTCGCTTAGGAACCAGTGGTGCTTTGCAGGCGGACATTCCTGTGAACGGCATTGTGGTTAGTTCTCATGGTTTGGGTCTGGATGGTTTATTGAATTTCTATGATAACTGGGAGAGTGTAGGGGAGAGAGACCTCAGTGAGGCTTTTATTAAACATACGGGATGGTTGCCAAATTTGCCTTATCCTTATTGTGTTAAAGCATCTGATCAACTACTTTCTAAGTTTCGCGAAGGTACCCATATTGGAATCACTGCGACAGCTCCGGGTTTTTACGGGCCACAGGGTCGCCAGATCCGTTTAAAGGCTGCCATGCCTAATCTGAACGAGTTATTGACGGATTTCCGTCTGGGAGAGCATCGAATCACCAATTTTGAAATGGAGACATCCGCTTTATACGGCTTAGGAAAGTTATTAAACCACAATTGTTTAACAGCCTGCGTGATCATCGCAAACCGCGTACGCAAGGAGTTTACCTCGGATTACGCTAAAAGTGTAGAGATATTAATAGAAGAAAGTTTACAACGATTAACATCATGATTGTTAAAAAAAACAAATCCTGACTATAAAATGGCTCCATATCGGGGCTATTTTTGTTTATGTATGAAATGTACATCAGCCATTGAATCAGTAGACTCAAAATGATGAATATTCCCTACAGACATTGATATAATATCAAAAACCTGTATGAGACCTAAGAAAAATGAAATGAACCTAAAGGAAGTGATTGCCTTAATTACTTTATTGGATGATCCGGATGACGGAATTTATTCTGAGGTAAAAAACAGGTTCATTATTCTTGGTCCGCCGGCGATTCCTCATTTGGAAACTGCCTGGGAAAATAGCTTTGATGCTTTAATGCAGAAACGTATTGAAGGCATCATTCACACCATTCAGTTCCAGGCATTACAAAACGCCTTGAAAAACTGGGCGGAAAATGAGCAGGATGATTTATTTAAAGGTTGTTGTATTATTGCCCGTTACCAATATCCTGACCTGGACGAGAATAAACTGAAAAAACAGCTTCACCAGATCAAACAGGATGTGTGGTTAGAATTACATGATGACCTGACCGCTATTGAAAAGGTAAAGATCATAAACCATATTATGTTTGAAGTGCACCAGTTCGGTGGGAATATTACGAACTACCATGCGCCTCAAAATTCATTTATCAATGTTGTTTTAGAAACTAAAAAAGGAAACCCGGTAATGCTAAGTGTTATTTATGCTTTGGTGTGTAAAGAATTGGGCATTCCTATTTATGGGGTTAATTTACCGCAGCATTTTGTTTTGGCATACGTAAATGATTTCACCAATCTGTTTGATCCTTCCCATAAAACCTTATCAGATAATATTTTGTTCTATGTGAACCCATTCAGTAAAGGACTGATCTTTAACCAGGGCGATGTGGATTCCTTTATCAAGCAATTAAACGTAGAGCCTGAAACTAAATATTATTTACCATGTTCTAACCTGGATATCATCAAACGCATCATTAATAATTTAATTTATTCGTTTGATAAAATGGGTTATGCCGAAAAGGTTCAGGAATTGAAAGAGTTGGAAAAGAATCTATAATTTGGGTTTCTCCTTAATATTTGGCTGAAAAAATGATTTCCTGTTTTTTGATTAAACGTTATTTGCCTTTCAATTCTGTATCATAAATATATTTTGCATCCAATTCGATCATTTCTGCTTCTGTTACATTGTTTGCTTTAGCTTTGGTTTTTATCTGATCCATCCACTCTTTAGTGTTTTTAATGCGACTAATCGTATTTTCAATCGCGGCAACAACTTCCGGTTTACAATATTCAGTTTCATAAATGTAAATAGCATCGAGAGTAATCATTTCATCAACACTAACGTTCCTGATTTTTGCTTTCTTCTTTATTTCTTTCATCCATTCAGGTGTTAGAAAAATGCGTTCTTTAATGTTTTTGACATAAATGTTTTGTCTCGGTGAATTTGTATTTTTTGTTTCAAGGCCAGCTAAGGCCTTATCCACAAATCCCCATCCTATATCGTGGATATTTGTTTCTGTCGCCATCAATACAATAACCTGTTGTTTCTTAATTTCTTCCGATATATTTAGTTGATTTACATCTCTTATGGGCTCGCTTTCCGGATAGACTGTTTGGTTATAATACCAGAATTTACAATCTGTAAACAGATTATTGGTTAAGCCCTGGTAGTATATATTCCAAAAATAGCTATCACCGATAAATAATGCCCGAGGTTTTATAGCGGACTGATCTTCTTTCCAATAATAATTTGCATAGGGCATCGGTAATTTTTTTACCGGAGATAATAAATTCATCGCTTCACCCATATCATCGTCAGGTGAAATTAAGGAATCGGAAAACGCAATGTTTTTTATGACAAAATCCCTAAGGTTAAAATGAGTCATATGTTCAATGTGCCTTTTAAGAGAGTCAGTTGCAATTAAGGCTCCGTAATTGCTCCAGTGTATTCCTGTCTTTGGATATAGATCATAAGGAGAAATGTTTTTCTGATCCCTGAACCATTTGCTGAAATCAATACAATTGATACTTAGTTTTTTGCACAACGCTGCTGCACATTCATAGTTGCTCACTTTTTTTTGTGATATCCAGGTATCCGGAATAAACTCAGGATAAAAAGATGCTTTGCTTGGGGTAAAGACAATTTCCAAATCAATTCCGTTTGAAGCCAGCTTATCCTGTAGTTCCTTTATTTTTTTGAACCTGTTTATTAGTTCTGTCGTACCGATATAATTATTTCCATAATAAGATTCAATATAATTGGTTTCATATAAAAAGTCTCCCTTACCAATAATAACTTTGTCGACATTCGCGATTTTGAATAATTTATAATCCAGTTGATTGTTTAATCTCACATAATAATTACGCAGTCCAAAATTCTGGGTCAAATGTTTATCTTTTATTTCCTGGTAACTCCCATTCAACCACGTATTCATAGTAATAACAGTATCAGGAGCTTCTATATAGGCACCCTTCAATGGCTTAATGTATTTCTTAAAGTGAATTTGGTTTTGTATAATCGGAACAAATAGAAATATGAGTATTCCAACCAGGATGAATAAATATGGAGATTGCTTAACAGTATTCATATTAAAATCTAAAATAGATGAATGGATTAAATCCGGAAGAGGTAATGGATGCTAACGATAAAGTAAATAAAACACAGGCTATAAACGAAAACGCAAGGTTTCCGGTTAAACCATAATATGAATAGTAGACTTTTTGTTGAATCCTGTTTCCAATCGTAAAACTTGTAAAAAAAGAAAACAGAACAGCCAGAAAGAGATAAAATAAAAATTCAGTATTGATGAAATGAGCGGGAAGAGAAAAATCGAAAGAGAATAGTTTTTGGATAAAAGCGAAAGCTCCGGAAATGTTATCAGCTCTGAAAAACACCCATCCAATCGCTATTAAAAGAAAGCAAATCAATGTCGAGAGTAGTTTTCCGATTTTAGCATATACCTTTAGAAGGAATACACGCTCTAAAACCAGCCATAATCCGTGGTAAGCGCCCCAAAAAATAAAGGTCCACGCGGCGCCATGCCAAAAGCCTGAGATTAAAAATACTATACATAAGTTAAGGTACAATCGTGCATTGCTGCTAACCTTATTACCCCCCAATGGGATATATAAATAGTTTTTCATCCAGTTTCCTAATGTCATATGCCAGCGTCGCCAGAATTCAGTGATGCTTTTGGAGGTATAGGGATTGTCGAAATTTTCGGGAAATTTGAACCCAAGCATTTTGCCTAATCCAATTGCCATATCAGAGTAACCGGAGAAGTCAAAATAAATTTGAAAGGTATAGGCTAACATTCCAACCCAGGCCAATCCTGAAGTCAGATCATTGGTTGACATATTAAATACTTCGTCAGCTTTAAAGGCCATAGTGTTCGCAATTAAAACTTTTTTTCCAAGGCCGAGACAAAACCGGTAAAAGCCCGTCAGTTTATTATCAACAGTATCATTAATACTTCTGTCCGGAATTTGGTCATGGATTTCATGGTAACGAATAATTGGCCCGGCAATTAATTTAGGGAACATGATAATGTACATCTGATACTGAAGGAAATTATCCAGCGGTTTGTGGATCTTCCTGTAAACATCCACTACATAAGTAATGCTCTCAAATGTATAAAACGAAATCCCGATCGGCAGAATGATATTTACCCAGGTAATTTCCTTTGATCCAGTGAACGATAAAATAGAATTTACATTGTCGATGAAGAAATTACAGTATTTGAAATAGAATAACAGTCCGAGGTTTAAACATAATGACAAGACCAAATATAGTTTCCTTTTTTTTTCAGAGACTGAGTTGTATAAAAGCTTTACGAGGTAAAAATCCAGGGTAGTGGTTCCTAAGATTACGAAAATAAACCGGGGTGCGCCCCAACTGTAAAATAAGATACTTGAAATAAGAAGCACAATATTTTTGAACTTTTGAGGCGTCAGGAAATAAAGCACCAAAAAAATGGGTAAAAAATAGACTAAAAACGTAACACTGCTAAATACCATAATTTTTTATTCGATTGTGATTTCTAAAATTTCCCCGACAAGTTCTTTTTTAGGAAAAGGAATATGATTTTGTTTAAAAGGGGCTGTAGGCCACCACTCTTCGTTATGCCATTCCTGAGTAAAGATGATCATCATTTGGTTGTTAGGAACGGAAGTCACATTTTTATCCATAACAGCGATAACACGCATTTTATCTTTTTCAGGACCAATTTTCCAAATTATTTTTTCAGGAAGCCATTCTATTTCAAAATAGTAATAAGGTGCTCCAAATATTTCATCATGTTTAACAGGCCTCTTGGTTGATAGTGCTTTGTAAAAGTGATCCCAACGATGAAGCACAGCAGTTGTACTATCTATTTTGAATTCTTTGGCGCCTATACTGAATTTTTTTGGTTCATGGCATGCCATGTCCCAGTTAGTGCAGGTTACCATTATATTGTCACTAATCGCAGCATCCTCTGTTTTATAAGGGATGTTTGAATTTTTATAAGAAGTTTTAGGCCAGTGTTGGGACTCTTTTACGATTTCGAAATCTATTTCTGAGTACGGAATTGTTTTTTTACTATGCTTTAAAGCTTCATAATTATCAGGTTCTGATTTTGGGATATATCCTATTTCTGCATTGCAATCTCTTCGGTTATTCCATTCATTTTCACTTTGATATAAAAGCCAGAACGCATTAGTAATTCCATTCCAGACATTATCCTTGCTCAGCATTTTTGGGAATTTCACTTTCGCTCTGATTTTCCCATAAGTAAAACCTAAACGTGAAGAAATTCCAACATGCTCTTTTCTATAATTATCCGGCGTAACCGATGGATTAATCATAGTAATGGATTTTTTGACAGGATTTGAAATAACGGTTTTGCAGGGACAGTCGGTGGAACTTACGTACATTTGTATGCGTTTCTCTTTTGTATCATATTTGGTTTTAAAATCGTTGTATTCTTTTCTTGTTAAGTTTTCACCGGTTACGTCTTTTATTTCCGGAATATTGTACACTGTAAAATCTTTATCGATGTTATGAAAATATTGCTGGAAGTTTGCTTTATGATACAATTCAGCGCTGGTATTACAATTCGACCCAAAAGCATCAGTCGTAAAATTTGATTTATTAACGCTTAGTTTATCTATATAGATACCTGCACCAAGATCCATTGTTGAAGATATCTTTAGTTTTTTTTCTGAAACAAGAACAGTAGTGTTTTTTAAATCTTTACCTTCTTTAAATAGAAAATATCCAAAAGGGTTATTATAGTGTTCATCCTTATTTACGAGTTGGAGATCCCTGATTTCCATTGGTATTTTCCCGATATCTTCCGGAGATGTCACAACTAACATGAATTCATAATTCCCCATTCTTGGATTTCTTTTCCAACGGTTATTTACAGCTACTTCATGTTCTTTTTCGTAGTTAATAGCCCATAAGGCATCCAGGTATATCTGTTCGTTAACGGTACCTCCAAATCTTTTTGCTTTTTGGGTGATTTGGCTTAGCCACTCAGGAACAGTTTTGATGTACTCCATCTTTCTAATGATTAGTTCATCAATATTTAAATATTTTTCCGGGTCGGCACCAAAATATTTCTTTTCATTCCTTGGATTACCAACGATTTTGAAACTATCTCTTATGATAATTTCTTCTCCAGGAAATAGAAATTTTGTTGGTTTAAATGTATAAAGCCCTTCGGCCCAACTTCCATAAAAATTTTCTTCGGCCAAACGCAATGTATCAACAAACTTATAATCCTGGTTTTGATAAAATATTTTGTAATAATATTTTTTAATTTCAGAAGACGTGTTTTCTACCTTAAATGTAAAAGTAAAATAGCCGTTTTTCGTTTGCTTTTTTGTTGGTATTTCAATACCGTTTAGAACCGCATCTGATAAGTCGGTATTTATTCGGTATAAGGTATCCTTTGTGTTTTCCTGGTAATTTGCGAGAGGATCAAAATCTTCAATTTTTAATCCATTATTTCTGCAACTTGAAACAAACAGGACCAATACCAGAAAAGAATATTTAGCAAGACGCAAAATAAATGACATACAAACAATAGCTTAAGCAACAAATATACTTTAAAGGCTATTAATTTGACCTGAAAACCAATTAATGAATTAACATTTTATTAAGAGTCGTTAATTCCCTACTTTCACCCTGATTCCTTCACTATAGCTTGTAAATTCTGGCGCATACATACATTGAATAGTGGTAATACCATTACTGAAATCTCCTGAATGATTAACAACCAAAGGATATTCAAATACATAGGCTCCTTTGTTCAGATAAGAGAAGAAAAAATTAGTAGCCGCATCCCTGGTGCTTTCATAATATCCTAATCCATCCTGGTATTTATAGCCACTAAATACATTAGTAGGTTCAAACCCCGAAGCACGCATGTCTTTCATGTGAACGTAACTCATGTCGCGATCAACCCTTAATTCGATTCTTACTTTTATTTTGTCACCTGGTTTTAATCTGGTAGTGGCTGTAATCGGTTCCATTACCGGCCCGCTGGCTGTGTTTTTCTGGAGGAATAAGTGTTTTTTTATTTTTAAAGGTGTTTCATGTGGCGTAATTTTATCCAATTGCTCAAAGTATTGCCAGTACATGGCGCCATAACTCACACCGACATCCTGTTTTACCACTTTTACTTTACCCATGGCTGCTGGTTTAATGTCAGAGCCATTCCATGTTTTTTTGAAGTAGCCGGTTCCTGGTTCCGCATTTAAAGACTTATCTGTTTTAGGCTTTAAAGTCACGTCACCCACCGTTATTTCTATATTTGGTTCTGTTGCCAGCCAGTCTGTACCTTTCAATAACAAAGCGTATACCGCATCTGTGGTTGAACGAGTTGTTCCCCAGTGTTGCGTTTGCTTGCTTTTTATCAGCCATGTTTTTAAGTCATCAACAGATTTTGTATCGTTGTTGATTTCATCAAATGCTTCGATCATTAAGGCCTGCATTTCAATAGGCGCTTCATACCAATAGTATCCGTAATTTTCTTTCCAGTACATGCCCATTTCTTCATTATTGATGCTGTTTTCTTTTAATGATTTTAAAATGTCCTTTGCCGTTTTCGTGTCATCGTACCTGTGTAGACTCAAGGCAATCATCCCCTGCATATATCTTCCATTTTGCAGCCAATAAGTTTGCCCCTGTTTTTTGTAATAATCGAAATGTTCCTTATTGTTTTTCGCAATGTCAATGTCTTTGAAATTGCTGCGCATGTACAAATACTGAATCGCCATATCACTCAGGTGATTTTCAGTTTTGTACTTAGGGCTGTATTTTTTCATGTGTTCGTATTCTTCACGCATTCTGTTGTCACAATAGGATACAGCTTTAGTAATCATGTTCCACACTTCGTTGTCTTCTCTCGCCTTGATCACACCTAATTTATCCAGGTGAGAAAACCCAGTAATGATGTGTTGAGTTATATACCAATCATCTGGTCCCCCATCAAACCATACAAAGCCGCCGTTTGAAGATTGTTTTTTTAATAATTTTTTAAAGGCCTGTGTCTGCTCATGACTCATTTTATTTAGGTCGAATAATAAACCAACGCGTTTTTTATTTTCATTTTCGTTTTTGGATTGTAATACCCATGGTGTTTCTTCTAGTACCACCGCTTTTAATTCCTGGTTCTTTTCAAGGTTAGACAGGAATGCATCAGGACTTAAGGTTTTCCAGGCCTCAAAAACTTCTTTCATTTTCGGTTTGGAATTCACAACAAAGGTTGCCAAGCTGTTGGCATAGTAACGGGCAAAAGTCTGCTCCGCGCATTCGTATGGATATTCCATTAAATAAGGTAATGCCTGCAGGGCATACCATGCCGGGTTAGCGGTAAATTCTAAAGTGTATGAATGATTCTTTAACGTGTTTGATCCATTATTCTGGTTAATGAATTTGCTAAAATTAAATTCTTTGGTTTGATTGCTTCGTACCGGCATTGGCATGCTTTCCGTAATCAGCATTCGGTTGGTTAATACTGGTACAGCTACTTCTTCGCCGTCTGTAAAATTACCGGACTTCGCAACAATTTTATATTTAATGGCTGAGTATCCTTCCGGAATATGAAGGTTCCATTCAATAGAAGTACTTAATCCTTTCTTAACGGAAAAATCCCTGTAACCGATTGTCGGAAAATTACCATGCAGGGCTTCTATAAATGAAGCTGATATTTCTTTATCGGTTAATGCATCGTATATTTTTAATTCCGCATTTCCGGCGAGGTCTTTTTCAGATAAATTGGAAATTTTAGAAATGAAGGTGATCTTATCGCCTTCTCTGAAAAAACGTGGCGCGTTGGGTTGGACCATCAGTTCTTTCTGAGTAATGACTTCCTTTTCAAATTGCCCGATTTTAAGATCCTTGGTATGCGCCAGGCCCATGACTTTCCATTTTGTCAGACTTTCAGGGACGGTGAATTTGATAATGATCTCACCCTTTTCATTCGTTTGTAACTGTGGGAAGAAAAAGGCTGTTTCATTAAAATTGGAACGGGCTTTTATCTGTGATAAATCTCCACGGCCCTGTTCTTTTCCCTCACCTTCGCCACTTTTTACACCACCTGCTATATTTTTATTTTCTGCCCTTGAGGTATTTCCGGTTGTAATTGTTTCCAGGTCCTTATCGGCTTTCTTTTCACTTACTTCTTTTACTGCCATCATCCTTGGGGCTGCCGCACTTTTGGTTTGACTAACAGACACCTCATCCAACATGCCACCCGATTCAGATGCAAAATTTCCATCACCATATCCATAATAGTTACTGTGATTATAAAACCCAAGTCCGAAATAGTTTAGTACATCATAATAACGAGAAGGTAATGTTTTGTAGTCTGAAGGAATCTCATTAAATTCAGTGGATTTGGCAACCCGTGACAAGCTGGAGGTCCAGTTTAAACGTGAGTAGTAATTCTGGTAGATGTTCAAATACCAGTTGTTAGGCTTGAAAGCATCTAAAGAAGCATCATACATGCCGGCCACCAGCTCTGCCGCCACTTTTTCTCCTTTTTTATCTTTTAAAATAAGTTTCCATTCTTCTGCCTGACCTGGTAATAATTTATTTCTGAAAGTTTCAAACTGTATATCCAGCTCTTTGTTCGTATAGGGCACATTCACAATATTATTTCGTGTGTAAAGCCTGTTGTATTTTATGAAAGAAGTATGGAATGCAAAGTTTCCCCTATGGGCTTCTTCCACTGATATTTCATTGGTCGTCATGGAAGCTTGTAAGATTTTTGTTGCCTGTGGTTTTCCCTGGTGTTCCGTTTCAAACAAATAATTGACATTAGAATAACCTGAAGCCAAAATAAAATCTACTTTTTCCCCGGGCTCAGCTTTTGTTTTAGGGTAATAAAACCATTCAGCGGATTGTTCCGGTATGACATCAGAATTTTTATTGAATATTGTAATGTATTGAAAGGCTTTGATTTCTTCTCCGAATTTATCTTTACATATGGCTTCGATTATGTATACACCAGGAGCAAATGATTTTAATTCAGAAGACAGGTCGTACTCTTTTTTAGAACCAGTGTCAAAAGGTTTTTCTAATACTTTTTTTTCTTTTTCCCATTTATATTTATTGCTCTCGTCTGCGTATAGGTCATTTGGGAACGTTTTGTAATATTCCTCCTGTGTTAAGGTATGTTGGTCAGGTTGAGTCCATAATCGTGCCCTGAAAACTTTTTGCGGCTGTTTCAGTTTGTGGATTGTAAATGTGCCTTTCGTATTTTCATCCACTCCATTTAAATTGGTGGTAGAAATACGAATTGGTTTGGAATTATTGATCTCAATAATGTCGTCGCTGGAAACCGATAATTGCAATGCCTGGTAACCAACCCTTACATAGGTTTGAGTACTGTGAGTTTCTCCATTGATATCAGTGACATCAGCGCTGACTTCGTAATTGTAAGTGGCAAAGCTCGTTTTTGATACGGATTCATCCGGTAAGGCTTTGAATTTAATGATATACGCTCCGGTATCATTGGTGACGGTTTCTCCGTTTGTAATTTCTGTTTCTGATGCATTATTTTGCGGCCTGTACCACCAATACCAATACGGATAGTTTACCTTTCTAACTACTCTGTATTTTACGCTCGCACCATCGACCACATTTCCGGCATAGGCTTTAGCTTTACCTGTAACTACCACTTCATCATTCAATTTGAAGCTGCCTTTCACAGGGGAGAATTCTGTTTCAAATTTCGGGCGCTTATAATCTTCTACCGATACGTATGCATTGCCATGGGCATCCGTGATGCGCATCTGGCCATTTAGACCATTTTGAGGTGCGATGAAAGAGCCGGAAACAGTTCCAAACTCATTACTCGTTAAATCCAGCGCGCTTACTTTTTGGTAATTGACGTCATAAAAAGTAACGGTTACGGGGTAATTTGTTTTTAGCGTATGATTTTGATTATTGGTTGATTCCAATAAAACGGATTTAAAGTAAACAGTTTGTCCTGGCCTGTAAATCGCTCGGTCTGTAAAAATAAACGATTGGACACGTGTGTAATTTTTCTCGTTGGGTTTATAAGTGTAGTAACTGTTGTTATTGAAATAGGTGTCATTACCATTAGTAAACTCAATGAAAAATTGCTTGTCGTTTAAAGAGCTATAACTTACATTCAGAAAACCTTTGTCATCTGTTTTAAATGCCGGCCCTTTGTTGATCTTATATTCTCGGTCTTTGTAATCGTAGTGTTCAAACCACACCTGCGCAGAAATGTTTTTCAAAGGATCCCCTGTCTGCCGATGAATAGCATAGAAATCGTAAGAACCATCATCTCTCCTTCGTTCAGTACTGGCGATGTCGGAAATAATGCAGGTACTGTAGGCGGTCATGTTATTGTTATACTTAAAATCTTCTGTTAGAGAATTCAGAATCACATAATATCCTGACGGTAATTCCGGGAGTTTTATCTCCGTGTTATGAGTTTGGAAATCGCCATCGTTTTCAATTTCCTGAGAAAAGGAGGTTACCTCGGCAAATGATTTGAACTTTTCATACAACTCTTTGCCGTACTTTTTTCTAAACAATTCCCTTAACTCGTGGCTGGAAGATTTTACAACTTTAAAATAGAATTTATCAACGTTTTGTGAGCTTACTAAAGCGCGAAACGGTTTGCCGGGCTCATTAACTTCTTCAATCGTGATATTATAAGTTTTTGAAATGATAGTACTAATTGCATTTTTACATTGTAATGCACCATAAGAGTCAGGAAACTTGGCTATCGCAGTTTCACAGATTTCTTTCGCTGTTTTTTTATACCATTTATAGGTGTCGTTTTGAAGTGGCTTGTATTCTCCTGCTTTTAGAAGGTACAAGCTGGCTATTCTAAAGTCAATTTCTGTGACGCGTTTGTTTTTTGCAAATTTTGTTTGTAGTGCCTTCAGTGAATTAAAGTATAAGGTGTCCTTTTTTGAGTTTTGAGAGTTAGTGTGCACATAATCCAATCGTAATAATTCTATATCAATTAAGGCATTTGGGCTTTCATCATTTTTATGAAATTGAGTTAGTTCCTGCATTAATTTTAATGCGTAGTATTTAGTTTCTAATGAATCAGATGGGTTGGTGATATTGATGTTCAAAAAATCGGGGTATGGTTTTGAAAATTCATCCGCATTGATGGTAAAACGGTTTGCGGGCCTGGATACATCAGATTCAGAATTTATAAAATAGGATAGGGCGCGGTGTCCCAGGAAATCATATAAGGTTGGGCGCCATTGACGACATTCGTCTGTTCCTTTTTGTAAGATATCGTCATAAAGATCAATTTTAGTTCTTTTAAGGCTATCCTTATTGTTTAAGGACGCTTTATAATTGGTAATGATTGCATAATTAATGGTCTTCAGGTCCCAGGTTTCGATGTCATCATTTTTGAAGTTTGTAGTTGTTGTCCTGTTATAAAATCGCCCGCGGTTATTCTGAAAATACTGGTAAAATGCATCTGCTAAAATGCTCTGTAAAACAGGTTTGATGGGAAATTTGGCTTCATTAGCCTCGTCCTGAAGTTTAAAAATTGATTTCTCCAGCGAGTATTCTTCTTTGTAGCTTTCAAATTTCATGCGGTGTAAAATGGATTTTACGAATTGAGGCGCATTATTTTCAGTTTTGGATTTACTATAGATACCATTGATTATTTGCAGCGCCGATTCTGTCAATCCTTTTGTTTCACAACTATCCACTCGTTTCCAGAGTTTTTCGTAGCTATCACCTTTATTAAAACTTAATAATGATTCTGTTTTTTTTGTAAAGGTGGTTGAGAAAAATCCCAATGAAATAAGTGCTGTTGCAATCATTAGAAGAACAGCAGTCATAATGTTTTTAATCTTCATAAAAAAGGTGTTTTGGGTTTAGATGCAGTTTGGAATATGATTCCATAAAAATGTTCTATAAATAGCCTTTTACTTTATACATCACGTAACCAATAATTTCATGCACTATGAGATTCAGGCTAAAAAGAGCGTCTGTGTTTGGAATAAAACAATAGTCAAATTCAAATTTTCGTAAACCAGTAATTTTATTTGTAACATAAGGCGTTAGATTTTTATAACCCGCTTTTTGAAATATGGCTAGTGATCGCCGCATGTGATAGGAGGATGTGACTAAAAGAATAGATCCTTTAAATTGCAGACTATCCAGTATGCGTTTCGTATTAATAGCATTTTCATACGTGTTCTTGGAATCATTTTCTATAACAATACTACTGTCGGGTATTGAAATCGCTTCAAGGTATTTTTTGATATAGGCCGCTTCCCGGTGATGAGGTTTACTAATACTTCCGGAGCCGCCGGTAATTAATAATTTTGAAACACGTTTTTTGTGATAAAGTTCCAGCGTTTGAAATAACCGATCACCGGCGTAGCCAAAATCAAATCTTTCCTGCCGTTCATCAATTCTTCCCATGCCACCTAATACAATAGCAAGGTCATATTTGGTGTCTTTTAAATAAATATCCTCATCCGTATACTCCCAGGCCCTCACTAATTCGTCTACTAAAAATGAATTGGAAATAATAAACATGAATACTGTCAAGCCAAGTATCCATTTTTTGTATGTTGTATGCCATAACTTAACTAATAAATAAACAAGGCCAAAAAAAAGCCAGATGTATGGAGTAATTAGAAAAGCGAATATTTTAGAGAAGTAGAAAAACATAATCTAAAGTACTTAAAAAATAATAATTGATTATGTTATTTCATTATTCACACATTGCAAATTTGTAAATTTCGTCAGTAAGTATGATAAATATCAGACAATTAGGCAACTTAAGCTCTAATTTCACGACTAAATTTCAGTTATTTTCGACTGGAATGTAATTTGACGACACCTCAAAAAAAATACAATTATGAATTTAAATAACTTTACTATAAAATCTCAGGAAGCCATTCAGCATGCCATGCAAATTGCTACCATTAATGGTAACCAGGCAATCGAGAATGGTCACATATTAAAAGCGATCCTGGAGGTTGATGAAAACGTAACCCCTTTTATTTTGAAAAAATTAGGCGTTAACCAATCTGTTTTTTCGAAAACAGTTGATGCCATCGTTAATTCTTATCCTAAAGTAAGCGGTGGGCAACCTTATTTATCCAATTCAGCGAATCAAGCTGTTGCTAAAGCAACCAATTATTTAAAGGAGTTTAAGGATGAATACGTTTCAATAGAACATTTATTATTAGGAATTTTAGGAAGTAATGATTCGGTTTCCCAGCTATTAAAAGATAATGGAATTAAGGAGAAGGAATTAAAAGCCGCTATCACCGAATTGCGTAAAGGTTCCAACGTTACCAGTCAATCCGCAGAAGAGACTTATAATTCTTTAAGTAAATACGCCATTAACTTAAATACACAAGCCAGGAACGGAAAACTAGATCCGGTGATCGGGCGCGACGAGGAGATTCGACGGGTGCTTCAGATTTTATCAAGACGCACTAAGAACAATCCTATTTTAGTGGGTGAGCCTGGCGTGGGTAAAACGGCGATAGCTGAAGGTTTGGCGCACCGTATTATTTCCGGCGACGTTCCTGACAATCTGAAATCCAAACAGGTGTATGCTCTGGATATGGGAGCATTAATTGCAGGTGCAAAATATAAAGGTGAATTTGAAGAACGTTTAAAAGCTGTGGTGAAAGAGGTGATAGGAAGTGACGGTGACGTTGTCTTATTCATTGATGAGATCCATACGTTGGTTGGTGCAGGCGGAGGAGAAGGTGCCATGGACGCGGCTAACATTTTAAAACCAGCTTTGGCGAGAGGTGAACTAAGAGCGATTGGTGCTACTACTCTAAATGAATATCAGAAGTATTTTGAAAAGGATAAAGCTTTGGAACGTCGTTTTCAGAAGGTCATGGTTGAGGAACCTTCCGAAGAAGATGCGATATCCATCTTAAGAGGCATTAAGGAGAAATACGAGGCACATCATAAAGTACGTATTAAGGATGAGGCTATTATTGCTGCAGTTGAATTATCTCAGCGTTATATCAGTGATCGTTTCCTTCCGGATAAAGCAATTGATTTAATGGATGAAGCTGCTTCTAAATTACGAATGCAGATCAATTCCATGCCTATTGAATTAGATGAACTGGAGCGTAAGATCATGCAATTGGAAATAGAGCGCGAGGCCATGAAAAGAGAGAATGAGGACGCGAAGGTGGAGGCATTGAATCAGGAATTAGCGAATTATAACGACAAGCGCATTGCCTTAAAAGCAAAGTGGCAAAGTGAAAAAGAAGCAATTGAAGGTGTGCAAAAAGTCAAGAAGCAAATAGAAGACTATAAACACGAAGCTTCCAATTATGAGAAACAAGGTGATTTTGGTAAAGTAGCAGAGATCCGTTATGGAAAGATCCAGGAAGCAGAAGCTCAACTAAAGTCCCTGGAAGAAAAGCTAAGCGAAGCAAAAGCCAGTGGTTCTCAATTATTGAAAGAGGAGGTGGATAGCGAAGACATTGCGGACGTAATTGCGGCCTGGACAGGAATTCCGGTTTCAAGAATGTTGCAGAGTGAAAGAGAAAAATTATTAACGCTGGAAGATGAATTGCACAAACGGGTAGTAGGCCAGCACCAGGCGATTGAATCCATTGCTGATGCTGTTCGAAGAAGCCGGGCTGGGTTACAGGATGCTAAAAAACCAATTGGTTCATTTATTTTCCTGGGCACAACCGGTGTTGGTAAAACGGAGTTGGCAAAGGCATTGGCAGACTATTTATTTAATAATGAAAATGCTATGACCCGTATTGATATGAGTGAATACCAGGAACGACATGCAGTGAGTCGCTTAATTGGAGCGCCTCCCGGTTATGTAGGATTTGATGAAGGCGGGCAATTGACTGAAGCTGTAAGAAGAAGACCATATTCTGTGATCTTATTGGATGAAATTGAGAAAGCACATCCGGATGTATTTAATATTTTGTTGCAGGTATTAGATGATGGCCGCTTAACAGATAATAAAGGCAGAACGGTTAATTTCAAAAACACGATCATAATTATGACGTCTAATATCGGATCACATTTGATACAGGAAAATTTCGATAGCCTTGATGAATTCAATAAAGATGAAGTGTTGGCAAAAACAAAGTCGGAAGTTTTTGAATTATTGAAGAAGACAATTCGTCCTGAATTCCTGAACAGAATTGATGAAGTAATTATGTTTGAACCATTGAATCGTGACGATGTCAATAACATTGTAAAGATTCAGTTTAAACAAATTGCGGACCGGTTAGCGGAACAGCATATTTCGATCTCTGCCACAGATGAAGCGATTGACTGGCTGGCGCAATTAGGATATGATCCTCACTACGGTGCACGACCTGTAAAGCGTGTGCTGCAGAAGAATCTCCTGAATGAGTTGTCGAAGCAATTATTAGCCAACACAATTAATAAAGACAAGGAGATTGTCGTTGATATGATGGATAATAAATTCATCTTCCTGAATAAATAATAAAAAAGCCCTCATTAACGAGGGCTTTTTTATAGGTGGTGCTTTTCATCAGAGAATATTCGAGGAAAATTATTACTCCGGAGTTTTTATGTAAACCAGTTCAATTTTTTTTAATTCACTATACGCAGGTTTTTCCGGTGTTTGTTGAGTGCTGTTCCGTTCATTGTCCATCAGGATGGCCACCGGGTACTTATGTTTCATATCGGTAAATCTGGTTGTTTTGGGTTTCAAAATGTACATGTCGCTTTTGGAATTGTTTTCATTGAATATTTCAACCAGGTAGGTAACGACATCATTTTTTAAAAAATATTTTTTTATCACGCGTGCGTGACGGTCTGTTTTTATAATGGTCTGATTTTGATCAACGGGACATATGAGAATATCTTTTCCGAGAAATTGAAGAAACCGGAACTCTTTTTCGTTTTCCCCTCTTATTTTTATTGGTAATCCCAGAAACAGAATATCCTCGTCATCGTTTTTTGTAAAATGAAAAGGCAGTTGTAGCCTCACCCTTAAATATTTTCCTTTATTAATTCTTAAACGGCTTGTTCGCAAAGCAACGATCACCAGAAGAAATCCTTCCTTGAGGAAGTTTTTAGAAATTTCGGTTAATGCAAAAATGATGTCTTTGTAATAATACGCATAGCTGAATTCGACAAGCACGATAATAGCATACCAGGTGAATATCGTAGTATATAATTTTGTTGTGGATGCTATTTTTTCATAGCTAAAAAAAGGAGAAAAATTAATGGAGTTATTAATCATTTGCATCCAAAAATTAATGCCGATCAGGTAAACTAAACTTGAAAGTAGGGGTGTAAAGTCACCTAAGAATAGTTGGGTGAGGAAAAAATCAAATAATCCATGGGAGAGGATAGCAATGCTTACACCAGCGATTGAATTTACATATGGATTTCCTTTGTTGAAAATTTTGTTTCTGTATATGCCATAGACGCAGATGCTTGTATTGATGATGTGAACCAGACTGCTGATATATGTTCGTCCGGTAATTATTTGAGAGCCGTAGTTATGATAATAGATGAAATTTTCCCTCACTGAGAATCCCAGTGCTACAATGCCGGCAAATACCAGATAATCTATCGGTTCATTAATTCTTTTCTTAAGAAGTCTGAAGGCGATAAACACGCCCATGAGTTTGGAAAGCTCTTCAGCCATTCCCACTCCGAAAAGTGAATATAGAAAGTCATTGGTGAAATCCCCGTTAATCTTAATATCAAATACCCCTAATCCATAATAGATCCATAAAGTAAGGCTGGGCGTAAGAAATCCGATAATAAAAGCAATGACGACATCTCTGACGCGTTCACCTTCTAATAGATCTATTCGCTTGAAATAGGTTAACCATAGCATAGCACCGCAAATAGACCCGAGAATGGGAAATATGAGGTAAATCTGCAGAGGTGTTAGCATATTGGTTTAAAAAAAAATCCCTCAGCCGGTAGCTAAGGGATTTTAAATTTATTAATTAGGAATTAGTTGTTGATGCTTATCTTTTTATCTAATTCTTCAATATAAGCTTTAAAGCGTTTATCAGTATCCATTAAATTGTTGACAGTACGACAAGCGTGCAATACAGTCGCGTGATCTTTTCCACCACAATGCATACCAATAGTCGCTAATGAAGACTTAGTCATACACTTGGCAAAATACATGGCAATCTGACGGGCCTGAACCACTTCACGTTTACGCGTTTTAGATTTCATTAGATCGATGTTCAGATCAAAATAATCGCAAACCACTTTTTGGATATAATCGATAGAAACTTCGCGTGCAGTTGACTTAACAAATTTGTCAATCATCTGTTTAGCTAATTCTAACGTAATTGTTTTTTTGTTTAAAGAAGACTGTGCTAATAATGAAATTAAAGCTCCTTCTAATTCACGTACGTTTGAAGTGATGCTATATGCTAAATACTCACATACTTCTTTTGGTAATTGAATTCCTTCGTTGTAAACTTTCTTTTCAAGGATAGCAATACGTGTTTCCAAGCCTGGAGTTTGTAAGTCTGCACTTAAGCCCCATTTGAAACGTGATAATAAACGTTGTTCAATACCCTGCATTTCAACCGGCGCTCTATCTGCTGTTAGGATGATTTGTTTGCCTAATTGATGTAAGTGATTGAAAATATGGAAGAATACATCCTGAGTTTTTTCTTTTCCTGCTAAGTACTGAATATCATCAATAATTAATGTGTCGATCATCTGGTAGAAATGAACGAAATCATTCTGGTTATTATTTTTGATTGAATCAATGAACTGTGCAATGAACTTTTCTGATTGAACATAAAGAACAGTTTTGTTCGGGAAGTTCTTTTTGATGTCAATACCGATCGCCTGAGCTAAGTGAGTTTTACCTAAACCAACACCACCGTATAACAGTAATGGGTTAAAGGCAGTACCGCCTGGTTTTTGAGAAACAGCATAACCGGCAGAACGAGCTAAACGGTTACAATCACCTTCTACGAAGTTATCAAAGCAGTAGTTTGGATTCAGTTGAGATTCAACCGAAACTTTTTTAAGTCCTGGAATAATAAATGGGTTTCTGATCGATCCGCTATCAATGGGCATCGAAACAGGGTTGTTTCTTAAATTCGTGTTAATGTTTGGAACTTTAAGCATAACTGCTTTTTCAGATTTACCTGTTCCGTTATCCATTACAATGCTGTATTCAATTCTTCCTTCTGCACCTAATTCTTTGCGGATAACTTTTTTAATAATTGTAATATAATGCTCTTCTAGCCATTCATAAAAAAACTGTGAGGGTACTTGAATGTTTAAAACGTTGTCTTGAATTTTATTACCCTTAGGCAATTCTTCCACACCGTTTCAGCTGACTTTTCCTTCATAGTATTAAATAAGTTATTAAATATATAGTGTTTAGTGTTATTAACAAGTTCGAGTTTGTAAATATATACTGATTATTTAATCTCGCAAGGAAAAATTGAATAAATAATTTCAGAAAATTTTCGTTTCGGGCTTGCTTTTTTAAATTTTTCTATTATTTGAATTATGTGAGATTTTTTTCTTATTATAAGAGAAATAAACATCTAATTTACCCAGCCAAATTCCTGCCCAGCCAACTTGTGTCACATAAACTTCTTTGCCAGCCCTGTTGGCCATTTTTATGGGATGTTCAAGGAAAGTATGAGAGTGTCCACCGATAATCAAATCGATATTTTCTGTTTGAGGAGCCATGCTCATATCACTTATTTTTTTATCGTCTTTAAATCCTAAATGAGATAGAGCAATTACATAATCGCAACCCAAATCATGCTTCAATAATCTAGCGGTAGCGTTTGCAATCGGCAAAGGATTTCGGTAAATCGTTTCTTTATACATTTTTTTATCAACCAGTCCTTCCAGTTCTACTCCATATCCCAATACACCGATTTTAATACCCTGCTTTTCAAATATTTTATAGGGCATTATTTTATCATGTAAACTGGTATTGGAGAAATCGTAATTACAATTGATAAACGCAAAATTAGCATGAGGGATTTGTTTGGTTATGTTATCAATTCCCAAATCAAAATCATGATTGCCAATGGTGGTTGCGTCATATTTCATCATACTCATTAATTTATATTCCAGTTCGCCACTGTATAAATTAAAGTAAGGTGTGCCCTGGAAAATGTCGCCGGCATCCAATAATAAAATATTATCATTCTCTTTCCTGATCTCATCAATCACAGCGGCCCTTCTTGCAAAGCCACCCTGATTTGCAAACTTCGGGTCATTGGTTGGAAACGGTTCTATTCTGCTATGAATATCATTCGTGTACAAAATGGTTAATCTCGATAGGTCTTTGCTTTTTAGTACTTCTTTTGAAAGTGCTGGAAAGCCTGATAATACAGCAGATGTTCCAATAAAGTATTTTAGAAAATCGCGTCTATTTTGATATTTGAATTCGGCCATCTAATTTCGGTTTTATGGTTTGATCTCGTTTGGTTATGTCTTCACAATAGTTAATGATCATGTTGCGAAGCAACACATTCATTATTTTTCTTTCTTTGGCATTCTTAAAAAAGTTATAGCTATCACCTCCATTAGCAAGGTAATCCGACGTCACCACCCAGTAATCTTTTGTTTCATCAAATGGTTTCCCATTCACAATGATGTCTGTTGGTGTAGTGCCTTTCATGGTTAATCGCATGCCACCAATAGGTATACCACCTTTCTCCACAATTTTATAACACATGTCTTTGAACTGTGCCCCGCTTAATTTCAATAAAACAACTTCATTATCGAACGGCATGAGTTCAAACACATTGCCAATGGTGATGTTGCCTTTGGGAAGCGAATTTCTTAAACCTCCTTTATTGAAGATTGCCACATCCAGCATCGAAGAATCTTTGCCCAGGAGTTTTTTAGTTTCATAAATAACAGCGTCACAGAAAAAATTTCCCAGAGTGCTTTCAACGTCCGCTTTTACAAGGGCATCTTCACTTTTCGCAATCACGGCATACATTTGCTCATCGTGCGCTTTTTTATAAGGCGACATTACTTTGTAAATGGAACTGTCAATTTTATTATTATTGACAATAATATGTGATTCAGAAATATTAGTAACAGAAGTTTTTTGTGCACAGGAAAATAAACTCAGGGCTGCTGAAAAAAAGAGTATTTTTAATTGAAAATTCATGAAGTGTCGACTAAATTAGGTGCTTTAAAGATAAGATATAATTTGCATGATTAAAACAGAAACAACGTTAAGAGTTCGTTACGGGGAAACTGATCAAATGGGCTTTGTTTATTATGGGGTATATGCGCAATACTATGAAGTGGGACGGGTTGAAGCCATGCGCAGCCTCGGATTTAGTTACCGAGCAATGGAAGAAAGCGGTGTTTTAATGCCAGTCATTAATTTAACAATTAATTATAAGAAGCCGGCTTTATATGATGATGAAGTACGGATTGTAACGACTGTAAAGGAAATGCCTGGCGTTAGAATTACCTTTCATTATGAGTGTTTTAATCAAAAAAATGAGTTACTAAATACAGGTTCTGTGACGCTTGTCTTTATTGATAAAACAAAAAATAAGCCCATGCAGCCTCCAGCCTGGTTTATGGAAGGATTTATGAAAAGATTTGAGAAAAAGACCTAAGAGACTTTTTAACTTAAGGGATTTTAGAGATCTTTCAGTTCGAGCGTTGTCGAGAGCAAATTTGTGCTATGTGAAAAATTAAAAACGTATTTCGCAGCCCGGCAACAAAGCCTTCAACTCTTCCAGATATTCCTGGGAAAACCCATTTCCCCTCACATCCAATAGTGTAAGATTTTCTAATTGACAAATGGTGTCTGGTAATTTTTGAAGATGATTATTTTTGACAGATAGTAATCGTAATTTTTTTGCTTTGTAAATATCAAAAGGGAGGGATTGTAATTGATTGGCGTCCAATACCAATACTTCCAGATTTACGAAGCGCTCAAAATGCCTGGTAACATAGAAAATATTCGTGTTGGTTAAATTCAGGTAATTCAGGTTTGGAATTTTAAATACATCTTTTGGAAAGCTATCCAAAACACAATTTTCAATGGTCACATCTTTTAAGTTTTTTAAATATTTTAATGTGGTTGGTAATTTAAGCGTGTCGTTAGTGGTAGAAAGTTTTAGTGTCTTAAGCTTACTTAAGTATGCAATATCAGCCGGTACGGAGTCAATCTTACTTCCAAAAAATTCCAGATAGTTTAAATTCCCCAATTTTTTCAACTCGGGAAAGCTTCTAAATTCATTATTATAGCTGGAAAAATAAACGAGGTTATAAAGATCACTAAAACCCGGAGGATAACTATTGATTTCATTTCCACTTAGTCTCAGCGCCTGCAGATCTTTTAGTTTGCCTAATTTGACGTATAGCTTTGGCTCTATTTTTTTATAGCTCAGATCCAGTTTGTATACGCCCTTTTCAATCTCTAATGCGACCTTCAAATCCGTATGAACCTGTGATCCAAACGGCCCATACTTATCAAATTCGTTTGGCTGGGATTTACAAATCAGGCTTGTAAATAAAAATATGAAAGAGAGTTTTTGCATTTCGGGTATTAACGAATATACAAACTTTTCGTCAAGATAAAATCTGTTCTTTCACAAAATTTTGGAGATTTTTTACCGGGCAATTAATGTATCTTTGGTTTTTCTAATTTTTATCTTTTTCAAATGAATCATCAAAAAGATTTTATTTCCTTATTTAATAAATCCCTGGAGGAAAATACATTTGTGAAGGTATCTTTGGCCAATTACAATGGTTTAACAGAAGGCTTGAAAAATTGCTATATAAAAAAAGCAAGAATTCAGAACGAGGATAAATTGAGCTTTACATTCCGTTATCAAACAAAAGATATTGTCAAAAATTATTCAATAAAGGAAGGTTTGAGCTTAGCGGATGAATGGCTCGATAAAAAGGAATTCAGACATGCTTCGCTTTTTGCGTTAGAATTTGACGCTGTGTTTGAATCTAATAAAGATAAAACGACACTGAAAAAAAATAAGCCAACTCATTACGAGTTGCCTTCTCTCGAGCACAATATAAAAAAGAACCGCTTAATTGCAGCGGAAGGAAAGCCTTATTTAAAGTGGTTGAAAATTACAGATGAAAAGGGAAATGTTTTTAATCATGCCCAGGATAAGTATAAGCAAATCAATCATTATGTTGAAGTATTGAGCCCCTTAATTAAGAATTTGCCAAAACATGATGTGCTTCATGTTCTGGATATGGGGGCCGGTAAAGGGTATCTGACCTTTGCCCTCTATGATTATCTGGCAGATGTTTTAAATTTAAAGACTGAAGTAAATGGTGTTGAGTATCGTAAAGATCTTGTCGACATCTGTAATGACATTGCTGTTAAATCGAAATTTGAAGGCTTGAGTTTTGTTCAGGGAACGATTATGGATTATGATGTTAAACAGGTAAATGTGCTTATTGCTTTGCATGCCTGTGATACAGCGACCGATGATGCCATTTATAAAGGTATTCTTTCAGGGGCGGAGTTAATTGTGGTAGCGCCCTGTTGTCATAAACAAATCAGAAGAGAACTGGAACAAAGTAAAGCAAAGAATGAATTGGATTTTTTATTGAAACATGGTATATATCTTGAACGTGAAGCCGAAATGGTAACGGATGGTTTGCGATCATTGTTGTTGGAGTATGCAGGTTACACAACCAGGGTGTTCGAATTTATTTCGGGTGAGCATACACCAAAAAATGTCATGATCGTTGCCGAGAAGAAAAGTAAAACGGAAGCACAAAAGAAAGAATTACTGGTTAAAATAAATGAAACAAAAGCTTATTTTGGAATCAGGAACCACCACCTGGAGAAGTTAATGGGACTATAATCACAATTTCATTTTCTCAAGGATCTCCAGTTTATAATGCATGTCAAGTGAATAGGTGAGGGTTGCATGCTCCTTTAGAAATAAATAGATTACCAAACTTTTTTTGTAACAATTATTGGATTCTATTTCAGTTGTATGGGTAGCTGAATAGTTAATTTCCTTTTTCAAAAAGTAAACCTCCCAGCATTTTTAATTGTTCGTCAGTTAATTTTTTTTCCTGGGTCAGGATGTCGATTAAATTTTCATCTTTCATTGATTCCACATAATCGATTTCTGTAGGAGTATATTTTTTTACCGATTCACTGAGGAGTTCAGATAACTCAGAGAACTTGTTTTCTTTTCTAAGGCCGAGGATCACACCCATCACCCTGCCAAATTCTTCGAATTGTTTTACAAGGTAATCGCGTTTATGCATCTTTTTTTAAAGTTTCGATAATGGATAAAACCTGTGGAATCAAAGCCGAGTCCTTGTCATTGGAAATAACATAATTGGCCAAAGGAATTTTTTGCTCATCCGTCAGCTGAGATAGCATTCGTTTTTCAATTTCTTCTTTTGACATTGAGTTACGCTTCATCACCCTCGCTATTTTTGTTTCCGTGGAGGCAGTTACCACGATATTACGATCTAGTTCTCTGTAAATTCCTGTTTCAAACAGGAGAGCACTTTCCTTAATAATCAATGTTCCTGGTCTAACTTTGTGGGCAAATTGAGCAAAGTCATTTTTAACTGCCGGATGAATGATCTGATTTAATTGAAGCAATAAATCAGAGTCAGAAAAAACTTTTTCGGAAATATATTTCCGGTTTATTTCTGTCTCATTCAAATAGGATTCCTTTCCGAGTAATTTTATAATCTCCAGCTTAATGGCTGTATTAAAATAAAGGGCTTTTGCTCTTTCATCAGAATTATAAATCGCACAGCCCATTGTTTCGAGCAGTTTCGCCACAGTTGATTTTCCGCTACCAATGCCTCCTGTAAGACCTATGTTCATTATTTATAAATTAAATATGAAACGCTCGCCGGCTCAATTTTTTTAATCTTAACTTCTGAAGGAGATCGGATGATGGCTACCTGCAGTTTCTGTTGTTTTTCTTTGATGTGGTCGTAATTAACAATGGCCTTAAAAGAATTTGTACTAATGTTTTCGTAATCTTTCATGGCCACAAGGTATTTTATAGTCACAAAACCCGGCAATAATTTAATTTCGTCGCGCCCTGTATTGTTCATGATACTAATCGGAACCTGTATAGTCGATTCAGTTAATTTATCAACTTCAAAGCTTAATTGAACATCTTTGGTACTGTAGCTTATCGTAGAAAAAGGTTTTTTTAATGGAATTGGTGAAGAGAAATTCTGGTGAATATCTTTTAAATTTAAAAAGTAAGTATATACTGTATCCATTTTTTTTAGATCCATACTATCTCCGGTTACCGTAATATATGCGGGAATGATGGTTGGTTTTGAAATAACAGAGTAACCCGGAAGGCAAGCGACCTTTAAATTGGCTTTTACAGGCAACAGTTTCGAATTGCCTTTACCCACAGAAAAAAATAAGGTATCGGGACGGATTTTGATAATTTCAACGTCAAAGTTGATGACGCTTCTTAAATTGAAATTTCCATTGCTAATAGAGTAGGCCTGGGATTTTGCATTGGTTTTAAGGAGATTAAAGTCAATAACCACCCTGTCAATTCTTTTTTGAAGAGAAATGAATAAGAGCTTTAAGCCGCTCGTTTTGATTTCAACATCCAGTGATTCCGGAAGTTCGCCAACAATCAATTTGTTGGTGGGGAGGTTTAAAAAAGTTACCGGAACCTTAAGGGTGTATTTGTAATTTCTGTTTAAAGCATGCACCACCCATAATAGTGATGCAATGCTTAAACAGATTAAAAAAGTGATTACTTTTTTGCTAATCAGCAAGCGCCTAATGCGTGTAATGGCATTTGACGACCTCATGGATTAAGAAGTTTGATTTAAAGTGGAAGTAGCGTCCTGGGAAACCGCATTTTTAGAGATCTTCATTTTAGACCCATCTTCTACTGCGATGATAATTGTTCCGTCATCATTCATTTTACTGATAGTACCATAGATACCACCGATGGTTAGGATCTTATCATTTACTTTTAAAGCTTCAATGTATTTTTTGGTTTCTTTTGCTTTTTTCATCTGAGGACGGATCATGAAAAAGTAAAATACGATCACGATTAAAACTAATGGTACTATTTGTGTTATTGGATTTCCACCCTGAGCTCCACCGCCCATTAAAATTACTAAGTTGTTCATGTTTTGTGTTTATGTTATTATTGGTTTATTTTTTAATTGATTAATGTGCTGTTGGCAACTCGCTTGGATTTGCGCTTGTTGGAACGATGATGTTCGCCTTAATGTAAATGATGCGGGTGCTGGGCTCACAGTTGGTCACAATAGTAACAGATTTTTCTACGATGCCAGATTTACCTTCACTTGCAAATACAACATTAATATTTGCTTCTTCACCCGGAAGAATTGGTTTTTTAGGATAGTCAGGAATCGTACAGCCGCAACTTCCACTCGCAGAAGAGATGATTAAGTTTGCACCCCCCGTATTTTTGAACTTAAAATTATAAGTTACTTTTTCTCCCTGGGTAATGCGCCCAAAGTCATGAGTTTCTTCTTCAAATTTAATTTCTGGTAAATCAGCGTTTGAATTTCCATCAGCGGACTTGGTGTTAACGATATCATTTGTAGACACATCCGTTCTTTGTTCTTTACAGGATGATGTAATGATAATCAGGCTTAAAGCTAAAATGGATAGTACTCTCATAGTTAATTTATTGATAGCAAATTTAGGATTTTATACCAATCTGCAATAGATAATAATTTATAAAAAAATAACAAAAAAGGACTGATTGTTAGCCAATTAGAGATTGTAAAAATTCAGTCATAAAATCGCACCATCTGTTTCGTGAAATCAACTGGTCTCAAGCCAATTTCTCATTATTGTTTCTCCATATTCAGAAAGAATTGATTCGGGATGGAACTGGACACCACGCACATTAAATGTTTTGTGTCTGCCCGCCATGATATTTCCTTCTTCGTCAACGGCTGTAATTTCAAAATCATGAGGAACTGATTGATTATCTATAACCCATGAATGATAACGACCGACAGTAAAAGAACCGGGACAATTCTTAAATAAGATGTCTTCCTGTAATACTGTGATCGGTGTCGCTAAGCCATGAAAAACGGTAGGCAGATTTTTAAGTGATGCTCCGTAAGCTTCACCAATAGCTTGAAATCCAAGGCAAACACCTAAAATATTTTTGGCAGGTCCATAGTATTGAAGGACTTCAGGCATAATCCCTGCATCTTTTGGTAAACCCGGACCGGGGGACAATAAAATTTTGTCAAAGTCATTTACATCCTGTAACGAAATTTGATCATTTCGAAAAACTTCAAATGAAATGTCACTAACCTTCTCAATTAAGTGAACAAGGTTGTATGTAAAGCTGTCATAATTATCGAGAATTAATAATTTCAATTCGCTTGTTTCAGGTTTTCAAAGTTATTAATAATGCTCAGAGCATTAAACTTCAACATGCTAATTTCCCTCCATCAGGCCTCTTCCGGTCTTTTGAATTTTATTGTCACGTTTCAGATCGGCAATGATTTTATCTAATACACCATTTATAAATGTTTTACTATTTGGTGTGCTGTATTCTTTTGAAATGTCAATGTATTCATTCAAAGAAACTTTTACAGGTACGTTGCTTACATGCATGAATTCAGCTAATGCCATTTTCATTAATAGAACATCCATGGATGCAATTCGTTCTAATTCCCAGTTCTTGGTTTTTTCATCGATTAGTTTATCATATTCTTTATCTCCGGCAATTGTTTTTCTGAAAAGCGTGGAAATAAATTGCTGATCATCTTCCTTGTCTTTATATAATGGAACTAATTTTAACGTCCCGCTGAAATTTTCGAAAGTTCTGGAGACCATAGAAAACGCTCCAAAAGTGTCATCAGCCCAGTGGATATTTTTTTCTTCAAAAAGGTGGTTTAATAAATCATGCTCGTATAAAAATTCAGTGGCAACCGAAATTAAAAACTGCTTGTCTTCTTTTGCCGAAGGAGTGGTGGACGCCATATAGTTTTTATACAATTCAGTCGCCCTTAGTTCAGCATATAATTTACGGACAAGGTCAAAATCACTCTGCCATGAAATTTTCCGATTGGTAACTTCTTTTTTTAATTCGTCGCTATTGGTTAAAGCAACCAAAACCACATTTTCAATGAAACGTAAGTTTGGTTCAAGATCTTCTTTACTGGGTAAACGTTTGTTTTTGTTTTCTTCGGTTACCAACAGAGACGTGTGGTGGATGTCTGTAAATAGAACAAGAACATAAATATAGAGGTCGTAAATTTTATCTAAACTTTTAAATAATTCTTTTTCGTAAAAACCTATGTCAGCCTTTTCATTTTGAAAATAGGAGTACAAAGTCTGCATTGTTTTTATTCGAAGGTAACGTCTGTTTAGCATAAAGAACGAGTTTTAGTTTGTTGAGTTCGTGATTTGAAATTATAAAGTGTAAAGGTAATGAATGTTTGAATATGTTTTTAAATTCATTTACTCAAACATTCATTAATTCACTAATTATAACACGGCATTAATTCTTGCAATACTTTCTATGCGTTGTTCGGCAATTTTGTTAGCTGCAGCATATGTAGGAATATTTTGTGCTTTAGCCGTCTGGATAATATTCCAGGTGGTTCCGTAGATTTTCTCAGCATGTGCCATGGCGCGTTCCCTGTTATAACCTTCCAGTTCATAAAATACATTGATAATCCCACCAGCATTTACGACAAAATCAGGAGCATAAAGGATCCCTTTTGATAACACCATTTCTCCGTGTTTTTTTTCATCTGCTAACTGGTTATTGGCAGCACCACAAATCACTTTGCATTTTAATTTTGATAATGTATCATCATTTACAGTTGCTCCTAAAGCACAAGGGGCATAAATATCCATATCAAGATCAAACATTTTATCGGCTTCAACAAATTCCGCCTTGTATTTATCTACCGCTGTCTTAATGCGTTCTTCGCTAATGTCGTAAACATAAACTTTAGCACCTTCCTTGCTGATGTGCTCTACTAAATGCATTCCAACGTTACCAATACCCTGCACCAAGATTTTTTTTCCGGCTAAACTATCGCTTCCAAAAGCTTCTTTCGCACTGGCTTTCATGCTTACATAAACGCCATAAGCAGTTACCGGAGAAGGATCTCCGCTGCCACCCATATTTTCAGGTAAACCACTTACGTAGTCAGTTTCCATTTTAATAATCTCCATATCACGGCTATTCATGGCAACATCTTCTGCCGTAATGTATTTTCCACCAAGACTATTCACAAATTTCCCAAATCGGCGTAATAAAGCTTCTGACTTAAGTTTGCCTGCATCACCAATGATTACAGCTTTTCCTCCGCCTAAATTTAATCCTGCCACAGAAGATTTATAAGTCATTCCGCGGGAAAGACGTAAAACATCCGTTAAAGCCTCCATTTCATTGTTATAATTCCACATACGGGTACCACCTAATGACGGCCCTAAAACTGTATTGTGAATGGCAATGATTGCTTTTAAGCCTGTGGCATTATCATTGCAAAACAATATTTGCTCATGATTGTTCACAAGCATTTGTCCGATAACCGGATTTTGAGCTAAACTCGAATCTTTAATGTCTTTTACTTCCATTACGCGGAGGGTTAAATTTCGCCGCTAATTTAAGGTTTTTATGCGGAAAATAACATTTTAAAATGAAGAGAATTCGAAATCTATCATTAAATTCGGGACTTATTTTGGTAAAGTCCGTTAAATATTTATTTCTATTAATTCCTTTGTTTGGAATTGCCCAAAAAAGCATAACCGGGAGCAAAGATTTTTACATCAAAATTGCTCCAACCTATGGTTTTGTTTTCGAACATAAAAGCACCATTGGTAATTTAGTTAAAGGTTTTATACCGGGTATAGAGGTCGATTTTGTAAAGCCTACTAACGGAAGTAAACGTTGGCATCGTGAGAATAATTTCCCCGATGTTGGCTTATCTTTTAATTTCATTGACTTTGCCAACACCGGTCAATTAGGTTATTGCTATGCACTTTCTCCCTATGTGGAAATTCCTTTAAATAAGAAAGTGAGAGCTTCAAGACCGGTTTTGAGAATTTGCTGGGGAGTTTCTTATGTCACGAAAAAATTTGATATTGATCATAATCCAAAAAACATTGCCATTGCCAGTCACTGGAACACATTTGTTCAGTGGAAAGTATTATGGCATCTGAATCTGAGTAACAAATTCAGATTGGAACCGGGGTTATCTTTTGCTCATGCATCTAATGGACGATCGCAGGTTCCCAATTTAGGATTGAATGTTGTATCGTTGAATTTAGGATTGACTTATAAATTAAATGGAGAGGTTGTAAAATCTGAACTACTGGATTCGTCCGTTGTATGGCCAAGTAAACATGAAATTCTTGTTTGGGACGCAGTAGGGTTTAATGAGCATGAGCCACCTGGTGGGCCGAAATATTTTGCGAATACATTTGGCGCGAATTATTATTATAATGTCCGGAACACTCATAAATGGGGTGGAGGACTTGACGTGAGTTATGATACCCAAAATGCTTATCATTTGGAGACCTCCGGTCATCCGGCTCAAAGCTGGTTAGATGTTATGCAGTTGGGGGTAAAAGCGTGTTATGCCTATAACATTGGCAGGATTAGCTTACCGATTGAGATGGGGTATTATGCAATTTCTAAGCCTAAAGAGGATGGCCCTATTTTTCACAGAATCGGCATCCGTTATTTTTGCAAAAATGGTCTGATGATCAACTTCACCATGAAATCGCATTGGGCTGTAGCAGCACACTTTGATTATGGTATTGGTTACCGTTTCAGTATTAAAAAGAAAAAGATAAATGCGTTATAAATTAGCCATACTTTTTTGCTGGATTTTACTGTTCAACTCCTGTAAGAAGGAGAGTATGTGCGATTGCCTGAAATCGACGCGTGCTACTAATGTTATCTACCATGATGTGAAAGATTTTAATTCCATTTTCATAAGGGATAAAATGGATTTGTATCTGACTCAGGGGCCGGAGTTTGAAGTGAAGGTGGAAGCAGGGGAAAACCTACAGCGATTAATAAAAACTGAATTAGAAGGAGAAACACTGAAAGTGTTTAATAACAATCGATGTAATTGGGTAAGGGGTTACGATCGAAAGATAAGGGTGTATATTACGGCCCCCTATTTTAAATATATTCGGAATGCGGGTCTGGGCACAATTGAAACAACGGGGACAATTGTTCAGGATGAAATTAAATTAAGAACGGAGAATTCAGGTGATATAAGACTTGATTTAAGTGTACATAAAATTGTTGCCAGTGCTCATGGAAACGGAGATATGTATTTATCAGGTTCGACCGATATATTTGAACATGATTATACAGGAACAAATTACCTGTTTGCGACCGGTCTTTATATTTCTAGCTACGCTTACCTACATAGTGTTTCGATAGGACATGCATATATCAATGCACCGGAAAATGGTTTAATGGATATTATTATTGATCGGTCAGGAGACATATACTTTAAAGGAAATCCTGCAAACATTCGTTTAACAAAAAATGGCAAAGGAGAATTGATCAGGGAGTAATGATTGATACTAAATTGCATGTAAATTCGTTTACGCATTAATCTTTGAAGAAAATCATACATATCTTATTTTTGGTTTTTAGCCTTTTGTCGTTAAAGTCATTAGGTCAGGATGATTATGTGAATGATGGCCAGATGCGTTATGAGGACTGGACCTATAAACCGTATATCAAAACGGTTCAGCTTCACGAATCCTCTTTTGATGCAAATCCTGCTATGCTGCAGTTTAATGGCGAAGAACAATTGGAATTAAGTTTTGACGATCTGGAAGCAGATAGAAAAAGTTATTCGATTAGTTTTGTGCATTGTGATGCTAATTGGGAACCGTCAAACCTGGTGAGTGCGGAATTCATGAATGGTTTTTTTGAAGCTAATATTTTAAATTTTAATTTCTCCACGAACACCGTTCAAAAGTTCACCCATTATTCAGTTTTGTTTCCTCAGACCAATATGCAGTTTTCAAAAACCGGCAATTATGTGGTATTTGTATACCAGGACAATGATAAAGAGAAAATAGTCATCACTAAGCGGTTTATGATCTACGAAAATAAAATCACAGTCGTTGCAAACGTGAGGCAGGCAATTGGGAATGATGAGCAATATGAAAAACAGCACATTGATTTCAACCTGATTAACAGCCAGTATGAACTGACAAATCCGTTTACCGACCTGCATGTTATTATTACGCAGAATAACCGTTGGGACAACGCCGTCAACAATATCAAGCCAACGTTCGTTGAGCCAAGGCAATTAACGTATTCACTAGATGATAAATCAACGTTTAACGGCGGCAATGAATTCAGGTATTTCGATACGCGGTCATTAAGAACCTATACGGAAAGAGTAGCTAATATTAACAGGGACAGCTCTTTCAAGTACCATATAGAATTAAAAACGGATGAACTGAAAACATTTAAAAGTTATTCGTTTTATAATGATCTGAATGGCGGCTTCCTAATTAAAAACAGGGATATGGTTGGAAATCCTGACCTGGAATCGGATTATGCCTGGGTGCATTTCTTTCTGCCATATGATAACGCGCAGGGTTCCGGCAATTTCTATGTACTGGGTAAGCTAACTGAGTGGCGTTTAAGTAAAACAAACCGTATGACGTATAATTATAAAAAAATGGGATATGAATGCGCGCTCTATATTAAACAGGGATATTATAATTATACATATGTCTATTTAAAAGATGATAAAAAGGGTGGCGATGAAACTTTTAGTGAGGGCAATCATTGGGAGACGGAGAACGACTATACCATTTACGTTTACCACCGCCAACGTGGAACTTATTATGATCAGCTAGTGGCAGTGAAGCGCTTTAATTCTTTGAGAAAATAAGTTTTCTTACAGGATCCCGTAAAGAATTCTCCCTACTAAAAAGTAAATAGAGATCCCGATAATATCATTTAAGGTAGTGACAAAAGGGCCCGTTGCTAAAGCAGGATTTATTTTAAAACGATTCATCATCAATGGCACAAATGTTCCCAGGAAAGAAGCACATAAAATAACCGTTAACAGCGCCACGCTTACCGTTCCTGCTAAGGCCCAGGATTCGCTGATAAGTAAATTATAACCCAAAATTAATCCGGAGCAAATAAGCCCGTTGATTAAACCAACACCTAATTCCTTTAATAGTTTCGGTGCTATTTTATCAGTGATCAAAGTATTATTTGCCAAACCCTGAACAATGATAGCGGAAGATTGTACACCTACATTTCCACCGGTAGCCCCAATAAGTGGAATGAAAAAAGCCATCTCCGGGCGTATCTGGATCTGGTCTTCGTAACTTCCAATAATTCTAGACCCCACAATACCACCGCACATTCCAACCAGCAACCATGGAATGCGTGCTCTGGATAAACGCCATAAACTATCATTACTGTCAACATCGTCTGTAATACCACTCATGAGCTGAATATCTTTTTCAGCTTCTTCTCGCATCACATCCACCACATCATCAACCGTGATCCTTCCAACCAATCTTCCCAACTGGTCGATTACCGGTAATACAACCAGGTCATATTTCCTAATCAGTTCAGCAACATCTTCACTGGAAGTGGACGTTTTAACGGATATAATATCGGCATCATAAATTTCCTGTATAAGTGCCAGAGGATGCGAAACAATTAATTTTTTCAAAGAAAGCATCCCGATGAGTTTCTCGTTATCATCAACCACGTACACAGCATACAATACATCTACGCTTTCGGTTTGTCGTCTGATTTCATCGATACATGCACTCACCGTTTCATGAGCATAAACACTCACTAATTCCTTTGCCATCAAAGACCCCGCTGTTCCTTCTTCAAAGCTCATCAGGTCTGCGATGTCGCTTGCCTGTTCAATGTCTTCGATATGAGATAAAACTTCCTCCTGGATATCTTCCGGTAATTCGTTGATGACGTCAGCGGCATCATCCGAATCCATGTTGTCCAGTTGTTCGGCAATTTCTTTGGTAGAGAAGGTGGCTAACAGTGCTTCACGCTTTTCATCCTCCATTTCCAATAACACATCTGATGAAATGTCTTCATCAATCTGGTCATACAGGTAAATGGATTCTTCTAAATAAAGCTGATTTAAAATTAAGGCAATATCAACCGCGTACAACTCTTTAAGTTGCTCTTTAATATAGTCATCGTTTTTTTCAGCGATGGCGTTTTTTAAATGGTCAAGATATTCAGAGCTAAGCTCAAACTGCATAACCTTAATTTTTTTACATCGCTAAAGTAAGGTTTTTATGTTTCAATTTGGTTATGCTTTGCTAAACTTTTGTTTGAGAACGCCATTTAGAAAAATTACAGATAGTATGATGCAAAAACCTACGTAGAATGTAATAGACAGGTCTTTATTTTCATGGAATAAAATCCCTGCCAGGATGATCCCATAGACACCCTCCAGGTTTACGGTTAAATTAATGGTGTACGGTGATAAATGTTTCATTAAGTTGACGCTGGCGATAAAAGGATATACTGTGCATACACCAGCTAAGATGGTAATTAATAAGATGTCCTGATTGGTAAGACTGAAAAATGAACCGGAGAAACTTCCATTGAAGAGAAGAAAAATACTTAATCCAACGAGGGCCGCGGATAACTCAATAAAGGACAAAACCGGCGAACTGATTTTTTCTTTTTCGTTTTGAATAAGCACCCCGTTTAATACACTGAAAACAGAAGCAGTTAAAGCTGCCAGGATTCCCAATAAAATTCCCAGTCCATATTTTATTTCAACTGAAAAAATAAGACAGATGGCGGCAATAATAATAACTCCAATCACCAGTTCATACCAAATGAATTTGCGTTTATAAATCAATGGCTCGGTGATAGCGGTGAATAAGGTTCCTGTACTGAAAGCCGCCATGGTAACAGATACATTGGAGACTTTGATGGCTCCATAAAAGCAAAGCCAGTGTACGCAGATAATGAGTCCTACCGCGCTGAGCTGCATTAATTTTTTAAATGAAACCAATAAATTGGCTTTAATGTATACTAAGTAAAAAGCCATTAAAAATAAAGTGATGGCAATCCGAAACCAAACTAATTGCAATGCATCTGCACTTATTCCCTTTCCAAGAATAGGTGACCAGCCCCAGATAAATACAATGAAGTGTAATAAAAAATGATGTTTATTGATGTTTTTAAGCACGCGTAAATGTAAGGTTTTGCTTTTTCATTAAAGATGTAAATGAAAAAAACCTTGTCAACAGACAAGGTTTTTAGAAAAATGAACAGACCTTTGTTATTTATTGAATAACGACTTTGTCTTCATATATTATTTTTTCTCCTTTTCGGATAATCATCAGGTAAACTCCGGCACTTAGATTATTAACGTCAATGACGGATTCACCATAATTAATTTCTGATCGCTTTTGCTCATTGCCCTGGGTGTCATACATAATGGTTGTAAATGAATTATCCAGTTCTTTCCCAAAAGGTTTCATGGAGATTACGAAGGAATTTTTTGTTGGGTTAGGATAAACCGCGCATTGGAAACAATTGTCCATATTTATTTCAACACCGATGACATTAGAGCTGATTTGTTCGCCTGATCCATTCACTTTGGTGACACGGTAATAGGAATTGCCATGATCCCTTTTTGAAAGGCCATCTTTAAAAGAATATTCAGTCGTCTGCTGCGCATCAATTTTTGCTATTGTTTCAAAATGGCTGGAGTCAACCCCTTTTTCAACAAGGAAGTAGACACTGTCTGTTTTGTCAGGCGCAGGCCAGTTAAGCATAACATTACTTTCTGAGATTTGCCCATCAAGCACTATCGATTCAGTGCTTTCATCCGTTCTGGCGATATAATTATTTTTTAGTCGTGTAATGAACATATCCGTTCTGGAATAGGCGGAAAGATAGGTGCTTCCGAATGATGCGCCGTTTAGCATGGCACCTGTAGCATATACATTACCATTGGGTTGAGCACAGACAGCAATTCCTGATTCATAACCTAGATCCTCCGGCGCGTCTGCACCTCCTCCGGCCGTCGTCGTCCATAAAAACTGGCCGCTATTGCTTAAACAGGAAATAAAAATATCCGAGTTATCTGCGGCCGTTTTAGTGGTCGACCCAAAGGTTGCTGTTCCTCCGTATTGCCCGGTCAGGTAAATATAATTACCGTCGGTTCCAACACCTCTGGCGAGATCGTTCCCATATCCTCCAGCTTTTTTGGCCCAATAGGCATAACCGTTGACATCATAGGATACTACAAATACATCAGCGTTACCGGTTGTGTATAAATTAGTACTTCCAAAATTCATAGAGGAATTAAATTGTCCCGTCATGATGATCCTGTTATTATTGTCTCTTGTCAGCCCCCAGGCAACGTCGTCATATTTGCCTCCCACTGATTTTGCCCATACCAACGCTCCGTTGGTGGTATATTTAGCTATGTAACCATTCACATATCCATCGGGTGTATATAAGGTTTGACCACTAAATACAGCTCCGTTGGCATGCATACCACAGATATATACATTTCCCTGAGCGTCACATTTAATGTCTTTGGCTTCATCTCTTCCGGTTCCGCCTGCTTTTTTGGCCCATAGGAAGTTTCCGTTCCGGTCCAACTTAGCAATAAATATTTCATAATTGCCACTGCTGTAAAGGGTCGTGTTTCCTATAACAGTGCTGTTTTTAAAATACCCGCAGATAAAAACATTTCCGTATTGGTCGGATGTTACACCCAGCGCCTTTTCTCCATTCCAGGAACCGGCACTTTTTGCCCAAATGATATTTCCATTAAAGTCGTACTTGGCAACGAAAATGTCATTATCACCTTTTGGATAAAGTGTTATGGTTGATCCGATAAATTTTACGGGATTACCCGAACCTTCAATCTCTCCGGCGATATATACATAAGAGTTGTCGGTTGCTAAACAGTGTGCGTAGTCTCCCGTGTGTCCTCCCCCTGTTCTGATCCAACTCATATTTCCGGATGGATCATATTTCGCCAGAAAAATATCGTGGTTACCCTGACAGGGAAGGGTCACATTGTTAAAAACTGCGTTCATTTCATATTTACCTGCCACATAAACATTTCCCGCTGGATCGTTGGCAATACCGTTGCCATAATCGTAAGCCCATAACCCTCCTTTTTTGGCCCAATTGTAGGTCTGGCTTTCCATATTAATAAACCCAAGGCTTATTAAAATAGTAATTACTAGATTTTTCATAATATGTTGTTTTAATGATTAAGTCTTGTTTTGCTTCAATGTGTTTTCAATTGAAATAAGTATTACAAAGGTAAAGCAGGGATTACCGCATTGAATCTCATTTTCGTTAAACACAATTTTTGATTTCGCAAAATGGATTAATACAAAGGCAGAGACGCTGTTTAATTAATTTTATTTTTCAAGATATTTTTTCGACCGATCAATAACCCGTGTTCACCTTCCTTTTTAGTCATAAGAGTTAGGGTTCCTATTTTAATTTGAAAATTGTTTGGAAGTATAAAACAAAATAACTTAGATTTGCTGCAGAATTAGTTACCTCTTATGTGTGTAATTAATTTATTAAGAAGTGGCGAGAGAATAGGCTCTATGACCCACTGGCAACCAACTAAAAGTCGAGGTAAAATGCGATTGGAAAACCGGTGCCAACTCCTACTCTGATGAAAAACAGGGGCAGATAAATTAAAAACAATAAAAATGAAACACACGACTTCAAAAACAAAACTATCTACTAGCCTTATTATCTTTTATTCTGCCATGCCATTTTTCATGGTGGCTTGTATGTGGTGCGGCATGCGCCAGTTTGGTTTTTCTTTTTAGATAATCGAAAAATTAAATCCCTGTCAAAGGCGCAAGTAAATTAATTCGTTTTCAATCAAATCATTTAAAACAAAAACACTAATCACATTCACCATGTGAGCATGTGGTTAAAAATAAACAAGTATGAATCAAAATACATATATATACAACAAAAGGTTTCAGTTGGAAAGCGGTCTTTCATTGCCCGGATTAGAAATTGCTTATCATACTTATGGTGCCTTAAACAGGGATAAGAGTAATGTGATATGGGTTGCCCATGCATTAACTGCTAACAGCGATGTGTTGGATTGGTGGAAGGGTTTATTCGGTGAAAATGAATTATTTGATCCTGAAGACTATTTTATTGTGTGTGCCAATAATTTGGGGTCCTGTTATGGAACAACCGGTCCCTTGAGTATCAATCCTGATACTAATGAACCCTGGTTTAGCTACTTCCCGCAGATTACCATCAGGGATATGGCCAACACGTTACATATATTGAGACAACACCTCGGGATAGAAAAAATTCATACACTTATTGGCGGCTCACAAGGGGGGCAAATAGCACAAGAATGGATAATACAAAATTCTGGCATAGCACAAAACCTGATTTTGATCGCCACGAATGCACAGCATTCTCCATGGGGCATAGCTTTTAATGAATCTCAGCGTTTGGCCATTAAAGCAGACCGGACCTATTTTTCAAATTCCGTAAATGGTGGCGAAAAAGGACTTCAGGCAGCCAGAAGTATTGCTTTATTAAGCTATAGGAACTATCATACTTATAACAGCACTCAAAAAAATACGGATCGGAACGATATCAATAACCATGCGGCCTCCTCATATCAGCGCTACCAGGGTGAGAAACTAGTGAAGCGTTTCAATGCGTACTCTTATGTGCGTTTGTCTGAAGCCATGGATTCCCATCAGGTGGCAAGAGAACGGGCATATAGTCTTGAAACTGTTTTAAATGAGATCGATATTCCTACATTGGTTATTGGTGTAACATCTGATGTACTGTTCCCGTTATGCGAGCAGCAGTTATTGGCAAGGTATATTAAGAACGCTGTTTATGAGGAAATAGATTCGTTTCACGGACATGATGGTTTCCTAATAGAAACTAAGCAAATAGCAGAACGAATCGATCATTTTTATAAAAAAGCAAAGAAAAAAATCTGAAAAAAATCACTTTAAATACTTAAACAATGAGCAAGAAATTAAAAATTGGATTATTCGGTTTTGGTTGTGTAGGGCAAGGGCTTTATCACGTATTAAATAACAGCACCGGTTTCAAAGCCGACATTATAAAAATTGCAGTGAAGGACAAAAACAAAACACGCACCGTTGGGTCGGATCTCATTACCTACGATAAATGGGAAATTCTAAATAATCCGGAAATTGATGTAGTTGTGGAACTGATCGATGATGCTGAAGAAGCGTTTCATATTGTGAGTGAAGCATTGAGGAGAGGAAAACATGTGGTAACAGCCAATAAAAAATTACTGGCTACACATCTGGAGGAACTGTATTGTTTACAAAAGGAGAATAATGTATCATTATTATATGAAGCTTCGGCATGCGGAAGTATTCCTATCATACGTTCCCTGGAAGAATATTTTGATAATGAAGAACTGGAGAAAGTATCAGGAATTTTTAACGGAACCAGTAATTATATTTTATCGAAAACAATTAATGAGAAATTGTCCTATGGGGAGGCTTTAAAACAGGCTCAGGAGAAGGGTTTCGCGGAAACTGATCCGACCAATGATGTTGAAGGATTTGACCCTAAATTCAAAGCAATCATTATCGCGTTACATGCTTTTGGATTGATTATTAAACCGGAGAATGTGCTGAATATTGGTATCACTACACTCGACGAACATGATATCAGATATGCTTCTGAAAAAGGTTATAAAATTAAACTGACGCCTGTTATACAGCGTCTGGAGGGTAATCAGGTGAGCGTATTTGTGGCTCCCCGTTTTATTAAAGAGCAGGATCAATTGTTCAATGTGGAAAATGAATTTAATGGTGTAGTTGTGGAAGGCAAATTTTCAGGAGAACAGTTCCTGCAGGGGCGGGGTGCGGGGAGTTTGCCAACAGGTGCGGCGGTGTTATCAGATATTTCGGCTTTATCGCATGGATACAGGTATGAATTTAAAAAATACCTTCAAAAAAATGCGCCGGTTTTTACCAATGATGTGCTGGTTCATTTATATATTAGATATAATAGAGAAGAGGATCTGAACCATTTATTTTTTGATGAGGTCAATGAAAAGTATACAGGAAGCACTTACCATTACATTGTCGGTAAGATTAACCTCAAAAAAATAATTGAAGCAAGGGAATTTATATTGACACATAATTTATTTATTGCCTTGGTTGATGAAAAAGTAACACTGGACAGAACTGTGAATAATAAAGAAATTGTGGAAGAACTGCAAATGGTTGGGTAGAAAATGAAATGAAAGAGGCCAATGGCGCCTGCTCATTTCTCGGGAAAACTAAAATCATTATATTTGAAATAAAACATGGCTATGCGTATAAAATTGAAAAGAATCGATGCTGATTTTAATTTTGAAGCGGTAAATTTAGATGGGAACACTATTTCAATAGACGCAGCTCCTGCCATCGGAGGACACAATAAAGGAATGAGGCCCATGCAATTATTGTTAGCCGCAATAGGTGGTTGTAGCGCGATGGATATCATTTCGATATTAAGAAAACAAAAACAGGAGATTGATTCCTTCGAAATTGAAGTGCATGGAAAACGTGAAGAAACGGGCACCAAGGGATATTCTTTATTTCAAACGATAGAAGTTCACTATATTTTAAAAGGAAAAGTGAAAAAGGATAAAGCTGAACGGGCTGTGAAATTATCTATGGAAAAATATTGTTCAGTCACCAAAATCCTGGAACCGACAGCAAAAATTACATATAACGTGAGTGTGAATTAATTAAAATGATGAAAGATAAACAGTTTGAAACAAGAGCTATCAGGGCGCAGCTGGAACGCACCGACTACAACGAGCATTCGTCTCCTTTGTTTCTGACTTCCAGTTTTGTATTTGATTCGGCAGAAGAAATGCGTGCGGCATTTAACGACGAATCGGATGATTATATTTACTCCCGATACATTAATCCAAACACCAATGAATTTATCAATAAGGTGTGTTTGCTGGAAGGAGCGGAAGCCGGTTTTGCAACGGCTTCAGGGATGGCAGCCATTTATACTACATTTATGGCCTTGCTAAAGTCTGGAGATCATGTTATTTCCTGCTCATCTGTTTTTGGCGCCACGCACGCTATTTTTACCAGGTATTTTCCTAAATGGAATATGAGTCATTCGTACTTCCATACCAACCATGTGGAAGAAATCGAACAACTTATTAAACCGGAAACCAGATTTATTTACCTGGAGACTCCTACTAACCCTGCCATAGAGTTGATCGACCTGGAACTGGTCGCCGGTATTGCTAAAAAGTACCACATTTTATTGATCGTTGATAATTGTTTTGCTACACCCTATTTACAGCAACCTGTGAAGTTTGGAGCGGATCTGGTGATTCATTCTGCTACTAAATACATGGATGGGCAAGGCCGGGTACTCGGTGGAGTAGTTGTTGGAAAGAAAGAATTAATAAATGAAATCTATTTATTTGGAAGATTAACCGGGCCATCTATGAGTCCGTTTAATGCCTGGGTCTTAAGTAAAAGTTTAGAAACTCTTGCATTGCGAATGGACAGGCATTGTGAAAATGCCTTGTTTGTTGCTCAGAAACTGGAGGGACATCATCAACTCGAAAACGTATCCTATCCTTTTTTAAAGTCGCATCCAAATTATGAAATCGCTAAAAAACAAATGAGCGCAGGTGGCGGTATTCTTACCGTGACTTTAAAGGGCGGTTACGAGGCCGCAAAAAAATTCCTGGATAACTTACAAATGATAAAAATATCTCCTAACTTAGGTGATGCAAGAAGTATTGTGACGCATCCTGCTTCAAGTACGCATTGTAAACTAAGTGAACAGGAGCGTTTAGCTGTTGGGATAAAACCTGGTTTAATACGTATATCGGTTGGCCTGGAAAATAGGGAAGATATTTTAAATGATTTGTTACAAGCACTGAATGGGTAAGTCACTTGATTATTTAGATGAATTGGAATCAGAAGCCATTTACATTCTGAGAGAGGTGGCCGGACAATTTGAAAGGCCTGCTCTTTTATTTAGTGGCGGGAAAGACAGTATCTGTTTGGTTCATTTGGCTTTAAAAGCTTTCAGGCCGGGAAAATTCCCTTTTCCATTAGTGCATATTGATACCGGTCATAATTTTCCGGAGACTTTAATTTTTAGAGATTATTTGGTTAAGAACATCAATGAGCAATTAATTGTTCGTAACGTGGCGGATACGATTCAGAAAAAACAATTACTGGATGCCAAAGGAAAATTTCCAACACGTAACGCACTGCAAACTTTTACGTTACTGGACATGATTGAAGAGTTTGAGTTTGATGCCTGCATTGGCGGGGCCAGGCGTGATGAGGAAAAGGCCCGTGCCAAAGAGCGTGTTTTTTCTGTAAGGGACGAGTTCGGACAGTGGGATCCTAAAAAGCAACGGCCTGAATTGTGGAATATATATAACGGCAAGATTAACAAAGGAGAAAATGTTCGGGTCTTCCCAATCAGTAACTGGACGGAGCTGGATGTCTGGAATTATATTAAACGTGAGAAGATTGAATTGCCTTCCATTTATTTTGCACATGAACGGGAATGCATTGTAACCGTGAGCGGACAGTTAATGAATACGAATGAATTTGTGACGAGGGATGAAAAAGATGTGGTTGTAAACAAAATGGTCAGGTACAGAACAGTGGGTGATATGACATGTACATCAGCTATTGAAAGCACTGCTACTACTGTTGATGCGATTATCAACGAACTACTGGAAACAAATATTAGTGAGCGAGGGGCAACCAGGATGGATGACAGAATAAGTGAGGCAGCCATGGAAGACAGAAAAAAGAGCGGATATTTTTAAAGATGAATTTATTACGATTTTTTACAGCGGGTAATGTTGATGATGGTAAAAGTACCCTGATCGGTCGTTTGCTTTTTGATAGCCAGGCAATCTCGACGGACATTATTGAAACGCTCACCCGTCAAAGCAAAAGTAAAACTGGCAATACCGAAATTGATCTGGCCCTTTTAACGGATGGATTGAGAGCGGAACGGGAACAGGGCATTACCATCGACGTGGCATATAAATATTTTACGACGGCCAAACGTAAATTTATTATTGCTGATACTCCGGGCCATAGTCAATATACCCGGAATATGTTTACAGGTGCTTCCAACTCAGACCTCGCGATTATACTGATTGATGCACGTCATGGTGTGACCGAACAAACAAAACGGCATACGATTATCTCTTCCATTCTAAGGATTCCGCATATTTTGGTCTGCATTAACAAAATGGACCTGGTGAACTATTCAGAAGAGGATTTCAAAAAAATTGAACGTGAATATTTGATGTTTGCAAAACAGCTGGATCTAAAGGATATTGTTTTTATACCGGTGAGTGCTTTGGAAGGCGATAACGTTGTTGCTTCTTCTCAGAAAATGGTCTGGTATCATGGAAAAACATTACTTGATATATTGGAGACATTGGAAGTGAAAGAATCAGTAGAAAAAGAAAATGCCCGTTTTCAGGTTCAATATGTGATTCGTCCACAAGCAGATAATTTGCATGATTACAGGGGCTTTGCCGGAAAAGTCCTGAGTGGTGTTTATAAAAAAGGCCAGAGGGTGCTTGTTTTACCATCTGCGGTGGAAACTACGATTGATAAAATAGAAATAAACCGTGAAGAAGTTAATGAAGCAGGAGCCAACAGGTCTGTTGTTTTCCACTTAACGGATGATGTGGATGTGAGCAGGGGTAATTCAATCGTGCCCCTGGAGGAACTACCGAGTAACGCGAATGAAATAACTGCTACCATTTGTTGGATGGATAATACAGACTACATTCCCGGCCAAAAAATACTCTTACAGCAAAATTCCTTTCGTACAAAAGCTGTTATTAAAGAAGTGATTAGTAAATTAGATATCCACTCGTATAAGCATATTGAAAACGACAGCTCAATGAAATTAAATGATCTTTGCAAGGTGTTGATTAAAACAGCGGAGCTTGTTAGTTTTGATAGTTTCGCCGATAACAGAAACACGGGCGCATTTATTTTAATTAATGAGAATACTAACAATACGATCGCCGCAGGTACCATAGATTAGGAAGACATTCTTATTTTCTGAATTAAAATATTTTTTCACTGGAGCGATATTTCTCATGTGGGATTATTGTAACTATGAGAATTGCTTGTGTAACTATACGGATGAAAAATGCTTCACCTTTGATCCATAAATTACACAATTAAAAAAAAGAAAAATGAAAAAAGTATTTTTAGTGGCCGGACTTCTATTAGCCATTGGCTCATCATTGACATCCTGTAAAAAAGATTACGTATGTAAATGTTCAAAAACTTACACCGGCAATACCAGTACTACTACCAGTGATTATTCCCAATATACTTATAAAGATTCCAGAAAAAGAGCCGAAGATCGTTGTAACGATAATACAACTTCCGGTAGTGATTTATATGGTGATTATAGTATTAATTGCCAGATACAATAAATTTTAAAGTTTTTTATTGTTTGTTTAGCACAAAAAGCTTTCTATTACACTAGAAGGCTTTTTGTTTTTAATTAGCGGGCAATAATTTTGCTTTGCATTCTCCAAAACCAATACGCACTTTGTCATTCTGACAATATCCTCTCATAATCACAGTGTCGTTATCATTGATGAATTTGCGTTCAGTCCCATCATTCAATTTCAAAGGTTTTGTACCTTTCCAGCTAAGTTCCATCATACTGCCATATTCAGAAGGGTCAGGTCCGCTGATAGTTCCGCTTCCCATTAAATCACCTACATTCACATTACAGCCGTTTACAGTATGATGCGCTAATTGTTGTTCCATGGTCCAGTACATGTATTTGTAATTGGAACGGCAAACCACTGTTTCTTCCTTATTTTCCGGTTGGATAGCAACTTCCAGTTTTATATCCACATTTTTATTTCCTTTATATTCCAGGTAAGGAAATACTTTTGGATCCTGCAAGTAACCTTCAGTACGGTATGGCTCCAGGGCATCAAGGGTAACGATCCACGGAGAAACAGTGGATGCAAAATTCTTCGAAAGAAATGGTCCCAGCGGCACATATTCCCAGGTCTGAATATCCCGCGCACTCCAGTCGTTAAATAACACCATTCCGAAAATATAATCGTCCGCTTGTTCCGTACTGATACTTTCTCCTGATTCAGTGGATTTACCAATGATGTAAGCTGTTTCTAATTCAAAATCCAATAGTTTACAAGGGCCAAACGTCGGTACTTCTGCGTCCGCCGGTTTCATTTGTCCTTTCGGTCTGTGAAAATTGGTCCCGCTAACCATGATGCTGCTGGCCCTGCCATGGTAACCCACAGGAATATATTTCCAGTTTGGCATCAGGGCATTCTTTGGATCACGGATCATAGTACCAATATTAGTAGCATGATCAAGACTGCTGTAAAAATCAGTGTAATCGCCAACTCTAACCGGCAAAAGCAGTTTTACAGAAGATTGCAGTTTAAAAATTTGGTTAAATATCTCTTTCTTATCCTGTAATTCCTTGTTGGTACCGTCCAATAAAACAGATAATCGATCCCTTAGTGCACGCGTAGTTGTTTTGCCTAATTCAATAAAATCATTCAGGGAAGAACGGTTAAAAATTTCTTTGTTAAGGTTCAAAGAGGAAAAGAATCCACAATTCGCTAATTCATATAGATCAATGATGTAGTTTCCAATTGCCGAGCAGGCATGATGGTTCACTTGATTATCTGAGTAAATTCCAAAAGGTAAATTCTGAATAGGAAAATCAGAATTTTTTTCGACGTCGATCCATGATGAAAGTGCTGGATTATTGGCTTTTATGGTCATAATATGTTAGTTAAAAAACGAAAAAGAGATGATTTTTAATTTATTAGTTTTTATTTTTAGCAAAATATAAATTTTAACCGATACAAGGCAAAAATATACATTATTGGCATGCAATTTAAGAAACTTATTCTTCTTTTTTTAATTCATATTTCTGCCGGATTGATTGGACAAGCCCCCAATGATTTTGCTTTCGTACTGAGTGAAAGAGCCGTTAATAAAGTTTTTATTGCCATTGGAGAGATCAATGGAAAAAGTGCCTATGAAGTTTTAGGAATTGTTGACGGACATTATAAATGGAAAGTGGTTAATCCTAAAATTAGTTTTAAACCTGATAGCAGTGATTTTACCTGTGACGTCAAAGTGGAGGTGGGACCGTTCGCATATAAATCCCAGGTGCTTGGCCATGTCAAGATTGGTTATGACAATAAGATGAACCAGATTTCTATAAAAATTGTGGATGCGGTTTTTGAATTATATACCATGGTGCTAAAAAAGAAAGTTCATATCAAGTACATTCACCTGGAGGAATATTTTAAAGACCCTTTTTTATTTGATGGGCCAAAAAGTTTTGCTACAGATATGTCTTTTACCATGCCGGATAGTACCGTGAAACAAATTTACGTGCAGCCATCCGATTGTGTGATGAAGGTAATGAAACAGGTGATAAAAACATCCTGCGATATCGTAGCACAGGACAAGCCATTTAAAAAAGAAACTAAAGTTACGCCGCCAGTGCAAATTGAGTCGAAAGAAAAGAATACCACTATAAAAAACACCCCGTGAAGCATTTCGTTAAACAACATTTCATTTATATTGCCTTATACCTTTTGCTTTTTATAGTTCTGGGTTACGTCTTGCTCAACAATGATAAATTTGATATCCATCGTTGGATCAATAAACATGTGACAAATGATGCAATCGGAGTTTTGTTCAGTTATCTCACCCATATTGGTGATGGGGTATTTGCAATAGTTCTGGTTATAGTTTTGTTGTTTTTCAGCGTACGTAATGCAATGTATGTGTTACTTTCTTATGTGGGCGCTTCCTTAATGACTACTATTTTAAAGAATCTCGTTTATTCGGATTACTACAGGCCTTACTTCATGTTCAAGTATTATACCTCTGATAAACTTAACCTGGTCGATGACGTGGAAATTTTGAGTAAATTTTCCTTTCCAAGTGGACATGCGACTTCAGCCTTTGCGGTATTTTTTTGTTTACTCTTCATGACTAAAAATCATTTTCTGAAATTACTGTACTTTGCCATGGCATGCGTCGCGGCATTCAGCCGAACCTATTTATCCCAGCACTGGTTGGTGGATATTTATGTAGGATCTTTAATCGGCGTTTCATTTTCGGTATTGATGTACCTTTGGTTTTTCAGTAATATAAAATGGGCACATCTGAATATCACTTTACAACAATTTTTAGCACAAAGGAAATCGAACCGTGTTTAGATTATTAAATACAGACCTCAAAGCATACGCCTTTATCACGATAATGGCATCTTTGCTTTATATCCCTTTTATTGGCAATATGCCACTGTTCGACTGGGACGAAATCAATTTTGCGGAATGTGCACGTGAAATGCTGGTCTCCAATAATTATTCTGATGTGCAGTTGTATTTTCATCCGTTCTGGGAAAAACCTCCTATGTTTATCTGGTTACAGGCGATGAGCATGAACTTTTTTGGAGTGAATGAATTTTCCGCGCGTTTTCCGAATGCGCTGTGCGGCGTAGTGACGCTGTTAGTGCTTTATCGAACTGGTAAAGTATTGAATGATGGTAAATTTGGATTGACCTGGGCCTTTGTGTATGCCTGCACCTTATTGCCACATTTATTTTTCAAAAGCGGAATCATTGATCCATGGTTTAATTTATTTATTTACATATCTGTCTACCAGCTGATTCGCCATACCGATAATCCGGTAGGTAATTTCGGGTACCGAACGGCTGTCATCTCCGGTTTCTTTTTGGGACTGGCATTGCTAACCAAGGGACCTGCCGCTTTGATACTGGTAGGGTTGACCGTGACTGTATTTTTTGCATTGGGAAAATTAAAGAACATCTCCTCCTTCAAATTTATGGCGACTTTTTTCTTCGCTTTTCTAATCACTGGCCTAAGCTGGTTTGCGGTCATGTATTTAAAAGGCCACGGACAGGTCATTAAGGAGTTTATCGATTATCAGGTACGGTTATTTAATACCGAAGATAGTGATCATGGCGGCCCGTTTATTTACCACTTTGTGGTGTTGCTGATCGGATGTTTTCCTTCTTCTTTGTTTTTAATACTGGCCCATAAAAAATCAATTAGCGATACTCCATTTCAGATGCATTCAAAACGCTGGATGATGAGTTTGTTCTGGGTGGTATTGATTCTGTTTTCTATTGTACAAACCAAAATTGTTCATTATTCATCCCTGTGTTATTTTCCGTTAACCTATTTGGCCACTTACGCCATCCAGAAAATCATGGCAGGACAGTATCAATGGAAAAAATGGTTGCATGTGTTCTTTATCTGTATCAGTACTTTGTTGGGAATTGCTTTTATTCTGATTGGATGTGTTCCATTTTTAAGAAGCTGGCTGATTTCTGCTAACCTGATTGCTGATCCATTCGCATTGGAGAATTTAAAAGCAGATGTGTGTTGGACAGGCTATGAATGGCTGATTGGAATCATCTTTTTGGTAATTTCTTTTTTCAGCATTATTAAAATCAGGAGAAGCAGCTTTAAGTTTATTTATCTCCTGTGTTTGGGATCATTATTCTCCGTTTATTGTTTAATCATGATCATCGCTCCAAAAATTGAGCAGTACTCACAAAGAGCAGCCATTGAGTTTTATAAGCAATGTGCTTTGCACAACTTTAATGTAGAATCGATTGGTTTCAAAAGTTACGCGACTTTATTTTATGGCCAACTGGAACCTTCATTTAAACAGGACGCTTCATTCACCAATTATCTTAAATTAAAAAGAAAGGTATACGAAGATCAGGGGATCAATGTGGATATCTCCTATGGTTTAATTCGTACTAATTGGATGAAGGATATGCAGACGCCAAAACCTTCCTGCTTTGTGGCAAAAGTAAATGATGAAGAAGTGGTAAAAAGAGATTGCCCTTATTTAAAAGAATTATACCGGCAAAATGGCTTCATTTTTTATATCAGGGTATTTGACGAAAAATACCGTAGCGGCGATATTTATTATTAAAAATTTGATGATATGACAATTGATTTAAGAAGCGATACGGTTACTAAACCTTCGAGGGGCATGCTGGAGGCCATGATGAGTGCACCAGTTGGAGATGATGTATTTAATGAAGATCCAACCGTTTTGGCATTGGAAGAAAAAACTGCCCGCTTGTTTGATAAAGAGGCTGCATTGTTTGGCCCGAGTGGAACCATGACGAATCAAATTGCCATTAAATGTCATACGCAACCGGGAGATGAACTGATCTGTGATGTGAATTCCCATATATATAATTATGAAGGTGGTGGAATCTCTTTTAATTCAGGGGTGCAGGCAAAACTGGTAACGGGTGACAGAGGTAGAATAACTACCAGGCATATTGAAGATAGTATCAATGCGGATTATGATTGGTTAACCAAAACAACATTGGTTAGCCTGGAAAATACGGTGAACAGGGCAGGAGGGAGCTGTTACGACCTGGCTACCATGAAAAATATTAAACAATTTTGTAAGGAAAAGCAATTGGCTTTGCACCTGGATGGAGCCCGTGTATTTAATGCGATTGCCGAAAATAGTTACTCGGCTGCCGATATCGGTAATCAATTCGATTCGGTTTCTATATGCCTGAGCAAAGGACTAGGAGCACCGGTTGGTTCCTTGTTGTTAGGAACAAAAGACCTTATAAAAAAAGCGAGACGTCTCCGCAAAGTATTTGGCGGTGGGATGCGACAGGCCGGCTTTTTGGCTGCAGCCGGCATTTATGCGTTAGATTATAACCTGGAACGCTTAAAGGATGATCATGTGAAAGCAAAAGTGTTAGGGAATGAGTTAAGTAAATTGCCTTACGTGGAAAGTGTTATGCCTGTGGATACCAATATCGTAATTTTTAATCTTACAGATAAATATACTGCTGTTTCTTTCGAAGCTGCATTGCAACCATACGATATCAAACTTGCGGCTTTTGGTAAACAAACCATTCGTTTTGTAACTCATCTTGATTTCACAGATGAGATGTTAGCAAAAGTAGTTGAGGTTTTAAGGAAACTGTAAGACTATGAAATTAATTGCATTGTCCAAGTAACATCCATAAAAGAAAGAAAACAAGGACTGTTCCTAAACAGCCGCCGCCTATTTTTGATGCTCCGTAGCCTGCCAGTAGACCTCTGAATAAATTGTTCATGGTTAAATATTTAGTTCTGATGCAATATACTACTCAGCTTTGAAAGATATGTTACATAATTTAGAGAAAAGAAATGTAAAATGTTGCACGAAAGCATTAGGCCATTGCAATCGTGTGATCAAATTGAAAAAATTCATAGTAACGGTTAAAAGACCCTAATGCAAACTGGGTAATGGCATTATATTTTGAAGTGATGTTATTGGTGCAATAGTTGGCTGTCATGACATACTTTAAATAATTAAAATTATGATTGATTTTAATTTTTAATTTCAATTCTTCATGATTTGAATAATTGCTTTTTTTATAAGTTTCAGTGAGGTCCTTTACAAGTGAGGCAGCATCCACGAAGGATTTGCCTAGATCGGTATTTCCTATCTTTTTGTAGTCATTACCAAATTCAAGTAATTCATTCTTGATTTCTTCAAATTTGTCAAATTGCTTCATAACCCTTTTTTTATACTAAAATATAAAGATTTGGAGCTGATGACATTGCAGATTTTTTTACTTTTTAGTAAAAGGTTACTGATCAGCATAATACATTGCACCGAAGGAATGAAAGATATATGATTGTTGCAAGTACTAATGAATCATTTTGATAGTGTTTGCATAATTCATGAGGGACCCCAGAATGTAAATACTGGTTTGATCTTTTTGCAGGGAAGATTTCGCCTTTAATACTCTTTGCAAAGAATACAGTTTCTGCGATACATGCTTGTTCCAGACATCAACCTCATAGCCTTCATAGCCATAGTTGTATACTTTCATAAGGTATTGGATAGCATTCGCTGCATCTTCAAATTCTGTGCTCAGGCCGATTTCGTTCTGATTTTTATAATTTTTACTGAAGTCGTATAATTCATTCGTGATGGATTCGAGTCGCTGGGTATGTGTCATAGAAAGGTTTTTTGCAAAATTAGCTAGTGGAATGTAGGATGACTTACATAATTTTTACTATTTCATTTTTTTTTATAACAAGCCTGCCTGATAATGGTGTTGGGTTTTTAGTTCGAGTTCAAAAAAATCGGTGGCAAATAAATAGGTGTTCAATACTTCTTTCGTTAGCGCTTCGCAGTTTATGTCGGGATTGAATTTCAAAACAGTTTTAAGTGCCATCAGTTTTTGCTGAATTACCTTTGTCAGGACCAGTACTTCTTTTGTTGAATTTTCTTTCGGATAAACATCAATTAAGTCTTGAATCAAAATGGCGATTCGAATAAATGACTGGCTGAGCGCAATGTTGTATTGTTCTTTGTATTTTGTGCTGAAATCATAAAGTTCTTTCTTTATAGCTTCAAGTTTTTCAAGATGAATCATTTCGTACTCTAAAATTAAGCCGCAAATTTAAATGATATAAATTGGTTTAGACTTGAATTAATGTTGTATGTTTTTAATCCGGTGGATTATTATCGAATTCCTATTTCCTTTTTAGTGAGTGACGGTGAAAAAAACCTAATCCCGAGATAAGGAAATTGTTAAAACTAAAACTTCACTTGTAATTTCAGATTCAGCGTGCGCCTTGTAAGGTAATTAGGCACAGCATACTGGCGGTTGGTGACGTCCGTTATCCATGTGTAGGAAACCGTATTATTCACTTGCAATAAGTTAAAAACCTCAATACTAACGAACATACCTTTGAGATGATGAAAAATACTGGTTTTCGGTAAAGGTTTATCTTCTTTGATAATCTGGTAAGCAAAACCGATATCCACGCGGCGGTAAGGCGGCATCCGGAATACCTGTTTCCAACGCTCATGGCCCGGAGGGCCAAATGGCAGGCCTGTGCCAAACTGCATGTTCAGGTACATTTTGCACGAAGGTAACTTGGGAATATAATCCTGGAAGAACATGCCAAAGGTGACACGCTGATCTGTAGGTCTTGGAATATAACCGGGATAAACTACCGAACTGTCAACGGCTTTGGTATTAAACGTATAACCATTTACAATAGTATCACCATCGCTGTTGAAGTATGTCACTTTGCGGTCACCCGAGATATTTTCCATGGTTTTTAAAATACCAATCGTCGCCCATGATTCTATGCCTTTGATAAATTCACCATTAATTCTTAAATCAATTCCTTCGGTATAACCGATGGAATTATTTTTAGCAAAGTAACGGATGCGTGTATTGTCAATTTCATAAGGAATCAAATCTTTCATCTCCTTATAATATCCTGCTAAAATAACTTTGAACGGACGGTTCCATAATTTAAAATTGTAATCGCCGGATAATAAATAGTGTATGGACTGCTGCGCTTTTATGTTTGGGTTCAGTTTCCCGTCGAAGCCACGCATTTCGCGGTAAAAAGGTGGCTGGTAATAATAACCCCAGGAGGCTTTAAATACCATATCGCGTTTCCAGTTTGGTTTATAAGACAAAGTCGCACGGGGAGATATAACGGTTTGCTTATTGAAGTCCCAGTAGTTGGCACGCACGCCGCCGGTTAAGGTCAGTAAAGAAGAATCATTTAATTGCCTGCTGTAAACGTATTGTAAATAACCCTGCACACGATTAGTTTCTAAATTTATTTTGGATTTCACCACGTCAATGAGGTTAATTTCAGTAGAACTATATGGAGCCACGTAACCGGCTGAATCAATGGTTCTCCATTCACTTAATTTATCCACAATACTTTCATGTTGATAGCGCGCTCCCCATAACACTTCACTGTGACCGCCAAACAGGTGTGAACCCTTATGTTCAATGTTAAAGACCGTAGCATCAATCCGGTTACGACCATTATTTAAAAAAGTTCCGATCCCGCGGTTAAACGCCACCTGCCCGAAATTGTCTTTTCCGAAATCGGCTTCCAATTGATCAATGTAATACTGTCCCTGCACCGTAAATTTTTCTTCTTCCTGTGCTTTGTAAGCCGAAGTAATTAATTTGAGCTTTGTCCGGTTATTTGGTTTATAGATGGTAGATAGGCCTCCCATAACGGTTGTGTATTGGGTAAGTTCCTGCCCGTCGAAATAGATACTTAGTTTCACCGCGTTGTTCACCGTGCCAAACGTGGTTTCACGGTTTGCCGGAATTACCAGGTATTGGTTGTTGGAAACGTTGCCTAAAAATTCAATACTCCATTTTTCATTTAAGGTAAAGGTGATAAAGGATTGTACATCATAAAAACGCGGACGGTACTCACCTTTGGTGTCCATCCCTTTTAATAAATAGGCATTGGATTTATAGCGCGAACCCAGGCTCCAGGCAATGACCCTGTTTTTTGAGACGCCCTGCAAATGCAGGCTGCCTCCTAAAAAACCACCGCTCACGGTTCCAGAAAACTTTAATGGTTTTTTATAGGTAATGTCCAGAACGGATGACATCTTATCACCATACTTTGCTTCAAAGCCACCCGCCGAAAAGTTAATATTGCTTACCATATCAGGGTTGGCAAAGCTCAGTCCTTCCTGCTGACCGCTCCTGGCTAAAAATGGACGGTACACTTCAATGTCATTGACGTAAACCAGGTTCTCATCAAAGTTTCCACCACGTACCGAATAGCCACTGCTTAATTCGTTATTACTGCTCACACCGATCTGTGTTTTAATAATGTCTTCGATGTTACCACTCGGGCTCGGAATGTAAAAAATGTTTTTAGGATCGATACGGACAATTTCCTGGTTTCGGTTTTCGGAAATCACGTTCACTTCTCCGATATTATTTTTAACCGCTAACCTGGGGTTAAAAGTTTTCGATTCACCGGCTTTGAGCTTAAATTTTTGATTAATCTGCTTGTAACTGATATTATATATAGAAAGCGTTATCTCTTTATCGGAAGGGACGTTTAAGGAATAATGTCCATTGGTATCGCTGACGGTTAATTTGGAACCATCTTCTAAAACAGCAACTTGTACACCGGGAATACTGATTCCTTCATCATCCCGGATGGTGCCCGAAATAGTGGCGGTTTGCCCGACAGTAATGAGTCCGATCAGAAAGAGAATATAGGTATAAATGTGTTTTTGCAGCACAGGTTAAATAACGGGTGTTTCATGCAAATATTGCAAAAAGAAATGGAATTTTAGTGCTTTAATGCATCTTAGGCACAGGAATTTGATGCACCCAGTAAATACTAGTTGTTATATTCTGATACCGATCACACACACATCATCCACTTGTTCTAAATTGCCTTTCCACTCATCAAAAATTGTTGCTAATTCATTCTTTTGAGTTTCTAAAGGCTTATCATACAGGTTTATCAGTTTTTCCTGCATAGATTTATATTTAAACTTTTTTCCTTTCGGACCCCCGAACTGATCGGCATAACCATCTGTAAAGAGATAATAGGTGCAATTTTTTTCAATAAATGTATGATTGGTAAAAGGTTTGTAAACATCTGTATAACCTATAGGCTGTTTATCGGCTTTTATTTCTTTTAGCTCTTTGTTCCCGAATCCGCCCGGACTCGAAGAGCTTTGAATGGACCATAAAGGATTATTAGCGCCAGCCCACTCTAATGCTCTTGTTTCTAAATTTATTTTACAAAGTGAAATATCCATTCCGTCTTTCGTTTGCCCGGATGATCCTAATTCTTTAACTACCTTATCTCTTAAGCGGTTCAATATTTCCGCAGGAGAAAGTAATTCGTTCGTACCATTAATTTCATTTAAAAAGGCAATACCCAGCATACTCATCATGGCACCCGGAACTCCATGTCCGGTGCAGTCTGCCGCTGCCAGATATAGATGACCTTGTTTTTCTAAAGCCCAATAAAAATCCCCGGAAATAATATCCTTTGGTTTAAACAATACAAAGTGTTCAGGCAAATGGTTGCTCACATGCTGTTCTTCTTTTAACAGGGCTTCCTGTATACGTTTGGCATAATGAATCGAATCCAGAATATGCTTTTGTTTTTCTTCGATGGTATTCTTTTGCAGGCTGATTAGCTCATTGGCTATCTTCTTATTGCGATAACTCCTGAAAATAACAATAGACAATACAAACAACAGCACAAAGCCGCCCATAAATGAGTTACGTATGACCTTTTGTTTTTTCTGTTCCTCTAAAGCAAGGGCATCTTTTTTTTCCTGTTCCAATTTTGAGGCCTGTTCCTTTTTTTCGTAATCAAACTTTAATTCGCTTTGTAATAGTTTTTTGGTGTTCTTTTCATTAAACAGGCTATCGCGTGCATTAATAAAGGCTTTGTAATGCTCAAAAGCTTTTTGATGCTGATTGGTTTTTGCGTATGCGTTACTTAAAAATTCATTAGCAGTTTTAATTAAATCGAGGGCTTCAATTTCATTGGCAAGAGATAGCGCTTTTATTTCATATTCAATCGCAAGGGTTTCGTTGCCGATTTTCAAATAAGTATCCCCTAAATTAATATATGATGAGGCAAGGCCATTTTTGTCCCCAATCTCTTCATTGATTTTTAAAGAATGTAAATAATATTCCAGAGCTTTGGGGTAATGTCCCTGTTCAAAATAAATGTTTCCAATGTTGTTGACGCAACTGGCAATGCCTTTTTTGTCGTCAATTGTTTCCCTTATTTTTAATGCACGAAAATAATGTTCAAGCGCCTTTGCATGCTCCCCCTGGTTTTTATAAATAATTCCGATATTGTTGAGACAAGTGGCGATACCATTTTCATCCTTAATCTCTTCCCTTATTTTTAAGGAGCGTGAATAATTGTTGAGCGCTTTGGGATAATCGCGCTGATAATAATAAATAATTCCAATATTGTTAAGGGAGTTAGCAATACCTTTTTTATCTCCTATTTCCTCCCTTATCTTTAATGAGCGTAAATAATAGTCAAGTGCTTTTGGGTAACTACCTTGAATCTCATAAATTACTCCACTGGCATTTAAAGCTTTCGCCAGTCCTTTTTTAAAATTCAGTTTTGTCGCAAGTGTTTCTGCTTGTTTAGAATAAGAAATTGCAAATTCGTAGTCTCCGGTATTTCTATATTCCTTGCTTATGTCATTCAGGATATTTATACGGAAGGTATCTTGTTTGTTTGTTTTTAATAGTTTTAAAAGGGAGTCGGTTATCGGATTTTGGGCAAGCGTGATATGCTGAAACAGGTTCAGAATGATTAACAATAATATAAGTTTCTTCATTTGGTATTATTTTTAAATTTTAATTCCAATTATGCACACCTCATCTACTGTTCCAAAGTCTGTTTTTATTTTGTGCATATGCGTTCATTCCCACTCAATATGGTGAGTAATTCAATATTTAAATAGAATTTTGAAATAATTTTCATTCAGCTTAGATTAGTTTATACACACTAGCTAAACTAAGAAAAATATGGAAAGAAATGAGGAAATGTTATTTAATAATATCGGATTTGCTATAAGCAAACTTATTTAATCTTGAGCTTGCCTTTTCTCCAGGCATCAATAAACTGAGCCCAGGCTACTGGATTTAATAGACTCACACTTGGATATTGCCCTGCCTGGTATAGGCGGGTGTATTGCTGCTGCATTCTCACACGGTAATTTGCTGCTGCATCCATGGATCCTCCTTTAATGGAAGCACGTACATCTTCGTTATCCATATTTTTGTAAGCACGTTCTATATCTGAGTCACTCAGGTCTAAATTAAGGATGGCGCGTTTGAACTGTTCTTTACTAGGCCATGGAAAAACGTTTACCTGCGCTAGCTGAATAGTATCTTTAGTGAGGATCTGAATAATTGAATAATGTTTGCCGGTCAGGGTATCTGATAAATTATAGGATTTGCTTTTGTGGTTTACGGAAAAGAACTGCATTTCATCACCTGGTCTCGCCACGATGGTAAAGAAACCATAAAAATCACTCACAGTCCCTGAACGGGTGCCTTTGAGCATTATGGAAACAAAGGGCAGGGGTTGTAAGCTGTCATCCAGCACCACTCCCGAGATTTGTAGGTATTTTTCCGGCGCAGCGGTTTTGGTTTGAGCAAATGTTAATGCTGAAGTAAACAGTAAGGTGATAATATATAGGTGTTTCATGAGATCGGAATTATATGTATGGTAAAAATACAATTTATAACTGCATGAAGAAGAAATAAACATAAATTAACAACATAAGGAAGGATCCTTTGCAGGTAACTACTGTACTTTAATTAATTATGCTGCAACCATTTATCAATCTGAAAAACCAAAAGGGAAGAGCCAATTCCTAAAATCATTCCGCCCAACACATCACTTGGAAAATGTACACCAAGGCGCATACGTGAATAACCAACGGCGCAGGCATAAGCGTATGAAGGAACTGCCACATACCATTTTTTTGTGGAGAGCGTCAGTGCGGTGGCCGTTGCAAATGCCGTGGAGGTATGTCCAGATGGGAAAGAGTATATTCCTCCTTCTGCCCGTTTAACAATATCGTGAGGGTATTGCACATAAGGACGGGGTCTGTTAACCACGTATTTTAATCCGGACGTCAGAAAGATGTTCAGACCAATGGCCGCGCCGGTTTTAATACCGTTACGCATCATTGCTTCATCGTCGTTAATGTAACCGGTCAGTAACAATGAACCTGGAGCAGCCACCATAACGGGGTAAACGGAGGCAGAGGTAATGCGCATGGTTTTGTCCCACTGCGGATGCTCGTTGCGGTTCATCTTTCTCAGCATCGAAAAATCCGCATTTTGCGCATGGCACAAAAAACAAAAAACTACCAGGTGTATGACAACGAATAACCTCAATCTAAAAATTTGATAAGCATATAAGCAACAGGAAGCACCACCATGAAAAAGATATAAAGTAAAACCATGAGAATTTTACCAAAGGTTTTAATGTCTTTGATAAAAGGGATTTCTAAAACGCTGATTACGTGCTGCATTAAGCTGCCTTCCAGAATACTGTATTTATGGACGCCAGCTTCGACTGCTGCGTAGCGCTTATTAAACGAAAGAATAATGCAATCCCTGATGGTCCAATAGCTGGTGTCGGGAAGATCGGAATAATCCACGACGTAATTTATTTTTTCATGATCTAGATACTCCTTGATCTTCTGGTTCTTGACTTTCATGATGAGATCAAACACCATAAACGCCGGAAGAATTAAAAGAATGATGCTTTGTGCCAGGATTGCCAGCAAGGTCATAGCAATAATTGAAAGAATTGTAAATACGACGCGGATGGCATGGTTTTGATGAACGAAGAGAGTTTCTAATAGCCTTCCACCATCCAAAGGAACAAAGGGTAAGAGGTTAAAAAGGTTCAATACAAAAAAGATATTGCCTAACATTTCCAGACGTTCATTGGGATGAAAGATGGTACTGATCAATAAACAAAAACCAATAATAATTCCCGGAAGCGGGCCGGCTAAAATAACGACACACATTTGCCGTTGCGAAATCTTTGACTTGGTACCGGAGACAAAGGCGCCTAGCATAGGGAGAACAAAGAGTTTCACATCATTATAATGATAGGCTTTCATAGCAAAGAAATGCCCTAGTTCATGAATCATTAGTACTACCAGAACAGCAGCTATATAAATAATGTCCTGGTCAAAAACCGTATAAAATAAAAAGGCATAAATCAATAGACTGATGATAGAGCGGCGCACCCAGTTTTTTTTATCCTGGATTAAGACAGGTTTTGGTAATACGGCTTGTGTTCTATGGTGATCAGAATGTTCGTTCGGTTCGCTGGTATTTTCCGGTTCTATTGGTTCCACGGTACAATAATAAGATTTTGTAAGTTATAAATTAAAAACCGGCCACACACTGTAAAGAGCCGTCATTTTTCGTGGTAAAGATAGGGGATTATATGTTTTTAAATAAAATTATATATATTTGGATAGTTAGATTCATGTAATAAAAATCAATAAATATATAATATGTCAGTTTGGAGAGTAAAACCGGTATCGGCCTTTGAGGCGGATATGAAAAAGAATGATTTAAAAAGGGTATTAACTAAATGGGGTTTAACTTCCCTGGGTATTGGTGCTATTATTGGTGGAGGTATTTTTACATTAACAGGTATTGCTGCGCATGATTATGCAGGACCTGCTTTGGCACTCGCTTTCGTTATTGCCGGTATAGGCTGTTTATTTGCTTCTTTGTGTTATGCCGAATTTGCGTCGGTTTTGCCGGTGGAAGGGTCAGCATATGCTTACGCTTACGGAACGGTTGGAGAGTTATTTGCATGGTTTATTGGCTGGAACCTGATCCTGGAGTACATGATGGGTGCTACAACCGTAGCAGTTGCATGGAGCGGATATTTTGTAAAACTATTGCATTTATTCGGGATCGAATTTCCTATCTGGTTGTGTAACGATTTATCAACCGCTACTGAAAAATATACGGCAGCTGGTATGGCAGCGCCTGACTTCGCATTTAATTTACCGGCTTTCTTAATTACATGGGTTGTGACCGCCATTTTGGTAAAGGGAATCAAGGAAGCTGCCAAGACGAATAATATCATCGTGGTTGTAAAAATCGCTGTTGTCTTATTTGTAATTATTGTTGGAGCCTTTTATATCAAAACAGAGAACTGGACGCCATTTATTCCTGCGGAAGTCCCTGCAATAGATGAGTTAGGTAATTTAACCGGTAAAATGAATTTTGGTTTTGGAGGAGTGTTAACAGCTGCCACCATTGTGTTTTTCGCGTACATCGGTTTCGATGCGGTTTCTACCCAGGCAGGTGAGGCCATCAATCCAAAGAAAGATGTTCCTTTTGCAATTGTGGCATCCTTAATCATTTGTACAGTGCTTTATATATTGGTATCCCTGGTTTTAACCGGGATGGTAAGATATGATCAGTTAGATAAAGCAGCACCTGTGGCCTCAGCCTTCTCTGGCATCGGTATCAACTGGGCAGTGTTTATCATTACCATTGCGGCAACAGCAGGATTAACATCCGTTATGTTGGTAATGATGTTAGGTCAGACACGTATCTTTTTGGGTATGGCCAAAGACGGTTTAATGCCGGGATTCTTTAAAGCTTTGCATCCGACTTTCAGAACACCGCATAAGAGCACCGTATTGGTGGGAGCCATTATTTCTATTGTAGCTGCCCTGACACCTATTGATAAAGTGAGTGAAATGTGTAGTATGGGTACATTGTTAGCCTTTGCCATGGTGTGTGTTGCCGTCATGATTCTCCGTTACAAAAAACCGGAACTGGAAAGACCATATAGAACGCCGGCCGTATACCTGATTGGTAGTTTGGGTGTAGCTTTCAATATCTTTTTAATGACACAGGTAAGGGCAGCCACCTGGAATTTCTTTATGCTATGGGGCGTAATTGGTATCATCGTTTATTTTGTCTACGGAAAAAGAAACAGTAACCTGGAGAAACAGGGAATTGAATAAAAATTTTAAAAAAAGGCGGTTTATCCGCCTTTTTTTATAACAAAAAGGGTAATAATGTAAAGCCTAACTATTTGTTAATCTGACAAATAATGCTATATTTGATATGCTATAAAAACAGATCTATACATATCATTTTTTGTTTTGTTATCCGTTTTCGGATATGCGGGATCTAAAGTTGATCCTCCTATACGTTTATCTCATTCTTCTCATATATGGTTTGCTGAAAATAAAGGCCAATGGAACAATAAAGTCTTGTATGAAGGTAAATTCAAAGGAGGAAAAGTTTTTCTTGAACAGCAGGCTTTTACTTACATTTTTTATCCGGCAGAAGGCCTGAAAGCCCTGCAGCATAAATTCCAGGAGAATCCTTCCTCAGAAAACAAAGCTGCACAACATTCTGTAAAAATGAAATTTTTGGAAAGTAATCCAAACGCCAACATTATTAAACAGGATTCCAATACGTTTTTTGAAAATTATTTTATAGGGAAAGATCCCTCCAAATGGGCTTCCGGGGTAAAGTCATATAAGCGCGTGATGTACCGTAACCTCTACACGGGAATTCATGTAAAATCGTTCAGCGATAAAAATAATTTCCGGTTCGATTTCATAGTGGACCCCGGTGCCGATGTCTCGCAAATAAAAATGCAATTTGAGGGACAAAACCGTTTGAGTATTTCCAACGGAGATTTGGTGATTCATACAGAAGTAGGGGATATCAGCCAGCAAGCTCCCTATTCCTATCAGGTAATTGAGGGAAAAGAAGTTAAAATCAAATGCGCGTATGCTTTAAAAAATAATAAGCTGACCTTTACTATCGTTGATGATTATGATAAACGTTTTCCATTAATCATCGATCCCACGCTGGTGTTTGCCACCTATACCGGTTCTCTATCTGATAACTTCGGCATGACAGCGACGTATGATGCTCAGGGAAATGCATATACAGCAGGTGTATGCTTTGATACCGGGTACCCGCTTTCAACGGGTGCTTTTCAGGTAAACTTTATGGGTGATCGTGATATTTCTGTTTCTAAATTTGATCCGCAGGGTGTTAATTTATTATTTTCTTCTTACCTGGGAGGGACAGATACAGAATCACCACAAAGTATTGTGGTAGACAGCCAGGGGGAACTGATTGTATTCGGGCAAACTAATTCTACGGATTTTCCGGTTACATCTGGAGCTTTTCAAACTACCCATGCAGGTGCTTCTGATTTTATTATTTCCAAATTTAATACTACCGGTACAATGTTGCTGGGAAGTACGTTTCTGGGAGGAGCGTTCAATGATGGAGTGAATTCAGCATTTTTGAAATACAATTATTCGGATAATTTAAGAGGCAGTGTGATTGTGGATGATTCCGATAACGTATACATTTCAGGCTGCACCTTTTCCACGAACTTTCCGGTTACGGCAGGGTGCCTGCAAAATACCATTGGTGGAGCGCAGGACGCATGCTTTGCGAAGTTTAAGCCAAATCTCACGTCGCTGGTTTTTAGTTCTTACCTTGGAGGAACGGGATATGACGGGATATATAATATTGCGCTGGATGATAATAATAACATGTATGTTACCGGCGGAACCGAAAGTTCTGATTTTCCAATCACAAGCGGGGCATTGCATACGTCTACACAAGGCCCGGTTGATGGATTCATCAGTTTGATTTCGAGTAACGGAAGTAATCTAATGGCCTCTACCTACCTTGGCACCGATGCTTATGATCAGTGTTATTTTATACAACTTGACAAGCAGGGCAAGGTATATGTTTACGGTCAAACAGAAGGTGCTTATCCTGTAACGGCCGGGGTCTATTCCAATGCAGGGAGTGGACAATTTATTCATTGCCTGAACGCCAATCTGAGTTCCACTATGTTTTCTACGGTTATCGGCTCGGGAGATGGCAATCCTGATATTGTGCCATCTGCGTTTTTAGTGGACGTTTGTGGGAATATTTATTTATCCGGGTGGGCGGGCTTTAAAGCAATCAACAGTACTAACGGACTTCCGGTTACCTCGAATGCCTTTTTAAGCACAACCGATGGTAAAGATTTTTATTTTATGGTACTTAATAAAGACGCCCTCTCCTTACAGTACGCTACTTTTTTCGGTGGGGCACTCAGTCATGAGCATGTGGATGGAGGAACCAGCAGGTTCGATAAATCGGGAATTATTTATCAGGCCATTTGTGAAAGTTGCGGGGGTAATGACGATATGCCGGCGACTCCAAATGCCTGGTCTACACAAAACGGATCATCTAATTGTAATAATGCAGTGGTTAAGTTTACCTTTAATGCGAACCTCACGGCAGCGAATATATCCGTACCGCCAACTGGCTGCGCCCCACTATCTGTCAACTTCGTTAATAACAGTGTGAATGGCTCAAATTATTTTTGGGATTTTGGTGATGGGCAAACATCTACTGTCTTTGCGCCTTCTCATACCTATACTAATTCCGGTGTGTTCACAGTCCGGTTAATTTCCAGAAACGCTGCCACCTGCAACGTGTCGGATACTACCTATGCCAACATTACGGTGATTCCACAATTTTCCCTGACACCTGTCCAGTATACAACCGCAGGATGTACGCCGTTATTCGTTAATTTTATTAATAGCAATACCACTAATGCAACCTATTCCTGGAATTTTGGAGATGGCGGCACCTCCGCTTTGTCTGCCCCATCGCATACCTATAATACGGTGGGTATTTATACAGTTCAGCTTATTGCTAACAGCAATAGTGCATGCAGCCCAATTGATACCGTTTATTCTACTATATCCGTTATTTCTCAGCTCACATTAACCCCTATTCCGGACATCATAATTTGCAAGGGAGACTCCGCGGTACTTAATCTTACTACGAATGCTGCCGGTTGCAATTTCACATGGACACCCAATACTTATATAAGTAGCGCCTCGGTTCAACAGCCGAAGGCTTCGCCACCGGATGATATAATGTATCGTGTCACAGCGGGAGCTAACGGTTGCCTTGCTTATGACTCGGTAAAATTAGTGGTGAATGAAAATGATATTAAAATTCTGATGGATCCTTTACATACCTGTATTGATGATACCATTATTTTAAAAGCAAACCAGGTGTCTTCTAATTATAACTGGAGCAACGGTCAGAATAGTTCCCAGATCAATGTATTTCAGCCAGGCTGGTATTATTTAACGACAATCGAAAACAACTGTCTGGCGAAAGACAGTATGCGAATTGACTCTTTTGTGCATGTGAACATACCTGCCAGTACGGTCTCCTTATGTAAAAAGGATATAGTTCAATTAACAGCTCCATTTGGAGACTACGGTTATTCCTGGCTTCCTGATTATAGAATCGATAACACCACAATTTATAATCCCCAGGTCGGTCCACTGCAAAACACTACTTATTCGCTGGCATTGGCAAACGGGCCATGTATTTCAAACGGAACGTTTACTGTGACGGTATTACCGTTACCAACTTTGACGGTTACACCAAAACAGATAGAAGTGTTTTCCGGAGAACAGGTAGAGATACATTGTTTATCAGATACGATTTGCACATGGAGCACCGATTATTTGTTATCCTGCAGTTTCTGTAATACCAGTATTGCTACGGCGGAATCGAGTATCACGTATTATGCGACCGTCCAAAATAACTACGGCTGTAAAGCAAGAGATTCTGTTGAGATTAAAGTCACGCCAACCCTTTATATACCAAATAGTTTTTCACCCAATGGTGACCTGATCAACGATATTTTTAAACCGGAGTATACCGGTTTCGTTGAAATTGAATTACTGATTTTTGACAGATGGGGAGCCTTGATTTTCAGAACTAATGATCTGGGAGGAGGATGGAACGGAACATACAGAGAGGGCAATTGTGAGTTAGGAGTATATGTATACAAACTTACTGCGACAGATCTTTACCAAAAGACTACTGAAAAAGTGGGACACGTGACTTTAATTAGGTAGATAATTTTTTTTTGGTACATTTGGATTTATGAAAAAATCCCTGAACTTATTTGACACCACGCTATTAGTAGCTGGCTCGATGATTGGTTCAGGGATTTTTATTGTGAGCGCGGATATTGCGCGTGTGGTTGGTTCGGCGGGCTGGTTATTGGTGGTGTGGATTTTATCAGGAGTCATTACTTTATTCGCAGCCTTAAGTTACGGTGAGTTAGCCGGCATGATGCCACAGGCAGGCGGACAATTTGTATACATCAAAAAAGCTTTTGGAGATTTAGTCGCGTTCGTTTATGGATGGACCGTTTTTTTAGTTATCCAAACCGGTGTGATTGCTGCCGTGGCAGTTGCTTTTGCAAAATTTACCGGAGTGTTCATCCCTTTTTTCGAAGAGGGGAATGTCATGTTCCAGGTAGTTCAATTGAAAATAACGAGCGCCCAATTATTGGCCATCTTCATCATTGCTTTTTTAACCTTCATTAATACACGAGGGATTGAAAATGGAAAAGCGATTCAAAGGATTTTTACTTCAGCCAAACTTATTGCTCTCTTTGCTTTAATTATTGTAGGTATCTACTACGGTGTTAATAACGGGATTTTGTCACAGAACCTATCTCATGCATGGGACGCGAAACAGGCGGATGGCAATGGTGGCTTTTTTTCTTTATCAGGAACGTCTTTGGCAACAGCCTTAGGTCTGGCAATGATCGGTTCTTTATTCAGTAGTGATGCCTGGAACAACGTTACCTTTATTGCGGGTGAAGTAGAGAATCCGAAGCGCAATATTCCTCTCGGTTTATTTTTTGGTGTTTCTATTGTTACCCTGATTTACGTTTTAGCGAATGTGGCTTATTTATGTTTATTGCCATTGGAAGGAAGCCCGGATGGGTTGACAGTGGCTGAGCAGGGGATGATGTTTGCGCAAAAGGACAGAGTAGGTACAGCCGCCTTGTTTGTTGTGTTTGGCGATATTGCTAAATATTTAATGGCAGCTTTGATCATGGTGTCTACGTTTGGATGCAATAACGGATTAATTTTAGCAGGCTCCCGTTTGTTTCAATCCATGGCGAAAGATGGTTTGTTTTTTAAGACGACGGCCAAATTGAATAAATTTAATGTACCTGCCAGAGCTATGATCTTTCAGGCAATCTGGGCTTCCCTGTTATGTTTAAGCGGTTCTTATGGTGATTTGCTGGATTACTGTACTTTTTCATCCCTGATTTTTTACATCATTACTATAGCCGGTTTATTTGTTCTGCGGAAAAAAATGCCGGATGCCGAAAGACCCTACAAAGCATTTGGTTACCCGGTCATCCCGGCCTTATACATTGTGTTAACCACTTTAATTTGTATCGATCTCCTCGTTTATAAAACGTTCAATTGCGGCATGGGATTGTTGATCATCGCGTTAGGTGTACCTGTTTATTTTATGTTTAAGCGGACAAACAATGGCGTTTCAGAAAATTAGATCTTTTTTATTTAATTTTTTTCATTTCAACAAGCAGGAACGTAATGGCGTTTTTGTCCTTTGTATCATTATTGCCGTTCTATTTACTATTCGCCAGTTATTGCCATGGATGATTACGGATCCTGAGCCGGTGCAGCTTATTAATGTTACTGTTAATAGTCCGGTTCCTGATTCAGCAAAAGAGAATGATGGAAATGATAATATTTCCAAAGAAATAGTTTCTGTATCAGCTGAAAGGTTCGTGTTCAATCCTAATACGATCACGCAGGATGAAGCCATGAAACTAGGCTTTTCAAAGAAGCTGAGCGCTACCCTGATTAATTTCAGGAATAAAGGTGGTAAGTTTTATAAACCGGGTGATTTAAAAAAGCTTTATGGTTTGTCCCCGTCCCTATTTGAGGAATTAGAATCCTATGTGTTAATACCAAATGAACGCAAGGAATTTAAAAAAGACACGGTTTATCCAAAAAAAGTATATGAGAAGAAGATATTCACTAAGGAACTCGTTGATCTTAATATGGCTGATAGCCTGGCTATTGTTTTTTTAAAAGGAATTGGCCCCGGCTTTACCAAACGTATCCTGAAATACCGTAGCATGTTAGGCGGTTTTCATTCGGTTAATCAGTTAAGAGAAATATACGGAATGACAGATAGTTTATTCATGATACTTTCTTCTCAAATTAAATTAAGTGATAATACAATTAATAAAATCCCCATCAATGCTATTGATTTCAATTCCTTAAGAAAACACCCTTATTTTAATTTTCAGTCAGCCCAGGCTATTATTAATTACCGTTTCAAACATGGTAAATTAACCGAGGCAACGATCAGAGAACTGGGTGTATTCAGTGATGAAAAGCTGAGGTTGATTATGCCTTACCTGAGTTATTAATCTTAAAACTTCAGTTTTGTCTATTCCTCTTAAAAATGTATTTTTACAGGGATGCATAAGATACTCGAGTTTTTCTGGAAGTATAATTTACCACGATGGTCGATTTTAATTATTGACCTGATCATTTGTGCATTTTCTTTAACGCTAGCTTTTTTTTTAAGATTCAATTTTAAATCTATTCCGGCAAACGAACTTGAGAATTTTCCGATAGTGTACGCTCTGGTGTTGAGTGTTCGTTTAATTGCATTCATTTTTTCAAAAACATATAAGGGCGTCGTTCGTTATACGGGTGCAAAGGACGCCAGCAGGATCTTTGTGATTGTTTTATTGAGTAGTTTTTTCCTTTTCATAGTTAATTTATTTACGCGTCAGATCTTTTTTGGTTATTACATCATCCCTCATTCGGTGATTGTGATTGATGGTTTGGTGACTATCTTTATCATGATCAGTTCCCGTTTGGCCATCAAAGCTATTTACTTTGAGAATAAAAATCCAGAGAAACAAAAAACGCAGGTGATTATATATGGCGCCGGAGAAAGTGGCATCATCACTAAACGTACTCTTGACAGAGATGCTGCAGTGCGTTATAAAGTGGTCGGTTTTATTGATGATGATGAAAAGAAAAAAGGACGAAGCCTGGAAGGTGTGTTTGTTTATCCAACTTCTAAGTTGGGTGAATTAATCAAAGATAACGCCGTGGAATCGGTGATTATCAGTATTCAGAATTTGCCTCCTCATAAAAAGAACGATGTTATTGATGAGTGTTTGCAGCATGGTGTCAGGGTGTTAAACGTCCCGCCTGTTGCCAAATGGATCAACGGAGAATTAAGTTTTAACCAAATTAAAAGTATCAACATTGAAGAGCTGTTGGAGCGTGATCCGATTAAACTGGATAATGCTTTAATCAACCAACAGATCAACAATAAAATTATTTTGATTACCGGTGCAGCAGGATCTATCGGAAGTGAGCTGGCCAGGCAGTGTGCTAAATTTAATCCCTCTTTATTGGTCTTATTGGATCAGGCTGAAAGTCCACTACATGAGCTGGAACTGGAGTTCAATGAAAAATTAAGTACTTGTAAACACGAGGTGGTCATTGGTGATGTTAGAAACCAGGAACGCATGCGTAATGTCTTTAATACCTTCAAGCCGCATATTGTATTTCATGTCGCTGCTTATAAGCACGTGCCGATGATGGAAAACAATCCGTCCGAATCCATCCTGACAAACATTTTGGGAACTAAAACGGTTGCCGATCTGGCTGTTGAATTCAAGGTGGAAAAGTTTGTAATGGTTTCTACGGATAAAGCAGTAAATCCAACGAATGTTATGGGGGCTTCCAAGAGGATCGCTGAAATCTATATTCAGAGTTTGGGTAAAACTACGTCCACCAAATTTATCACCACGCGTTTTGGAAACGTGTTGGGATCCAACGGTTCTGTGATTCCCCGTTTTAAAAAGCAAATAGAAGAGGGTGGTCCAATCACGATTACACATCCTGATATTACCCGTTTCTTTATGACTATACCGGAATCCTGTCAATTGGTTTTAGAAGCCGGCTGCATGGGGAAGGGTGGTGAAATTTTTGTATTTGATATGGGGCAATCCGTCAAAATCATCGACCTGGCCCGTAAAATGATTAAGCTCTCTGGTTTAAAAGAAAATGTGGATATCAAAATTGTTTACACCGGTTTAAGGCCAGGTGAAAAATTGTTTGAAGAGTTATTGGCGAGTTCAGAAAACACGCTGCCAACTCACCATCAGCAAATATTAGTAGGAAAGGTTCGTGAGTATGAATTCTCAGAAGTCATCCAATTCATCAATGAGTTAATTTTGTTATTTAATACCCAGGATAATGTGCGAATTGTTTCCAAGATGAAAGATATCGTTCCAGAATTTGTGAGTAATAATTCCGTTTTTCAAACCCTAGATAAATCATAATGAAAAAAATATTTGTTCTTTTTATAATTTCAAATGCCATATTCGCTCAAACCAAGCCAGTTGTTAACGCGTTAAAGCAACCCAAATTAGTAGTCGGAATTGTGATCGATCAAATGCGACAGGATTACATTTACCGGTACTGGAATAAATTCGGAAATGGTGGGTTTAAGAAGATCATCAACGAAGGTTTTTTTTACAAAAATGCACATTACAATTATGTCCCTACATATACCGGACCTGGACACGCTTCCATTTATACTGGAACAAGTCCCGCAACACATGGCATTATTGGTAATGATTGGTTTGTAAAGGAAACAGGGAAAATGACCTATTGTACTTATGATGAAAAAGCAAAACCTGTAGGAACGGAGAGTGCTGCAGGATCAATGTCTCCGAAAAATTTATTAGTGACTACTATTGGAGACGAGTTAAAATTAAATACAAATCAGCAGTCCAAAGTGTTTTCTGTTTCTTTCAAAGACCGAAGTTCCATATTGCCTGCCGGACATAGTGCCAATGGTGCTTTTTGGTTTGATGGAAGTAACGGTAATTTTGTTTCCAGCAGCCATTACATGAACCAGTTACCTGCCTGGATGAATGATTTTAATAACCGGAACTTGGCTAAACAATATTTATCGCAGGGGTGGAACACTTTATATCCTCTTTCCAGTTACGTGGAAAGTATTGCTGATCAGAATAACTACGAGTCTGCACCTAACAAGAAAGAAAATCCTGTTTTCCCGTATGAATATAAAAAGCAATTAGATCAGAATGATTATTCTATATTAAAAGCAACACCTTATGGAAACACCATTGTGAAAGATCTTGCATTGGCCTGTTTAAAATCAGAGCAATTGGGGAAAGGGAAAGTGGCCGATATGCTATGTGTCAGTTTTTCGTCAACGGATTACGTGGGACATTATTATGGTCCCCGCAGTGTTGAGGTAGAAGATGTGTATCTGCGACTGGACAAAGACCTGGAAGAGTTGATCAATACATTAAATTCAACTGTTGGAAAAGATAATTACGTTCTTTTTTTAACGGCAGATCATGGTGCCTGTGATGTTCCGGCTCATTTAAGGGATTTGAAAATTCCGGGCGGTTATGTTAATGAAGATGCTCTGGAAAGAACCATTAAATCCTTTTGCAGGAATTTATACGGGGATAGTTTGGTCCTGACTCTTGAGAATCAACAATTATTTTTAAACGAAAATAAGATCTATGAGTTGAAGTTAAGCAAGCAGATCGTAGAGCAAACTCTGGCCAATTATTTATTGTCGATCAAAGGAGTTGCGGAAGCATATTCTTCTGAAGTTTTAAGAAATGAAAATTTTACAGACGATTCGTTTAAATACCTTATTCAGAAAGGATATAATCATGTGCGCAGTGGTAATGTAGTTTATTCCTATAACCCGGCCTGGATGGAATATCAGGAGACTGGCACGACACATGGTGCATCTTATAGTTATGACACGCATGTACCTGTATTGTTTTATGGAATGGGGATACCAAAAGGCAGCACTGTTAGAAAAGTACATGTGGTGGATATTGCGCCAACGATTTCGATGATTCTGCATACCTCTTTTCCGAATGGTACCACCGGTAAACCATTGGAAGAAGTGATCGCAAAATAAATGCAATAAATTCAGAGACTATTTATTGTACCTTTGCGCCATGCTGCTTCGCTTAAACTATGATAATCCACACCCCAAAGACATTCAGTTCATTATTGATTGTTTGAAGAATGATGGGATTATTATTTATCCCACAGATACAGTTTATTCTATTGGTTGTGACATAACCAAGCCCAAGGCCATTGAAAAGCTATGTCGATTAAAAAATATTAAACCGGAGAAAGCCAATTTTTCTTTTGTGTGCAGTGATCTGAGCCAGCTTGCCAATTATGCGAAGCCCATTTCCAATTCCTTATTCCGTGTGATGAAAAAAGCGTTACCGGGGCCTTATACTTTTATTTTGGAAGCAAACAATAATGTTCCGAAATTGCTTAAACAAAACAAAAAAACAGTTGGAATCCGGGTACCGGATAATACTATTTGCAAAGCCATTATTGCGGAATTGGGAAACCCGATTATTACTACCAGTTTGCATAACCAGGATGATGAAATCATGGAGTATTTTGTGGATCCGGAAATCATTCACCGTGAATATGAGAAGAAAGTGGATATTGTGATTGATGGAGGATTCGGTAATTTATACGCCTCAACCGTTCTCGATTGCTCAGAAGATGAGATTGTGATAGTGCGCGAAGGATTGGGCAGCCTTGATATCCTGGATTAAAAATTGCGCCATTTTGTTGAAGGACAAAGCTTTTTTGCGTAATTTTAGGTACTTACGCTTAAACTGTTTTTATGTTACAAAAATTTTATTTCCTGCTGGTCCTGTTTTGTTTTTCCGGAAGCTCTGTGTTTTCGCAAATGACAAATACAAAGAAATGGCGAAAATCAGAAAATGATTCCATGCAAAGTGCCTTAATGATGCTGGACGATGGAAATTATTTATTAGCTCTGCCCTTTTATGAAAATCTTTATAATAGTCATCCAAAGGAAGAATATTTAAAATATTGCTATGGTAAAACAGCTTTGTCGAGAAGCGACAAACATGAAATCGCATTGAAATTGTTAGGCGAGGTTTACGAGAAGAATAAAAAAGTTGATGATATCGAATACGACCTGGCCAGGGCAAATCACTTTAACTATAAGTTTGATGAGGCTATGCTTTTAATCGATAAGGCGATCGCAAATAAACGTGTATCAACCGAATCAAAAAAGAAAGCTGCGCAGCTGAAACAATATTGCATTAATGGTAAAGAATTATATGCCCGTCCTACTGGAGCTAAAATAGAAACCATTGGCGACGTTATTAATTCTCCTTATGAAGAATATGTTCCGGTAATCTCAGCAGATGAGTCTATTATGATTTATACCTATAGAGGTATAGAAAGTACAGGAGGTTTACAAAACGAATTTTTGATGCCTGACCGATACGGAAAATACTATGAAGACGTATTTCAATCTGTGAGAATCGACGGAGAATGGAAAAAGCCAATGTCTATAAAAAATGTAAATACTAATTCACATGATGGCGCGATTGCTTTGAGTGCCGATGGTTTTTATTTATTTGTGTACAGGGACGATGGAGATGATCATGGTGATATCTATATGAGTAATTCTTTAAGCGGAGAATGGACAGTGCCTCAAAAATTAAAAGGACAGGTAAATTCTTACTCCTGGGAAGGAAGTTGCTCTTTGACTGCTGATGGTAAACATTTATATTTCAGTAGCGAGCGAGGCGGAGGATTTGGTGGTAAGGATATTTACCGGGCTACACTACTACCGGACAGTACCTGGGGGAATGTAGTGAATTTAGGAGATTCGATTAATACGGCTCTTGATGATGACGCGCCATTTATTCACCCTGACGGAGTAACGTTGTTTTATAGTTCTCAGGGTAAAAACAGTATGGGTGGCTACGATATTTTTCAATCTAAATTAAACTGGAGAGATTCAAGTTTCAGTAAACCGGTTAATTTGGGTTACCCAATAAATACTACGGATGATGATATATATTATGTATTGTCGGCCAACGGAGATCGGGGATATTACGCTTCGGGAAAGGCAGGTGGTGTTGGACTGAAAGATATTTACACGGTTTATCCCGGATATGTAGGAAAAAAACCATCGATGTACATGGTTAAAGGTAAGATTACAGAAAACGGAAGCCCTGTAGCCGCTTCCATTTTGGTCGAGATCACGGATCAAAATAACAAAAAGTTCGGTGATTTTGTGAGTAATACTTCGACCGGGAATTATTTAGTATCGTTGCCCGTCGGCGGACAATTTAAGATTTCCTATAAATACAAAGCATACCCGGATAAAACATTGGATGTTAACACCATGAATGTGGAAGGATATGAAGAAAAAGTATTTGATGTGAATTTCGATCTATCGGAACCGGTGGCAGTTGTGGAGCCCAAAAAAGACACGGTGATTGCAGTAGCAGTAGTCACACCAGTTGAGCCTGTGAAAGAGCCGGTTGTTGAGCCAGTGAAGCCACCGGTTAAAGAAGTTGTTGTAGCTAAACAACCTGCCCCAAAAAAAGTTGTTCTGAAACCTAATGCTTCCTTGCAGGAAAAAATTAAATACTACAGTGAGTTATACGGCGATATTTCTGCTGAGAATTTAGTCTTCAGGGTGCAGATTGCTGCCTATAAATATCCTAAAAATTATGTGTATGCGCATTTGAAAGGTCTGGGTGATGTTGAAAATTTATTGTTGGATGATGGCATTACCCGAATTACCATTGGAGGTGATTTCAACACTCTGGGTAGTGCCTATGTGCATAACGTGAAGGTGATTAAAGCCGGGCAGAGAGATGCGTTTGTGACCGTGTTATACAAAGGAAAACGGATTTACCTGGAGGATCTTGAAAAGATGGGGATTTTTGTCAAAAAATAAAACAAAAAAGGGGACTTACACTGTAGGCCCCCTTTTTTGTTAAAGCATCATTTTACAATTCAAGAATTTGCTTCCCGTGTTCCTTACTTTTCACGTCTGTAATGACGTTTGAAATAATTCCTTTTTCATTGATGATAAAAGTCGTTCGGATAATGCCATCATAGATTCTGCCCATAAAGCGTTTAGTTCCCCACACATCATAAGCTTTGATGATACTCATATCTGTATCTGCCAGTAATGAAAAAGGAAGATTAAATTTTGTGGCAAATTTTTGATGCATATTTTCATCGTCTGCACTCACTCCCAATACCACGAAATTTTTCTTGCTGAGAAATTTATGTTCGTCCCTTAAGCTACAGGCTTCCAGGGTACAGGTTGGGGTATTGTCTTTTGGATAAAAATAAAGAACAACGTTCTTCCCTTTCAAATCTTTCGAAGAAATCATTTTTCCGTTTTGATCTTTTGCTGAAAACGAAGGGGCTTTATCTCCCGGTTTCAAAGAAGTGGAGTGAGCAATGAACCCTTTTGTATCGGCGTCCTTTTTTGTTTCTGTTTTCTTAGCCGGTGATTTTTTTGCGGGCGCTGCTTTTATATTTAAAATTTTTGTTTTTATAGGGTCTGGTTTTGTCATGATAGTTTTTTTTGTGGACAACGAATGTGGCGCGTCTTTGTTAATCACTTTGGTTTTAAAATATTGGCACCATTCTGTCAACGGACAGATTTCGCATTTTGGTGTTCTGGCAAGGCAAACATATCGGCCATGCAGGATGAGCCAGTGATGAGCCGTAGCTATATACTGTTCCGGAATATGTTTAATGAGTTGTTGTTCACTTTGTAACGGTGTTTTTGCTTTGGTTAACCCGAGGCGGTTTGATACCCTGAAAACATGAGTATCGACAGCCATAGCAGGTTTATCATAAATCACAGACGCTACCACATTGGCTGTTTTTCTGCCAACACCGGGGAGTTTTACCAATTGATCGATCTCACTGGGGATAACACCATTGAAATCCTTTAGAAGCATATTCGCCATATTCACCAAATGTTTGGCCTTATTGTTTGGATAGCTCACGCTCCTGATATAATTAAATATGGTATCAGAGCTGGCAGCAGCCAAAGCTTCTGCATTCGGATAATCTTTAAATAATTTCGGTGTTACCTGGTTAATGCGTTTATCAGTGCATTGGGCAGAGAGAATGACAGCAACAATTAATTCAAAAGGGTTTGAGTAATTCAATTCTGTTTCAGCAACAGGAACATTGGTTTTAAAATAGTTGATGACGCCTTCATAGCGTTCTTTTAAAGTCATGGCTTCAAAATTAACGGAGAGCAAATGTAGCTAAATAAAAAAGTCATCCGCTATTCAGGGGATGACTTTTTACTATTTTTTATTTCAGTTTTATTTTTTGAAACCAAATACTTTTTTCAATAAATCAGTCACTCGGGCCATAGGATCTTTTCTGATCTTCGCTTCTTCTTCCAATATCAGGATCATTAATCCGTTAATGGCTTTTGTCGCCACATAATCATTCAGGTCTGGATTTTGTTTTTTGACACCCGGTAATTTATTATAGGCCGTGGCTAAAGGTGTCCAATAGCTGGTCACTTTTACTTTAGCGATGGCTTCTTTTACAACGGGCATAAACTGGGCTTTTAATGGAGCAAATGTTTTTTCTCTTAAGTAATGTGTCGCAGCCGAATCAGCGCCGTTCAAAATAGCAAAACCATCACCTATGCTCATTCCTGTAACCGCATCCACAAAAACAGGAGCAGCTTTTTTAGCAGCCTCTTCGGCGGCGCGATTAAGTGATGTTTCAAACTCGGTTACTTTTTTCTGCATGCCCATTTTAATCAGTTTAGCCCTCATGTCTTTTGCTTCAGCAGGCCAAGGAATAAATAACTTTGGGTTTTTTAAATAACCGTCTGCTTTGGATGCCATTCCCGAAGAATTATTTGTTCCAACGGTTAATGCCTCTTTTAAGCCTTTGATAACTTCGTCATTGGTTAATGATGGAGCCGCTGGTGTAGCGGCACCGCCTAATAATCCTTCCGTTCTATTAATCACTGCCGCTGCATTCGTATTGGTTTTAGCGGTTTCAATAATAGTTGTAGAGTTTGTCACCGCGGCGTCTTTGGCGGTATTTAAGACTTTACCCCAGTTTTGGGCATTGCAAATTATCGCAGTGGATAAGAAGGCTATTGTATAAATTGATCTTTGTTTCATTGTTTTATGTTTTTTATAGGTTTTATTTATGCGCGCCAAACACTTTTTTTAAAATTTCAGTGACTCTTGCTGCAGGATCGTGCCTGATCTTTGTTTCCTCGCGGGCAATTAAAGTCATTAATGCGTTAATTGTTTTATCGGTCACATATGCATTAAGATCAGGATTCTGCCTGGTAACTCCTGGAATTAAGTTATACGTATTTACTAGCGGCGTCCAATAAGCTGTAACGTTTACTTTACTGATAGCTGAAGAAACAACAGGCGAGAATTTTGCTTTCAACGCACTATAAGTCTTCATTCTTAAATAATGAGTAGCGGCGGTATCTTTTCCATTTAAAATAGATAATCCATCACTAATAGTCATTTGTGTAATCGCATCAATAAAAATTGGCGCAGCATCTTTTGTCGCTTCCTCTGCAGCCCTGTTTAAAGAAGTTTCAAAATCACTTACTTGTTTTTGAAAACCTATCTGTATCAGTTTTTCCTTCATAGAGCTAGCCTGAGCCGGCCAAGGGATAAAAATGAGTGGGTTTTTATTAAATCCATCCAATTGAGATGCCAGTGCGGTTGAATTACTTGTTCCCACAGATAGTGCTTCTTTTAATCCTCTTATAATTTCCTCTGTAGTTAATTCTGATGTCGAAGTACTGTTTAGAATATCATTTGACGTTTTTATAATCGCTTCCTGTGTTTTAGGATCACAGGAAGCCGTTGTTAATGCGATTACGCAGATAAAAAATAAATATTTTTTCATAAGGTTTTGCAAGACGGATAACGTAATTTTACGCCATTAAAGATATGTAATAATTAATTGTTATACATTATGGACGCTGAACTTTTAACAATAGGTAACGAAATTCTGATAGGACAGATTACTAATACCAACGCGGTTTGGATGGCACAACAGCTTAACCTGATTGGCGTTAGCGTTATCCATATGAGTTCCGTGGCAGATGAGAGAGAGGCTATTCTCAAAGCTTTTGACGATGCTTCTGAACGAGCAGATCTGGTTTTGGTTACCGGTGGACTTGGCCCCACTAAAGATGATATCACTAAAAAAACGTTTTGTGAATACCTTGAAACGGACTTGATTACGAATGAAGATGTATTGAGTGATGTGACTTCTTTTTTTACGAAAAGGAATAAGGAACTTACGGATATCAATAAAAAACAGTCTGAAGTTCCCAATGGTTGTCTGGTACTGAGAAATAAGAATGGAACCGCGCCGGGGATGTGGATGGAAAAGAACAATACTATTTTTGTATCGATGCCGGGTGTTCCATATGAAATGCAGGGAATCATGACGGACTCGGTTCTGCCTGAAATCAAAAAACGATTTAAGCTGCCTTTTATTTATCATAAAACAGTTCTGACACAGGGGATAGGAGAGAGCGTTTTATCTGAAATGATAAGTGATTGGGAAGATGCACTTGTAGAAAAGGAAATTAGTCTGGCTTACCTGCCTTCACCGGGAATGGTTCGGTTACGGTTAAGCAGCAAAGGATTTAATGAAACCGAATTAAAAAATAAAATTGAGTCAGAAACTGAGAAAGTAAAGCCGTTAATTGAAAAATACATTTACGGGTATGAAGAGTATGGAAAGGATCAACCGAAAATTGAAGAAATAATCGGGCAATTATTATTGGAGAAAGGTTTAAAACTGGGTCTCGCTGAAAGCTGCACCGGCGGCTATATTTCGCACCTGATCACGAGTGTGGCCGGAAGTTCTGACTATTATAACGGATGCATCGTCCCGTATCATAATGAATTTAAAAACAATTTATTAAAAGTGGATTCTTCTGTTTTTGAAAAGCATGGGGCTGTTAGCAAGGAATGCGTAATAGCGATGGTTAAAGAAACCATTTTAACTTTTAAAGCGGATGTGGCTATTGCCGTCTCTGGAATTGCAGGCCCGGGAGGAGGAACAGTAGAGAAACCTGTTGGAACGACGTGGATTGCCGTCGCTTATGGAGATAGAATTATTCAGAAACAATTTGTGTTTGGTGATAACCGGCAAAGGAATATTCACATGACGGCGATGACGGCATTGAATATGCTGAGGAAATTAATTTTGAAAATAGAAGATTAAAAAAACAGTTGTTCGATTTAAGTTATTTGTTGCTGGAATTCAAACAACAAATATCAAACAACAAAAAACTTATTATGAAACTAGCATTTAGAGAATTCGGATCCGGGCAGCCTTTAATTATATTGCATGGGCTCTTTGGACAAAGTGATAACTGGAACACATTGGCAAAACGGTTTGCTGAAAAAGGATTTCATGTGTTTACCCTTGATCTGAGAAATCATGGTTTATCACCGCATAGCGAGGTATGGAATTATGAGGTGATGGCGGCAGATGTAAAAGTATTTATTGATGATAAACGGCTGGCAGATCCTGTTTTGCTGGGCCATAGCATGGGCGGGAAAACTTTGCTCTTTTTTGAAAGACTGTTTCCTCATATAGCTCAGAAATTGATCATTGCGGATATTGCTCCCCGTGCTTATGAACCGCATCACGATTCTGTATTAAAAGCATTAAATGCCGTTGACTTTTCTGAAATTAATACCCGGAAGGATGCGGAAGCGATTTTGGGTCAATACATCACTGATTTTGGGACCAAACAATTCCTGCTGAAAAATATTTACTGGAGGGAGGACGAAACCAAACAAATGGACTGGCGTTTTGATTTGAAAACGATCACCACTGAATACAATAATATTGGCGTTGCTGTTCCACATTTTAAAAGCGACACGCCTGCTTTATTTATCAGAGGGGAAAAGTCAAATTATATTTCTGAAGCGGATGAGAAGGAGATTGCAACGTATTTTCCGGATTATATTTTGAAAACTATTGATAATAGCGGGCATTGGGTACACGCAGAGCAGCCGGAGGCTTTCTTAAATTGCGTGCTGGAGTTTATCACTTAATTTTTAAAAGCTTCGTCAATTAAGCTGATGGCGCATTGTAGTCTTTCTTCATCAACTCCTTTAATGATCTTATAGTCGACGTTTAACTTCTGCAATTCATGTTTATTCCATTTGAACAGATGTTCACGCAGGTCTTCATTTCTTCGCTGAGGGTCAGCGGTCCATTGTACATCATTATTGGCAATCAGGTATAAATCGTAATCAGTTGGTTTTATGGAACTGGTAATAAATTTAGGGACTTTATTGAACTTGTGAGTTGACCAGATTTTTACAGTAATTAAGGAAGTATCGCAAAATAAATAATTAGTTGCTTTTTTAAGATACTCATTTTCAAGTTCTAATTGATTTTTGGCAATTACTTCGAGATCATCTGTATTGTAATTATTGATGTCATGCTCATCGAAATAGGTTCTTGCATATTCAGGAACAAAAACGGTTTGATAATGTTTTGCCAGTTGCTCACATAAAACAGATTTACCCGTGCTTTCAGCACCTAGAATGGCTATTTTTTTTATTGAATGGGCGGCTTTTTCCATGAGTAATCAACTTTTTAATCGAATATTAATATTTAAATTTATAAGTAAAATAGATAAAGACAAATAAAAATTTATTCCAACGGAATATTTTTCTCTTTGCAATACCTGATAAATTCGATGTATTTAGTATACGGCGAGGTACTTTTCCACAAATGGCCGTATAACGCAACGCCATGAAAACCCAGGCTATGAGCCAGTTCTATACTTTTTTCATTCACCCCGCCCCTGGCATATATTTTTTTTCCGGATTTATCAATTGCAGCCTTAACGGTTTCAGGGTAAAACCCGCTATATAGCTCTCCTGATACATTATGGAACATGGTGCCAAGGAAACAATAATCCGTTTTTACTTTTTGTTCTTCATACAATTCAGAAATTCTTTTGTAAGAAATGGATTTAATTAAACGCGGTTTCCTTAGATAAATCATTTTGGTGTTCCACCATAATTTGAATTTCTGCTTGAGATGCGTTGAAGTAAAATGAAATCCTTTTAAATCATATTTAAGAGCCAGTTTATGATGGGAATGAATAATGATGCGGTTGTGAAAATGTGCCGGTATCTCTTTAATATATTCATCCAGTTCTTTGGTGGAGAACCTGTTTTTCCTCACATGCAATGTATCTAATCCTGCTTCAAACATCTGAACGATGGAAGCGAGTTCATTATCGCTTGTTTTGGATTGTGTTATAACGACGAGTTTCATGTATCGATTTTATTATTTTTTTATTCTTACATATTTTATTCATGATTGTGTAGCACAGTGGTTGTGCAGGAACATGAATAATGCATTAAAATAACCGGTTAATGTCTATTAATAAATCAGGACTTTTCTCAAGGGCATTTCCAATAATCATGTAGTCAGGTTTTGAAAGCAATATTTTTTTTACTTTTTCAACAGAATCAATACCGCCACCAACGATGAGCGGCAAGGAAACACTTTTTTTTATCGCTTTAATGATGGACACATTTAAAGGTTTATTTGCACCGCTCCCGGCTTCCAGGTAAATCAATTGCTTGCCTAACAACTCAGCGGCCACACAGGTATCAATGATTTCCTTCGTTGTTGTAAGTGGTTTTGTTTTGGTAACTTTTTCCGTGGTTGATTTTTTTGCGCCATGAACCAGGATATAGCCGGTAGGAATTGGTAACAGTTTGGATGCTTTTATTTTCGCGGCCGCTCTTACATGTTTGCCAATCAGGTATTCCGGATTTCTCCCGGATAATAAAGAAAGTATCAGTATACCATCCGCAAATTTAGATACCTGGGTTTCATCCCCCGGGAAAATGATAAGAGGGATTTTAGTGAGAGATTTAATTGACTTTACCGTTTTTTCAAACGAATTGTTTTTTAATAAACTGCCACCTACAAAGATGTAGGAAACACCAGTGTGATTCGCCATCTTTACCAGATCCGGATTATATTTATCCGGATCTATTAAAATAATGAGTTGAGTATGCTTTGTTTTTTTTAGCAATTTGTGTTTATTAGAGCTTCAGTTTTTTTAAGGCATACACCAATACATAGTCGGGTAGTAATTGATAATGCATTTCAAAGGCCTCGTTAAAACCTGGTAAATTAATTTCACCGATAATGGACCCTAATTTATGTTTTGTAAACGGTTTCACCAACAAATGTTCAATAAAATCAACTTCTTTTAACCCGTATATTTTGTAGAGTGTTTCTTTAGCGGCCCAGTAAATCAACAATTTTTCAACGTCATCATTGGCGTCCCTGAGCTCCGTTTTTGTTAAAAATTTATGCTTTATTTTCAGAACCTTATCTCTGATCAATTCAATATCAATGCCTGTAGCTTCGCTCTTATTGACAATAATAGCCAGTCGGTCATGCGAATGAGAAACGGAAATATGCCTGGTATCATTTGAGAGGTAAGGTTTCCCTTTATCGTCGTATTCAACTTTACAATCCGCATCTATAAGGTGTTTTATCAGGTGTTCCCGTCCTTTGGTTTCTATTTCCCGTTTGGAGCTTAAATTCTCGCGAACTGAAAAGGCTTTCAAATCCAGCAATCCGAAATAAAGGTCTTTATTTATGTTAAAAATATCCGTCAATTATCGTTAAATAAACATCTTAATAGTTTGAGCGTTACAAACTTATGTCTTATCTTTGCATAATTACAAAAAATAAACAAATAATTAATAAATAAACATGTCAGCAGTAGCAACAGGAAAGTACTTAGCGTACAAAGTAAAAGACATCTCATTAGCAGAATGGGGTCGTAAAGAAATTAAATTAGCAGAAGAAGAAATGCCTGGATTAATGGCGCTTCGTGCTGAATACGGAGCGACTCAGCCTTTAAAAGGTGCTCGTATTGCCGGTTGTCTTCACATGACGATCCAAACAGCCGTTTTAATTGAAACATTAACAGCTTTGGGTGCTGAAGTTACCTGGAGTTCTTGTAATATTTTCTCTACACAGGATCACGCTGCAGCAGCTATTGCAGCAGCAGGTATCCAGGTGTATGCCTGGAAAGGTATGACAGCGGAAGAATTTGACTGGTGTATCGAACAGACTTTATGGTTTGGAGAAGACCGTAAACCATTAAATATGATCCTGGATGACGGAGGTGATTTAACAAACTTAGTGTTTGATCAATACCCTGAATTAGCTGCTGGAATCAAAGGTTTATCTGAAGAAACAACTACAGGTGTTCACCGTTTGTATGAGCGTATGGCAAAAGGGACTTTATTGTTACCGGCTATCAACGTGAATGATTCAGTTACTAAATCCAAATTCGATAACAAATACGGTTGTCGTGAATCTTTAGTTGACGCGATCCGTCGTGCGACTGATATCATGATGGCAGGTAAAATTGCTGTGGTAGCAGGTTATGGTGATGTTGGAAAAGGTTCAGCACAATCATTGTCTTCTCAGGGAGTTCGTGTGATCGTTACTGAAATTGACCCAATCTGTGCTTTACAGGCAGCAATGGATGGTTACCAGGTAATGAAAATGGATAATGCTGCTAAAATCGCAGATATCTTAGTAACGACTACCGGTAATAAAGACATCATTGTTGGCCGTCATTTTGAATCTATGAAACATGGTGCTATTGTTTGTAACATCGGTCACTTTGATACGGAAATCGATATGGCCTGGTTAAACAAAACTTACGGTTCTACTAAAGATACCATTAAGCCACAGGTTGATCAGTATACCATCAACGGTAAAAACATCATCGTTTTGGCTGAAGGCCGTTTAGTAAATTTAGGTTGTGCTACAGGTCACCCAAGTTTTGTAATGAGTAACTCATTCACTAACCAGACTTTGGCTCAGTTAGAATTATGGACAAACACAGCAGCTTATGAGAAAAAAGTATATGTGTTACCAAAAATTTTAGACGAGAAAGTAGCGCGTTTACACTTAGGTAAAATCGGTGTAGAATTGGATACTTTAAATAAAGAACAAGCAGATTATATTGGTGTTAAAGTAGAAGGCCCTTTCAAAGGAGACGCTTACAGATACTAATAGTAATTCCAATTAAATAAAAAAGGCTATCCTAACGGATGGCCTTTTTTTATTTTGTTATTTCCAGCAGATCCACATTTTTATGTTCGTGTTGCTAAAGTTTTTTATATTTATAAAATTTAAAAAACACATCTATGAAAAAATTGATCTACTCAATAGGCGCTTTAGGATTATTGGCCCTTGTTTCCTGCGGACCAGGCACTAAAGATGCCTTGGCTTATAATGACAAAATTATGGATATTGTGAATATTGCTACGCTGGCACAAAACAATTTCTTTGACCAGACAGACGGTCATAATATGGATTCTCTGAAGCTTACTCAAAGCCACTATTCTGAAGCATCCAAAAAATGTGTAGAAGATATTAATAAAATGGACGGATTTGCTGATAAAAAAGACTATTTAAATGCCGCGATCAAATTTGTGAAGACCTTAGATGTGATGGCAGATAATGAGGCTAAACAGATGGTGGACATTATGACGAAAGATACCTCCGAAGTAACGGATGCAGATATTTCGAAAGTAGAAGAGTTAATTACAAAACTGGATGAAGAAACTAAAAAAGTTTCCCAGGAAGTAGTTGATGCACAACAGGCTTTTTCTAAAGAATGGAAATTTGAGATTGGAAAAGAACATTAGTCGGCTTTAAATTAAAAAAGTCCCATTTGCTACGCAGATGGGACTTTTTATTTTTTTAAAATTCCAAAATCTATTCCTTAATACTTCTTATAATTTCATCCAATTGAGCCATGTCTTTGCACTTTACCTCGCGCGCTTTGGAACCTTCAAACTGCCCGATGATACCTGCAGCTTCCAGTTGATCCACAATGCGGCCCGCACGGTTATACCCCAGTTTTAATTTACGCTGTAAGAAAGAAGCAGAGCCCTGCTGAAACTGTACTACTAATTTAGCGGCCTCATCAAACATTTTATCACGCTCACTCAGATCAATTTCTTCTTTGCCGTCGCTACCATCTTCACCCACATATTCCGGTAATAAGAAAGCGGAAGGATACGCGCGTTGTGATCCTATAAAATCGGTGATCTTCTCTGCTTCAGGAGTATCCACAAAGGCACACTGAATACGTATTAAATCATTACCGGTACTTAATAACATATCACCACGTCCGATCAGTTGTTCCGCACCGCCTGCATCTAAAATGGTACGCGAATCGATTTTACTTGTTACACGGAAAGCAATACGGGCCGGGAAGTTGGCTTTAATTGTTCCGGTAATAATATTTACCGAAGGACGCTGCGTCGCGATAATTAAATGGATGCCAATTGCACGCGCTAATTGTGCCAGACGGGCAATAGGTGTTTCTACTTCTTTACCGGCTGTCATGATCAGGTCAGCAAACTCATCTACTACCAACACAATGTATGGCAAATATTTGTGGCCCTCGTTCGGGTTCAGCTTGCGATTAATGAACTTAACATTGTACTCTTTAATGTTTCTTACCTGAGCATCCTGAAGTAAAGCATAACGGTTATCCATTTCAATACACAGTGAATTCAATGTGTGAATTACTTTGGTGTTATCTGTAATGATGGCGTCTTCAGAGTTTGGCAGTTTCGCTAAAAAGTGACGCTCAATTTTATTGAAGAGGGTTAACTCTACTTTTTTTGGATCCACTAACACAAACTTAATTTGCGCCGGGTGTTTTTTATAAAGTAGTGAAACCAATATAGCGTTCAATCCAACGGACTTACCCTGACCTGTAGCACCGGCCATGAGCAAGTGCGGCATCTTCGCTAAGTCAGCAATGAAAATTTCGTTGTTGATGGTTTTACCTAAAGCGATTGGCAAATCGTGCGTGGTGTTCTGAAATTTATCTGAAGCAATGATGTTACGCATTGGTACCATTTCCGGAGTTTGGTTGGGAACTTCAATACCAATGGTTCCGCGTCCCGGGATAGGAGCAATGATACGAATCCCCAGAGCAGCTAAGCTTAAGGCAATATCATCTTCCAGATTTTTGATTTTGGAGATTCGCACCCCCGCTGCTGGAACAATTTCATACAAGGTTACGGTCGGACCAACAGTCGCTGATATTTTATCGATTTCGATCCCGTAATTTTTTAAAGTATTAACGATCCTGTCTTTATTGGCCGTTAATTCTTCATTACTCACACGGGCGTTACCAGTTCCATAATCAATCAGTAATTCAGGGCTTGGGAACTGGTAATGACCAAGATCCAGCGTCGGGTCATACTGACCGAATTCCTCCACCAATTGAGCCGCCTTTACTTCATCATCCAGGGAAATGGAATTTTGTTTCGGTTCTTCCTTCACGAATTCAGGCACCTGAACAATTTCATCGGCACCAGGGTTATTGATTTCAAAATCCAGGTTCTTTTTTGGCTCTTCCGGTTTTGCGACAACTTCTAAATCCAAAAGAATGTTTTCTGTTGGAGCCACAGGTTGTGGTTCTTCAACGATCGGTTGCTGGGTGTTTACAACTTCGAAATTCAGCAGCGCCGCTTCTTCTTCCCTGCTTAATACCGGTTCTTTTGTGGTGTCGTAAACCGTTGACGCGTGCGGGTTAATCGAATTGCCTTTCTCCTCCAGTTCCTGTTCAATCACATCTTCATTGTCGAGGTTTGGCAAAACATCTTTTTTAATATTGAAATTCAGGTTGATACTGAGTACTAAAAAGGCGAGCATACTGAATGCCAGAATGGCCAATGTGCCAATGCTTCCTACATAGTTGGATAACTGGATGTTTAAAATATAACCGTAACCACCACCTAAATAAAATAATTTATCATGAAAAAAGAAAGCTGCCACTAAACTGGTCCATACCAGAAAAAACAACCATTTGGCGGTAAATGCCGATGGCTTGGTGATTTGTTTGTTCAATACTTTTTGCAAACCATAAATAATTAACACGGGTACTAAAATAAAAGAGGCAACCCCGAAACCTTTATACATGAACAAATGAGATACCAAAGCGCCGGATTTTCCAAGCCAGTTAAATACTTTGGTGTCTAGGGCAAATAATTCAGTCATAGGCCCCAACACTTTATCCTGGTCTTTTTCCCAGGTAAAAATATAAGAGAGTAGGGCAATGAATAAATAAACACCTGCCATCATTAACAACAAACCAATTAGTTTTTGAGTACGCTCGTTGCGATATAGCACAAGGGCTTTATTCCAGCGATCCAGTAAGGATGCTCTGGTTTCATTCACCTGACTTTTGGTTTCTGTTTTCTTTGCAGAAGCATTGGTGTTTTTAGCTGATGCTTTGGATTTGTTTTTGGAAGAGGTCAATACCGTCTCTTCAATATCATTTTTGTTAATCGCAGGTTCCTGAACGATAGTATCGTCCACAGGTTTTTCCCTGAATTTATTTTTGGTAGTTGCCATGTTTTACAGTATTTAAAAATAAGCCGGACACAGGCAGAATGGGGGAAATACTCAAAATGTTTTAAACCTCTGATTGTTTACTATTTGGTGTTTTTTTTAACAGAATGATTTGGGTGCTCCTTTGCATAAAAAGAATCAGAACGCCCCAAAAACTAAACCAAAACCGAAGCCAAATCACCGGTCACAAAGCCTTCTTCATTCAATGCTTTGGTGGTGATGGAAACGGATTTATTTACCAATGATTCTTCAAAAGGATGGGAGATTTTGATGTAGTTTTCTGTGAACCCGTGCATGATGTTGTTTTTGTTTTCATGCTCAAATAAAACGGTAAATTCTTTGTTCAGCTGTTGCTCATAAAAATCACGCAATTTTTTAGCGGAAAGTATCCGTAGCATTTTATTACGGCGTTTACGCTCGGCATAATCCACCTTGCCTTCTAAGGTAATGGCTTCAGTATTATCGCGTTCGCTATAAGTAAATACATGCAAATACGAAACATCCAATGCATTGATGAAGTTATAGGTATCTAAAAAATGTTCGTTCGTCTCGCCAGGAAAACCAACAATGACATCCACTCCGATGCAACAATTCGGCATCAGCTGTTTAATTTTAGCAACCCTTTCAAGATACAATTCACGCTTGTAACGGCGCTTCATTTTGCCAAGGATCTCGTTATTGCCACTTTGTAAGGGAATATGAAAGTGAGGCATGAACCGTTGCGAAGCAGCCACGAACTCGATCACCTCATTGGTTAAGAGATTAGGTTCAATGGAAGAAATACGAATGCGCTCGATACCTTCTACTTTATCCAGTTCTTTGATCAGGTCCAGGAAAATATATTCTTTGCGTTTTCGTGTTTCCTGATGGACATCTACACCGTATCCAAAATCGCCCAGGTTAACGCCCGTCAACACGATTTCTTTTACTCCGCTTTCAGCTATACGTTTAGCGTTGGCAATGGCATTTTCAATGGTATCGCTGCGACTTTTGCCGCGTGCCAATGGAATCGTACAAAAAGTACAACTGTAATCACAACCATCCTGCACTTTTAAAAAAGAGCGGGTACGGTCGCCCACAGAAAACGAATCTACAAAAGTATGCACATCAGAAATCTCGCAGTTATGAATTTCGGTATGAATATTCTTACCTGAAAAATTGATATAGTTTAGTAATTTGAATTTCTCAGAAGCGCCTAAGACAACATCCACCCCTTCAATGTTGGAAATTTCATCAGGCTTTAGCTGAGCATAACAGCCAACTACAGCAATAAAAGTTTCAGGGTTTTTGGAAAGAGCTGATTTTACGATTTGCTTGCATTCCTTATCTGCATTTTCAGTTACAGAACAGGTATTGATAACACAAACATCAGCTCCTTCGTCAAAAGCAATTTTTTGAAATCCTTTTTCCTGCATTAAGCGGGCAATAGTCGAGGTTTCTGAAAAATTCAGTTTACAACCTAGTGTATGAAAGGATACCGTTTTTCCTGCAAATGACATGGGCGCAAAGATAAGTTTTTTTTCACCCTTTTTAGTTGAATTTCCTATGATTTTGGCTTTAAAATGTTAAAGCGATGAAAATGTTAAAAATGTGACCACCTATATGTTTTCTCAGTTTACAGCGTGAGATTCCTTTATATTTGTTAAGCAATGAGCGACCAGTCCAAAATCCGCGATTCTTCCTATAAACTTGAACCCTTTTTTGAGTTATCTCCTGACCTGTTATGTATAGCCGGCTATGACGGGTTTTTTAAACGAATTAACCCAGCGGTTTCAAAAGTTTTGGGATTTACCAATGAAGAATTGTTTTCAAGACCTATAAACGATTTTATTCATCCGGAAGATCAGCTTATTACCGCCAAAGTACGGACAGAACTCACCAAAAACACACCACTTTTTAACTTTGAAAACAGGTACATCACTAAAGGTGGTGAAATTGTTTGGCTGTCATGGACATCTTTCCCTGACGATGCCAATAAAGTGATTTACGCCATTGCCAAAAATATTACTCATAAAAAAAAGCACGAGGACGATCGCAATTTGTTTTTGACAGACCTTACCAGGGTTAATAAAAATTTAAAACAACTGACTTATAAAACAGCCCATGATTTGAGGTCACCCGTTAATAATTTACTTTCTGCTTTCGGATTATTCGATCTTTCCAAAATTAAGGACAAAGAAACTTTGGAATTCATTAAACTTTTAAAATACGCCAGTGAGAATATCAGCGAAACCCTTAATGGTTATGTGAATGATCTGAATCATAAAGACGGATTAAAAATACAGGTCGAAGAACTGAACATAAAGGAATGTTTGTTAAGAGTTTTGGTATCAATTAAGTCGTTAATTGAAACTTCCAAGGCCGAAATTAGTTACGATTTTTCTGAATTCGAAAGTATCTTGTTTAATAAGGAATATCTTGAAAGTATTTTTTTAAACCTGATCACCAATTCCATTAAGTATGCATTTCCCGGTCGCCATCCTGTCATTTCTATTACCGCGATCAAATCGAATGGAGCAAATCAATTGGTTATCTCTGATAATGGATTGGGTTTTGAGATGGCAAAGGTAAAGGATAAAATATTCGGACTGAATCAAAAATTCCATAATTACGTTGATAGCAAAGGAATTGGTCTTTACCTGGTATATAATCACGTTACCAGTTTAGGTGGAAATATTGTTGCCGAAGGAAAAGAAAATGAAGGGGCAAAATTTACGCTTACTTTTAATATCTAAATGTAAAGAAAAGAAGCTTTAGAAAATGAAAATTTTCCTTATTAATTTAGGTTGTGTGTTTGTTTAATTATATACATTAGTAAAAATGCTGCGAAGCCAATGTGTTAATTTGTCTATATTTAGGAAAATTAAATATACACGAAATGTCAAAAACAAAACTTACAATTAATAATAACGGTTCGGTTCGCATTGAAGGCGATTTTGAAATAGTAGATAAAGCCGGAAACACCTATGATTTAGGAGGGCGCGAAATAGTTTCTATTTGCCGGTGCGGTTTATCGCAAAATAAACCTTTTTGTGATGGCGCACATAACGGACATTTTGAGCATGACGCTGTAGCTTTTGCTTTGCCGCCGAAAAAATAGCGGCTTTATGAAAACGCCTGTCTGGTTAAACCTGACAGGCGTTTTTTTGTATTTGGTTTTAGTTATTTCACTAGTTTCATTTCATTCAACAGGTAGCCTGCTCCTGCAAATTTATCGATCACAAAAAGTGTATATCGAACATCCAGTACAATATTCCTGCATTGGTTTGGATTATACATAATGTCACTCATGGTTCCTTCCCAGTTCCTGTCGAAGTTTGTTCCAATTAATTCCCCTTTTGCGTTAAATACAGGACTTCCGCTATTACCGCCGGTTGTGTGATTACTTGCTGTAAATGCCACAGGTAATTTTCCGTTTTTATCTGCATATGGCCCGTAATCTTTTTTCGCATATAAGTCTCTTAATTTTTCAGGGACATCAAATTCTTCATCATTTGGAACATATTTTTCCATGATGCCATCCAGGGTTGTGTAGTGCTTGTATTCAACGCCATCTTTTGGCTTGTAATTGTTCACTTTTCCATAAGCCACCCGTAAGGTAGAATTCGCATCCGGGTAAAACTTTTTGTCTTTAAACATTTCTTTTTGTCCCTGGATATACAGTTTCTGAAGTTCGTTGATCTCGCGCTCATCATATTGGAATTGAGGAAAAACAGAGGTGCTGTAGTATTTAACGATCGCGCTTGTAATATAATAAACAGGATCTCTTTCATAAAGGTTTGTATATTTTTCAAAATCATTCAGCATTGCTTCCGCTTTTTCCTTATCAACAAAATTGGTGTTAGAATATAAGAAGTCGGTCATTTTTTTCGCATCATTGTTATTTGCTAAAATGAAAGAGTCTAATACAAAAGGACGGTTGCTCGACGGTACTCCTTTGATGTACTCATTCAGCATGGCTTCGCAAATTTTAATATCGGTGGGCTTATTAAAGTTTTTGAAGAATCCCATTTTCTTATATTCGGCCAGCGTGGTTTCGAATGTATTATTAGCGCCTTTTTGTTTTTTTCTTAGTTCGTTTGTCAAGGTCGTATAAAAACGTGCATAGTTAAATGCATCAATAGCCATTAAACATTCGCTGTAATAATCTACCTGTTTATTCAGGATTCTGTACTCTGCATACACTTTTTGTAACTGGGGGAACAAATTTCCGTACTTCTCTTTTTTAGCAGGATCGGAACTCATGGCTTCATTGAATTGCTGTTCAAATAATTGTTTTTTAGTAACGGCATCATAATTTTTTAAGCCATTCATTTCACCTTTCCATTTCTTATAGTAATTGGCAACACTGGCGTACTTACTCGCATAGGCAATACGAACTGCATCACTTTGTAACATATCAGCATTCATGATGTTTAGCCTTTTTTCTCTAAGAGCTACTTTTAAAGGGTCACTCTCATTCATAACCATGTCAACTGCATAACTTGATAAGTATTCCTGGGTACGGCCAGGGAAGCCATATACCATGGTGAAATCACCCTGATTGTATCCTTTGATAGAAATTGGAATCACATTTTTTGGTTTGTAAGGGACGTTATCGGCACTGTACTCTGCCGGCTTATTGTCTTTGTTGGCGTAAATACGGAATACGGAAAAGTCGGCGTTATGACGGGGCCACATCCAGTTGTCAGTTTCACCACCAAATTTTCCGATAGCAGAAGGAGGAGCACCAACCATGCGAACATCTTTGAACGTTTCCACTACGAATAAATAATATTCGTTTCCGTAAAAAAATGGTTTAATGAAAGATTCGTAATGTGTTCCGGTAACCGCTTCTTTTTCCAGAATTTTAATATTGGATTTTATAATAGAATCTTTTTTCGCCTCAGTACTCGTCGCTGTAATCCCTTTTAAGACTTTGGCCGTTACATCTTCGATTCGCTGGATAATAGTGGCATTTAAGTTTGGTGTATACACTTCCTCATTCTTGTTCATTGCCCAGAAGCCTTTTGTCAGATAATCTTTTTCAACAGTACTGTGATAAGCAATGGCAGAGTAACCACAATGGTGATTGGTAAGAATGAGCCCCTGGTTAGACACAATTTCGGCGGTACAGCCACCGGCAAACTGAACAATAGCATCTTTCAAACTCGATTTATTGACACTGTAAATTTGTTCGGCTGTTAATTTCAGACCGTTCTTTTTCATGTCTTTGATGTTCATCGCATTTAAAAGCTGTGGTAACCACATACCTTCATCTGCCTTGATAGTTAAAGAGACAATCAGTGTTAATGTTAAAAGCGTTTGTTTCATTTTTTGTTTTTAATAGTTTGATTTCGAATCCGGATAAGAATCTTAAAACGATTTCCGTTTCGCGACTTTATTTGAAATTATTTATTTTAAATACTTCTGATTAATTCTTTCATCAATAGAGTCATTTTAGGTTCCTGCATTTTTGCAATGTGCTGAACTTCTTCATGACTTACATTTTGCACATCACCTTCAACACCTAAGTCAGTTACGATACTTACACCAAACACTCGCATACCACCATGTTTGGCAACAATCACTTCAGGTACGGTGCTCATTCCTACTGTATCTGCTCCGATTCTTCTGATGTAGCGGTATTCGGCCGGAGTTTCAAAGCATGGCCCTGTTAAGCCGGCGTAAGAACCTTCACTTACTTTAATGTTATTTGCTTTGGCTATTTCCAATGCTTTAGCAATTAATTTTTTGTCATAAGCTTCGCTCATGTCCGGGAAGCGGGGACCCAGTTCAGCAATATTTTTTCCTATTAACGGATTAGTTGGAAATAAATTGATGTGATCGTTAATGATCATGATCTCACCAATTTCAAAATCAGGGTTCATTCCACCACTGGCATTTGAAACGCAAACAGTATGAATGCCTAACGCTTTCATGACACGCACGGGGAAAGTGATCTGCTGCATAGTGTAGCCTTCATAAAAATGAAAACGGCCCTGCATAGCCATTACTTTCTTTCCACCTAATTCACCAAATATCAATTTGCCGCTATGGCCTTCAACAGTACTTACCGGGAAGTTTGGAATTTGTTCGTAGGGAATGACAAATTCTGCGCTTATTTCTTTTACTAATCCTCCGAGGCCGGTTCCTAAAATAATTCCAACTTCTGGTTTGAAATTATTTGTTGTTTCAAGAATACTTTTTGTGGTAAAATTTATTTGTTCTAACATAGTTTTTTATTGTTTCATTAAATTCCTGCGTTTTTTCTTTAAAATCTACCTCTATCGG